>JAYTWR010000001.1:0-44156 GCA_043743335.1 Burkholderiales bacterium
TCCCGGAGGGCGAGGGTTTGTTCCCCTCTCCCTTCGGGAGAGGGGTTAGGGGTGAGGGAAGATGTTGAACTTTCATAGAGGCTGAATAGAGACGAAAAATCAACTTACCAACTTGAGATGTCTCGGTGTCCTCGGTGTCCTCGGTGTCCTCGGTGGCAAATGGCGTTGTTAAAACCTCAGTTAATGGTGATGCCCGTGCGCGCCATGCACATGGCCGTGCGAAAGCTCTTCGTTGCTTGCAGCACGCACTTCGGCCACGGTGCATTCAAAGTTCAAAGTCTGCCCAGCCAGCGGATGATTGCCGTCCACCACCACTTTGCCGTCGGCAATATCGGTAACAGTGTAGGCGATGGTTTCGCCGGGCTTGCCGGATTCACCCTGAAACTGCATGCCGACAGCGACCTCGGCGGGAAATTTCTCTTGCTCTTCGACGCGCACCAGCGCCGCATCGTATTCGCCAAAGGCATCGGCCGGCGTCAGGCGTATCTTGCATTCGTCGCCCACGGCTTTGCCTTCCAGCGCTTTTTCCACTGCGGGGAAAATGCCGGCATGACCGCCATGTAAATAAACCAGCGGATCCTCGGCCTTTTCGATTACCTGGCCATCAGCGTCGTACAGGGAGTACGACAGGGATACCACAGTGTTATGCCCAATGTTCATTGCCCTGCTCCTTGCCTTGCCAATTTTTGACGCACGCATTGTACCGGAAACCCGCAAGTCATCGCCACGAACCGCCGCGTTTATAATCACGCCCATGGCAAACATTACGCAAGCGACGCAAGCGACGCAATCGACAAAGCGCCAGCACGAACTGCTCGGTGGGTTGACGAACCCTGCATTTTTGCGCCGACATTGGCAAAAGCGCCCGCTGTTCGTGCGCAACGCCATCCCCCATTGCGGTGATTGGCTGAGCGCCGGTGCCCTGTTTGCGCTTGCCGCGCGCGACGATGTGGAGTCTCGCTTGGTGATACGCGCGCGCGGGCGCTGGAGCGTGCAACACGGGCCGTTCACGCGCAGCCAGTTGCGCAGTTTGCCGCCGCAGGGTTGGACGCTGCTGGTGCAGGGTGTGGAACAGGTTCACCCTGACGCTGCAGCGCTGTTGCAACAGTTTTCGTTCATTCCCCACGCGCGGCTAGATGATTTGATGGTGAGCTATGCGCCGCCCGGCGGCGGCGTGGGGCCGCACTTCGACAGCTACGATGTATTTTTGCTGCAAGGCGCGGGCACGCGGCGCTGGCGCATCAGTGCGCAAAACGATCTCGCGCTCGACGAAAATGCGCCGCTACGCATTCTCAAGGCATTCCGGCACACACACGAGTGGCGCGTCACGCAAGGCGATCTGCTGTACCTGCCGCCGCGCTACGCCCACGAAGGAGTGGCACAAAGCGCCTGCATGACACTATCGGTCGGGTTTCGCGCGCCGCGCAAAGTGGAGTTGGCGCAACGCTTTCTGGAATATGTGCAGGATGGCTTGCAGGAATCGGCGTTGTCACGCTTTCCCGACTTGTATGAAGACCCTGACTTGCAGTGGCAAAAACATCCGGCAGCGTTGTCCGCCGCTCTGTTGGAAAAAATGACTTTAATACTGCAGCAGATCCACTGGAACGGGCGCGACATCCGCCGGTTTGCCGGTTGTTACCTCACCGAACCGAAGGCGCAAACCGTGTTTCAGCCACCGCGCCGTCCTGCCACGTTGCCTGAATTCACCCGTCGCGTGAGCGCCAAGGGTGTACGGCTAGCGCTGCCCACGCGCATGCTATTTCATGGCGGCGATGTTTACATCAACAGCGAATACCATGCGCTACCCGCTACCGATCGAGCAGCGTTGATACATCTGGCCGACCGCCGCGCGGCGCCGGCCTACACGCCCAGCGCCGCCGGCGCGCGCCTGCTGCATGCGTGGTACTGCGCCGGCTACGTTCAGGTGTGATGCCATGAGCAGCGAAGACATACTGCCCATTGCCCAATATCGCCGCTTTGAAAGCTTCAAAGAGTACGAGACGCTCATCGACACATTGCTCGAACAAACCGAATCAGTCGTGCGCGTGTTCGATCACACGCTGCCGGTGGCGTGGAACAGCGCACAGCGCACCACGCTGCTGCGGCAATTTCTGCGGCGCAATCCGCTCAATCGGCTGTATATGGTAGTACACAACACCGACAATCTGGCGCGCACGCTACCGCGTTTAGTGGATATGAGCATCGATTTTGGCCATGCGTTCAAAATTCGCGCCACGCCCAAAATGGCTAAGCACCTCTATGACCCTTTCGTGATTTTTGACGGCAGCCACTACCTGCACCGCTTTCACTTTGCCCACATGCGTGCGTCGCAGGGCACGCACGACGTTGAAGGCGCACAGCAGTTGCTCGACCGGTATGTGGAATTATGGGAAGTATCCGCGCCGGTTTCCGCCGGTTCGCCGGGCGGTTTGTAAGGCCTTTGTTACGAATAGCGCGTAGTGGAGAAAACACCAAAAACCCCTTGAAAATCAGACACTATTTGGCCACTACACGGGTGCGCATATGGACAATGGCTCAGGCCTTGAGTTAAAATCTGCGGCGCTTCAATCCACCGGTTCAATAGCAGCAAAGCAGCAGCAAAGCAGTCGCAGCAAACCCGCCAAGGGACCGGTAGTTTGAATAAAGAAGATGTACCGCCCGACCGGACTTAAGCCGATCGGTATCGATTAAAAAATTTTACCTTCGAAGGGAAATACCATGATGAAACCCACACTGATCCTCGCAGCCCTGATGGCCGTTGGCATTGTCGCTTGCGACAGCAAACCCCCGGTGCCTGCGCCTAAAGCCGCTGAACCGGCTCCGGCCGCCGCTGCTGCTCCTGCCGCCGCGCCCGCACCGGCCGGCGACGCCGCCAAAGCCGCTGACGCGCCGAAAGCCGACGCTGCTGGCGCCGCCTCTGGTGCCGCTGCTGGTGCCGCTGCTGGTGCCGCTCCGGCTGCTGACGCTGCCAAAGCTGGTGATGCGCCCAAAGGTGCGATGGACGCTGCCAAAGATGCCGCCAAAGACAAAATGGGCGACATGAAAGACAAAGCCATGGACGCCGCCAAAGACAAAGCTATGGATATGGCCAAAGGCGCGGCTGCCGGCGCGGCTGCTGGTGCAAAAGACGGTGGCGGTGTTGCAGGTGCTGCCGCTGGTGCGAAATCCGGCGCAATGGACGCGATGAAGAAGTAATCGCTTTCTGCGTTACCGAAAACCGGCTCTGGATTCAGAGCCGGTTTTTTTACGCCTGCTTTTCCCGTAGCGGGCGCCACAGAAAACGGAAACGCGTGCCGCCGCAGGGCGTCAACGGATGGTGCGCCAGTCAAACCCTTCTGCCTGCGTGGCCACACCGATCCACTCGTCGTCACAGCCCAGCGCTTCTGACAACGCGCGGCGCGCTAACGCCGGGGTGTTGTTGTGTTTCGACAAGTGCGCGGCGATTACGTGCTGCATGCGATCTTTCGCCTTCGGCAACGCACCCAGCAAGCCTGCCGCAGTGCCGTTGTCCAAATGCCCCAGACGCCCTGAAATACGCTGCTTGAGCGAATACGGGTAGGCCGAATTCATCAGCAAATCTAGGTCGTGGTTGCATTCGAGCACTAGGGCATCTACTGTCGAAAGCATGGTTTCGATGTGACTGGTGGACACCCCCGTGTCGGTCAGCACCCCCAACGTATTGTCGCCGTCGCTAAATACAAATTGCGCGGGCTCGCGTGCGTCGTGCGGCACGGGAAAAGGCCGTAACTGCACGTCGCCCACCGGCAGGGCGCTGTGACTGTCGATCACGTTCACCACCACGCCTTCAAACTTTGCCACACCCGTCGCCATCAAGGTGCCGTGTGTCAGGTAAACCGGAATGTCGTGCTTGCGCGCAAAACGCGGCACGCCACCCACGTGGTCATCGTGTTCGTGCGTCACCACGATGCCGTCGATATTTTCGGGAGAGAGATTCAGGCGCTGCAGGCGCCGTGCGGTATCAGCCAACCCAAAGCCGCAATCCAGCAAGAGGCAGGTTACCCCTGCCTGAACCACCAGTGCGTTGCCTTCGCTGCCACTGCCCAGCGATGCGAAGCGCAGACCCAGGGCTACCTCAACTGCTCGTACAACAGGGTAAGGATGCGGCTGGCGGTAGCGGATTGCTCCGCTTTGCCGTCCTTACCCAGCACATTGACCTGCGCCGTGCTGCTCATGTCGCGCACGGCAATTTGGAATTGCTCGCTTTTCTTGGGCGCGCTCTTGCTCCAAGATGTCATCGCTTCAACTGCGCGGCCAATAAAACCGGAATCATCCTTGGTGCGGGTCTGAACATCGGTTTCCGGATCGATATAGCGCACGTAGTAAATGCCCTTCGAGCGGTCACGGTCTTCAACGGTGAAACCCACACGGTCCAGCGCCAAACCCACGCGGCGCCACGCGCGATCAAACTGTTCGTTCACAGTGAGTATGCCCGCGCTTTGCGTGGCCATCGATGCCCGCGGCGTTTCTGCTGCGGCCACAATCTGCTGCTTGGCGCGCGCTTCCTGTATGCCAAAGCGCACCATCAGCCGACGCAGCATCTCCGCTTCGAGGTCAGGGTCAGGACGGCGCGGTTGCCAGCGCGTTTGATCCTTGCCCTCGGTGATGTAGACCTCCTGCATGCCGCGGTGGCTGATATAAACCTCCGTAGTACCGGCGTCCCCGCCACGCTCAAGTCGCGTGCGGAATTTGTCGCGCTCGGCCGTGGAATACACCGAATCGAGCACCTTGCCGAGTAATCCGCGCAGAACGCCATCATTTAGTTTGGCACGATTTTCATTCCAGTCGGTTTCCATCACGCCAGCTTCGGGCGTTTCGACATTCACGAGAAAGCCTACTTCCTGCCAGAAATCCTTCACCACCGGCCATACCTGTGCCGGGTCACCCTTCACCACCAACCAGCGCTGTGTGCCTGCGCGCTCCACCCTCGCATCGCTTTGCTCGGGCAATACACCGGAACTCACCGCCGCAGCGCCACCCTGCTGACGCCACTCTTTGTCCATGGTGTAATTCGAAAAAGTTGCTGCGCCCTTGCCCGCACTCGGTACGGTGTAGCGGTCGTCCGCTGTGGGGCGCGTTAAATCCGGCGGCACTTCGAGCGACGGCAGCTTGCCAGCGGATTTGTAGTCGATTTTTTTGGTCGGTATTTCAAGGTTGAACGTGCTGCAAGCGCCCAACAAAGCACCGACTGCAATGCAGCACAGCACTTGCAAGAACTGAAAATATCGCATGGGCAACCTCATTGGCAGGAGTGACAACACATTAAGCGGCAATCCCCGCCTGGCGCATGGCGTCACGCACCCGGTCGTAACAGGCGGGCGACAATGGCGTCAGAGGCAGGCGGATACCGCCCTTGATCAAGCCCATTTGCTGCACGGCCCATTTCACCGGTATCGGATTCGCCTCGCAAAACAAATGCTGGTGCAAGCCCAACAGCCGGTCGTTGATGTCGCGCGCCTTGGCGATATCGCCTTTCAAGGCGGCAACGCACATAGTGTGCATGGCTTTCGCGGCCACGTTGGCGGTCACGGAAATCACGCCATGGCCACCGAGCAGCATGAAAGGTAAACACGTGCCGTCGTCGCCGCTGAACAGCAAAAAATCCGCAGGCTTGCGACGGATTAAATCCGCCGCGCGCTCCATGTTGCCGGTCGCTTCTTTGATGCCGATAATATTGGGCACCTGCGCCAAGCGCAGCACCGTATCGCTTTGCATGTCGGCGACGGTACGCCCCGGCACGTTGTAGAGAATTTGCGGAATATCCACCGCCTCGGCAATGGCCTTGAAGTGCTGATACAGGCCCTCTTGCGTCGGACGGTTGTAATACGGCACCACAGACAGACTGTAATCTGCGCCCATTTTCTGGGCGTGACGTGAATGCTCAATCGCCTCGCGCGTGGAATTTGCCCCCGTGCCGGCAATCACCGGCACGCGCTTGGCGACATGCTCCACCGTGGTTTTGATCAGCAGCCAGTGCTCGTCGTTGTCCACGGTTGGCGATTCGCCCGTCGTGCCGACAACCACGATGCCGTCGGTGCCTTCCGCGATGTGCCAATCCAGCAGTTTGCGAAACGCCGCCAGATCGAGCGCCCCATCGTCCAGCATGGGCGTGACTATCGCCACCAGGCTGCCGCTTAACGTTGCCATGTCGTTACCATCCAGACGCTATGTCTTTGATTTTAATGATTTTTTATCAGCCCGGCCACCTGCGTTCGGCGGCGTGCGGTATTGTACCTGAAGAATGTCAACGCCGGATACCGCGCTGTGCTGCTATGACACCCTCGGTGGGACATCATTCCACGGCGTTGGTTGCACGAACCGCGCAAATGCGTTGCACCTTGGCCGGGCGCGGCGCATCGATCTCCACGTCTTCGTACGCCTGCACGGCCAATTTTCCGCGAACACGCGCCAGCAACTCGCCGGGCTTCAACAAAAAATCAGGATTCGACGGGCGGCCAAAGCGCTCGTTCCCCAAGGCAAAGGTTTCATAAATCAACACCCCGCCCGGGGTCAGCGCATCGATCAGCACGTCAAACAAGGGCCGGTGCAAATAATTGACGACCACCACACCCGCGTAAGCGCCCGCCGACGCGGAATACGGCCAAGGCCCGCCCTCAATATCTGCACACAGCGGCACCACGTGCGCTACGCCGGCCATCACGGCCAAGGCTTCAGCGTTGCGATCCACCGCATCCACCGCATGCCCGCGCGCGGCCAGCCAGCGTGCGTGACGGCCACCGCCGCAGGCCACATCCAGCACGCGCCCGCTTTGCGGTATTAGTCCCGCCCAGCGAGTCACCCACGCCGACGGGGACGCCAAGGCGCCGTGGGCATCAACCATGGTGCAGACATGACAACTTAAGTGACACGAAAATTCTTGAACTGCCACGGATCGGATTCATCCACGTCCTCGCGAAACGGATGATGCCGACCGCGCAGCGGGCTCCACTCGGTGTAAACGCCGCGTACCTCGCCCAAATACGGATTAGCCACTTCCAGCACACGACGAAAATCCAGATCATCGGGATCAACAATGCCCGCGCGCGGATTTTCCATCGCCCACACCATACCGCCCATCACGCCTGCCGCAACCTGAATACTGGTCGCATTGTTAAACGGTGCCATCTTGCGCGCTTCGTGGATGTTCACCCGCGAGCCATACCAGTACGCGCCGCGCGCGTGGCCCATCAGCAACGCGCCCAACTCATCGGTACCCTCGACGATTTCGTCCATGAAAATACGCTTTTTCTCCGGCAACTCCCAATTTTTGCCCGCCAGTTCATGGATGGACGACACCGTGTTGTCGCACGGGTGATACGCGTAGTGGCAGGTGGGGCGATACACCACCGCGTCTTTTTCGCGCACCGTAAAGTAATCTGCAATAGACACCGCTTCGCCGTGCGTGATCAGAAAGCCGTGGTAATTGCCCTCCGACGGTGTCCACGAACGCACCCGCACCGAAGCGCCGGGCCGCGTCAAATAGATGGCCGCATTACAACCGTATTCGTGACGCTGGCCGTCGTGCGGAAAATGCTTTTCGTGCGTGCCCCAGCCCAGCTCGCAAGGCTGCGAGCCTTCGCCGACAAAACCATCCACCGACCAAGTATTGACGAACTCAAAGCGCTGCTTGCCGGGGTTCGCCGTCTGCGTATCACGCTCAGCGCAGTGAATCACTTTTACGCCAAGCCGCATCGACAGCTCCGCCCATTGCGCACGTGACTTCGGGATATCCGCCCGACGATGCAAATCGCGCGCGATGTTCACCAGCCCTTGCTTTACCCAATGCGAAATCAGCCCCGGATTGGCGCCATGCGTCGGAATCACCGTCGGCCCGCCGTCGGGATATTTCGCGCGTAGCGACAGCACAGCCTCGCGCAATCCATAGTTAGAACGACGCGACGCCGACACAGTGGGATCGGTATACCCGCCGAGCCAAGGCTCGATACAGGTGTCGAGATACATCGCGCCTTTTTCATAGCAAAACTCAATCAGCGCAACGCTCGATACATCCACCGACAAATTGAGCAAAAAATCGCCTTTGTCGAGCAACGGGTCGAGCAACTGCCGGTAGTTGTCGCGCGTCAGCGGCTGCACCATAAATTTGATGCCAAAGTGCGCGGCCTCGGCCTGCCCGCGCTCGTCGCCGGTGACGATGGTGATGCGCTCCAGCGGCATATCGATATGCCGCAGCAGCAGCGGCAGCGTGCCTTGCCCAACCGAACCGAACCCGACAAAAACCAGCCTGCCCGGAAATTTAACGTGTTTTTTTTCAACCATTGCCGGAACATTCCTGATGTGTGGCGCTGCGTATATTAAACAACGGCAAGTGGCGCCCGAAGCGGCGCGGAGTGTAGCATCTTCCGCGCACGATGCCCTGCGCGGTGCTGCCCGTCGCCAGCGCGCGAGATAAAACGTAACTAATTGATTTATTTAGTTTTTGTCTCTACTCAGCCTGAGTCAGGCGAAGGCGGACGGCCTATGAAAGTTTGGCGCGGCACTTCGAACCTATTATGCCCTTGTTTCTGCAGGGTATCGAGGTAGGAACGGAGGGTGCCAGAAGGTCTGTGCGCCCGCTATGGCACGAAAGCAACCGCAGATTTTCTGTTTCATCTCGGCATGCGGATAGCACGCTCCGCCAGATGGTTGGTCAAGGGCGCGCGCAGATCGGTCACGAAGCGCAGCACCGCCTCAGCATGCCCGCGCATCCGGTTGAGGGGCTTGAAGGCCACAGACGGCTCGTTCCTGTTCGTCGGACAGTGCGAGTTGGGATTTGACTTCGAGGACGTGCATCGGACCAGGATAGCCATTGAGCTCAGCCGCACGCGCTAGCCCCACGCCTCTACCGACGAGCAAGTCGTTTACTTCAGCCGGTGCAAGTGCCTTAATGTCGCGGCTTTCTTGGCCGACGTAGTTCACAAAGCAGCCCGCGTAGGGCGCAATCCCTATTGCGCCGCATGTAAAGTGGCGTGCCCGACATTCGGCGCAATGCACTTCGCTTATTGACGCCCTACTCAGTGCGGGTTACGCGCGTTTCGTCGATAGCGCGACATGAAGCAACGTTATCACGCGCCCTTGTTCGCGTGGGCACGCTGCGCTTTGCCCAGCCTCGATCGCTTGGGCGCGTTCAGTTCAAAATCATTGCGCGGCACATACAAGAGCGGCGTGCGCGTAACGTCGTTGACGGTGAGCGTGATGTCGGGCATGTCGGATGCGCCTCGCTATAACACAATTAGTCGCAGGCTCGTACTGTAGTGCATCCGTGGGCACGGATGAACGTTTGACGGGCGTTAGCTACTGTGTCGAATCGCGCGCGGGCGAGCGGCAGGCAAGGCCTGCCGGTTGTCGTCGTACAGACGTTGCGCAGGGTCGGTGGCACCATCGGTTTCCGGGAGACGAAACGCGCTCACCGCCTGCATAAGCGTCTGCGCCTGATCGCGCATGGACAGAGAGACGGCTGCAATCTCTTCCACCAGCGACGCGTTTTGCTGCGTGGCCTGCTCCATATGCATGACCGCTTCATGCACCTGTTGAATACCGCTGCTTTGCTCGTTATTCGCGGTGGCGATCTGGCGGACGAGTTCCGTGACCTGACGTGTCGAGCCGACGATCTCTTCCATGGTCTGGCCCGCGGTTTCGACCAGACGCGCGCCATCGTTGACCTTGCTGGTGGAATCGCCAATCAACGACTTGATTTCTTTGGCGGCGACGGCGCTGCGTTGCGCCAGTGCGCGCACTTCCGACGCCACGACGGCGAAACCGCGGCCCTGTTCACCGGCGCGCGCGGCTTCGACCGCCGCGTTCAGCGCCAGAATATTGGTTTGAAACGCGATGCCGTCGATCACCGTCAGAATGTCGCCGATTTTTTTAGACGATTCTTCGATGCCGCTCATGGTTCGCACAACGTCCTCGACCACTTTGCCGCCTTTAACGGCGACTTCGGCGGCTTCTGCGGCAAGGCTCACCGCTTGCCGTGCGTTATTCGCGGTCTGTTTGCCCGTGGTAGTAAGCTGCTCGATGGAGGCTGCGGTTTCTTCCAGCGCGGAGACTTGGGCTTCGGTGCGCGCGGACAGACTGTGATTGCCCTGTGCGATTTCGTGCGATGCCGTATCCACTGCACCGGCGACATACTGGATGCGCGACACCGTGCTCACCAGATTGCTTTGCATGACTTTGAGTGAACCGGCGAGCGCCGCGGTTTCATCGCGCCCACGAGCGTCGATGTCGCCGGTGAGGTCGCCTTGGGCGATATCGTTGGCGAGCGCGCCCGCGCGTTTTAGCGGCAGCGTGATGCCGCGCGTGAGCCACACGGCGAGCAGCACGGTGCCAGCAAGCGCAAGCAGCACGATCAGAAGAATCAGGTTGCGGCCACGGGCATACAGCGCGCGCGCGTCGATCTGCTCCTGTTTCATCGTCGCCGATTCGTGCTGCACGAGCTTACGCAGATTGGTGAGATAAGCTTCCTGTACAGGTTGCAGGCCCGTCGGTAGCAGTCTGGCCGCAGCGTCTTTGTCGCCGGATGACACTGCGCGCGTGAGTTTAATGAGTTCGATGAGATAGCGGCCATTGTGGTCGTGCAGGGCCTGCTGCAAGCGCGCGCTTTCCTCATCCGCGGCGGCAAAGGCCTGATCGAGATCTTTAAGCATGCTGCTTAGCGTTTGCCGGCCGTCATTGACGCGCTTTAAATGGGTGCCAGCTGTTGCGGCGTCTCCGGCAATCAGGCTGTCGCGGATGGCCACGGAGATGGAGCCGACTTCGCCGACGATCTCATGCAGCTTTTGCACCTTCGGGTAGCGGTTTTCCACCACCTGCGCCAAGCCGTGATCCAACGCACGCAGGCCAAACACGCCCGTGGCCGCGACCACGATCAGCAACACAACGAACAGGGCGAAGCCCGCCGCAAGGCGAAAGCCTATGCTACGAAATCCCATTCCGGCGTTCATCGTGCGTCAGCGGATATTGCAGCCGGCACTTATTTGCTGACTTCGATAATGAGCCGCATAGTCGCGTGTATGGCGCATTCGACTTCGACTTTGCCAGGCTTGTCGAAGCGATACTTACGCTCCTGTCCTTCCGAGAACGACCCCAGATCGAAGACTTGGTCTTCCGTGAGCGAGAACACGTTATGAAAGTGCTTGTCGCTGTTTTTGAAAACCACAGTGTCGCCTACCTTGATCTTGAGCACCTTTTGGCTGAAAGAGTCGTTCCTTTGGTTAACCACGTATTCGGCGGCGAATCCGGCGCTCGCATTGATGAGTAGGGCGCAGAGCAGCAGGCGTATTTTCATAGATGATTCTCCGGGGTTAGCAGGGTTATTGAGGCAGTTGCGGCAGCGTGATTTTCAGCGGCGCGCCGGTGAGGCTTTTCATCAGCGCCATCACGTCGGCTTTATCGCGTGCGGTCAAATTCAGCGGTTTCATTTCAGGTGAAAGGTTTTCCGTCACGTCGCCGCCGCGGTCGTAATGATCGATAACTTCTTCGAGTGTGGTGTAAATGCCGTTGCGCATGTAGGGCGCGGTAAGCGCTACATCGCGCAGCGTCGGCGTTTTAAATGCCCCTTTCAAGACGGCGACTTTGCGTATCTGGAAACGGCCTAGGTCGGGCGTGCCTTCTTCGCGTACGCCGATATTGTGAAAGCTGTTGTCGGTAAAGTTAAATCCCTTGTGGCAGGCGGCGCAATTGGCTTTGCCAGTGAACAATTCAAAGCCGCGTTTGACCGAGGCGTCCACCGCACGCTGATCGCCTCTGCGCCAGCGGTCAAACGGTGATTCGGTTGACGTTACTGTGCGTTGAAAGCTCGCCAGCGCCTTGCCGATGCTTTTTTCCGTCACGCCTTCACCGGGGTAGGCCTTTTGGAACAGCGTTACATAACCGGGAATCTTCTCCAGCTTGACCAACAGTTCGGCGATGGGCAGATTCATTTCCGCTTCAGTGCGGATGGGTGCCAGCGCCTGTTCTTCGAGCGTGGCATGGCGACCGTCCCACATGAGGATGGTTTGAAAACCCACATTGAGCAGGGTCGGTGTTGCGCGCGTAAGGCGCTTCATGTCGTGGCCAAAGCCGGTGGGCAGGCCATCCGACCAGCCGAGCGACGGATTGTGGCAGGTCGCACAACTGATCCAATTGGATTTCGACAGCCGTGGATCGAAAAATAGCGTCTTGCCAAGCTCCGCGCGCGCGGCGTTGGTGCGGTTATCTGCGGGCGAGGGCGCTTGCGCGGGCCGCAAATACGGGTCCATACCCGCAGCATTGCCGACTGCCGCAGTGGCAGCAAGCAGCACTGCGCAGGTCAGGAAGCGAGCAGCCAAGTTTTTCAAAAAAAGCATCGTGCAGTCCTCATAGCCCACACAATTGTACGAAATATTACGCCCAAGTGTGCGCGCATAGTGCATATTTTTGCGTGGGGTAAGCGTGTCGAAAGCAGCGTCTTCGATGAATAAAGATCCTGTAAGCTTCTTGTTGACGACTTAACAAGAAGGAAATCATGACAGTGAACAAGCAGCATAGCGCACTCAAAGTCATTAAGAAAGAGCAGATGGAGAGCTTCTGGCATTCGATGAAAGGGGAAGAAACCCACGGGCAGGACTTTGCAAACCGCGCCGAGGCTGCGCGGCGTCGTTTGCACGGAAATCAAAATTTTAATAACACAGTACAATTAAGTTTCAAACAGAATGAAGCACTACACTAGTGCGCTTGCTCACGGCCAAAGTGCCGAGGTATTTGCCTGCCAACTAGTCGGCCACTGTATAGGCAAGCCCGCAGAGAGGTCGCGCAGGCATGGCCTGCGCCTGTGATAATCTTCAACCCCGGCGCGTCCTGATTTCACCACGCTTTATTGGTAACGCTTTAGCCGAAACACCTCCCGGAGACACCATGCCCCCCAGCGCAAAACCCCGCCAGCGCACCGGCGCTCAATTGCTAGTCGATTCGTTGTTGCTGCACGGCGCTGATATGGCGTTTGGCGTGCCGGGCGAATCGTATTTGTCCGTGCTCGACGCCATGTACGACGTTCAAGACAAATTCAAATTCGTGATCTGCCGGCAGGAAGGCGGCGCAGCCAATATGGCCGACGCCTACGGCAAGCTCACCGGTAAACCCGGTCTGTGCTTTGTCACGCGCGGCCCCGGTGCCAGCAACGCCGCCGTCGGGCTGCACACAGCGTTTCAGGATTCCACACCGATGATTTTGCTCATCGGGCAAATCAACAGCCAATACACCGAGCGCGAATCATTTCAGGAAGTCGATTACCGTCGCATGTTCGGCCAGATGGCCAAATGGGTGGCGAGCATAGACCGTGCCGACCGCGTGCAGGAAATGATGAGCCACGCTTTCCATATCGCCACATCAGGCCGACCCGGCCCCGTAGTACTGGCGCTGCCGGAAGATATGCAGGACGCGCTCGCCGACGACAAACCGCTCGCCTGCTACCAACGCGTCGCGGCGCACCCCGGCGAAGCCGATATGCACAAGCTGCGCGACATGCTGTCGAAAGCCAAGCAGCCGCTGGTCATCCTGGGCGGCGCAGGCTGGAACAAAAAAGGCTGCGATGATTTTCTGGCGTTCGCGCAGGCGTTCGATCTGCCGGTAGCCTGTTCGTATCGTGCGCAAGACATGATCGACAACCGCGATGCGCATTACGTTGGCGACGTGGCGGTGGGCTTAAACCCCGCACTGGCCAAGCGCATCACTGAGAGCGATTTGTTGATCGCTATCGGCTCGCGGCTCGGCGAGTGGACGACGGTGAACTACGAACTGCTCGATATTCCGCGCCCGAAGCAGCCTTTCGTGCACATCTATCCCGGCGCAGAGGAGTTGGGCCGCGTGTATCAGGCCGATCTGCTGATCAACGCAGGCATGCCGGAATTTGCCGCTGCTGCGCGCAAATTGCCGCCGCTGAAACCCTCGTGGAGCGCATGGACCAAGGGCGCGCGCGCCGAGCTCGAAGCGTGGCAACAGCCGGTCAAGGTGCCCGGCAACGTCAACATGAGCGAAATCGTCGCGTGGCTCAACAAGCGTCTGCCGCCGGAAACCATACTCACCAACGGCGCAGGGAATTTCTCGCTGTGGGTACACCGTTTTTATCGCTATCCCGGCTTTCGCACACAGCTTGCGCCCACCAGCGGTGCCATGGGTTATGGCGTGCCTGCCGGCGTGGGCGCGGCGATCATCTACCCCAAGCGCCCGGTGCTGTCGTTCGCGGGCGACGGCGATTTTCTGATGACGGGTCAAGAGTTGGCTACCGCTGCGCAGTACGACGCCAAGGTGATTTTTATCGTGGTCAACAATGGCATGTACGGCACCATCCGCATGCACCAAGAGCGCCACTTCCCCACACGCGTGAGCGGCACCCTGTTGAAAAACCCGGATTTTGCTGCACTCGCCCGCGCTTACGGCCTGCACGGTGAGATCGTTGAAACCACCAAGGATTTTGAAGCTGCGTTCGAACGTGCGTGGAGCAGCAAGACTGCCGCGCTGCTTGAAGTACGCATCGATCCGGATGCCATTTCCCCGCGCGCCTCGCTCACAGCGATACGCGAAGAAGCGCTGAAAGCCAAAAAATGATTCACTACCTGTGCGAAAAAGATGTCCAGCAAGTATTAAACATGGCCATCCTGCTGGAAACCACCGAACGCTCCCTCAAAGACCGTGCGCTGCATCAGGCCATTGATATTCCGCGTCAGCGTATTTACACACAAGAAGGCACGCAGCACGTGCTGCAAGCGTCGTCCAAGGCCATCGGCTACACCGGCTTCAAGTATTACTACACACGGCCCACGGGCAAGAGTTTTTATATGCACTTGATTAGCATTGAAACCGGCAAACTGGTGGCCATCGTCGAAGCCCTGTGGATGAGCATGGTGCGCACAGGCGCGGCCAGCGGCGCGGCGACAAAATATCTGGCGCGCGAAGACGCCGCAATTGTTGGCCAAATCGGCAGCGGCTATCAGTCTATCGGCCAGCTTGAAGCTGTCTGCGCAGTGCGCAAAATCAAAGAGGCGCGCGTGTATTCGCGCACGCGTGACAAGCTGGAAGCCTACTGCAAAAAAATGTCGGACAAGCTCGGCGTGCCGGTGGTGCCTGCGGCTACGGCTGAAGCCGCAGTGCGCGGCGCTGACATCCTCAATGTCATCACCAAGTCCGCCAAACCCACCCTCAACGGTGAATGGCTCACGCCCGGCGTACACATTAACGCCGCCGGCTCGAACGCCCTGTCACGTGCGGAAATCGACGACGCTACGGTCAAGCGTTGCGATCTCATTACCGTCGATGCGCGCGGCACGGCGCAAAAAGAATGCGGTGATTTGATTTCGTCGATTGAGAAAGGCGTAATCCAGTGGGACTATCTCACTGAAATCGGCGACATCTACGCTGGCAAAGCACTAGGCCGCACGACGCGCGATCAGATCACGCTTTACGAATCGCACGGCATGGGCATCCAAGATTTATACGGCGCGGCCAAAGCGCTGGAACTGGCAAAGGCGCGCGGGCTGGGCGTTGCGTTGCCGGTAGGGCTTTAAAACAACTTCGTTTTTGACTTTCATTACTCAAGGTTACCTATGACTACCCCTCTCGGAAAAATCGGTTTCGCTGGCATCGGCGCCATGGGCACGCCCATGTCCACCAATCTCATCAAGGCAGGGCACAAGCTCGTGCTGTTTGATATCGACCCCAAAAAGGCCGCCGCCGTGGCCGCTACGAACGAGGCCGAGGTCGCCACCAGCCTGATGGATATGGCCAGCAAGAGCGATACCGTGATCACCATGCTGCCCGACGGCAAGCTGGTGCGCAAAGCCCTATTGGGTGAAAACGATAGCGGCAAAAACGGCATTATCGAAACGCTAAAACCCGGCAGTCTGATTATCGACATGAGCTCCAGTTCGCCGATGGGCACGCGCGAACTCGGCGCGATACTCGAAAAGAAGGGCTATAAGTTCATCGACGCGCCGGTGTCCAACGGCGTCAAGGGTGCCATTGCCGCCACGTTGTCGATCATGGTCGGTGGCGACAAAGCGATCTTCGAGCAAGTAAAACCCGCACTCGAAAAAATGGGGAACCAGATTTACTACGCTGGCCCCCTAGGTGCGGGGCACGCCATTAAGGCGCTGAACAATTATGTCTCCGCCGCCGGCCTGATCGCCGCCTGCGAGGCCCTACACGCCGGCGAGGCGTTTGGCCTTGATCCCAACATCATTGTCGATATCATCAACACCTCCAGTGGCTACAACGGCACCACGCAGCGTAAGTGCAAACAGTTCATGATTTCCGGCGCGTATAACGCGGGCTTCTCCACGGGCTTGATGGCGAAAGACGTGCGCACCGCGCTCGAAATCGCGCAGGCGATGGGCACGTCCACCATCCTCGCCAAGCCTACCGCCGATATCTGGGACGGTATGGAAAAACAACTCGGCTTTCTCTCCGACCACACCGAGATGCACAAATTTACCAATAAAATCAACTAGTTACATAAAAATGACACTCTGGCCAGGCACGCACGACGCCAGTTGGGAACGGGTGCAAGATGAACTTGCCGCCGCGTATTTGGTGCATGGTCTACCCATCGTGCCGCCCACTTTGGCGCGCGTGTCGGACATGCTCGCGCACAACGGTTACGCGGCTGACGAAGCAATCGCCATGCTGCCGCCGGGTTTTGAAAACGCCACTGCGGGTGATATCGCAATTTGTGCCGTGATGGCCGGTTGCAAGCCAGCGTATCTGCCGGTGCTGATTGCGGCTGTGGATGCGCTGTCCGACATGCGTTTCAACTTGGTGGGCATCGGCACCACCACCGGTTCTGCTGCGCCCATCTACATTGTCAACGGCCCTATTGTTGAAGCCATAGGATTAAACGGCAAGAACAATGCGCTCGGCTCCGGCCACCGCGCCAACGCTACAATGGGGCGTGCGATGACGCTGATTCTGCAAAACATCGGCGGCGCACGACCCGGCGAAACCGATATGGCCACGCTCGGCCAGCCTGCCAAATATTCGTGTTGCTTCGCCGAGAACGTGGACGAAAGCCCGTGGGCACCGTTGCATGTGGAGCGCGGCTTTGCCGCTGACAAAAGCGTCGTCACCGTGGTCGGCATTTCCGGCACTGGCGAAGTCAACGATTCCGATAGCCAAAGCGCGCTCGATATGGCGCAGACCTTCGCGCAATCCATGTTGATCGCAGGGGTGTCCGGCGGCTCTGGCTTGTTGGGCGGCGGCGAACCTTTGTGCATTCTGCCGCCGGAATGG
Organism: Burkholderiales bacterium; assembly: GCA_043743335.1. GTDB lineage: Bacteria > Pseudomonadota > Gammaproteobacteria > Burkholderiales > SG8-41 > UBA5216. Next base: position 17,254 of record JAYTWR010000001.1, read on the forward strand.
GCCGCAATGTTTCACCGCGATGGCTTCAGCAAAGCACAAACCAAAGCAGCGATCTGGGAACGCGCCGTGCTGCCCATCGACAAACTACCGCCCGCGCTGCGCAAGCACCGCATGGACGCTGCAGCCAATCCGTCGGCCGGCGTGATTCGCGTCGCCGAAAAAGCCGATGATTTAATGATTGTCGTCGCCGGCGGCGTGGGGCGCAAAGCGGCCTATGCGCCGACGTGGGGCGGCACCACCCAAGCGATTAGCCGCGAGATCCAGGTACGCCCCTCATGAACGCAGCCACGCCATCCCGCAGCGGCCCGCTCGCGGGCATCCGCGTGCTCGACATGAGCCGCATCCTCGCTGGCCCTTGGGTCGGACAATGCCTCGCTGACCTCGGTGCCGAAGTCATCAAGATCGAGCGCCCCGGAAAGGGCGACGACACCCGCGCATGGGGCCCGCCGTTTGTCAAAGACCGCGATGGCAATGACACCAGCGACGCCGCGTATTTTATGTGTGCCAACCGCGGCAAAAAATCTCTCACGCTTGATATCGCCAAGCCCGAAGGCCAAGACATCATTCGCGAGCTGGCACAGCAATCTGACGTGCTGCTCGAAAACTACAAAGTCGGCGATCTGAAACGTTACGGTCTCGACTACGAGTCACTCTCAAAGCTGAACCCTCGGCTCATTTACTGCTCCATCACCGGCTTCGGCCAAACCGGGCCATATCGCGACCGCGCAGGCTATGACTATCTGGTGCAGGGCATGGGTGGCATCATGAGCATGACTGGCGAGCGCGAAGACCGGCCCGGCGGCGGCCCGCAACGTGTCGGCGTGGCGATTTCCGACTTGATGACCGGTATGTATTCGACCGTAGGCATTTTGGCGGCGCTGCACGAACGCACGCAAAGCGGCCAGGGACAGGCTATCGACATGGCACTGCTCGATACCACGGTATCGTGGCTCGCCAACCAGAACGTCAACTATCTGATTGGCGGCCAGGTACCGCAGTGCATCGGCAACGAACACCCCAACGTCATGCCCTATCAAACGTTCCGCACGAGCGACGGCAACATGATCATCGCCACCGGCAACGACGGACAATACCAGCGTCTGTGCGTGGCGGCAGGCATCCCCGACGCCGCAACCGACCCGCGCTACGCCACCAACGCCCTGCGCATCGCCAATCGCGAAGCCTGCACCGCGGTGCTGGCGGAAGCCTTGCGCAAAAAAAACACCGCGCACTGGATCGCCGCGCTGGAAATCGTCAGCGTCCCTTGCGGCCCCATCAATACGCTGAAAGAGGTTTACGCGGATCCGCAAGTGCAGCATCGCGGCCTGAAAATCAACGTGCCGCACCCCAAAGCCGGCAGCGTGCCGCTGGTCGCCAACCCCATCAAATTCTCGCGCACGCCACTGGCTTATGACGTGCCGCCGCCGCTGGTGGGCGAGCATGTGGACGAGGTGCTGCGCGATAGGCTGGGTAAGAGCGCGGAAGTCATTGCCGGGTTGCGGGCAAAAAAAATCGTGTAAGGTGTAAACGACGGAAAAGCGCGCCACCCATCCTACGGAAAACGCCCGCAGATGGCCCAACCTGCGTAGAATGCGCCCCTTTTGCTCATTCGCCCCTTTTGCCCATTTCAGCCGCGCACCCATGATTCGTTTTACCAATCTCACGCTGCAGCGTGGCGTTAAAGTCTTAATCGAGAACGCCGACGCCGCGCTCAACCCCGGCGACAAAATCGGCCTCATCGGCGCCAACGGCACCGGCAAATCGAGCCTGTTCGCGCTGCTGCGCGGCGAGTTGCATGCGGATCAGGGCGACATTGATTTTCCATCGCGCTGGCGTGTGGCGCATGTCGCGCAGGAAACGCCCGCGCTCGACTGCCCCGCAGTCGAATACGCGATAGACGGCGATACCACGCTGCGCCGGCTGGAACGTGAACTGACCGAGGCCGAAGCCGCCAACGCTGGCGAGCGCATCGGCGAAATCTACGGCGAACTGGCCGACGCTGACGCTTGGACCGTACGGTCGCGCGCCGAGCGCCTGCTGCACGGCCTAGGCTTCACGCACGAACAAATGACGCAGCCGGTGGCCAGTTTTTCCGGTGGCTGGCGCATGCGACTGAACCTCGCGCAGGCGCTGATGTGCCCGTCGGATTTGCTGCTGCTTGATGAGCCGACCAACCATCTGGATCTCGATGCGATTATCTGGGTGGAAGATTGGTTGAAGCGCTACACCGGCACGCTGGTGATTGTGTCGCACGACCGCGATTTTCTCGATGGTGTGGTCAACGTTATCCTGAATATCGACGACAAAAAGCTCAAACGCTACTCGGGCCATTATTCCGACTTCGAACGCCAGCGTGCCGCCGCAGTGGTACTGCTGGCCGGGATGGCGGAAAAACAGGCGCGCGAGCGTGCGCATCTCGAATCGTTCATCAGTCGCTTCAAGGCGCTGGCGAGCAAAGCGCGGCAGGCGCAAAGCCGCATGAAAATGCTCGCCAAAATGGAAGACATGGCACCCCTACATGTATCGGCACCGTTTTCATTTGAGTTCCGCGAACCGCTGCGCGTGCCCAACCCCATGCTGGTGCTGGATAACGTCAACGCGGGTTACAAAATGGATGGCGCGCCGGACAAAATCGTTCTCAACCACATCAAGTTTTCGCTGCAAAGCGGGCAGCGCTACGGCTTGCTCGGCATCAACGGCGCGGGCAAATCCACGCTGATCAAAACCATTGCCGGCGAACTGGCACCGCTCTCCGGCACGGCAAATTTCAACAAGGGTTTGGTCATTGGCTACTTCGCTCAGCATCAGGTAGAAATGCTGCGCGACGATCAATCCCCTTTGTGGCACTTAATGCAGCTCGCGCCGCGCACACGCGAACAAGAGCTGCGCGGCTTTCTTGGCGGCTTTAATTTCGCCGGGCAAATGGCGTTGAGTTCGATTGCGAATTTTTCCGGCGGCGAAAAAGCGCGCTTGGCACTGGCCATGATTGTTTGGCAAAAACCCAACCTGCTGTTGCTCGACGAACCGACCAATCACCTTGATCTGGAAACGCGCGAGGCGCTCACCGTGGCGCTGGCGCAGTTTGAAGGCACGCTGGTGCTGGTGTCGCATGATCGCCACTTGCTACGCGCGACCACGGACGAATTTTTGATTGTGGCAGACGGCGGCCTGCAACCGTTCGACGGCGATCTGGATGACTATCGCGATTGGTTATTCAAAACCAAGCTGGCGAGTGCGAAAGAAGCGGCTTTGGAGTCCGCTTAAAAAGCGTTTAAAATCAATTAGTTATAGAAAAATATCGCACAAGCTAATAGCGCGGATCGTACATCTGCGACTGCACGCTCTGCGCCACATCCAGCGGCTTCGGCTTGCCGGCGATACCACGACGGTGGGCCGCCTCTGCGGTCGCCACGGCGATGGCCTTCGACACTTCGCGTATGCGCGGCAGCGCCGGGTAAAGGCTGCCCTGCTCCAAATCGGATTCGGTAACCAGATTCGCCAGCGCGTGCGCTGACGACATAAACATATCGTCGGTTATCGCTTTCGCGCCGCAGGCAATCGCACCCAAGCCGATACCGGGAAAAATATAGGAGTTGTTACCCTGCCGCGGCACGTAGGTTTTACCGTTGAACTCAACCGGGTCAAACGGGCTGCCGCAGGCGAACAGCGCACGACCATCAGTGGCGCGATAGGCCGCTTCGGCGGTGCATTCCGCCTGCGAGGTCGGGTTCGATAACGCAAAAATAATGGGTTGCTGATTGATGCGCGCCATGGCTTCGAGCGCCTCGCGCGTGAACGAGCCACCGACGGCTGACACACCGATGATCACGGTTGGCTTCAGCGTTGTGATCGACGACAGAAAATCGCCCACCGGCGGATGCTCGTGCGCGTAAGTGACTTTGTGCTCGGCCAGATCAGTGCGGCTGCGTACCACCAACCCGCGCGAATCATGCAGCCAGCAGCGTTGCTGCGCCTGTTCGCGCGTGAGGCCCTGCGCGATCATCGCCGACACGATCAAATCGGCAATGCCTGTCGCGGCTTCGCCAGCCCCCAAAAACAACACCGTCTGCTCGCTGAGCGGCTTGCCGGTGACCCGCAGCGCGGAAAAAATTCCCGCCAGCGCAACGGCCGCCGTGCCTTGAATGTCGTCGTTGAACGAGCAAATACGATCGCGGTATTTCTCCAACAAACGAAACGCGTTGTGGTTAGCGAAATCCTCAAACTGCACTAACACGCCGGGGAAGACCTCTTGCGTGGCCACCATGAATTCCTCAATGAATTCATCGTACGCCGCACCGGTAATGCGCCGCTGGCGCAGCCCGACGTAATTCAGCGAGTCGCGCAGCTCGTCGTTGTTGGTGCCTACGTCCAGCGTAATGGGCAAGCACAATGCCGGGTGAACGCCCGCGCAGGCGGTATACAGCGACAGCTTGCCCACGGGTATGCCCATGCCGTTGGCGCCCAGATCACCCAGGCCGAGGATGCGTTCACCATCGGTGACGACAATAATGCCCGCTTTATAGGGCCAGTTACGCAGCACGTTCGCGATGTTGCCACGGTCATTGGCACCGATAAACATGCCGCGCGGGCGCTGAAAAATCTGCCCGAATTTCTGGCACGCGAGGCCCACAATCGGTGTGTACACAATCGGCTGCAACTCGTCGATGTGATCACACAGCATGCGAAAATACAGCGCCTCGTTGCGGTCGTGCAAAGAATTGAGCGCAATAAATTTGTCCAGCGGATCAGTCATGCGGCGCAGATTCTCCAACAACCGCTGAATCTGCTCGGCCTGGCTAAGCACGTGCGGCGGCAACAAGCCGCGCAGGCCCAGTGCGTTGCGCTCTTTTTCGGTGAAGGCCGTGCCGTGGTTGAGCAACGGGTCGCGCAATACCTCTAGGCCGCGCAATGGTGCGGGATTTTTAGGGGTGTCAGAGGGCATGAGTCTCTACTTTGATCTCTACTTGGGTTGCTGCGGCTATTGTAGTTTTGTAAACCGTGAGGGCAGTGCGTGCCTTACCTTACCTTAGCCTGCCGCCAACGCCTTCATCGCAGCGTAAAGCTGATTCTGCGCTTCAAAGCCGATGCCGGGACGATCGGGCAACTTGAGATAACCCTTCTCCACTTTCGCGTCATCCGCAAAGCCGGCGAAAATGCCGAACACCCCAGGATAGGCCTCGCAGCCGCCCAAGCCAAATCCGCCGACAAGATGCAGCGTCATTTGATTACCGCCGTGCGGGAAAATCGATTGCCGCGACCAGCCACGTCGCTTCAACCTATCGAGCGTGCGTGAGAACTGCACAATGCCGTACGACTGCGGCACATCGATTTGGATGTAATCCACGCCCACACGCATGCCACCAAAGGTGACGAGGTTTTCCACGTCCTGCGTTGAAAAAAGATTTTCGCCCGTGCCCACTGCTGCGCCGTACTGCGCGATGAATTCATTGAGTAGCTCAAAACCCGCAGGATCGGTCGGCTCTTCAAACCATTTGAGCTGGTACGGCGCAAGCGCTTTGGCATACGCCAGCGAACGTTCGCGGTTGAAGCCCGCATTGGCATCCACGGCCAAATGTTGACTGGATTGCATCAGTTTCAACGCCGCTTCCACGCGCGCAATGTCATCGGGAATGCTCGCGCCGCCGACTTTGATTTTCATCACCTCGTAGCCCTGATCGAGCTTGTCGCGGATTTCGTCGAGCAATTCCGGGATGCCCTTACCCGGCTCATACCAGCCGCCACCGACATAGCAGGGGATTTTTTCACTCACCTTGCCTTCGTTATACCGCTCGGCGAGCACGCGATGCAGCGGCTTGTCAGCGATTTTCGCCACAGCATCCCAGCACGCCACTTCAATCGTGCCGATGGCGACTGAGCGCTCGGTGTGCCCACCGGGCTTCTCGCGCTGCATCATCGCGGCGAGTATTTTTTCTGGATCAAGATTGTCGCCCGCAGCATTCACCAGTGATTCCGCATTCGCCTTGAGGATGCGCGGAATAAACCGGTCGCGCATTTGCGCACCGCAGGCATAGCGCCCGGTGGAGTTGAACGCAAAGCCTGTCACCGGCTTGCCGTTGCGCATGACGTCGGTGATGACGGCAACCACCGACGTGGTCATTTCGCTGAAGTCGAACACCGCATTGCGCAGCGTGGATTTCAGCGGGATAGCGGTTTCACGGATGTCTACGATGCGCATAAAGCAGTTCCTGAAAAACGTTTGCCACAGAGGGCAGGTTGCACAGCAACCGAGCTTGCCACTACGGTACCTGCACCTGCGCATTCTTCACCACGCGCGTCCATTTCTCGACTTCAGATTTCGTCTGCACCATGAACGCCTCCGGCGTGTTCATCACAAACTGAAAGCCCATGCCTTCCACACGCTCGCGGGTTTCCGGCATTTGCGCGATTTTCGCGAGATCGCTGTGAAAGCGCCGCACGATGGCTTGCGGCGTGCCCGCCGGGAAATAAACGCCCTGCATGGTTTCGGATTCCTGATCCTTGTAGCCCGCTTCGGTCATGGTGGATATATCGGGGAACGCAGGATGACGTTTGCGCGAACCCATCGCCAGCCCGCGCAAACGCCCCGCTTTCACATGGGGTGCGGGCGTGGGCAAGGCGGAGCACGCGAGCAGCACCTGCCCCGCAAGATGCGCCGTCACTGAGGGGCCTGCGCCGTTGTACGGGATATTGCCCGCGTCGGATTTAACCGCGTACTTCAACATTTCCACCGCAAGATGCGGTGTGGTGCCGATACCCGGTGTGGCGAAGCTGTATTTTTTCGGTTCGCTGTTGGCGAGTTTGATGGCCTCCGGCAGCGTTTTGGCCGGCACCGACGGGTGCGCGGAAAACAAATTCGGCGACTCAGCAAAATTGGTGATGGGGATAAAACTCTTGTACGGATCGTACGGTATCGATTTATACAAACCGGGGTTCACGCCAAACGCGGAGCTGTTCACCAGCACGGTATGACCGTCGGGTGCCGCGTTGGCCGCGATGCCGGTACCGATATTGCCGCCGGCACCCGCGCGGTTATCCACAATCCACTGCTGGCCGCTGATCTCGGTCATGCGCGCGGCGATAATGCGCGCAATCACATCGGTAGTGCCGCCAGGTGCGAACGGCACCATCACGCGCACGGGCTTGGCAGGCCAAGCCAAATCAGCCGCATGGCCCATCGGCACGGCACTGGCGGCCAGTAGCAAGAAATAACATAAGTAATTGTTTTTAAACAGTTTTTTCATTTTATTCTCTGACATTCTGCGTGACTGCGCTACTCCGGTTTGATCCCGGCATCTTTGATCACCTTGGCGTAACGCACGGTTTCGCTGCGGATAAACGTGGCGAATTGCTCCGGCGAACTGGGCGTGGTGTCGATGCCCGCCGCAGCGAATTTGTCTTTGAGATCACTCGAACCCAGCGCCTTGGCGATCTCACTGTTCAGCTTCAGGATAAAGTCACGCGGCGTGCCTGCCGACGCCAACATGCCGTACCACAGAGGCACCACGTAATCATCGAGGCCCGCTTCTTTGGCAGTGGGCACGGCCGGCAGTGCGGCAGTGCGCTTTTCCGCCAGCACGGCGAGCGCGCGCACCTTGCCCGCATTCACTTGCGGTGCAGCCACCGGTGCGGCGATGACCAGCATATCGATCTGGCCGCTCATCAAACCAATCATGCCCAAGCCCGTACCCTTGAACGGTACGTGCACCATATTGATTTTGCCCAAGCTCTTGAGCAACTCTGGCGCGAGATGCGAGGTGGTGCCATTGCCACCCGAACCAAAATTGAATTTGCCCGGATTCGCGCGCGCCATGGCGATAAATTCCTTTAATGTTTTCGCCGGCACCGACGGGTGTACTATCAGTGCATTTTGCACGGTTGCCACCAGCGAAATCGGCGCGAGGTCCTTCACGGGATCGTAGTTGAGCTTCGCGTACAACAACGGGCTGATCGAAATCAACGGCGACGACAGCACCATGCTGTAGCCGTCTGGCGGCGACTTGGCCGCCAGCTCTACACCCAAATTGCCGCCCGCGCCGGGACGGTTGTCGATCACAACCGCATGACCGATGTTCTCGGCCATTTTTTGGCCCAGTGTGCGACCCAGCAAATCCGTAGGCCCGCCGGGCGGAAACGGCAAAATCATGCGCAGCGGCTTGGATGGAAACGTTTGTGCGAACAGCGGCGGCACGGCGCAACAAAAGGCACCACACGCCGCAATAGCGCCCGCGATACTGGCGTGAATCTTCATGCCGCACTCCATCAGGTTTTGAGGTTGCGCATTATGCCAGCATCCACGCGCGGATTAGCGTTGCGGCTGCAAGCGGTCCGGCGCACTCTCGGGCTGCCGTCCGGGCCGCACCACCGGCGCTGACATGACGTAATCCCACAATGCGCCAGCGCTGCTGACCACGTACGCAATGTCCTCCGGCAACAGCAAGCGTTGCGGCACCAACGCCGCCGCTTCCTGCGCGATGCGATCCAGATAGTGCTTGCGTGACGCGTAGCGTTCCGTGATCACCGGGCGGTTATCGCTTTCCACACGTTCTTCGCGCGTGCGTGCAAACGGATACAGGCTGCCCGCCAACTGCACCAGCTCGCGCGGCGCACCGATGGCAGGCGAGCGCAAGTTCCAGCCGGTGTGGGTACCCAGCGGCACATTGAGCGCGGGCATGCGAATGCCGGGCAATTCATTGCCATCGTCATCCAGTTGCGGCACCAGCGTCACATAGGGCTTGCCCACCTGCGGCGGCACGATGGTCGGTATGCCCGGCCCGGTTTCGCCGTTGTCGAGACGAAACGCCGGCTGCGGCGCGCCCGGCACATTGATACTGCTCAGGCCAGTCGTATTCAGTCGCTCGCGCGGCACCAAACCACGCTCCGCCACGAGCGGATAGCGGCTGGGCGGCGGCGCGGTATCGTTGCGCACCCACTGATCCAGCGCCCCATACAGCGCACGCAACGCCGGACGGTAATCCATCGGATTGGGCGGCAATTGACCACGCGTCGTTGGCGTGTCGCTCAAGGGCAGGTGCGCCGGCACATGCTGCGTGCCGGCGATCAAAAACACCCGACTGCTGTCGGGAATAAGAAAGTCCTCGCCCTTGAGTGAGGTGTGTATCGCCGACGCGGCACTCCCCCAATACTCCCACGAAGAACTGGTGTAGATGATTTTGGGTACGGCCTTGCTCAGCGTGGCGCGCGTGAGCAGGCCACCGCTTGCGCCGGTCTCATCATCGGTTTGCTCAAGATCGGTGAACGGGAACACCCGCGAGCCCGTGGTGCGCGAAGGCTGCGAGAAACGTTCATTGAAGCCGCGCCGCGCGCCGCCAGCAATGTGGATCATCATGCCGTCAAACACCTTGTGGCCCGCGCTGTCTTCGTTAAACCCTTCGTGCAAAAACTGCCGCAGAAAGCGCCCGCTCTGCGAAATACCGAAAGCGTAGAGATGACTGCCACGCACCATAGCGGCGGGATCGTGACGTATCCACGCCATCAACTCGCGCACGCCAGCCAGCCCCAGCCCGGCGATCTGCGGGTGCTCGGCACGGTAGGCAAATTGATACAGCGCGCCTGGCACGAACCCTTCTTCGATCGCGATGCTCCGCCGGTCGTCTTTGCGGGTGCCATCTTTCTCACTCGCAAACGCCCAATACGCGTACGGTATCGGGCGCGGTTGCAGCGCGCGTGACGGGCTCACGGCGAGTACGCTGGCGGTATCCTGCAAGTTCGCTACCGCGTAGGGTATCGACAAACGGTCACCCAGCGACACCTCTTTCTCGCGTGACGCTGTGACAAACTCGCCGTACACCCAGCCGCTGACGCCTTGGATTACCGGCCCTTCAAGACGCATCAACCCGAGGCTGTCCGGCAAATCCTGCTGCCAGCCCAGCCACACGATAGTGGTTCCCTGCTTCAACAAAAAATCGTCGCCGATGAAGTCAGCACTGGCCAGCGCAGCCGTACGATTGCCACGATTGAGATATTCCAGCACGGTCGCGCGACCGCGATTCACCACATCAAAGATCACCACGCCATTGGCGCGCGCCGCCACCTTGGGCCGCAGAATGTGAATATCCGCCGAAAATTCCACCAGCCCTTGTGCATTACGCGGCGCCAGCTTGATATCGGTGATGATGTCATTGCGCGGGTTGGCAGGATCCAGCGTGAAATGCGCGCGGCCTTCCAGCCATTCGTAAACACCGGCAGCGCCGAACGTGCGCCCACCCAACACATCTTCGCGCTGGGTGATGTCGATGCGGGTGACTTCCGCGTGCGCGCACAGGGCGCTGGTAAGCAGGATTGCCAACCATGCCCGGATAAAAAAGTTATATAAGTAATTGATTTTAAACATTTTTTCTGCTACGCCCTCAACCAACTAAGCAGCCCACGATTCTGGTAGGGGCACATCGATAGTCGTCACCCGGCGCAGCTCACGATGGTGTTTGGCATCGTCAAAGGCCGTGGCGCGGTGCATGGTGGCGAGGTTATCCCAGATGACAAAATCGCCGTCACGCCACTCGTGACTGAACACGAATGGGCGCTGCGTCGCATGTTCCATCAGTTCCATCACGAACAGCAACCCATCGGCGACGGGCCAGTCGATGATGCGCGCCGCATGCGCCGCGAGATACAGCGATTTGCGCCCGGTGCGCGGATTCACCCGCACCAAGGGATGGATCGCACCCTTGAGCTTGTTTTTCTCTTCGTCGGAAAAAAAGAAACCCAACACCTCGCGCGAACGCGTGATGGTGTGATGCACCTTTAAGCCTGCCAGTTTTAGTTGGATTGCGTCATCCAGCGTGTCGTAGGCGATGCGCATGTCGGCGAACTCCGTGTTGGCATTGACCTTGGGAATCACCCGCGCCGACAGCGTGGAGTAACGCCCCGCCGGGTCCTGAAACGACGCATCGGTATGCCACAGCCGGTTGCCCAAGCTGTAGACGCGCTTGCGGTCGTCCGCCGCCAGGATTTTGCCGCTGTTATCGACATTTGAAATATCCGCAATCGCCTCGTTGCCAAAACGGTTCGCCGCCAACGCGGCTGCACCCGGTTTCGCATGCAGCGTGCCGTCGAAGCGCTCGGCAAACGCGAGCTGCTCCGCATCCGTGAACGGCTGGTTACGAAACACCAGCACGCCGTGTTCATCCATGCCAGCGCGCAATTGTTCGAGCGTGGCGCGGTCGTGCACCGTGCGCAAATCAATCGGGCTAACTTCGCCGCCCACGTGGGGATGCAGTTTTCTAATGGTCACCGGCATGATGAATCTCCCTCTCAAAGTTTCAGCAACAAATGAATGCAAATGCTTCAGCGCGGCTTGGCGGACCGCCAACCCGCGCAGCAGCAACGCGGGCTGGCGCCTAAATCTGTGCGCTGATCCGCTGTCGCCGCGCGCCTACGAGTCTATTACGAAAACGCCGGGTTGCGCTGGCCACGCAGTGTTCAGCCACATCAGCCACGGCCACCCGCGACGGAACCATGGTTTGCATGCGCGACAGCCCTCGCTTATGCTTGGCGGAGGGGTCAGCCCCTTTGTCAATCGTAGACTGGCGCTTGCAGCGCACCACGTCGACTGCCGTGCGTCGGCCTCAAACAGGGTGGCACGGGCGACACAACGGCAGTTCGCTCGCAACCTTTCTTGATTGCGCCATGTCCATGAAACTCCTCTTCGTCCATCAAAATTTCCCCGGCCAATTCAAGCACCTCGCCCCCGCGCTGGTAGCCGCAGGGCACGATGTGCGCGCCATGGGCATCGGTGGCACGGGATTGCCAGAGATACCGATGGTGCGCTACCAAGTGGCGCGCGGCTCCACGCGTGACATCCATCCGCTGGCGGCCGAATTTGAAACCAAGCTGATTCGCGCCGACGCCTGTGCGGGCGCCGCCTTGCGCATGAAGCAGGCGGGTTACACGCCGGACCTGATTGTCGCCAATCCCGGCTGGGGCGAAAGCCTGTTTCTCAAAGATGTGTGGCCTACATCTAAGTTATTGATTTTATTAGAGTTTTTTTACGCCACGAAAAGCCTTGATGTTAATTTCGACCCGGAGTTTCCGAGTAACGATATTGCCAACGCCGCGCGTGTGCGCGTCAAAAACGCCCATCTGCTGCTGACCCTCGACAGCATGGATTGGGGCATCTCACCCACCCATTTTCAGCACAGCACCATGCCGCACGCGTACCGTGATCGCATCAGCGTGGTGTTCGACGGCATCGACACGCAAACGGTGCGCCCCGATGCGGCGGCAACGCTCACGCTCTCAGGCAAAACGCTCCACGCGGGCGACGAAGTGCTCACCTTTGTGAATCGCAATCTTGAGCCGTATCGCGGCTACCATCGCTTCATGCGCGCGCTGCCGCGCATCCTGCGCGAACGGCCCAACGCCACCGTGTTGATTGTCGGTGGCGACGATGTTTCGTATGGCGCAAAAGCGCCCGAAGGCAAAACCTGGAAACAGATTTTTCTCGATGAAGTGGCAGCGGACATCGCGCCGCACGCGGCTCGTGTGCACTTCCTCGGGCGCATCCCCTATGCCACCTACCTCAACGTGCTGCAAGTGTCGCGCTGCCACGTTTACCTGACCTACCCCTTCGTGCTCGGCTGGAGCTGCATCGAGGCGATGAGCGCGGGCTGCTTGGTCATCGGCAGCGCCACTGCGCCGGTGCAAGAAGTGATCGAGCACCAAAAGAATGGCCTTCTGGTGGATTTTTTTGACCGTGATGCGCTGGCCGGTATGGTCATCGGTGCGTTGGCACAGCCGCAACCGCAACGTTATGCCGCCCTGCGCTTGGCAGCGCGTGCCACGGCAGTGGAACGTTACGACCTTGCCACGGTTTGTCTGCCGCAGCAGTTGCAGTTGATCGAGCGGCTGGCGACCGCGACGGTGTAGTCGAACATGGCATGCCGGCACAGCGGTATCTTGACCGATGCGGTCCACGCCACTACAGTCTGCGACATGAGACATTCATTCACGCGCTGAGCTATCTTGAAATCCCACTCAACCGGTTACATAGGCGCTTCCCTCCCCCGCGCCAACGCTAAGCGTCTGGTCGCGGGGCGCGGGCAGTTTGTTGATGACGTGCAGTTGCCGCGCCTGTTGCATGCGGCGGTGTTGCGCAGTCCGCATGCGCACGCGCGCATAACACGATTGGATGTCGCGGCGGCCACGCAAGCGCCCGGCGTGGTGCGGGTCATCACCGGGGTGGATATCGCTGCGATGTGTAAGCCTTACGTCGGCGTGTTGAAGCACATCAAAAGCATGCAATCCGCGCCGCAGTTGCCGTTGGTGGTGGACGTGGCGCGTTGGCAAGGCGAGCCGGTGGCCATGGTGGTGGCGCACACGCGGGCGCAGGCTGAAGATGCGCTACAACACATTGAAGTCGATTACACGCCGCTGCCGGCTGTCACCCACATTGAAACGGCGCTGGATGCCGCAACGCCGGTGATACACGCGTCGCTGGGCAGTAACTTGTGCTTTGAACGTTCCTTCGATACCGGCAATGTCGATGCCGTATTTGCCGCTGCCGATCACGTGGTTGAGGCCACGTTCACCACCGGACGGCACACGCCGGTGTCGCTAGAGTCGCGCACGATTCTGGCGGATTTCAATGCGCCTGAAGGCCTGCTGACCGTTTGGCATTCGACGCAGGTGCCGTACATGATGCAGTGGATCATTGCGCATCACTATGGTCTTGCCGAAAACAATGTGCGCGTAATTGCGCCGGATGTCGGCGGCGCATTCGGCATGAAAATACACATCTACGGCGACGACATGGCCACGTGTGCCGCGGCGCTGCTCACCGGGCGGCCTGTCAAGTTTGTCGCGGATCGACTGGAATCGTTTGTGTCGGATTTTCATGCGCGCGGGCATCGCGCCACAGTGCGCCTGGCGTTGTCAAACGCGGGGGAGATGTTGGCGTTTGAGGTAGACGACGTCTACGGCATTGGCCCCTATTCAGGATATCCGCGCGGCGGCGCCAACGAGGGCATACACGTCACCAACTTGACCGGCGCGCCGTACCGGCCCAAGGCCTATCGCGCACGCGCGCGGGCGGTGTTTCAAAACAAAGGCATGTACGGGCAATACCGCGCCGTGGGTCACCCGGTGGTGTGCGCAATCACCGAAGGTATTGTGGATATCGCTGCGGACGCTTTGGGTATCGATCCGGCAGAGCTTCGACGTCGCAATCTTGCGCCCGATCACGCCTATCCGCGCACCTATTTCAGCGGCGCGACATTTGAGAAACTCTCTCAGCAAGAGTCGCTGGAATTGCTATTAAAAACCATGCGTTACGATGAGCTTCGCACAGCGCAATCGGCCTTGCGTCAACAGGGCGTGTATCGCGGCATCGGCCTTGCGATGTTTATCGAAAACTCTATGTCGTCGTCGGCCACCTATGGGCAAGGTGGTGCTTCGATTGCGTCGCAAGATGCCTGCACGATACGCTTGATGCCCACTGGGGGTATTACAGTCGCCACCAGTCTCACCGAGTTTGGTCAAGGGGCATACGCGGTGGCGGCGCAAGTCGCGGCGAGCACCGTGGGCGTGGCGGTGGAGAACGTACGCGTCATCATGGGCGACACCGAAACCACGCCGTACGGTGGCGGCAATTGGGGATCGCGCGGCACGGGCATTGGCGGCGAGGCCGTGTTTCAAACCGGCAAGGCTTTGAAAGCGAACATCCTGAATTTTGTCGCGCGGCTGACCGAGTCGGAAGCCTCGCTGCTAGACGTGCGCGACGGCAGCGTGGTCGATGCACGAACCGGCACGGTGAAAATGTCGCTGGAAGATGTCGCGCGCACCGCCTACTTTCGCACCGAGCAGGTGCCCAAGGATTACCAGCCAGAGCTAACGGTAACGCGCAGTTTTGCGCAGAAACACTATGCGGGCATTTTCACCAATGGCGCGCACGGCAGCTATGTCGAGGTAGACACCGCCACCGGCTTTGTGAAACTACTCAAGCACTGGGTGATCGACGACGCTGGCACCGTGGTGAATCCGTTGTTAGTAGACGAACAAATACGCGGCGGCGTGGTGCAGGGCATCGGCGCGGCGCTGTTCGAGCAGTGCCTCTACAGTGACGAAGGGCAATTACTCAACGGCACGCTGGCCGATTACTTGGTGCCGATGGCGGGCGAGATGCCTGACATTGAAGTCGGCCACACGCATTCACCGACGCAGATCTCAGAACTGGGGGCGCGCGGCGCGGGCGAGGCTGGCGTGGCGGGTGCGCCGGCGGCGATCATGAACGCGATTAACGACGCGCTGAAACCTTTCAAAGCCCGTGTGACCGATCAGCCCTTCACGCCAGAGCGTATTTTGCACGCGCTGGGTAAAGCGGGCGCGTGACGCGATTCCTACTTCTGTGGCTGGGCATGCTGTGGTGGCCCGCCGGCTTGGCTGCGACCGCAGGCCCGAGTTTTACCGCGCAGGTGATTGTGGTACTCGATGGCGACACGCTGATGGTGTTGCACGACAACAAGAAAACGTCGATTCGACTGGCTGGCATCGATGCGCCGGAAAAACTGCAATCGTTCGGCCCCGCCTCGCGCGATGCACTCGCCGCACTGGTGCTGCGCAAGACCGTGCGCGTGACGCCCAAGGCGGTCGATGACTATGGCCGCGTGGTGGCGGTGGTCGAGGCGGGGCGCGTCAACATTAACCAAGCGCAACTGCGCAGCGGCATGGCGTGGGAGTACTCGCACTACCACGCCGACAAGGCTTTGATCGCCTTGCAGACCGAAGCGCAGCGCGCCCGGCGCGGGCTGTGGGCGGAGGCCAGCCCCACGCCACCGTGGGAATTTCGCAAAAGCCACGCACCCACGCGCGAGATCGAGGCTGGCAACAGCGCTTGCGGTAAAAAGCGTTATTGTTCGCAAATGGTGTCGTGTGAAGAAGCGCGCTTTTACCTCACGCAATGCAAAATCAAAACACTCGACAAGGACGGCGATGGCGTGCCGTGTGAAAGTTTGTGTGTGCCTGCAAAGCGGCGTTGAAGCCATGGCGCGAAATATGTATAACTATTTGATTTTATTGATTATTTTATCATATGCCCCTCAGGGACAAGGGCAGGGGCAAGGGCTGGGGCAGCCCTACCCCGCCAAGCCGGTGCGCATGGTAGTGGGCTTTGCTGCGGGCGGCGCGCCGGACATCCTCGCGCGCTTGCTCGCGCAACCGTTAAACGAGCGACTGGGGCAAGCGGTGGTGGTGGACAACCGTCCCGGTGCCACCAGTAACATCGGCGCAGAGATTGTCGCGCGCGCCGCACCGGACGGCTATACGCTATTCATGGCCACCGTGTCGCTGGCGATCAGCCCCAGCGTGTATCCGTCGCTGCCGTTTCGCATGCCGGAAGATTTTGCGCCAGTGTCGATGGTGGCATCGGTGCCGTTGATACTGGTGGCGTATCCGGGGCTGCCGGTGAAGTCGTTGCAGGATTTGATCCGCGTCGCCAAAGAGCGTGCCGGGCAGCTTAACTATGCGTCGGTGGGTAACGGCAGTCCGCAGCATCTGGCAGCGGAGCTGTTCAAACTGAAAACCGGTACCCAGCTCACGCATGTGCCGTACAAAGGCGGCGCACCAGCGAATACCGCCATCATCAGCGGCGAAGCGCATGTGTATTTTTCAGGCATGCCGCCAGCGCTGCCGCATGTCAAAGCGGGACGCCTGCGCGCGCTGGCGGTTACCGCCACCAAGCGTTCCCCGGCCGCTGCCGAGGTGCCTACCATGGCAGAAGCGGGCCTGCCGGGCTCGGAAGCCGACAACTGGCATGCCGTGCTGGCACCAGCGGGCACGGCTGCCGCCATTGTGCAACGCTTGAACAGCGCGCTCAGCAGCGCGCTAGCAGAACCCGCATTGCAGGCGCAATTCGTGAATCAGGGTGCCGAAGCACGATCCACGACACCGCAGGCGCTGGCGCGTCACATGACCGATGAAATCGCCAAATGGCGAACGGTGGCGCGGGCAGCGGGCGTGCGCGTGCAATAATGCCGCAAGGGTAATTTGGCAAAACTCGGCAAATCACGCGGGCCAGGAGGCAGCATGCATAAAATTGTTCTAGTGACAGGTGCGCTATGGGCGCTATGGGCTGTTTGGGCTGTTGGGCACGCGGGCGCGCACGCTGCGGATGCGTCGGCGCAGTTGGGCTATCCGGCTCGCCCGGTGCGTATTGTCGTACCCTACGCGCCCGGCGGCGGCACCGACATCAACGCACGCAACGTCGCGCCCAAGCTGACTGAACGTTGGGGCCACAGCGTGGTGATTGATAACCGGCCCGGCGGTAACGCCATGATCGGTGCAGATATCGTCGCCAAGTCCGCCCCGGATGGTCATACCATTTTGCTCAGCACGTCATCCGAAATCGTCACCGTGCAGCATTTGTTCAAGCACGTGCCTTACGATGCCCTTAAAGATTTGGAGCCGGTGACGCTGGCGTCGAACACGCCAGTGGTGATCACGGCGCATCCGTCCACCGGGGTGAAGTCGATCAAGGAACTGGTCGCCACTGCCGCCAAGCGCAAGTATGCGTTCGCCTCGATCGGCACCGCCAGCCCGCAGCATCTGGCGGGTGAATGGCTGAAGACACTCGCCAAAATTGAGATGGTGCATATCCCCTTCAAAGGCGCGGGGCCCGCGTTGAATGACCATCTGGGCGGTCACGTGCCCATCGGATTTTTATCGCTGCTACCGGTGGTGCCGCATGCCAAGGCCGGGCGCCTGTACGCGTTGGCAGTGACCAGCGCCGCACGTTCGCCAGCGTTACCCGACGTGCCGAACATGAGAGAGGTGGGCTATCCCGACATCGAACTCGTGCAGTGGTATGGCGTGTTCGTGCCCAGCAAGACGCCGCGCGCCATAGTCGATAAACTCAATGCCGATATGAACGCCAGTTTTAATTTGCCGGATGTCAAAGAGCGCCTTGCGGCGGGTGGTGCCGATGTGCTGGCGTCGATGACCGCGGCGCAGTTTGGCGGGTTCGTGCGCGATGAAGTTGTGAAGAACCGCAAGATTATTCAAGCGTCGGGCGTTAAAATTGAATGAGCGCGGAAATTAACGCAGATATTAAATTTATCAATAAAATCAACTACTTATGGAACAAAAAGTCTTAACACCCCGCCCGGCTGCCACTGTCACTCTGGTGCGTGAAGCGCCGCAGGGTTATGAAGTGCTGATGGTGCAGCGCAATTTTCAGTCGGTGTTTATGCCCGGCATGCATGTGTTTCCCGGCGGCGGCGTGGATCATCGCGACAACTCGGCAGAAATCGCCGCGCTATGCAGTGGCTTGACCGATGCCGATGCCAGTCGCAAGTTGGGTATCGCCAGCGGCGGGCTGGCGTATTGGGTGGCGGCCATACGCGAGTCGTTCGAAGAGGCCGGCATTCTGCTCGCGTGCAACGAACAAGGTGAAATCGTCACGCTGGATGACACGGTACGCGCGGCGCGCTTTCATTCGTACCGCTCGCGCGTGGAACAGGGCGAACATCCCTTCAGCGCAATGCTCAAAGATGAAGGCCTGCGCCTGCCACTGCAGCAGATCACTTACTTCAGTCACTGGATTACACCGGTGGGTGCGCCGCGTCGTTACGACACGCGTTTTTTTGTGGCGGAAGCGCCGCCCGCGCAAAAACCGCTGCACGATAACCGCGAAACCATTAATCACTTGTGGGTGCGTCCGTCCGAAGCGTTAAGTCTCCACAAGCAGAAAAAGTTCGACATGCGCACACCCACCGTACACACGCTGCGCCAGTTTGCGGCGCACGACACCGTGGCATCGCTGATCAACGGCATGCAAGCGTTAGGCGACATCCCCGTGATGGAGCCGCGCATCAACAAAGACGGCCGACGCCTGCTGCCGGGCAATCCGGGCTATGAAGAAGCGGGCACGGAAGCAGGGCGCGGCACGTGGTGATAAAGGGGATAAGCGGAAACATCCGTATCGATTGGCAGTATCGTTCAGCGCAGCTTTACAGGAGCATTCAATCATGACAGGCACGATCATTCCCGGCGAACTGGTTCGCATACATCCGCGCGTGCAGCGCCTCACCGCGCCTAACCCCGGCATGATGACCGGGCCGGGCACCAACGCCTACATCATCGGCGACGCCACCGGCGATCTGGCGATGATTGATCCGGGGCCTGAGATTGCCGCGCATGCTGAGTTGTTGATTCAACACACCGGCAAACGGCTGCGCTGGATTTTCTGCACACACACCCATCAAGATCATTCACCCTCGTCGCGCGCTGTGGCGCAGGCAACCGGCGCAAAAATTTACGGCTTTGGCAAAGTGCCGGACGATGGTCGGCAAGATCCACGCTTTAAGCCCGATCACGCGATGGTCAACGATGCTGTCGTGGATTGCGGCCACTTCAGCATTCGCGCCATCCACACACCGGGGCACGCGTCGAATCACCTGTGTTATTTACTCGAAGGCTCGGGCCTGCTGTTCACCGGAGACCACGTGATGCAGGGTTCCACTGTGGTGATCTCACCGCCCGATGGTGATATGCACGACTACTTTGCATCCCTCAACAAACTCAGCAACTACACCATCACCGCGTTCGCGCCGGGCCACGGCCACGTCATCGAAGCGCCGCGCGAGGAAGTCAGCAAAATTATCGCGCATCGTTTGAAGCGCGAGAAAAAAGTAGCCGACGCACTGACGCAACTCAAAACCGCAGCCACGATCGACGAGTTGGTGGTGGTGGTCTACGACGACGTATCGCCCAAGCTGCACGTGCCCGCACGCCGCTCGTTGCACGCGCACCTGCTCAAGCTGGCGAAGGATGGGCGTGCGGCTGAGGCGGATGGGCGCTGGCGCATGGTGTCAGCGTAGCGCTACGCGTTAAGCGACCGGCGGCTTAACCGGTATCCCCCCGCGCTGCACCCAGCGATAGCGATCCGTTAAAGCCGCCGCCAACGGACGCCGCCGTGCATCGTCAACCGCGATCCACATGCGCAACAAGTGGCGCTCGCGGCCCGGCTCCGGGTGATCCTCAAACGCCTCACGCGCGTGCAGCAGGGTGTGGTTATTGACGAGCTGAATATCGCCTTCCTGAAAATCCATGCTCAGCATCAGTTCCGCGCGATTGGCGATTTCTTGCACCATCACCAACGCCCCGCGTTGCAGCGCAGTCGGCGCATAGTGCGCACCGTAGCGCGCCGCCGAGTCGTAATACGGCAGACTGTTAATCCGCGCGGTGACCTTGCCGTTGCACTCACTGAACATCGGCAAGGTAAAAAATCCCGCTTCGCCTTCGGGCGCTTCACCGCGCCAGTCGATATGAAACGCGCCGTAGAGCGCTTCGAGCAAATCCGGCCGCTCCTCGCGTAACACATTGTGTAGGGTCAACGCGCTGGTGATTTTGCTGGCACCGCCGTGCTTAGCGGTACGCAGACAAAAAAGCCCCAGCAAATCCATCGGCAGCATGTCGGTGTGAAAATCCATGCGCTGGCTGGTTTGATACGCACGCGCATTGGGATCAGCCTGCGTGCGGCCTTCGTCGCGCACGTGTCCGAGCAAATGGCCCCGCGCGTTCTGCGAAATCGGTAGGCCCAAATGCACGCCAATGCCCCAGTAGAGCTGCTCGCATTCGGCATCGGTATAGCGACCACGCGGTATGCCGCGCAACAGCTTGAAGCCGTGGCCTTGCTCGACATCCACGAGAATTTTCGCCATGCGCGCCGCCAATGTCGGCAATGGAAAGACTTCGGGGCCGAAGGGTATCTGCGCGCCCGCGTTTTTGGCGTACACCAGCGCGGCATCGAGTTCGGCGATATCCGCCGCAGTGAATTCATAAACCCACGACGCATCGTGCTGAATATCGGGGCCGATCCAAGCGGCAGGGTCGGTAATCACGGCGCGCGGCGTCACAGTCATCTCGTGCTCAATAGTTGCATGGCTTCATGGTTTCAGGCGTTTTGCGAGCCTTCATTCTAGCGATTTTGCCGCCGGTGCGCTGTGTAAACCGCACGGCATCGGCACGGCATAGGATAATGCGGTCGGTCGCAATGAACCTCTTTCGGAAACCCCGCCGGTGCCTTACAACCCTCACAACATTGCTCACAACATTACAAGCAGCGCGCTCGCCATCGGCGCTGCATGGCTCGCGGGCACCCTCAGCGCCCAAGCGCAATACCCGACACGCCCAGTGCGCGTCATCATCCCGTATACGCCCGGCGGCTCATCCGATGCTGTGGGCCGCGTGGTCGGGCAAAAACTCAGCGAAAACCTGAAGCAACAATTCGTCATCGACAATCGCCCCGGCGCATCGGGATCGCTGGGCCGCGAGATCGTGGCGCGCGCCGCGCCCGATGGCTACACGTTGCTGATAGGCGATTCGCCGCACACCATCAATGTACACGTGTTGAAGCGCATTGCGTATGATCCGATCCGCGATTTCACCGCCATCACGCTGCTCGCCAGTGCGCCGCAAGCGCTGGTGATCAACCCGGCCATGCCTTACCAAACGGTCAAAGATTTCGTCAGTGCCGCCGCCGCGCAGCCGGGCAAATTCAACTACGGCTCCGGCGGCAATGGGGCCATTACCCATCTCACTCGATATCAGCACCCTGACGCCACAGGCGTTTGCGGCCTTTCTCAAGCAGGAACTGGAGAAATGGGGCAATGTGGTCAAAGCCGCTGGCATCAAGGCCGATTAAGCACCGTAAACACTTAGAAAAATACCATGAAAAATCAATTAGTGACATTGACACTCGCTGCTACCTGCTGGGCGCAGCCTCTGTCCGGCGTGGCGCAAACCGGCGACTATCCCACCAAGACCGTGCGCGTGATATCACCATTCCCGCCGGGCGGCAGCGTCGATACTGTCGGGCGTTTGATCGGCGCGCGGCTCGCAGAAAGTTACGGCCAGACCTTCGTTGTCGACAACCGCACCGGTGCATCCGGCAACATCGGCATGGAGCTGGCTGCCAATGCGCCCGCTGACGGCTACACGCTGGTGGTCAACACGCTGCCGCTGGTGACCAACCAGTTTATGTATAGCCGTGTGCCGTACGACGCGCTGCGTGATTTCGCGCCGGTGTCACTGCTCACCGGCACACCCGCCGTGCTGCTGGTGCATCCGGCATTGCCGGTAAAAACCGTGCGCGATTTGATTACCCTGGCACGCGCGCGTGGCGACGCACTGAACTACGGCACTGCTGGCCCCGGCACCAATCCGCAAATCGCCGGCGAGCTCTTTAACTACCTCAGCAAAACCAACATCACTGCAGTGCATTTTAAAGGCGGCGGGCCGGCGCTGATTGCGGCGGTCTCGGGTGAAATCAGCATGGGCGTGCCCGCGCTGCCGGATGCACTGGCGTACATCCGCAGCGGGCGTTTGCGTGCGCTGGGTGTCACCGGCGTTAGACGCGCAGCGCAATTGCCCGACTTGCCGACCGTCGCCGAAACCCTGCCCGGCTATGAATTCAACACTTGGCAAGGCCTGCTCGCGCCGAAAAACACGCCGCGAGCCATCGTGGATTCGCTCGCCGCGCGCGTGAAAAAATCGCTCAGCGCGCCGGAACACATCAAACGCTTCAACGACAGCGGCCTCGACATCATCGCCAGCACGCCTGATGAATTTGCCGCGCATCTGAAAAAAGAAACGGCGAAATGGGGCAAAGTCATCAAGGAGCGCGGCATGAAGGCGGATTGACACGCGTTATTCAATACAACGTAACTTACAACATAACTATTTGTTTTTAGTAACTATTCAGGTTCCTACGATGATGGCAAAAAAATCTCCCTCATCCCCACCCTTCTCCCGAGGGGAGAAGGGCTTTTCACCCCTCTCCCACCGGGAGAGGGGCCGGGGGTGAGGGAGGGCATTGCCTCGAACCTGAATAGTCACTGTTTTTATTCAATATTTTATCCTTCATCACAAACCCATCATTCATCATCATGCCCACTGCCCTCGTCTCAACACCATTCATCGCCCGCTTCGGCGCAGCCTTCAAAGCGGCCGGCAACGGCAAGCCCGTCACGTTCATGACCTTGCCCGACGCGCCCGGCGCGCGTCTCACGCCAGCCGACTGCGACGCAATCGATTTTGTTTTTCTGGATCGCGACATGCGCTTTCACGATCAGCTCTACGCCGCGTACCGCGCAGCGTTGCTCAACATGAGCAACCTCAAGTGGGTGCACTACACCAGCTCCGGCATCGGCCAGCAGCTTTACGTGAAGGAACTCAACGCCAAGGGGGTCGTCACCACCAGTTCCACCGGTGCCAACGCCGAGCCCGTGGCGCAAACGGGTTTTGCCGGTCTGCTGATGTTGGCGCGCGGCTTCGGCAGCCACATCCACAGCCAGGCCAAACGCGAGTGGAAGCCGCTGCGCGGCGCGACGTTGCCGGATGATTTGCGCGGGCAAACGTTGCTGCTGATCGGCGTCGGTGCGGTGGGCAAAACGCTGGCGGGTTACGCGCGTGCCTTCGGGCTGAACGTCATCGGCGTGCGACGCAGCCCGATGCAGGCGGGCGACCCGGTGGATGAAATGCACCCGCCGTCGAAATTGCCCGAGCTGCTGCCGCGTGCCGACTGGATTGTCATCGCCTGCCCGCTCACGCCAGAAACGGAAAACCTCGTCAATGCTGACGCCTTCAAGCGCATGAAAAAAGGCGCAAAGCTGATTAACATTGGTCGCGGCGAAGTCATCGACGAAAATGCGCTGATTGCGTCCCTGCAAAGCGGGCATCTGGGTGGTGCGCACATCGACGCGCACATTCAGGAGCCGCTGCCCGCCGACTCACCGCTGTGGGGCATGCGCAACGTGATTGTCTCACCGCACAATGCGTCGGCGTCCACCGGCAACGAGCCGCGCTCGGCGGAAATGTTCATCGCCAATTTTGGCCACTGGGCGCGCGGTGAACCGATGTTTAATGTGCAGAAAATTGTGTAAGCGCATAGCACCATCACCGCAAAGCCAAGGAAACAACGTGATCAATCTGAAGGAAACATTTTCGATCGCCGCGCCGCCGGATGAAGTGTGGCCGCTGATTGCCGACCCGGCGGTGGTAGCGGCTTGCATACCGGGCGCGGAACTCAACGAATTGACCGCAGACGGCGCACATCGCGGCAAAGTCACCTTCAAATTTGGGCCCACGGTGGCGGTGTTTCGCGGCGAAGCCAAGCTCACCTACGATCACGCGCTCAAGCGTTGCCTGATCGAAGCGCGCGGCATTGATCAACGTGGCGCGTCGCGCGCCCGTGCGAACTTTACGGTGCTGGCGCAAGGCACCACCACCACAGCGGTATCACTCGACGGCGGCTTTGAAGTTGCCGGGCCGCTGGAAATGTTTGCCTCGGCGGGCGGCGTGCATGTGGCGCGGGCGCTGCTGGCGGAGTTTGCCGCCAACATTGCCGACGTGATCCACAAGCGTCGCGCAGGGGACGCCAACGCTGTGCCGGAGCAGGCCGCCGCCGCTTCGGGCAGTAAAATTCTGGGACGTGCGCTGCTCGACGGCGCACGCAGCATGATCGGCAAAAATGAAAAGGGGAACGCATGAGTGATCCAACGGGATATGAGGTTTTGTCGCAGGCCTTCGTGGCAGAAGGCGTCGATACGATGTTCGCGCTGCTGGGCGATGCCAATATGTATTGGGGCGCGATCATGGCCGAGAAATACGGCGTGCGCGTCGTGCATGCGCGGCACGAGCAATGCGCCTGCGCCATGGCGGACGGCTACGCGCGCCACACCGGCAAAGTCGGTGTAGCCACCGTCACCTGTGGGCCGGGCTTCACGCAAATCATGACGGCGCTCACCACGGCTGCGCGCGGCAGCATTCCCATGGTGGTGTTCGCCGGCGATTCGCCGACCACCGCCGCGTGGTACGTGCAGCAGCTCGAACTGGGGCCGCTCGCCACCGCCACCGGCGCGCGCTATCTGCCGGTAAAGAGCGTGGATCGCATGCTCGACACCGTGCGCGAAGCCTTCTACACCGCGCGTCACGAACGCTGCCCGGTGGTGCTGGGCGTGCCGATGGATTTGCAAAAGGCACCGTTCCCGTGGGGTGCCGAGTATTCACCGTCCACCGAACTCATGCCCACGCCGCAGCGCCCGGCACCCGACCCGCTGCTGGTGGACAGGCTCGCGGCGATGATCAAAGAGGCCAAGCGCCCGATTATTCTCGCCGGGCGTGGCGTGTTGCACTCGGGTGCCGCGCCTTCGATAGAGGCGCTGGCGGAGCGCTGCGGCGCATTGCTCGCCACCTCGCTTTTCGCCAAAGGCCTATTCGATCACAACCGCTTTGGCATCGGCGTTGCGGGCGCTTACGCCAGCCCGCTGGCGCGCGAAGCCTTTGCCGCTTGTGATTTATTGATCGGCGCAGGCGCGGGGCTGGGCCACTACACCACAGAGGCAGGTTATCTCTACCCGAACGCCAAAACCGTGCAAATCGATCTCAACCCGCGCGGGCTGTACCAAGGGCTGCGCGTCGCGGACATGCACATTCGCGCCGACGCCAAAGCCACCGCCGAAGCCGTACTGGCCAAGCTGGTGGCGGACCATGTCGCCTCGCCCGGCGCGCGCACACCCATGCTCGCCAACCAAATCGCGGCGATGGCCGCACGCCCGGATTCGAAAGAATTTCTCATTGCGCCCAACACGGTAGACCCGCGTCCGGCGCTGCTGGAACTGGATGCCGCCATCCCCAAAGACTGGACGGTTATTTGCGGCGGTGCGCATTTTGCCGGCATCGCCGTCACACACCTGTATGGGCGACACGCAGAAAATGTCCATGTAATCAATGATTTCGGTGCCATAGGCTCGGCGTTCCCCGTGGCAGTCGGCGCGGCTGCCGCACGCAACGACGGCAAGGTGCTACTGATCGAGGGCGACGGCAGCCTGATGATGCACATTCAGGAACTGGAAACCGTGCGCCGCCACGGCATCAAAATGCTCATCTGCGCCATCAACGACGGCGGCTATGGGGCCGAGGTACACAAATTCCGCGCGCAGGGCTACGACGCGAAATCATCACAACATGGCCGCGGCGATATCGCAGCCATCGCACGCGGCTTTGGCCTGCGCGGCGAAAAAATCACCAGCCTCAACCGGTTCACCGAACTGTTCGCGGCGCACCAGCAATCAGGGCAGGCCGAACTGTGGGACGTACACGTGGACGACGCCGTAGTGTCAGCGCCGTATCGCCGCATACACTATGGAGAGGTTTGAAGTGTTAACCCGCAGCCTTGACGATTTCGAGGCATCGGCGCAAATTGGTGACTGATCCTGAAAGCGAATTTTTGCCGTTCTTAAGCTTACGTAACAGCGCACTTCAGTGGAGAAATCGATGGCAAAACAATGGTGGTTTCCTGCGCTGGTTACAGCGGCTACAGCGCTACTTGCACCCACGATCAGCAACGCCCAGCCCTACCCTTCGAAGCCGCTGCGTCTGATGGTGCCGTCCGCACCCGGCGGCAGCCCCGACATCAACGCACGTGAGCTGGCGAACGAGCTGTCCAAACAAACCGGCCAGCAAGTCGTGGTTGAAAACCGCCCCGGTGCCAGCGGCATTATCGGCTATGAATTGTTGGCGCGCGCCACCGCCGATGGGTACACCTTTGGCTACATCTCCAACCTAATCGCCACCAACCCCAGTCTTTACACCCGGCTACCCTACGATTTTGTGCGCGATTTTCAGCCGGTGATACAGTATTTCTCGGGCTTGAATGTGCTTACCGTATCGCTCAACGTGCCGGTGCGCTCGGTCAAAGAGTTGATTGAGCTGGCGCGCGCCAATCCCGGCAAGCTCTCGTTCGGCAGCTCCGGCGTTGGCGCGACACCGCATCTGTCGATGGCGCTTTTCAATAGGGGACCTCTATTAATCGGTTTGCAGAAGCGGAACTGCCAAATTCATAATGCGTTCGCCATGTTACGCCGGTTTTCGGCAAGCTTTTGCTTGAAACT
>JAYTWR010000002.1:0-30657 GCA_043743335.1 Burkholderiales bacterium
TGATATTGCTTGCTTTAACCGACGGGTGCGCGACTAAGAACAGCGGCCCCTCGGCAATCATGCCTACGGGGATGATGTCCTTCAGCGGATCGTATGACAGCTTGTACAGGCTCGCGCTGGCGGCAAACCCGGACGACAAAATAATCAAGGTATAGCCATCCGGGTTGGCGCGTGCGGCAATGTTTGCGCCGATGGTGCCGCCTGCGCCGGTGCGGTTGTCGGTGATGAACTGCTGGCCGAATTTTTCTGCAAGTCTGGCGGCGGTCATGCGACCGATGATGTCCACGCTGCCGCCGGGCGCGAACGGTACGATGACGCGCACGGGTTTGTTGGGCCACGGCGCCGGTTGCGCAGCCGACGCTGTTATTGTGCATGCCATTGCAGCCCAGCCGATAAGCTGTCGGCGGCGACGGTTCAAGGCTTTTCGGTGAGTCATGCGAGCATTATGCCGCGATTACCCAGTGCGTTGCCTGTCCCTACATTGCAGAGGGTCAAATTGTAAAATACATTTTAAATTCAATGAGTTATATGTTTCTGTTTTTTTGACTGAAACTGGGCTGCACTGCTGGTGCGGGTGAGCGGTTGAACGCATGATGTCCCATCGGTTGCTGGGCAGATTCATACTGCGCCGCGCAGGCGGTATGGCTACGGTCGGTTACTATGCGATGCAATCGTCGCGCTGCGCTATCACATAGGGGAACGGGCACATGACGCAAAACATGATGCAAATGAACACGGTCACTGAAAAAGTGCTTACCCGCGAGCAACACGCGCAAGGGATGGAAGCCTATTTGCGCGAGGGCGTTCAGCGTGCAGACGCTATTGGCAACCGTGGCCCGGTGCATTTTGATGCGCAGGGTCGCTTGCACCCGGATATTCTGGCTGCCTATTGGCAGCACGGGTACTATATTTTTACGGGTGTGGTGTCGCAGTCGGAAGTCGAAGCGCTGCGGCGCGACGCGGGCATGATGCTGGAACGCGCGCCGGTGCGTCCAGATGCCAAGGTGGATGCGCAGGGGCGCGAGGCGCTGGGTTTGGATGCGAGCGTGTCGCCTTATTTTCTTGTGCGGCCTTTGTCTGATCCTGTGGGTGGCACCACTGCGCTGGGCGGGCGGCACCCCAGCAAGATGGCAGAGCCGCTGCCGGACAGTGATGCGCCGGAATATGTGGTGCTGCGCTTACGCGGCATGTGTCAGTACATGCCGTCGGGACTCCGGATTTACGGTCACCCGCAGTTGCTGGCGATTGCCGCGTCGGTGAACGGGGATGACTTTGTGCCGTTTAACGATGTGATTTTCGTCAAGCAACCGGGCGTCGGCGGCTCGGTGGCCTGGCACCAAGACGGTGTGACGCACTGGAATTCGCCGGATTGGAATGAAGGCATACACGGCTTTAACTACCAAGTGCAGATTTACCCCACCACGCCCGGCAGCGCGCTGTGGGTGCTGCCGGGCACGCACAAGCTGGGGCGCGCAAACATCAAGCAAATGGTGGCGGATAACGGCGGCAGTGAACAACTGCCCGGTGCATTACCGCTGATCTGCGGGGCGGGGGATGTGACCATCGTGAATCGCCAAACGCTGCATGGATCGTTCGCCAACACCACGCCGGATTTGCGTGTGTCGATTACCTTTGGTTTTCACCGGCGTAAGTCCGTGTTGGGTGCCAAGGCGGCGTTGTCGATGGCGGAGCAGGGTGTGGTTTACGACGCTGCGCGTATCGATAAACGCTCGTCAGTGATTGCCTTGGCGATTAATGCGCGGCGCGAGTATGACCCGCATGAAAAACCCTTTTGTTATCAACCCTTTATCGGGCGTGAGCAGAGCGTTCGTTACGATGCGGCGAGCGTTGCCCAGGTGATACGCGACTACAACGTGCACGATCTGGCGATTTGACGGGCACAGTCGGGCATGCGTGCCCGCAGTTACGAGAAAAACCCGTGCACATACCAGCGCGCGTCAACGTTGCGCTCGCGGTAGATCCACAGCAGCGACTGTGCAGTGTTGCGCGCGACGAAATAATCGCGGGCAACATGCTGGCCGTCCCACCAGCCGGCTTCGATGCGTTCCGGACCGGCGAGCAGCGATAAAGGGGCGCCTTCGTTGTCGTGCGGTGCGGTGCTGGTTTTGCTGCTTTGGTTGCTTTGGTTGCTTTCGCTTGCGGATTCACGCAAGGGCCGGGGTGTGGTGAGCAGCCAGAGCGGTCGCGCGAGCGGGCGACTGAGTGCGTGTGCGCTTGGGGACGGGGGTGTGGTTCCGGTGTTTTTTTCAACATTCACTGCTGCGCCCGGACGGCAGGTGCGCCACGCACGTTCAGGGCGATAATCGGCGTGGGGGGTGAGGCCGCAAATGGCGCCGGCACCCAGCCGTGCGTTGAGGCGCTCGACAAAGTGGGCGGCATGGTCGTCGTGGCTGGTGCTGTCGGGCAAAAAACCGAGGTTACGTGAGGCGAGCGGCACGACCTTGCCCGAAGTGATGACGATTTCGATAGCGGCGCTCGGCAACTCAGTGCGATGCAGGCGTTCGCGCAGCAGCGTAGTGAGGTGATCGAGATCACGGGTGGCGCTGGCGAGTTCCAGGATAATAATCGTAACTATTTGTTTTTCTTGAATAAATTCAAATTTTGGACGCTGCACGCCATGGCCGATGGCGGCCAGCCAGCCGCATAGTTCGGCGAGTAAACGGCGCGCAGCGAAGAGCAGCGCATCGGCTTGGGCGACGGGGGCGGGCAGCGGCAGCGTAGCGCTCCAAGTTTGGGGCGCGACAAAGGGCAGGCGCGGATCGGGCCGCAGGCCGAGTGCGCGATCAAGTTGATCCAGCAGCTGCGGGCCAGCGCGGCGCGCGAGCCCACCGCGCGGCAGGCGCAGGCAATCGCCAAGGGTGTGCGCGCCGAAGCTTTCCAGCAGTGTGCGGGTGGTGTCGCCGTGGGTTAAGTCTTGACACAGCAGGCTGGCGGGTAGCTTTTCCAGCGCGTGCCGCAGCGCGTCTTGATGTTGCACGCGGATAGCCAGCCCCGTGTGTGCAAACCACTGTGCAGCGAGCGGTGTGGGGGCGCAAGCCAGTTGGGCACGAAAGCCGAGCCCGGTAATGCTGCTCGCAATGTGCTGTTGCAGTTTGCCGAGGCCGCCGAAGAGTTTTAGTGAGCCTTCGATTTCCAGCAGGATGTCACCCGACTCGGTAATGCTGACAAACGAGGTGAATTGCAGCGACCACGCGGCAAGGCGGGCGAGCGTGGCGTGCTCTCTGGCGGCGTCGCGGGGGAGGGTGTGCAGGCCCGCAGCCAGTGCGCAGGCTGTAGCGACGCTCATACCGGCATTGATGCCGTACGCTTGCGCCGCACGATTGGCGATGATGACGGTTGCGCTACTTTCGGCACTGGAGGTAATGACCAGCGGCTGGGCGTTGCTGTTCGCTGGCAGGCTGCGGGTGAACACTTCCAGCGGCAGATGACGAAAATGCAGTGCAAGCCACAGCATGGGGGCAACGCGGGAGGGGGGTGGAGAGAGAGAGGGGGGTGGGCGCTAATGCGTGTTGAGCAACCCGAACATGCCAAAGTCGGCTGTAGTGGCGGGCGTTTTTGATGCGGTTTCAGCCGCCGGATCAAGCAGTTCACGATGCACCGCGCCGGGGCGACGCAGCAAGGTGCTGTGTAAATCCAGCGCCACCGGCGCGGGCAGGCCACCGCCACGCCGTTTGAGGATGCGCACCATGGTGCTGCCGGACTCTCGGCTGACGTGCAGGCGCAGCGCGGCTTGTTGGCAGGAAGGTGCGCGCGAGGCGCGAAACAGCATCAGCAGCACATCGCGTCGCTCCGCAGACAGTTGCAGGCGGCGCAGGGCGTTTTCGGGGATGCGCTCGCTGCTTTGGTCGAGCCACAGCATGACGGCGCCGCAGCTTGCAGATTGCAGCGCTTGCTCACAGGCCCACAGTTGTTCAGCCAGTGTTTGGGGGCGAATCAGCATCAGCCGTGAGAGTTTGACGCCATGCGCGGCGAGTGCGGGGGCGTAGGGTAAATAAGGCGGGGCGATCATGACGTGCCAGCGGTCGGCCTGGGTAAGGCGCGCGGCGGCAGGGATGACCAGTTGTAGTTCGCCGACACCGGGGCGTTCGACGTGAATTTCGGTGATGACGCCGGTGGGCCAGCCCGCGCCGGGCAGATGCACGTCGAGCTCGGCATGGCCGGTGGGCACGCTGGGCGTGGCAACTTGGGCGAAATCATTGCCGCGCCAGAGGGCGGGGTGATTCAGTTTGCTGACGATGGCTTGTGAGGTATTCATGGGGGCAATTCATAGGGGCAATTGGAATTGGGATGGAGGTGTCTCGAACAAAACTTTGGCCACGGAGGACACCGTGTTCACAGAGGGCAGAGGGGCGGAGGGGCACTCGGGCTTGATGTTCTCTGCGTTCTCTGTGGCCATGTTTTTTTTAGTGCATACCCCCATTGCGGATTACGCCGACGGCGATGCCTTCGATGGCGAAGGGTTCGCTGCGCGGGTTGACCAGGATGGGTTTGAAATCGGGGTTGGCGGGCAGAAGTTCGATCAGGTGACGGCTTTTTTGCGCACGTTTGACGGTAACTTCATCGGCGATGCGCGCGACCACGATTTGCCCGGATTTGAAGTCGGACGTGCGGTGAACGGCCAAAAGATCGCCGTTGAGGATGCCGGCATCGCGCATGCTTTCGCCTTTGACGGTGAGCAGGTAGTCGGCGTGGGGTTTGAACATGCGTGGGTCGATGTTGTAGTGGGCATCGATATTTTCGGTGGCGAGCAGGGGCGCACCGGCAGCCACGCGCCCGATCAGCGGAATGCCCGAGGGCTGGGTAATGCGTATGCCGCGTGAGGCACCGGGCAGCATTTCGATGGCACCTTTACGTTCGAGCGCGCGCAGGTGGTCCTCAGCGGCGTTGGGCGATTTAAAGCCCATGGCGCGGCAGATGTCGGCGCGGGTGGGCGGGAAGCCGGAAGTCGCGGTATGCTCGCGGATCAAGTGCAGGACTTCTTTCTGGCGCGCGGTGAGGTCTTCCATGGGGCTGCTCCGGCTGGGGTGGCTTCGATGGCTGGTATTATATACAGCTTTCGGGATATGGCAAGCGCTGCGTGCAGCGGGTGCGCGCGTTCAGGCCCGGTAAAATTTATAAGTAGTTGTTTTTAAATGGGTATTTGCAGCGTGATCTGCCTAAAAGCCACGCTGACGTATTGGACTTAGTGCAAAATTTTGTTATACTTCATGGCTCTTGTGCGGCGGCGGTCGTGATTTTTCGCTGGCAGAAGGTAAAAGCGGGTAAAAACGGGTAAGAACGGGTAAGAATGCGGTGGTAGTCAGGTGGTGGCAAGGGCGTGATAAAAGTATGTTGGGCACGATGGGCGGTTCGCCCATTTTTTGTTTCTGCCGTTTGAGTGTGTGCTTCTAAGGCATTGATTTAAATGGATTTATTGGTTTTGTTGGAAACAACGCTGGCAGGCTTGGGATATGAACTGGTGGATATGGAGCGCACCAGTCAGGGCCGTATGATGCGTGTGTTTATTGACAAGCCCGTTGGGACGCCGGGTGGTGTCAATCTGGATGATTGCGCCATAGTGAGCAATCATTTAAGCCGGGTGTTGACGGTTGAGAATGTGAATTACGAGCGGCTGGAAATATCGTCGCCGGGGCTGGATCGGCCATTGAAAAAGGAGCGTGATTTTGTGCGCTTCGCCGGGGAGAAAGTGCGCGTGAAGTTGCGTGTGCCGCAGGACGGGCAGCGTAATTTTGCCGGGACGGTGCAAGAAGCACTGGCGGGCAAGGTGACGCTGGTGGTTGAGGACGAAGGTAAAGCGGCGGGCAAGGTGTCCGGTAAGTCAGCGGGTAAGTCAGCAGGTAAGTCAGCAGGTAAGGTGGCGGGTAAGGTGGCGATCAAAACGGTGACGTTTGATCTGGCCAATCTCGACAAGGCGCGCCTCGTTCCGGCGATTTAGGGATTCAGTTTGCAGGATTAGGAGTGGTATATGAGCCGTGAAATTTTGTTGCTGGTAGATGCGCTGGCGCGTGAGAAAAACGTCGATAAAGAAATCGTCTTCGGCGCGCTTGAGCTCGCGCTCGCTTCGGCCAGTAAAAAGAAATTCAGCGAAGACGTGGATATTCGCGCTTCGGTGCACCGTGAAACCGGCGAGTTTTCATTCTTTCGCCGCTGGCTGGTGGTGCCCGATGTGGAAATCGAAACGCCGTCGCGCGAATATAAATTGCACGAGGCTGTCGAGGAAAAAGCCGATTCTAAAATCGGTGATTACATCGAAGAGTCGCTTGAAGGTTTTGATCCCGGACGTATCGGTGCGCAAACGGCCAAGCAGGTGATTTTGCAGCGCATCCGCGATGCCGAGCGTGAACAGATACTCAATGACTTCCTCGCGCGCGAAGAACATCTCGTTACCGGCACCATCAAGCGCATGGAGCGCGGCAATGCCATTATCGAATCTGGGCGGCTTGAGGCTTTGCTGCCGCGCGACCAGATGATTCCCAAAGAAAACCTGCGCGTGGGCGACCGCGTGCGTGCCATGGTGTGGAAGGTGGAGCGCGCGATGCGCGGTCCGCAACTGATTTTGTCGCGTACCGCGCCGGAATTTATTATCCGTTTGTTTGAGCTCGAAGTGCCGGAACTCGAAGACGGCCTGATGGAAATCAAGGCCGCCGCGCGTGATCCGGGCATGCGTGCCAAGATTGCCGTGTTGTCCAAAGACAAGCGTGTGGATCCTATAGGCACCTGCGTCGGCATGCGCGGCTCGCGCGTGCAAGCAGTCACCGGCGAGCTCGCGCAAGAGCGCGTGGACATTGTGCTGTGGAACGAAGACCCGGCGCAGTTTGTGATTAACGCGCTGGCACCCGCCGAAGTCAGCAAAATCACGGTAGATGAAGAAAAGCACTCGATGGATATCGTGGTGGACGAGGAAAACCTCGCCCAAGCCATCGGTCGCGGTGGGCAGAATGTGCGTCTTGCCAGTGAGCTGACCGGCTGGGTCATTAACATCATGAAAGAGGACGAGTGGAAGGCCAAGAGCGAGGAAGAATCCTCCGGCATCCGCGCCATTTTCATGGAAAAGCTGGATGTGGACGAAGAAGTCGCCAACATTTTGATGGAAGAGGGTTTTTCGTCGATGGAAGAAGTGGCCTATGTGTCGCGCACCGAAATGCTGGAAATCGAAGCGTTTGACGAAGCCACGGTCGATGAGCTGCGGTCGCGTGCGCGCAATGCGCTGCTCACGCAGGAAATCGCCTCTGAAGAAAAAATCGAGCACGACATTGAAGACCTGATGAAGGTCGATAAAATGGATCGTGACACCGCCAAGCTGCTGGCATCCAAAGGCATTGGCACCCAGGAATCGCTGGCGGATTACGCCACGGATGATCTGGTTGAAGAGACCGGCATTGAAGCCGCGCGTGCGAGTGAACTGATCATGGCGGCACGTGCGCCGTGGTTTACGGAATCGAACGCCTGAAGTATTCACACTGACCGATACGGACTGACACACTCGCATGGCGCAACTGAACGTCACACAATTTGCAGTAGAACTGAAGGTGTCTCCGGCGCAGCTCATTGAGCAATTGCGCGCGGCGGGCGTGAGCAAGTCATTGACTGCGGACACCGCCCTGACCGAGGGCGACAAGACGCAACTGCTTGATTACTTTAAACAATCTCACGGGCGCACCGAAGAGAAAAAGAAAATCACGCTGACGCGCCGTTCGACCACCGAGATCAAGAAATCTGACAGTGTCACCGGTAAAGCGCGCACGATTCAGGTTGAAGTCCGCAAAAAGCGCGTGCTGGTCAAGCGGGATGCGCCGGCACCAGAGGTGGTTGAGGAAGCCGCGCTTCCCGAAGCGCCGGTTATGGAGCCTATCGCTGAGGCACCCGTGGTTGTGGAAGCGTCGGTCGAGGTTGAGGTTGTCGCAGAGCCGGTGATAGCAGTCACGCCGGAGCCGGTAGCCGAAGTGCCCGTGGTAGATGTGGTGGCGCCTGTAGTGGAAGCCCCCGCGCCCGTGGCAGAAGCACCAGAGACCGACCCAGTCGCCGCCCCCGTGGCCAAACCGGCGGCCGGCCCGCGTCCGGTGATTGATGCCAAGCAGATGGCCATACGCGAGGCTGAAGCCCGGCAGCACGCTGCGCTGGCCCAGCGTCAAGCCGAAGAAGTTCAGAAAAAACAAGCAGTTGAAGTAGAACGTCGCCGCAAAGCTGAGCTCGCGGCAGCCGCGCTTCTCAAACCGCCTGAGGCGGACAAAGGCGTGAAAGATGGCGCGAAAGATGGCGCTAAAGGCGTCACAGCCAAAAAAGCGGCTGAAGGTGCCGGTGTAGCGGGCACCTTGCACAAGCCGGCAATACCTGCGGGTGAAAAGAAATCGACCAAAAAAGCCGCGCCGGCCAAGCCGGGTGTGTGGCGTGACGAAACGGCAGCCAAGCGTCGCACCATCAAAACGCGGGGTGATACCAGCGGCAGCGCAGGTGTGGGCGGCTGGCGTGACCGCAAGTCCGGCAAACATGGCTCGCACCGAGACGATGCCGACGCGCAACACGCTTTTTCCGCCCCCACCGAGCCGTTGGTGCGCGATGTGGTGGTGCCGGAAACCATTTCGGTGGCCGATCTCGCCCACAAAATGTCGGTAAAAGCCGCCGAGGTAATTAAGGCACTAATGAAACTGGGCAGCATGGTCACCATCAATCAGGTGCTCGATCAAGACACCGCGATGATCTTGGTCGAAGAAATGGGCCACAAAGCCGTGCGCGCCAAGCTCGACGATCCGGATGCCTTCCTCGCCGAAGATCAAGCGCCGCACGCGGAGGCCAAGGCTGAATCCCGTGCGCCGGTGGTTACCGTGATGGGCCACGTCGATCACGGCAAGACTTCGTTGCTGGACGCGATTCGCCGCACCAAGGTTGCGGTGGGCGAAGCGGGCGGTATCACGCAGCACATCGGTGCCTATCACGTTGAAACCGCCAAGGGCATGATTACCTTCCTCGACACGCCGGGCCATGAAGCTTTTACTGCCATGCGCGCGCGCGGATCGAAAGTCACCGACTTGGTGATTCTGGTGGTCGCCGCCGACGACGGCGTGATGCCGCAAACACAAGAAGCCATCGCGCACGCCAAAGCGGCCAAAGTGCCGATGGTGGTGGCGCTGAACAAAATTGATAAACCCGAGGCCAACCCGGATCGCGTGATGCAGGACTTGTCGGCGCACGAAGTGGTGCCCGAAGCCTGGGGCGGTGATACCCAGTTTATCCCGGTATCCGCACGCACAGGCGTGGGCTTGGACGCGCTGCTTGATGCCGTGCTGCTACAGGCTGAAGTGCTGGATTTGAAAGCGCCGAAAGATGCGCCGGCCAAAGGCGTAGTGATTGAATCGCGGCTGGATAAAGGCCGCGGCCCGGTGGCAACGGTGCTGGTGCAGTCGGGCACGTTAAAGCGCGGCGATATTGTGCTGGCGGGTGCGGTGTTTGGCCGCGTGCGCGCGCTGGTGGATGAGAATGGCAAAAACGTCGAAAGCGCTGGCCCGTCGATCCCCATTGAAGTGCTGGGCTTGCAGGACGTGCCGGCAGCGGGTGCCGATGTGTTGGTGCTGGGCGATGAGCGCAAGGCGCGCGAGATCGCGCTGTTCCGGCAGGGCAAATTCCGTGATGTCAAACTCGCCAAGCAGCAATCAGCCAAGCTCGAAAACATTTTCGAGACCATGGGCGAGGACGAGAAAAAAATGCTCCAACTCATCATCAAAGCCGATGTGCAGGGTTCGTACGAAGGCTTGGCGCATGCGTTGGGCAAGCTGTCGACCGATGAGGTCAAGGTCAACATCGTGCATTCCGCGATCGGCGGCATTACCGAATCAGATATCAACTTAGCGCTCGCATCCAAAGCCGTGGTGATCGGCTTTAACGTGCGCGCCGACGCAGCCGCGCGCAAGCTCGCCGAGAGCGGCGGTGTCGATATTCGCTACTACAATATTATTTACGAAGCGGTAGACGAGATTAAAGCCGCGATGACCGGCATGCTGTCGCCGGAGCGCAGGGAAAGCACGCTCGGCACCATTGAGGTGCGCAATATTTTCAAGATTTCTAAAGTGGGCATCGTGGCCGGCTGTTTCGTCAACGACGGCCTTGCACGCCGCAACGCCAAAGTGCGCGTGTTGCGCGACAGCGTGGTGATTCACGAAGGCGAATTCGATTCGTTAAAACGCTTCAAGGACGATGTGCGCGAAGTCAAAGCCGGCTTTGAATGCGGCCTGTCCATGAAGGGCTACAACGATTTGAAAGTCGGCGACTTGCTGGAAGTGTTTGAAGTGGTGGAAGTGGCGAGGACTTTGTAGGCGTGAGGATCAAGGATTGACGATTGAGTCCATTACGCTTCGTTCAATCTTTAATCCTGACCACTCAATCCCGACTTCAATGCCTAAAGACTACCCGCGCAGCCGGCGCATAGCCGAACAAATCCAGCGCGAGTTGTCGGAGATCATTCGGCTGGAACTAAAAGATCCGCGCGTCGGCATGATCACGCTGACAGACGTTGAAGTCACGCCGGATTACTCTCACGCCAAGATTTTTTTCACCCGTTTAGGTGACGCTGCGGATAACGCCAATATCCTGAAAGCCTTGGAGCATGCCGCAGGGTTTCTGCGCAGCGAACTGGCGCACCGTATGCGATTGCGCATCGTGCCGCTGCTGCATTTTGAATACGACGAATCGGTCGAGCGTGGCGTGCGGCTGTCCAACCTGATTGATGAGGCTGTGGGCGGCAAATCCGGCAAGCAGGGTGGTACCGGGTAACCGGTTATATAAAAATAGTTGTTTAAAAACAAATAGTTATGAGTTATTCGCGGCCTGTTTTCAGGTCGTTTTCGATTCATCAATGCAGTTGATGCAGGGGGGGATGAGAAAATGTTGTAAGGTTAGTTCCCATTATGCCCTGTACTGTATAGAAGCCCCATGCGTATTGCGATTTTCTGGCTGGTCACTGCGGCCACGGTGCAAGCGGCGGATTTTCCGTCGCGCCCTGTGCGTTTGATCGTGCCTTTTCCTGCTGGCTCCAACATCGACGGCACGGCGCGGCAGATTGCCCCGCGCTTGTCAGAGGTGCTGGGCCAACAAATCGTGGTGGATAATCGCGGCGGCGCGGGCGGCACCATAGGCGCAACGCTGGCGGCGCGCGCGCCCGCCGATGGCTACACCCTGCTGATGGGCAATGCGCCCACGCATGGCATGGCACCGCATCTCTACAAGAATCTCGCCTACGATCCGATCAAGGATTTCACGCCCATAGGCCGCATCGACAGCGCGAGCTTTGTGCTGGTGGTCACAGCGGGACTGCCGGTGCAATCGGTGGCGGATTTGGTGGCGTATGCCAAGGCGCGGCCGGGGCAGCTTAACTTTGCGTCCACTGGCAAGGGCACCACCGCGCATTTGTCGGGTGCGTTGTTTAACAGCAAGGCCGGCGTGGATGTGAAGCACATCCCCTATAACAATGTGGCGCAGGCGTTTGTGGATATCGCCGGTGGCACGGTGGCGATGATGTTTTATCCGTATCAGCAACTGATCCCCATCATACAAAGCAGCAAGGCGCGCATGCTGGCGACCACGGGTGTGAAGCGCGCGTCGTACTTGCCGCAAGTGCCGACGGTGATTGAGGCCGGGCTGGCGGATTTTTCCGCCTTGGCTTGGCACGGTTTTTACGGGCCGGCCGGGATACCGCCCAAAGTGGTGGATGTGATGTATGCGGCAACCGTAAAGACAATGGCGGACGCCAAGCTAACAGCCAGTCTGGCAGCCACCGGCATTGATGTGGATCTTGCGCCGCCGCGCGAATTCGCCGCGTTTACCAAAGCGGAAATCGAGCGCTACCGGCAACTGATTGCGTTAGCGGGTTCCTCAATTTAGGAGCGTAGAGTGGGCAAAGCGCAGCGTGCCCACGCCAACAAGCGCGCGTAAAGGCCACTGCGGTTGGACACGCTTATAGGCTTACGCGCGCACGGGTAGATGGTGTTTGGCAGCCGCAGGTAAATGGGGCAAACACTAAACAATACGCGCGCGAACAAGCTAAGCTGCTGTGGACATCACCTCGACCGCGCGCGTCAGCGCCGCCGAAGGCTTGGCGATGCCATACAAACGTGCGCAATTGTCCCACAGGATTTTGCGCCGCTGCTCAGTGGTAAGCGGTAAGCCGAAGAATTGCTGCATGGCTTCGGGAAATGCGCCATCGCCGTGCGGATAATCAGTGGATACCACAAAATAGTCCGCGCCCATCTTGTTAATCACGTCGATGGCAGGCTCTTCGTCGGCATCGAGCGCGATATAGCATTGACGTTTGAAGTACTCGCTTGGCGGCAGGGTTAATTGATGCTCACAGCCCGCGCCGAATTTGTCCCATTGATCATCAAGCCGCCATAACCACCAGTAGACCCAGCCGGCGGTGCCTTCGAGAAACGCGCAACGCAATGTTGGATGACGCTCTAGTATGCCGCCGGTGGTCATACTAGCCACCGCGCCCATCAGTTCAACGGGATTGCGTATCGCATGCGCGATCGGATGAAAATTGGCGTGTCCGACATAGCGCGCGCCGGCATCATCCCTCAGCGAACTGTTGCCGGTTGGATGAAATCCGATGGGCACCTTCAACTGCTCAAGCTCACGCCACAACGGCTCGCAGGACTCGTCATGCAGATGCTGGCCGTTGACGGGGTTGGGTGACACGATCACAGCCACTGCGCCTAGCTGCGTCACACTGCGGCGCGCCTCCTCCACCGCCAGAGGGATATTGTGCATTGACAATTGCGCTGCGAATTTCAAACGCTGCGGTTCGGTCTTGCAGTAATCAGCAGCCCAGTTGTTGTAGGCGCGCGCCAACGCCGCCGCGTAATCCGGTGCGAGATCATCGTGGCACAAAATCTGCCGGCCGCGTGTGCCATACATCACGGCTACGTCGATACCCTCTATATCCATGGCGGTGAGTGTTGAAGGCGCATCGAAGCCACGCGCCCGCGCAACATTAAAGTGGGGGTGACGTGCGCGGCTGCGGCGGCGCAATTCGCGGGACGACGCCGCAGCCGTCTGCGATTTGACGAACGCCGGAATGGCCAACCCTTGTACTTCCATGCTGCGTATCGTGTCCGCGTTGCCTTTGTCGTCTGCGCTCTGCGTCAGTGCTTTTTTCTGCCCACCAAAAAAACGCGGCGGATTCGCGCGAAAGGGCTCGTCGAGATAGTTTGCCCAAAGATCATCCGGCTCCATCATGTGCAAATCGCTATCGAGAATCAGGTAATCTCCATGTGCCATTTTGCTCTCCAGTGGGTGAGGAATTGGGGTTGCCACGCCTTTACGTTATCACGACGCGGGCGTTTTATTTTAAAAACGCATTCTGGGCGCTGAGCGCAGGGTCAGTTCGGCATTGGGCGCACGCACCCCACAGACTGTAAAATCAACCATTCAGATTAACCGCTGCAGACTCGAATGGTGATGGTATTCGTCACAGGCATCGCCACAGTCAGACTGCAAACCACCGTCTAAATTAGGTGCGGGGAATAGCCAGCATGGTATGCGTAAGTATTTGTTTTTATGAGTAATTTAGACTATTACTGCGGTGGTCTCGCGCGTTCGCGACGTCAACGCGTTGGTAACCCGCGCCACGGCTGCTGCAGCGCAATCCGCTCGCCGCGCCCGGCATGAGCAAGCCCAGGCGCACCAGCCGTCGAGTCGATGGGGTACTGCTGCTCAACAAGCCGCTGGGTATCAGCTCGCAGCAGGCGGTGAGCCGTGTGCGGCATCTTTTTAATGCCGCTAAAGCCGGGCATACCGGCACGCTTGATCCAGCCGCGGATGGGCTGTTGCCGGTTTGTTTGGGCGAAGCCACCAAATTCAGCCATTTTTTGCTGGATGCCGACAAGACTTATGTGGCGACAGTCAAATTGGGCGTTACCACCAGCACGGGCGACGCCGAGGGCGACATTCTTCAGAGCAAGCCGCCGGTTACTGACCGCACGTTGATTTTGCCGGTGCTGGAAAAATTTCGCGGCGAGATCGTGCAAATGCCACCCATGCACAGTGCGCTTAAGCACCATGGCGTGCCGCTTTACGAATATGCGCGCAAGGGCATTGAGATCGAGCGTCAGCCGCGCAATATTCGTCTATATGAATTGCAACTAATTGATTTAAAAGAGAATTTATTGACGCTTCAAGTGCATTGCAGCAAGGGCACTTACATTCGGGTGCTGGCGGAAGACATCGGTGCGGCGCTGGGCTGTGGTGCCAGTCTGGCGGCGTTGACGCGCACGCAAACGGGCGCGCTAGATTTGAGTCACGCGTCCGTTTGCACGATTGATGCGTTGCAGGGAATGACGGAGAGCGAACGCGCGACGCGGTTGTTACCGGCGGACACGCTGCTCAACGGCCTGCCGGCGTTGACGGTTAGTGCGTCCGAAGCCGAGCGCCTGCTGTTCGGGCAAAAACTGGGGCTCACGACGACCCCTATCACCGGCTTTGCCCGGATTTATGGCCCAAATCAGCGCTTTCTGGGGCTGGTGGAGGTGGGCGAGGGCGGCCGCACGGTGCCTTATCGTATGCTGGCGCAAAGCGCTGAGGTGGGCCAGCCGCAGCCTGAGAAGAAATGTGATGCAATGCAATGAAATACTTGAGAAATTTTCCTGATTTCGGGTAAAATGCCGGGTTTTCGAGTGGAGAAATTCTATGGCGGTAACAGCCCCCCAAAAGGCGCAAGTCGTGGCCGACTACCAACGTAAAGCTGGCGACACCGGGTCACCTGAAGTGCAGATTGCACTGCTGACGGCGCGCATCGTCGGTTTGACCGATCATTTCAAATCAAATGTAAAAGACCATCACTCGCGCCGCGGTCTGTTGCGCATGGTGAGTCAGCGCCGCACGCTGCTGGATTATCTGAAGCGCTGCAATGTCGATACGTACAAGAGCGTGATCGACCGTCTTGGTCTGCGTAAATAAGCGACTCTGTGTAACGGATCGGTATGGGTCAGCGCAGTACGCGTTGGCCATACGTTTCAAGCACGCGTCAACAGCTTAAGAGATTACCCCGCCATGCCGGGAACCTGCGTCCGTCTGCCTGCCTGCGTCCAGCGCCCGTTGTCAGGCGTGATCGCAGCCTTTGCCCGGGCTTGGGTGCTGTAAAACCGAAGACCGCTGACCAGCGGTCTTTTTGTTTGAGGTTTTGGGTGTTTATTTTGGGTGTTTAAAGTGCGATCAGCAAGATCATTGAAAAATCGAGATTTTTGAAAAACTGAGGGTAGCGAATTGAGTCACGTTAAAAAGTCGATCATGTGGGGGCGTCACCAGTTGACGCTGGAGACCGGTGAAATCGCGCGTCAGGCGTCTGGCGCAGTGCTGGTCACGATGGACGAAACCGTGGTGTTGGTCACGGTGGTTGCGCAACGCAAAGCCAAAGCGGGGCAGGATTTCTTCCCGCTGACGGTGGATTATCAAGAGAAGACCTACGCCGCAGGCAAGATGCCCGGCGGTTTCTTTCGTCGTGAAGGCCGTCCGTCGGAAAAAGAAATTCTCACCTGCCGTTTGATCGACCGCCCGCTGCGTCCGCTGTTTCCGGATGGTTTTTACAACGAAGTGCAGGTGATCGCCACGGTGGTGTCGTCGAACAACGAGATCGACTCGGACATCCCTGCGATGATCGGCGCCTCGGCGGCGATGGCGATTTCGGGCGTGCCGTTTCAGGGCCCAATCGGTGCCGCGCGCGTGGGTTTCTTGAACGGTGGCTACGTGCTAAACCCGACACTGAGCGAACTCAAAACCTCGCAACTCGATCTGGTGGTGGCGGGCACTGAGCAGGCCGTGCTGATGGTCGAATCCGAAGCGCAGGTGCTGTCTGAAGATGTGATGCTGGGTGCCGTGGTGTACGGCCATGAGCAAATGCAGGTCGTGATCAATGTGATACACGAAATGGTGGAAGAGGCTGGCAAGCCGTTGTGGGACTGGGCACCCGCGCCGAAAGACGAAGCGCTGGCCGCGAAAATTGCCGCTATTGCCGAGAAAGATTTGAACGCCGCGTTCCAGATGAAGCAAAAGCAGGCACGCTCTGCCGCGATTGATGATATCTGGAAAAAAGTACACACCGAAGTGAGCGTGGGTAGCGATGGCGGCCCCGATGCCAATGCCGTGCATGAAATCTGTTTCGCGCTTGAGTCCAAAATCGTGCGCGGGCAAATTCTCAATGGCGAACCGCGTATCGATGGCCGTGATACACGCACCGTGCGTCCGATTACCATACGCAACAGCGTGTTGCCGCGCACGCACGGCTCCGCGTTGTTTACGCGCGGCGAAACGCAAGCGCTGGTGGTGGCCACACTGGGCACCGCACGCGACGAGCAAATTGTGGATGCGTTGCAAGGCACATATCGTGACCGCTTTATGCTTCATTACAATATGCCGCCGTACGCCACCGGCGAAACCGGGCGTGTGGGTACGCCCAAGCGCCGCGAAATCGGTCACGGCCGCCTAGCCAAGCGCGCGCTGCTGGCGGTATTGCCCAAGGCCGATGAATTCGCCTATTCGATTCGTCTGGTGTCGGAAATCACCGAGTCGAACGGCTCAAGCTCCATGGCGTCGGTGTGCGGCGGATGCCTTGCGTTGATGGACGCAGGCGTGCCGTTGAAGGATCCCGTGGCGGGCCTCGCCATGGGCTTGATCAAGGAAGGCAGCCGCTTTGCCGTGCTGTCGGATATTCTGGGCGACGAAGATCACCTCGGCGACATGGATTTCAAAGTGGCCGGCACTGCGACGGGTATCACCGCGCTGCAAATGGACATCAAGATCACCGGCATTACCAAAGAGATCATGCACGCTGCGCTGGTGCAGGCGCGCGAAGGCCGCTTGCATATCCTAGACAAAATGCGCGCTGCGCTGGACACGCCGCGCACCGATTTGTCTGCTTGGGCACCGCGCATGATTACCTTCAAGATCAAGCCGGACAAGATCCGCGACGTGATTGGCAAGGGCGGTGCGGTGATTCGCGCGCTGACCGAAGAAACCGGCACGACCATCGACATTACCGATGATGGCTCGGTGACGATTGCCTGCGTGTCCGCCGAGGGTGGCGAGGCCGCTCGCAAGCGCATCGAAGAAATTACTGCTGATGTGGAAGTCGGCAAGGTTTACGACGGCACCGTGCTCAAGCTGCTAGATTTCGGCGCGATTGTCAGCGTGCTGCCGGGCCGCGATGGCTTGCTGCACATTTCACAAATCGCCAATGAGCGCGTGAATGCTGTAGCCGACCATTTGAAAGAAGGTCAGGCTGTGCGCGTGAAAGTGCTAGAGGCTGACGAAAAAGGCCGTCTGCGTTTGTCGATGAAGGCAGCGGCAGCGGAAGCGGCGCAAACCGCGTAATTCAATGATGGTGCGCAACAAAAAAGCAGCCTGCGGGCTGCTTTTTTGTTGCCGGAACGGCGTTTGAACAAGCGCTACTTCGCGACTTGGCGCTCACGCAGTTCGTCCAGCGTTTTGCAATCAATGCACAGCGTGGCAGTGGGGCGCGCTTCCAGACGTTTCAGACCGATTTCGACGCCGCACTTATCGCAGTAGCCGTAATCACCACCGTCGATGAGCGTGATGGTCTCGTCGATTTTTTTGATCAGCTTGCGCTCGCGATCACGGTTGCGCAGTTCTAGCGACATGTCCGATTCTTGTGTGGCCCGATCGTTGGGGTCTGCAAAAATCGTCGCCTCATCCTGCATGGTATGTACGGTGCGGTCGATATCCTGGCCCAGTCCGCGCTTTTGATCATCCAGTATCGCGCGAAAGTGCGCGAGCTGGCGGGGGTTCATGTATTCCTCTTTGCCCTTGGGCTTGTATGCCGGTATTGCCTTGTTCAGTTCGGTCGCCATGGCAGCTTTATACACCTTTATAGACACGCTTGAAAAACAGTGCTTGAACCGCACAAGTATAGGGGCGAGGC
This sequence comes from Burkholderiales bacterium, assembly GCA_043743335.1. Classification (GTDB taxonomy): domain Bacteria; phylum Pseudomonadota; class Gammaproteobacteria; order Burkholderiales; family SG8-41; genus UBA5216. The sequence continues at coordinate 17,942 of JAYTWR010000002.1, forward strand.
GCGCACGGTTTCAAGCGCCCCACAGCCCACTTCGGCCCGCATTTTACATTGACCGGGGATATTGCGGAGGGTATATTACGCCCCTTTCCGTGGCCCGCGTCACGGGCAAAAGTGCCCGTAGCTCAACCGGATAGAGCACCGGCCTTCTAAGCCGGGGGTTGTGGGTTCGAGTCCCGCCGGGCGCACCACTTCGGTGTGTGCGAGGTTCGCGTGATTGACGGCGCGGCAGGCGTAGCGACAACGCAGGTTTCTGAAGTTCCGTGGTGGCTGTAGCTCAGTTGGTAGAGTCCTGGATTGTGATTCCAGTTGTCGCGGGTTCGAGTCCCGTCAGCCACCCCATAATTCCTTGTTTTTATTGGATTTTCTTCACAAGCTTTTCCGCTTGTTGAGCGCGATCCGTTGGCGTTTGCGCCATGATGTTGTGGCATGGTGGCGCGACGGGGCTATCAGACGGGCTATCATATGGCCTCGACGGATAGATTCAGGGACATTGCTGTGACTACGTTGTTTGTAACGCATTCTGATTGCCGTTTGCACGATATGGGCGATCATCATCCCGAGTGTCCGGCGCGGTTGAAGGCGGTCGAAGATCAGTTGATCGCATCGGGCGTGATGGCCTGTCTGGAGCGGGTGACGGCCCCGAAGGCGGGGCGCGATCAGCTTGAACGCGTACACGACGCGGACTATCTGGACGCCCTTGAAGCAGCAGCGCCGCGTCAGGGCTGGGTGCAGCTCGATCCGGATACGACGATGAATCCCCATTCGCTGGATGCCGCCTTGCACGCCGCCGGGGCTGGCCTACTGGCGGTTGACCGTGTGATGGCGGGCAGCGCTGACAATGCGTTTTGCGCTGTGCGTCCGCCGGGCCACCATGCGCTACGTCATCGCGCGATGGGGTTTTGCATGATCAACAGCATCGCCGTGGCAGCAGCGCACGCGCTGGAGCATCATGGTTTGGCGCGGGTGGCGATGGTGGATTTCGACGTGCATCACGGCAACGGCACGGAACAAATTTTTCAGGACGAGGCGCGTGTGATGATGGTATCCACGTTTCAGCATCCGTTTTATCCCTACAGCGGTGCGGAAGGGCGCTCAGCGCGTATGGTCAATATTCCGCTGGCGGCGCATAGCGACGGCAGGGCATTCCGCGCCGCGGTCGAGACCCACTGGTTGCCGGCACTGGATGACTTCAAGCCGCAAATGCTGTTTATTTCCGCAGGCTTTGACGCCCACCGCGATGACGAATTGGCGATGCTCAATTGGGTTGAGGACGATTACGCTTGGGTAACCCAAAAGCTGATGGCGGTTGCGGCCCAGTATGCAGGCGGGCGTATCGTTTCAATGCTCGAAGGCGGCTACGCTTTGGGTGCGCTGGGGCGCAGCGCGGCAGCGCACGTTCGCGTACTGGCTGGCACGACGGCATGACGGATTATTTCATAACTAATTGTTTTTATTGAGTATTTTGTAAACTTGAATTCCCAGACTGATACTGTCAATGTGCTGCGGCTCGATCTTGCGGCGCTGTTTGCCGTCGGTTACGTTGGGCTTACGCTCTTTGCGCAATGGCTCTCGCTGAGCTCCGGACACCACGCCACGCTGGTGCTGAGTAACGGGCTGTATACCGCAGCCTTGGTGCTCAGTGATCGCCGCACGTGGCCGAAATGGGCGGCCATCGTGTTTGCCGCCGAGTTGTTTATTTTGCTGGGGATTTATCATGAGAGCATGGCCGAGGCGCTGATTGACGCCGTGTGTCACGCTTCTGGTGCGCTGGTGGGCGTGCATCTGGTGCGCATATGCCGCAGCTTGCCGCTGCAACTGAATACGCTGGCGGACGTGTTGGTCTTTTCTGCGGCCTGTGGTCTTGCCGGTCCAGCCGTTTCGCTCGGATTGAATATTTTGTTGTCGGTAGCTACCGGCAACGGTATGCCCGGGTCGGAATGGCTGGCTTACTGGACCGGCACCGCGGCTGGTACAGTCGTCCTAGCGCCCTTGCTGCTGACGCTGCACCAGCATGCGCGTGCATGGCGCACGGTTCCGGTGACACGATGGCTGGAGGCAGGTGCATTGTTCGGCGTGCTGTTTATTACGCTGCACCTGATTTTTAGCAGCCGCTTGCCCACCGTTTATTTGGCGCTACCGTTAATCCTGTGGGCAGCAGTACGCATGGGCACGCTGGGTATTAATGCGGTGATGCTGGTGTTCCTGCTGATTATTGTGCGCTACAGCGCGTCCGGTGTGGGGCCTTATGGTGCGTCGGTCGAAGGGCGCGTGTTGTTGTCACAGTCTTTCCTAGTACTGGCGAGCGTGTCGGCCAACTGCCTGGCGGTGATTATTGCCCAGTATCAGCAGGCGCAGATTGGGTTGCGGCGCGCACATGACGAGCTGGAGTTGCGCGTTGCTGAGCGCACGTCCGCCTTGGCTGAACGCACGACCGCCTTGGCTGCGAGTGAACAGCGCCTGCGTGACAGCAACACCCTGTTTGCCGTGGCGCGGGGCGCTGCGCGCATTATTATCCTCGACTGGCACGTCACTACCGATACGCTCACGTATAGCGACGATCCCACGTGGCTGCGCGGACCATTGCCGACCGGGGGCAAGTATCCCCTGCTGAAAGATCAGGTACATCCAAACGACCGCGAGCGCTTTCTCACGATGCGCCGATTGGCGCTGGAGACCTTGCAGGGACGCGCATTCGATTACCGTATCGTGCGCACGGACGGTATTGTCTTGTGGGTGCAATCCAATCAAACGCTATTCGCCGGCGCGGACGGTAAGGCCGAGCGGCTGGTCTCGACCACGCAAGACATCAGCGCACGCAAACAGATCGAAGCGTCGATGGGCGAGTCGGAGCAACGGTTACGCGCCTTGTTGGACGGCATTCCCGATCGTGCCTGGTTAAAAGATGCCGCAGGCCGCTTTATCGCGGTGAATCGGGCCACGGAAGAAGGCTATGCGTTGCCGGCGTCGAAGCTCATCGGAAAAACCATTTTTGATATCCGCGCGCCGCATGTGGCTGAATGTATCGCCGCCGAAGACCGTATGGCAATGGCCAGAGGCGGGCAGGTGCGCTTTGAGCGGCGGTCGTTTGTGACGGGGACTTGGGTGGAAATTACCAAGCTGCCCATCTTCGGCGCTGACGGCAGCCCGTCCGGTGTGGTGGGCATTTGGCGCGATATCACGATGCGTAAAGCGGCCGAGGAAGAAGCGTTGCGCGACAGCGAAGAGCGCTACCGCACGCTGGTCAACGTCACCTCGCAATCCATATGGATATTGGATGGCCAAGGCAACCTGAAGTCGATTATCAAAACGATCACGGGCGAGCATCCGGGCACTGTCATGGCGCGCAATTGGTTGAGTTATATCCATAAAGACGATCGCGCTGCTACGCAAGCCGCGCTGCAGAAGGCCATTGATACTAATAGCACCTATGAGCATGAACATCGTATTGTCGATCGCAATGGGCACGCATGGGACGTGCTGGCGCGGGCCGTGCCGGTGATGAATCCCGATGGCTCGGTGCGCGAATGGATAGGTACCTCGACCGATGTTTCGCAGCGCAAGGTTGCAGAACGGGAATTGCAAGGCTTGAATCAAACGTTACGCCGTTTGTCCGGGCGCCGCGAGGAATTGCTCGAAGCGGAACGCGCGCGTATTGCGCAAAATCTGCACGACGGCGTGGGCCAGTCGCTCAATGTGGTGCGCTTGAAATTGGCTGCCATGGTTGCCATGGCGGTCGCATCGAGAGCGACGCACGACACGTTGCCGACGGGGACAGTGGGTGTGCCGCAAGCGGCGGCTCTGGCTGAAATTCAAAATATCATTGATCAGGTTAATTTGGAAATACGGTCCCTTGAGTTTGAGTTGAGTCCGCCGGTATTGCGCCAACTGGGCTTGGTAGCCGCTCTGGGATGGTTGGGAGACGAAATGCACCGTTCCTACGGGTTGACGGTGTCGGTCAGCGATGACGGCGAAGACAAGCCGCTGGATCAGACGCATCGGGCAGTGACATTTCGCGCAGTGCGGGAATTGTTGATAAATGTAGCAAAACATGCAAAAGTGAACACTGCCCATGTCGATGCCCAACGTCTGGGCGGTGACGTGGTGGTAACGGTCAGCGATATGGGGGCGGGCTTTGATGCATCGGACATTGGTCAGGTAGAAACCGGCGGCTTGGGTTTGGCTGGCGTACGTGAAAGAATTGAATTTGCCGGGGGCCGGGTGCGATTGAACAGCGCGCCCGGTGCCGGAACTGTGGGTAGCATAACGATGCCGTTGAAAGAGGATGCACAATGACAATACGAGTCGCGCTGGCGGATGATCACCGCATGTTGCTGGATGCGCTGATATCGGTGTTGGCCAATGAACCTGATATTTCTGTGGTGGGTGTCGCCAATGACGGCCCGGCCAGCCTGAAGCTTGCGCACGATACGTTGCCGGACGTGCTGGTGCTGGATATTTCCATGCCCGGTCTCAATGGTGTGGACGTGGCCCGGCAGTTGCACAAAGATCTCCCTAAAATCAAGGTGTTAGCGTTATCGGCGTATTTGGACAAACGCTTTGTGCAAGAAATGCTTAAGGCGGGTGCCGCCGGTTATGTCACCAAGACTGCGGCGTTGACGGATTTGCCGCGCGCCATTCGGGCTGTTGCCGGCGGGCAGAATTTTTTGAGCGCGGAAATCACCGCCGCCGTGTTGAGCGACCTGATGCCGCAAGGCGCTTCATCAACGCCGCCGCTGAGCGCGCTCAGCCCGCGTGAACGCGAGGTGCTGCGTCTGGTCGCAGATGGCGTACGCACGGCCGAGATCGCCCGGCGTCTGGGCATCACCGAAGCGACGATTGAAGTCCACCGGCGTAACGTCATGCACAAGCTCGAATTGCGCACCGTGGCGGAATTGACCAAATACGCGGTTCGCGAGGGGCTGACTTCGTTGTAGGCAGTCGCGTGACAGCAAGAGTCTCCCGTGAAAAAGAAACGTTACGTCGGTAATTGAATGGAAAAACGCTACGGTTTTCGCGGGGGTAGCTTACCCGGCTTCCGTGATTGTGCGAATGGAAGCTTGATGACACCATGAACGTATCGACACGCGGCATGAAAATAGTCCATAAAATGAAGGACATGGCAGGCATTCCCCCACCACTGCACGAGCATCACAAGGCAGTGAATTGTGCCGCTGAGTGCCGCGCGCCTCGTACAGCCCATGATGACTGACGGGGCACGTGCGGCGGCGGGTGTGGATACGACACCGGTCAACGCCGCTGGTGCTGAGCGTGCCAGTACCCGGCGGCGGCTCACGATTCAATATGAGATAGCGCGCATCTTGGCGGAAGCGCGCGATTTGCGTGACGCAACCCGCAGGCTGTTCACGACGATTTGCAGCCATGAAGGTTTCGTCGCCGCCTCGCTGTGGAGGGTCTCCAGCGATTCCGAGTTTTTACAGTACGTGGATATCTGGACGGACGATGCGCCGTCGCTGGCGGGTTTTGTTGCCGATTCACTGACCTTGCGCATCGCGCCGAATACGGGACTTGCGGGACGTGCATGGGCCAGCGGGCGCCCGGTATGGATCGCCGATATACGGGCGGTGGCGGATTTGCCGCCGCCGGCGGTCAAGGCGGGCTTGCGTTCCGGCATGGCATTTCCCATCGCGATTCAAGGCGAAATCAAAGGCGTGATGGTGTTCTGGAGCTTTGCGCTGCGCGAGGAAGACGCCGAAATCTTGGATATGTTCCATGCGGTCGGCAATCAGATCGGTCAGTTCATGGAGCGCCATATTCAGGCCGAACGGGCGCAACGTCTGTCGCGGGTACACACGGTGCTCAGCGGCATCAATGCCGCTATCGTACGCACCAGCGACCGTCAGCAACTGTTCGACGAAATTTGTCACATTGCCGTAGAGCACGGCAAATTTGGCATTAGCTGGATAGGCCGTTACGATGAGGCGACGCAGGATGTCACGCCCGTGGCCTGGGCGGGCTACGACGCCGATGCGCTGATTGGGTCCGACAGCGTGAGTGCGCGCGCCGATGCGCCGCGCGGGCAGTCGCTTATTGGACGCGCAGTGCGGTCGCAGCAGCCGGTGTACACCAATGATCTGACCGTGGAGGCGAGCGCCGGGGGCAAACGGCGGCTGGAGGCCGTACGCCGCGGTTATCGCTCGCTGCTGGTCATGCCGCTGCTGCACAACAAGCGAGTTATCGGCACAATGGCTTTGTTTGCTGCAGAGGCGGAGTTTTTTACGCCTGACGAAATACATCTGCTGACAGAACTCACCGGCAATATATCGTTTGCGTTGGAAAACCTGTCGCGCAAAGACGAACTTTATTATCTGGCGAACCGCGACGTACTGACCGGATTGGCCAATCGCGGATTGCTGATGGAATACGTGCAGCAGGCGATGTCACAGTCGGATCGCGACAAGCATATGGTTGGCATTGCTGTACTCAAGCTGGAAAACCTGCGCCTGATTAATGACAGCCTCGGGCACCATGTGGGTGATGCATTGCTGAAAATCGTGTCGGCGCGGATCAATGCCTGCATACGCAAGACGGACAATTTAGCCCGGCTGAGCGGCAGTGAATTCGCGCTGGTGTTGCCGTTAAAAGCCGATGCCACCGCCGTGTCGCAGGTCATAGACCGCTTGAACGCCCGCGTGTTCAACCACAACAACGTCGTGGCCATGCTGCAAAAAGTGCTGGACGATATACGCCAGCCCATGACGCTGGAGAATTTGGAGTTGAATCTGACTTGTAGCATGGGCGTCAGTCTTTATCCGCAAGATGGTGGCGATGCGCCACTATTGCTGAAAAATGCCTCGGCGGCCTCTGCGCGCGCTCGCAAACTCGGCGGCAAGACGTTCCAGTTTTATACGGCTGAATTTAACCAGCATGTCGAAAAACGATTGGCGCTGCATGCGGCGTTGACCCGCGCCATCGAAAAAGATGAATTCCTGCTCTACTACCAGCCCAAGCAGCATTTGCAGACCGGGGAATTATCCGGATGTGAAGGTTTGCTGCGCTGGAACGCAGCAGGCCGGGGCATCGTCTCACCCGGCGAATTCATCCCGGTGTTGGAAGAAACAGGCCTCATCATTGACGTGGGACGCTGGGTGATGGAGCGCGCGGTCAGCGATTACCGCCAATGGCGCTTGGCCGGTGGGTGGCAGCCGCGCATTGCGGTGAATGTATCGCCACTGCAACTGGCGCAGAAAGAGTTTCCATCCGTTGTGGAACGCGTGCTCGCCGCAGACAAATCGGGTGTAGTGGGTTTGGAAATGGAAATCACCGAAAGCCTCATCATGCAGGATCTGGCGGTAAACATTCCCAAGCTGCGGGCGATACGTGACATGGGCGTCAGCATCATCATCGATGACTTTGGCACCGGCTATTCGTCCCTGAGCTACCTTGCAAAATTGCCCGGTAACGTACTCAAAATCGACCAGTCATTCATACGCGATCTGGAGACCTCCGGTGAAATGGTCACCATCGTGGCCACCATTATTTTGCTGGCGCATTCACTCGGATTAAAGGTGATTGCCGAAGGGGTTGAGACCGAAGCGCAGAAATCCATGCTGCGCGAACTGAAATGCGACGAAATTCAGGGCTACCTGCTAGGACGACCCATGCCGCGCGAAAATCTGCACGGCTGGTGGCAAGATCTGCATCAGACACGCGCCCAGCCGCTCGCCGGGCGTAGATATACGGTTACTTAACCAATACAGCGGCAATGACCGCGCGGTTTTCGGCCAGCAAGATGTTGTAGGTGCGGCACGCGGCGGGCGTGGCCATCATTTCAACGCCGATTTGTGCATGGGCGAAATCGCGTAACAGCACCGGCGCCAGAAAGCGTTGCGTGGCACCGGTACCCAAAATCACGATTTCTGGCTTCAGCGTCAGCAGAAACTGCAGTTGCTCCGCCCGCAGTTCATCAAACGTGCCGGTGTGCCAGCGCTCATGGATCGCGCCGGGTGTGACAACCATGGCTTGGTTGTAACGCTGATGGTTCACCGCGACATACCCGTCGCCGTGGCCGGTAAAGTGATTTTGCGCCCCATCTGATGCGAGATGGAGTTTCATAAGTGTTCCATAAGTTTTTGATTTGCTTGAATTTCCTTGCTCGGATAAAATTATACGCCCGGTGAATCGCCTGAGCGATTTAACCTCATTTCACCGGATTTGGTTCTCTCTCATTCACACTTATTCAATTAAAGCCCGCGTATGGAAGAGTTTCCTCGCATCAAACGACTGCCACCTTATGTTTTCAACGTGACCGGCGAGCTCAAACTCGCGGCACGACGGCGCGGCGAAGACGTCATCGATTTCAGCATGGGCAATCCGGATGGCCCGACGCCTCGGCATATCGTCGACAAACTGGTTGAATCCATACAGCGTCCCGATACGCATGGCTATTCGGTGTCCAAAGGCATACACCGGTTACGCAAAGCGATTTGTAACTGGTATCAATCCCGCTACAACGTTGAGTTGGATCCGGATTCCGAAGCTATCGTCACCATCGGCTCCAAGGAAGGCATTGCGCATCTCGCGTTGGCCACGTTGGAACGGGGTGACGTGGTGCTGGTGCCGAACCCAAGTTACCCGATTCATATTTATGGTCCGGTGATCGCCGGTGCTGATATTCGGCACGTACCGATGAATCCCAATGTCGATTTTTTCGACGAACTGGAAAAAGGCATACGCGACGGCTACCCCAAGCCGAAAATGTTGATCGTCAACTTTCCGAGTAACCCGACCACGCAATGTGTCGATCTGGCCTTTTTCGAGCGGCTAATCGCCATTGCGCGCGAACACAATATCTACGTGGTGCACGATCTGGCCTACGCTGACATCGTGTTCGACGGATACAAAGCGCCGTCCATACTCGAAGTGCCGGGGGCGAAAGAAGTCGCGGTGGAATTTTTCACCATGTCCAAGAGCTACAACATGGCGGGCTGGCGGGTGGGCTATATGGTGGGAAACCGCGAGCTGGTCTCCGCGCTGGGCCGCATGAAGAGCTATCACGATTACGGTACTTTTACGCCGATTCAAGTAGCGTCTATTATCGCCTTGGAAGGCCCGCAGGAATGCGTGGAAGAGGTGCGCCAAACGTATCAGAATCGTCGCGATGTATTGTGCGCCGGCCTGCATCAAGCCGGGTGGATGGTGGATATCCCCAAAGCCACCATGTATGTGTGGGCGCCGATACCCGACTACTACAAAAAAATGGGCTCGCTGGAGTTTTCCAAAAAGCTGCTGTCAGATGCCAAGATCGCGGTCGCGCCGGGTACCGGCTTCGGCCATTATGGCGACGGCCACGTGCGTTTTGCGATGATTGAAAACGAAGCGCGCACGCGGCAAGCCGTACGCGGCATCAAGGAAATGTTCCGCAAGGACGGTCTGCTATGAAACCCATTAATGTAGGCCTGCTCGGTATCGGCACGGTTGGCGGCGGCACGTTTAACGTGCTCTCGCGTAACGGTGAAGAAATATCGCGTCGTGCAGGCCGGGCTATTGCGATTGCGGTGGTCGCTGACAAGGATTTGAAGCGCGCCAACGAAATCGTGAATGGCCGCGCCAAAGTTATTGATGATGCCTACGCGGTGGTGAATGATCCGGCGATAGACATTGTGGTCGAGTTAATCGGCGGCACTGGAATCGCCAAGGAATTGATTTTAAAGGCAATTTCCAATAAAAAGCATGTCGTCACGGCGAACAAAGCCTTGCTCGCCAAGCACGGCAATGAGATTTTTGCCGCTGCGCAAAAGCAAAGTGTGGTGGTGGCATTCGAAGCGGCCGTGGCCGGAGGCGTGCCGATCATCAAATCGCTGCGCGAAGGGTTGGCGGCCAACCGTATTGAATGGATCGCCGGCATTATTAACGGCACCTCGAATTTTATTTTGTCCGAAATGCGTGAAAAGGGCGCAAGCTTCGACGACGTGTTGAAGCAGGCGCAACAGTTAGGCTACGCCGAAGCTGACCCCACCTTCGATATCGAAGGCATCGACGCCGCACACAAGCTCACTATTATGGCGGCCATTGGCTTTGGCATCCCCATGCAGTTTGAGGCGGCCTACACGGAAGGTATTTCCAAACTCACGCGCGAAGACATTCAATACGCCGAAGAACTTGGCTACCGCATCAAGCTCTTAGGCATTACCAAGCGCAAGGCGAACGGCATTGAGCTGCGGGTGCATCCGACCCTGATACCCGCCAAGCGGTTGATCGCCAATGTTGAAGGCGTGATGAATGCAATTCTGGTCAAGGGTGACGCCGTGGGCCAAACCATGTTCTACGGCGCGGGTGCCGGTGCCGAACCCACGGCCTCGGCCGTGGTGGCCGATTTGATCGATGTCGCCCGCACCATGACGGCAGATCCCGAGCACCGTGTGCCGCATCTGGCGTTTCAGCCTGACCGTCTGTCCGACATCGCTATCTTGCCGATGGGCGAAGTCGAGACATCCTACTATTTGCGTCTGCGCGTGCAAGACAAACCCGGCGTGCTGGCGGACATCACACGCATTCTTGCCGACTTGGGAATTTCCATAGACGCCATGGTGCAAAAAGAGCCGCGCGAAGGCGAAGCGCAGGCGGACATTATTATGCTGACGCACCGCACGGTCGAAAAGCACGTCAATGCGGCCATTGCCAAGGTTGAAGCACTGCCGGTGGTCACCGGCAAGGTGACGCGCATACGGCTGGAAGAGTTAGATCGCTAGTGCGCTACATCAGCACCCGTGGCGGTATGGCGCCGCGCACGTTTTGCGAAATTCTGCTCGAAGGCCTTGCCACCGATGGCGGCCTGGCGTTGCCGGAATCGTATCCGCGTTACAGCGCCGCTGACCTCGCGCGGCTGCGCAAGCTGAATTATCGCGATCTGGCGTTCGATGTGCTGTCGCACTTTATTGACGATATGCCTGCGCCCGATCTCCAGCGGCTGATTGATAAAACCTACACCGCCGCAGTGTTCGGCACTGAAGATATTACGCCACTGAAAACGCTGGCACCGGGCCTGCATTTGCTGCAATTGTCGAATGGGCCTACGCTGGCGTTCAAAGACGTGGCGATGCAATTGCTCGGCAATTTATTTGAGTACGTATTGGCGCGCAATAATGGTGAGTTGAATATTCTTGGCGCTACGTCAGGCGATACCGGTTCCGCCGCGGAATACGCCCTGCGCGGCAAGCGCGGTGTGCGGGTGTTTATGCTGTCGCCGCACGGCAAGATGAGCCGTTTTCAGGCCGCGCAAATGTATTCGCTGACCGATCCCAATATTTTTAACATCGCGGTGAAGGGCGTGTTTGATGACTGTCAGGATATCGTCAAGCAGGTGTCGAATGACGAGTCCTTCAAGAGCCGCTATCACATCGGCACGGTGAATTCGATCAACTGGGCGCGGCTGTTGGCGCAGGTGGTTTACTACTTTGCGGGCTACTTTCAGGCCACAAAGTCGAACACTGAGCGGGTGAGTTTTGCGGTGCCTTCGGGCAATTTTGGCAATGTCTGCGCCGGCCATGTGGCCAGGATGATGGGTTTGCCGATTGCGCATCTGGTGGTGGCCACCAATGAGAACGATGTGCTGGACGAGTTCTTTCGCACCGGCCGCTACCGGGTTCGGGCCAGCAGCGAAACCTATGAGACCAGCAGCCCGTCGATGGACATCAGCAAGGCCAGCAATTTCGAGCGCTTTGTGTTCGATCTGCTGGGCCGAGATGGGGCGCGGGTGGCCGATTTGTTCGGCCCCGGGCTGGCCCGTGACGGCGGTTTTCAGCTCACGCCTGAAGAATTTGCGCGGCTGGCCGGCTTTGGTTTTGTCTCGGGCAAAAGCAGCCACGCCGACCGGCTGGCCACCATTCGCAGCAGCTGGGCCGATCACCACGACATGATCGACACCCACACCGCCGACGGCCTGAAAGTGGCGCGTGAGCACTTGCAAGCCGGCGTGCCCATGATCGTGCTGGAGACCGCCTTGCCGGCCAAGTTTGCCGCCGCGATTGAAGAGGCCCTGGGCCGCGCCCCCTTGCGCCCGGCCGCACTCGACGGCATCGAGGCCCTGCCCAAGCGCTACACGGTGATGCCGGTGGACGTTGACCGGGTCAAGGCCTACATCCGCCAGCATTGCGTTGATTGAGCATGGCTGGCGATCAGGTGGGTGGCGCTGAAGACGCTGGCGCGGATGAAGGCGGCCAGGCCGCAGGGCGCTCAGGCATGAAAGTGGTCGGCTTCTGCGGCCCGTCCGGGGTGGGCAAGACCACGCTGATCGAGCAGCTGATTGCCGCGCTGATCGCCGAGGGCCAGCGGGTGTCGGTGATCAAGCATGCGCACAAGCGTTTCGACATCGACCACCCGGGCAAAGACTCCTGGCGGCACCGGCAGGCCGGCGCGGGCGAGGTGATGATCGCCTCGGGCCAGCGCCAGGCTTTGCTGCGCGAATATGCCGAAGAAGGCCAGCCCAGCGTGCACGCCCTGATCGCCCAGATGGCCGATTGCGACTGGCTGCTGGTCGAAGGCTTCAAGCACGCTGACATCGCGAAGGTGGAGGTTTGGCGCGCCGCGTTGGGCCAAGCCCCCGGCTACCCAGACGATCCCTTCGTGGTGGCGGTGGCTTGCGATACGCCTGCAGGGTTGCCGGTGGCCACCGCGCTGCCGGTGATCGACATGACCGACACGTCCGCGCTGGCCGGCTACCTGATGACCCAGGCCCAGCGCTTTGTTTACCGGGCACC
>JAYTWR010000003.1:0-23621 GCA_043743335.1 Burkholderiales bacterium
TGTCGCTGGAGCAGTTGCGCGCGCTGATCCGCTCGGCGCTGAATTTGCCGCCGGTGCCACGCGGCATAGGCGTGGGTCAGAGTCAGGAGCCGGGCCACGGACACGCGCGGCTCGCTGATGCGCCGGATGGCATGAGTGGTGACGAGAGTGGGCCGGTGCTGATCGGTAATTCCCTGTTGATGCAGCAGGCGCGGCGCATGATCGATAAGCTCGCGCGCAGTCAGGCACCCGTGCATGTCACGGGTGAATCTGGCAGTGGTAAGGAGTTGGCGGCGCGCTTGATTCACGACAAGGGCTCGCGGCAGGCTGCGCCGTTTGTGCCGGTGAATTGCGGCGCGATTCCCGAAAACCTGATGGAGTCCGAATTCTTCGGTTACAGGAAGGGCGCTTTTACGGGCGCGGCGGCTGATCGCGACGGTTTTTTTCAGGCGGCCAATACCGGGACCCTGTTTTTGGATGAGGTAGCGGATTTGCCGTTACCGATGCAGGTTAAGCTGCTGCGCGCGATTCAGGAAAAAAAGGTGCGCAAGGTGGGTTCCACCACCGAGGAAAACGTCGATGTGCGCATTATCAGCGCCACGCACCGCAATCTAGCCGACGAGGTCAAAAACGGTACGTTTCGGCAGGATTTGTATTACCGGCTCAATGTCATCGAGTTACGCATGCCCGGTCTGCGCGAAATGCGCGACGACATACCGGCGCTGGCGCAGCGTCTGTTGAAAAAGCTCGCTGGCGACGGAGCCGTGCCGCATCTCAGCGCAGGTGCGGTGTCGGCACTGCAGAAATATGGGTTTCCCGGCAACGTGCGGGAGCTCGAAAATGTGCTGGAGCGCGCCCTGACGCTCACCAGCGGCGACACAATCAGCGAAGACGATCTGCAGTTGTCGAGTGGTTCGGTTGCCGGCGGCGCAGGCGAGGATGAGCCTGCGGACGTGGATACCTCTAGCCTGTCGTTGCCGGAAAAGCTCGAGAGCATGGAGCGCAAGGCGATCATGGCGGCGCTCGAAAGAACGCATTACAACCGCACGGCGGCGGCCAAGCTCTTGGGCGTGAGTTTTCGCGCCTTACGTTATCGCATGGATCGGCTCGGCATCAAGGACGAGCTTGATCAAAAGCGCTGAGAGGGGCCGTTCTGCGGGCTTTCGAGCATCGGTTGTGAATCTGTGAATATCACCGACGAAGGTCTCCTGCAAGGCGAGGGCGTCACGTACCTCGCCTCGCCCCATTGTGATGCGCGGCCGGCGGGCGCGGCGATCGAATTGATTGTGGTGCACAACATCAGTCTGCCGCCGGGCGAGTTTGGCGGGCCGGGCATCGTGGATTTGTTTCTCGGCCGGTTGCAGGCAGCAGAGCACCCGTACTACGCGGGTATTGCCGGGTTGAGAGTCTCGGCGCATTTCCTGATTCGCCGTGACGGCAGCGTGATTCAGTTTGTGCCTTGCACCCAGCGCGCCTGGCATGCGGGGGTGTCCCTTTGGCGAGGGCGCGAACGTTGCAACGACTTTTCGGTAGGGATCGAACTGGAAGGCACGGATGAAATCCCGTTCGAGGACGTGCAATACGGGCGTTTGGGCGCGCTCGTGGCTGCGCTGAAGGGGTGTTACCCCATCGCTGAAGTCACAGGCCATTCGGACATTGCGCCGGGGCGCAAGACCGATCCTGGTTCGGCGTTTGACTGGAAAAGAATAAATATCAATAAAATCAGCTAGTTATTGATGTTTCTTGCAGATGTCGAGCGTCCGCTGCGACTTCAAGGTTGATTTGCATCGGTTTTTCGTGAAATGGCGCTGTTTGCCCCATTTTGGTGCGTAAAATAAAGCCGCCAGTTGCTCAAAAATGATGCAATGAATCCGTTGCTTAGCGCTGTTTCTTGCTGTTTTTCAAGAGCTTTTTAAAAAAGCGTAAAAACCTATTGCGTTCTCCAAACCGCGACACTAGAATTCGTTGCAAATCCGGAGTGAACCACAACATGTAGTGGTCTGTGTGATGGTCCGTATAGCGGTAATTGATGAGTCGCTGATGGGTCACTGATGGGTAGGACGTGTCCGTAAGGTTTCTACAGTGGGGGCGGTACAAGGGTGGAGTGGGGTGGAGTGAGTGTACGTAGTGCAGCAGGGCGCTTATCACGCGGGCCATGTCGGTTGGTAGGGAGGCTACGACGCAGGCGAACGCCGCGCAGGGGCAATCTGGAACGGGGGCCGTGGCCCATGCAAGGCTTGCCGGCAGGTACGGGCAGGCACCGGCAAACAGCCACGCAATTATTAAAAAACCTATAAATATCAAGAGGTTACCCATGCTATCAACGAATGTGGCAAACGAAACCAATCAGTCCAATCAATCGCTGGCATCTATAGCGACGGCTTCCGGCTACCCGGCGGCAGGCAGCGGTGAGCGCGAAGCGGTCTATGCACAATACAAGGTGATACGTCGCAATGGCGCGGTAGTCGGATTTGAACCGCCCAAAATCGCCATAGCCATGACCAAGGCTTTTATTGCGGTGAATGGCGGTCAGGGGGCCGCATCGGCACGCGTGCGCGAACAAGTCGCGCAGTTGACCGAAAATGTCGTCAAAACGTTGATGCGCCGGCAGCCTTCGGGCGGCACGTTTCATATCGAAGATATCCAAGATCAGGTTGAGCTCGCGTTGATGCGGGGCGGCGAGCACAACACTGCACGCACCTATGTGTTGTATCGCGAAGAACGCGCTAAGGAGCGCGCCAGCCAACGAGCCGCGGTGCAAGAGGCGGCAGCGGCGTTGAAGCCCGGCATCAATGTCACCGAGAATGGCGAGTCGCGCCCACTGGATGTGGTGCATATTGGCGCGCTGGTCACCAGCGCCTGCGACGGTTTGGGGCGCGAAGTCAGCCCGCAAGCCGTCATGGACGGCATGCAGCGTGATCTCTACGACGGCGTGCCGATGGAAGAGGTGCGTCGTTCGCTGATACTCGCCGCGCGTGCGTTGATCGAGCAGGATCCGAGCTACACCTATGTCACTGCGCGCTTGCTGTTGCACACGCTGCGCATGGAAACCTTGGGTGTCGAGGCCACACAGGCCGACATGAAAACGCGTTACGCCGAGTACCTGCCGGAGTTCATCAAAAAAGGCATCGCTGCCGAGTTGCTGGATGAGCGGCTGGGTGACTACGACCTCAAAGCGCTGGGCGCCGCGCTGGACCCCAGCCGCGACTTGAAATTTACCTACCTCGGTTTGCAGATTTTGTATGACCGTTACTTCCTGCACATTCAGGGGCAGCGCATAGAGTTGCCGCAGGTGTTCTACATGCGCGTAGCGATGGGCTTGGCGCTGAATGAGCCCGATGGTACCCGCGAGGCGCGTGCCATTGAGTTTTACAACGTGCTGTCGTCGTTCGATTTCATGAGCTCGACGCCGACGTTGTTTAACTCCGGTACGCGGCGTTCACAACTGGCGAGCTGCTATCTCACCACGGTGGCGGATGATCTTGACGGCATTTACGAAGCCATCAAAGAAAATGCCATGCTGCAAAAGTACGCGGGCGGCATCGGCAACGACTGGACGCCGGTGCGCGCGCTGGGCGCTTACATCAAGGGCACCAACGGCAAGTCGCAGGGTGTCGTGCCGTTCCTGAAAGTGGTGAACGACACGGCAGTCGCGGTGAACCAGGGTGGCAAGCGCAAGGGCGCGGTGTGCTCGTATCTCGAAACCTGGCACCTAGATATCGAAGAGTTTCTTGAGCTGCGCAAGAATACCGGTGACGACCGTCGTCGTACGCACGACATGAACACCTCCAACTGGATTCCCGATCTGTTCATGAAGCGGGTCATGGAGGGGGGCGAGTGGACCTTGTTCTCACCGTCGGACGTGCCTGATTTACATGAGAAATTCGGTGCGATTTTTGAAGTGGCTTATGTGGAGTATGAGGCCCGCTGTGCGCGTGGCGAATTGAAGCTGTACAAGAAAATCCCCGCAGCGCAGTTGTGGCGCAAAATGCTCACCATGCTGTTTGAGACCGGGCATCCGTGGATTACCTTCAAGGATCCGTGCAACCTGCGTTCGCCGCAGCAACACACGGGCGTGATTCACAGCTCTAACCTCTGCACAGAAATCACTTTGAACACCGGCCCGGATGAAATCGCCGTGTGTAACTTGGGTTCGGTCAATATGCCCGCGCATCTTGATCTGGCGAGCGGCAGGCTCGATATGGTGAAGTTAAAGCGCACGATAGGCATAGCCATGCGCATGCTCGATAACGTGATTGACCTGAATTTCTATTCGGTCAACAAGGCACGCAATTCGAATTTCAAGCACCGCCCGGTGGGCCTCGGCATCATGGGCTTCCAAGATTGCCTGCACATGCTGCGCATCCCGTATGGCTCTGAGGCGGCTATCGCGTTTTCCGATCGTTCGATGGAGCAGGTGTGCTATACCGCGTATCAGGCTTCTACCGATCTGGCCGAAGAGCGCGGAGCCTATTCGACATTTAAAGGCTCGCTGTGGGAACGTGGCATATTGCCGAAAGACAGCCTGAAGATACTCGCTGCGGAACGCGGTGGTTATGTCGAGTGCGATACGTCGTCCACGCTCGACTGGGACGGTTTGCGCAAGCGCATCCAGCAGGTCGGCATGCGCAATTCCAACTGCGTCGCTATCGCGCCGACGGCAACCATTGCCAATATCACGGGCCTGTCGCAGTGCATCGAGCCGACGTATCAAAATCTCTACGTCAAATCGAATCTGTCAGGCGAATTTACCGTGGTCAATGAGTTTCTGGTGCGCGATCTCAAGAAGCTGAATTTGTGGGACGAAGTGATGATCGCTGATCTGAAGTATTTTGACGGATCGCTGGCGAAAATCGACCGTATACCGCCGGACGTGCGCAGTCTGTATGCCACGGCGTTCGAGATAGAGCCCAAGTGGCTGGTCGAGTGCGCCGCGCGGCGTCAGAAGTGGGTGGATCAGTCGCAGTCGCTCAATATTTACATGGCGGGTGCGTCGGGCAAGAAACTCGATGAGACTTATAAACTGGCTTGGCTGCGTGGCTTGAAAACCACCTATTACCTGCGCACCTTGGGGGCCACTTCGGCTGAGAAATCCACCGGGCGCGCCGGGCAGTTGAATGCCGTCAACGCCGATGGTGCCTTATCGGAAACGCCGGCGACGGATGCGAAATTTTGCTCGATAGACAATCCGGAGTGTGAGGCGTGCCAGTAGCGGGAGCGCTACGGTAATCCGTAAAAGAACGCCCAAGGTTTGCTGTAACAGCGCGCGCCATGTAACACCTACAATCCATAAAGTTGCTGCCGCGCTGGAAAGTATCCACCCAAAACGCCAATAAAGGAGACTGATGATGTTGCAATTTGAAGATGCTATACCCCCAAGCCCTGCGCTCGGTCTGCAGCCGGTGATGCCTGATCGTGCGGCACGCTTGGCGCAGCCGTTAATGCAGACGCAACCCGCGCAACCCATCATGGGTTCGCCAGCACCAGAATTGACCGACACCGCCAAAATGCGCCGCGTCAACATCGCGGACAAGCGCATTATCAATGGCCAAACCGACGTTAATCAATTGGTGCCGTTCAAGTACAAGTGGGCTTGGGACAAGTATCTTTCCGCATGCGCCAATCATTGGATGCCGCAGGAAATTCAGATGTCGCGCGACATCGAATTGTGGAAAAACCCGAATGGTTTGACCGAAGACGAGCGTCGTTTGGTCAAGCGCAATCTGGGTTTTTTTGTGACGGCGGATTCGCTGGCTGCCAATAACATTGTGCTGGGCACCTACCGCCATATCACCGCGCCGGAATGCCGGCAGTATCTGTTGCGTCAGGCGTTTGAAGAAGCGATACACACGCACGCCTACCAATACATCGTTGAGAGCTTGGGTCTGAACGAAGGCGAAGTATTCAATGCCTATCACGAGATAGCCTCGATACGCGCCAAAGACGAATTCCTGATTCCGTTCATTGATACGCTAACCAACCCCACATTCAAAACCGGCACGCCGGAAGCAGATCAGGCGCTGCTGAAGAGCCTGATTGTGTTTGCGTGTCTGATGGAAGGGTTATTCTTCTATGTGGGCTTTACGCAGATATTGGCGCTGGGTCGGCAAAACAAAATGACGGGCGCAGCCGAGCAGTATCAGTACATCCTGCGCGACGAATCCATGCACTGTAATTTTGGTATTGATGTTATTAACACCATCAAGATGGAAAATCCGCATTTGTGGACCATGGAGTTCCGCGAAGAAATCCGTGAGCTGTTCAAACAGGGGGTAGAGCTCGAATACCGCTATGCCGAGGACACCATGCCGCGTGGCGTGCTGGGCCTGAACGCCACCATGTTCAAGGAATATCTGCGCTTTATTGCTAACCGCCGTGCACAGCAAATTGGCCTAGATACCATGTTTGAGGGTGCGACCAATCCGTTCCCGTGGATGGCGGAAATGATCGATCTGAAAAAAGAGAAAAACTTCTTCGAAACCCGCGTGACCGAATATCAAACCGGTGGAGCGCTGAGCTGGGATTAACACTAAACACGGTAGGCCATCGGCGGCAACACGCTTCGCACGCAGTGCGGCGGGGCGGTGCCGCCGGTTTTTTTGGTCGAGCGTCGCGTCGCACAGGTGCTGTGGCACCTTACGCATTGCACAGTCAACAACCGGAGGTGCAATCCTGTGGCCTATAGTCTGAAAAACCGGCGCTATTACAGTCGCAGGAGCGGGCGGCGCACTGTGACGGAGTTACGGGCGGAGCGCGATTACATGCTGTGGCTCAAATTTGACGATGGCCTCGAGGGTCGCGTGTACTTGGGTGATTTGATGGCCACCACGGCCTACGGTGCGCAAGTGGACGAGAACGATTTTTTCAAAGTGGTCGTTGATCCCGTTTCGCAAGCCGTAACGTGGGAAGGCGGCGTGCATTTGGACGCGGACTTGCTCTACCGCAATCTGGCGGGCCAGCCGGGCGCCCCGTTACATTAGTATTCTGAAAACCCCACGCCGACGTAAGCCGGGCCGCACTAACCGCTACGCAGACGCAAGAGGGACGCATGGCAAAAGCAGCGAAGCCAGCAGGCAAGAAAAAGGCGGCGAAGAAAGAGGCGGCTACCGGAGCGGCAGTGCGTGAGAAAAAAGCGGTAGCCCAGCCGGCCAAAAAAAAGCCGGCTAAAAAGCCGGCTATAAGAAAAGCAGCAAAGAAAAAAACAGCTAAACCTGCCTTCCGAGGCCCGGCGGTGTCACAACCCGTTCCCGCAGTCATAACGTCCGCAGCGCCCAGACCCATCGCCGTGCCCGGTGCATGGCCATTTCCCATGGCCAGAAAACCGTAGCCGCCGCTACGCGCTATCGTCAGGTGTCTTCGGGAAGTAGGGCACTTGACGCTACTGCGTAGCTGCTGTGCGACCAGTGGTCAGCAGGGAGCCAAAGATACCCAAACTACCCCGCAGGGGCAAGGTACATATTTTTACGCGTACCGAGCATTAGGAAATAATATAAAAAATCAATAAAAACAACGAGTTATAAAATATCATTCGCTAATGTCAAAAAATAGTAAGCAAACGCAAACATGAGGATTTTTTTGCATACACACACTTTCGCATCATGAAACGCTAAATCCGCCGCCCTCTCAAGGCTTGCTAGAATCGCGCTTTACCGTCAGACCATCCCTGTAAATGAACGAGGTTCATCCCATGCCCGCACTTCTCTCAGTATTTTCGGCTGTACGCGACGTGATTGCCAAAAGCCTATTCGCCCTTACGTTGCTCAGCGGCGCGCAGATAGCTTGGGCGCAAGGCGATTGTGTGAATCGCGGCGATCTCGACGCCCTCTATTGCGATGAAAACAAAGACCTCGTCGCGGATACACCCAAAGATGCCAAGCGCCACAAAAACCCGTCAACCCTGGTGTTTACCTACACGCCGGTGGAAGACCCCGCCGTGTATGAAAATATTTTCAAACCCTTTACCGATTACCTCGGCAAATGCACCGGTAAACGCGTGGTGTTCTATCAAGTGCAATCCAACGCCGCCGAAATCGAGGCCATGCGCTCCGGGCGCCTGCACGTGGGCGGCTTCTCCACCGGCCCCACCAACTACGCCGTCAATCTGGCAGGTGCAGTGCCTTTCGCTGTAAAAGGCGGAGAAAAAGAGTGGCAGGGCTATAACCTCTTGATGATCGTCAAAAAAGACAGCCCGTATCAAAAAGTCTCTGATCTCAAGGGCAAAAAGGTCGCGCACGTACAGCCATCCTCCAACTCCGGCAACCTTGCGCCGCGCGCACTGTTTCCCGCGTTGGGCCTGATACCTGATCAGGATTACAAGGTGCTCTACTCTGGCAAGCACGACAACTCCATCATGGGCGTCAGCACCGGCGACTACGATGCCGCACCCGTCGCCTCCGATGTCTTCAAGCGCATGGCTGCTCGTGGGCAAATCAAAGCAGACGACTTCCGTATCATCTGGCGTAGCGAGACCTTCCCCACGTCATCCTTCGCCTACGCGCACGATCTGGAACCGAAATTGCGCGACGCCATGGTTAAGTGTTTTTACGACTATCGGTTCCCTACTGAAATGCAAAAAGCCTTTGACGGCGCCGACCGCTTTTATCCCATCACCTACCAAAAAGACTGGGCCATCGTGCGCAAAGTGGCCGAAGGCAGCGGTGAAAAATTCAACAGCGCCGCCTATGAAAATCTGAAAAAGAAGGAAGCCGAAGCGCTCGCCGCCAAGCAGGCGCAAAAGAAATAACCCGCAGTGACCGAAGCCACTGCACGCGCGCGAGGGGCACTAAAGGTGCCCGAGGCCGCACTCGCCATCCGTGGCTTGGTAAAGGCCTATGTGCGCGGCAAGCCGGTACTCAACGGCATCACGCTCGACATCGCCGCCGATGGCATTACTGCCATCATCGGCCCGTCGGGCACTGGTAAATCCACACTGATTCGTTGTATCAACCGGTTGGTGGAGCCCACCAGCGGCGAAATTATTTTTCAGGGCCGAGATCTTGTTACCTTGAAGCGCAACGATCTGCGCGCCGCGCGCCGCCAGATTGGTATGGTGTTTCAAGAATACAACTTGGTCGAACGCTTGAGCGTGATGGAAAACGTGCTGTCCGGGCGGTTGGGCTATGTGGCACCGTTTAAGGCCTGGTTGCGCCGCTTTCCGTCGGACGACATCAACGAAGCGTACGCCCTGCTGGATACCGTGGGCCTCGCTGCGCAGGCTCACGCCCGCGCCGATGCCCTCTCCGGCGGCCAGCGCCAGCGTGTGGGAATCGCCCGCGCCCTAATGCAGCGCCCCAAGCTTTTGTTGGCAGACGAGCCCACTTCATCGCTCGACCCGAAAACCTCAGTGGAAATCATGACGCTGATGCGTGATTTGTCTGCGCAGCGCGGTATTCCTGCCATCGTCAACATTCATAACGTCGAACTGGCGCGGCGCTACGCCACGCGCATCGTGGGGTTGAGCGGCGGCGCGGTGGTTTTTGACGGCAGCCCCGCCGCGCTCACCGATGCGTTTCTCAAGCAAGTTTACGGCGGCGAAAGCTGGCTCGATGGCGACGGCTGACAGCGCATTGGCGCGGCCCGTACCGCGTCCCACTCACTGGCTGGCGCGCGGCGCGTGGATTGTGTTTGCGCTTTATTTCGTCTACGCGCTCTCACACTTGGAACTCACGCCCGCACGTTTCTTGGCGGGGCTGGATTACGGCTACAAGTTTCTGACCAAGCTCTTTCCGCCGGACTTTCACCGCTGGGAGCTGCTGCTCAAAGGGTTGAAAGAAAGCCTCGAAATCGCGGTGCTCGCCTCAGTATTGGGGCTGGTGATTTCGCTGCCAGTGAGTTTGCTGGCCGCGCGCAATCTCATGCCGCCGTGGATCACATGGCCGGCGCGCTTGCTGATGGTGGTGTGCCGCTCGTTTCACCCGGTCATCATCGCCATCGTGTTTGTCAAAGCGGTGGGGTTTGGCGCGCTGGCAGGCATACTCGCGCTGACCGTCGCGTCGCTGGGTTTTCTTGGCAAACTGTTTACCGAGGCCATCGAAGAAATATCGCTCAAGCAGGTTGAAGCGGTGCGTGCGACGGGCGCGCCCTTCATGAGTGTGATTGCGTTCGGCGTGGCACCGCAGGTGTTCGCGCGTTTCGTGGGTTTCGCGTCGTATGAGCTCGATGCGAATCTGCGCAATTCCACACTGGTGGGCATTGTCGGCGCGGGCGGTATCGGCGGCACCTTGTTCGCGGCGTTCCAGCGATTCGATTACGATTTTGTGTGCGCCATTATCCTGTCGATCATCGCCATGATTGTGGTGGGAGAAATTCTCACCCACGCCGTCAAGCAAGTGTTTCGCGTGTGATGTCCTCAAACACCACACAAGTCATCACCCGCGAATGGCAACGCTACACGGCGGGCGAGCGCATCGCGCGTTGGGTGGTGTATCTCGCCATTGTCGCCGCAGTGGCGCTATCTGCGCGCAACGTGGAGGTGATACCCGAGTTCATCATCGACGCGCCCGAGCAGGTCGCCGACTTGCTGAAACGCATGTGGCCACCGGACCTAGCGTCGTATCCCACAGAAATTCACGCCGCGTTGCTCGACTCATTGCACATCGCCACGGTGGGCACCGTACTTGGCGTAGCGATGGCGCTGCCGTTTGGATTTCTGGCCGCGCGCAATGTCACCCCGTGGGTGTGGCTGAACTGGCTCGCACGGCTGGTGCTGATCGCCACGCGCTCAGTAAACACCCTTGTTTTTGCACTGTTTTTTGTTGCCGTATTCGGCCCCGGCGCGCTGGCCGGTACGCTGGCGATTGCGTTTCACTCCATCGGTTTTGTCGGGCGTTTATTTTCCGAAGCACTGGAGAACACGAGTCCCGGCCCCATTGAAGCGCTGCAGGCCGCTGGCGCGCCGGGCGCGAGCGTCATCAGCTTTGGTTACTGGCCACAGGTGGCGCCTGCGTTTTGGTCGCTGGTGCTGTTTCGCTGGGATATCAACGTGCGCGAGTCCATCGTGCTGGGTCTCGTCGGCGCGGGCGGCGTGGGCATGGCGCTCGACAACGCGCTCAACCTGTTTCAGTGGACGCGCGTGGCGATGATCCTGCTGGCGATCCTTGGCGTGGTGATCGCTGCCGAGGTGGTGGTGACGTATATCCGCAAGAAAATTATCTGACGCGGCAGGCTAGTTTTTTAACTGCTGATAAACTTGGATCACAAAACGATCCGCGTTAAACGCAATACCGCCGACCTTGGCGTTGAAGTCTGCTGCGGGTGCCGCAGCGACTACTTCATCTTGCGACTTGCCCTGTTTAATCAGTGCATCGACTTTGTTGCGCACGGTAACGACCATATCGCGATGCTCTGCCACGGCGGTTTTGTTGGTAATCGGCCCGTGGCCGGGCGCGATGATGGCATCGGCAGGCCCGAGTTTGAGCACGGTTTCAAAAGAGGCCAGCAAGCCGTTTAAGGAGCCACCGTTAATGATGTCGATATTGGGGAAACCTTCCGAGCGAAAGAAATCGCCAGTCATGATGACATTTGCCTTGGGGAAGTACACCAGCGTATCACCGTCGGTGTGCGCTACGGGCGCGGGGATCAAACGCACGGCTTCGCCATTCATGTGCAGGGTGGTTTCCGTGTCAAAGGTCACTACCGGCAGCGCCTGCGCCGGTGCGGGCGGCAATGGCTTCACGCCTGGCGGGGCGGCAGGATTTATCAACCGTGCGCGCAGCAGTGGCCGCGCCATGATCGTGGCGCCCTGCTTGGCGAAATTGGCGTTGCCGCCGGTGTGGTCGCCATGCACATGGGTGTTAACGAGTATGCGAAACGGCGCATCGGAAATTTGCCGGATGGCGGCGAGGATGCGATCACTAATCTGCGCAAACTGCGTATCCACCATCAAGATGCCGTCCGGCCCGGTGAGTATGCCGATGCGCCCACCTTCGCCTTCTAGCGCGTAAAAGCTGTCGGTGATTTTGGTGGTCTTGATGACGACCTTGCTGAAGTCGCGCTGTTGCTGCGCAAACCCGGGCGTAGAAGCAAAGACGGAAAGCGCGAGTGCAAACAGCATATTTTTCATAGCGATGCTTCTCTCAAATGGATGAAGTGCAGAGGTTTATTTCAGCGCCGTTTTGCCTGTCGAAATATCTATGATCATGCGCGCCGCGAGATAAAGCCTAGGTTCTATCGACGGTATCACAATATACTCAGCGTTGGTGGTGTGCGCGCCAAAGCCTTGCAGTCCAAAGCCCTCGACCACGGGGTTGTTGGTCTTGAGCCCCGCGAACGCCGCATCGGTGCCGCCGCCGCGTGGTGTGTCGCCAGCGGTAATTTTGTAGCCCACTTCAGCGGCGATTTTTTGTCCGTACAGAGCCAGCGCCAACGATGCGGGCTTGGCTTCAAGCGGCGGGCGGCCGCGCTCAAAGTTGAGTTCCACCTGGGCCTGCGGCAGCAATTTATTCTTGATGCGCTCACGCAGTTTGGCCTCAATGCCATCCAAGTCTTGCACGCGCAGCACGCGGATATTCATGGTCGCCTGTGCGCCGGGCGGAATCATATTGCGCACGAGTCCGCCTTGCGCCAGCACCCAGTTCGCACGCAAGCCAATCGCAGGGTCGGACAAATCGCGCGACTGTAAAATCTGGTGCGCCAATTCATCCACGGCGTTGATACCCAAGTGTGGCGCGCTGCCTGAGTGCGACGCGCGTCCGCGCACGGTAATGGTGGCGTTGGCGCTGCCGCTGGTGGCGACAGACAAGATGCCGCCTTGTGGTGTGCCGCCCCCCTCAAAAGACAGCGTCGCATCGTGCTCCGCGCCCAAGCGGGTGAGCAGATGGCGTGAGGCCGGCGAGCCCACTTCTTCATCGGCAGTGACCAGCACCGTCAGCGTGCCGTAGTCCTTGAAGTTCAGCGTGTTGAGCACCGTGATCGTATGCAGAATCACCGCCATACCCTGCCGGTTGTCGGCAATGCCCAAGCCGAAAGCGCGGTCTCCATCGATCTTGAATGGCTGGTCCGGCAGCGAGCCGCGCCGGTAAACGGTGTCCATGTGCGCGAGCAGAAGAATTTTTTTGGTACCCGAGCCACTGAACGTGGCTCTCAACATGCGGCCGATTTTGTCCGGCGAGCCGCTGTCACGCGTGGCTTCGGCATTGGCGTCGACCATCTCCACCTTGGCACCCAATTGCGTGAAGCGCTTGGTGAGCATCGCCCCCATGCGCTCCAAACCTTCAAGGTCGTAACTGCCGGATTCGATATTGACCAGTTCTTTGAGCGTGTCGAGCAGCAGCGGCTTTTCTTTTTGCGCGAGCTTATGCAAGGCATCCATGGCGTGCGCTGGTAGCGACAGTAGTGTAATGCAAAGCCCTAGTGCAAAAAATATGTAACTAATTGTTTTTAAATGATTTTTCATGGTTTCCTTAGCTGTGATTCGCGTTATTGCAACGCCGCTTTACCGCTAGAAATATCCATAATCATGCGCGTGGCCAAATACAATCGCGGCTCTATCGACGACATCAAAATATATTCGGCGTTAGTGGTGTGCGAGCCAAAGCCGCGCAGGCCAAAGCCTTCAACCACAGGCGCTTTGGTTTTAAGCGAGGCATTGGCGGCGTCGGTAAAGCCGCCGGCGGAATCGTCCACCACGTTAAGCTTCTTGCCAAGCTCACCATAAACACTGGCCGCGTGATTGGCGAGCGCGCGCGAGGTGGGCTTGGGTTCCAGCGGCGGGAAGCGGCGTTCAAACACCAGCTCCACGCTGGAGTCGGGCAACAGCTTTTTCTTCACGCGTTCTTTCAAGCGCGCTTCGATACCGTCGTAATCCGCAATGCGCGCGACGCGCACGTCGGCAGTAGCCTGTGCGCCGGGCGGGATCATGTTGTAAACAATGCCCGCGCGCGACAGGGTCCAGTTAACCTTCACCCCGGTTTTGGGGTCCGATAAATCGCGCATTTGCAAAATCTGAAACGACAATTCTTCGAGCGCATTCACGCCACGTTCAGGCGCACTGCCCGCGTGCGAGGCGCGTCCGCGCACAGTCAGATGCGCCAGCGCGTGGCCGCTGGTGGCCAGCCGCACGCGATCATCGTCCGGTGAGCCTCCACCCTCGAACGACATCGTGGCATCGTGCTCGGTGCCGAGGCGCTGATGATGCAGGCGCGCACCGGGTGAACCGATTTCCTCGTCGGCGTTGAAGAACACCGTGATCGTGCCGTAGTCGCGGAAGTTCATCGCTTTCAACATCGACAGCGTGTGCAATATAGTGGCCAAGCCACCGCGCGCATCCGAAATGCCCAAGCCATACACGCGATCACCCTCAATCTTGAAAGGCTGTCCGGCGGCCATGCCTTTCGGATACACGGTGTCCATGTGCGCCATCAGCAAAATCTTTTTTGTTCCCGTGCCGGTGAAGGTGGCTTTCACCATCTTGCCGATTTTGTCCGGCGTGTCGGACAAGCGCACCGTGTCGGCCTCGGTGGGTTCGATCATCTCGACCTTGCCGCCGAGATCACGCAAACGGCCGGCCAACACATTGGCGATCTTGTCGAGTTCTTCGCGTTCGCGGCTACCGGATTCAATGGCCGTGAGTTGCTTCAAGGTATCGATTAACGCCGGCTGTTCTTTTTTGGCGAGCGCGAGCACGGCGTCGTTGGCGGCGGCGAACGCGGCGCTGGTGGCTGCCCATCCAAGAATAATGCAACTAATTGATTTTATTGAGTATTTCATGATTTCCCCTTGAGGCGTTGTTTATGCCGCTTGCTGCCAAACTTGGTGAAACGCGGCGACAGCCTGATCGGCATCCGCCTCGCTGATGTGCCGGTGCGTGACAAAACGCAGCGAGCGCGGATCGGCCGGGCTGACGGCAACGTGGTGTTTCGCCAACGCCTGCGACCACTGCTCGGCGCTGCGTTGCGTGAACGACACATCCACGCGCACGAGATTGGTTTCAACGTCGGCAACGTGACACAGACGCGCGTCGATTTTTTGCAAGCCTGCCGCGATGCGCTGCGCGGCGGCGTGGTCATCCTTCAGGCGATTGACCATGCTGTTGAGCGCGACGATGCCCGCCGCCGCGAGTGAACCCGCCTGTCGCATATTGCCACCGACCAGTCGCCGGAAGGCGCGCGCGCGTTCGATAAATGCCTTGCTCCCGCACAACACCGAGCCGATGGGCGCGGACAAGCCTTTCGACACGCAAAAGCAAACCGTGTCGGTATATTGCGCGATGGTCTTGGCATCGACACCCAGCGCTACCGCCGCGTTAAATAGCCGCGCGCCATCCGTGTGCACCGGCACACCCTGCTCGTGCGCCATCTCGTAGACGGCTTTCATGTGCGCCAGTGGCAACACCGCGCCGCCCGCACGATTGTGTGAGGTTTCCATGCACACCAGCACCGTGCCCATGTTGTTGCGCGTCATCGGGCGCAGGCGTTCGCGCAGCAGGTTGAGATCCATCGCGCCGCGCTGGCCGGGAATAGCCTTGTGAAACGATCCGGTCAGCGCTGCAATGCCGCCGAGCTCCGAATTCAAAATATGCGCGCCTTCTTCCAGCAGCACCTCGCCGCCGCGTTGTGTGTGCGTGAGCACCGCCACGAGATTCGTCATCGT
Organism: Burkholderiales bacterium; assembly: GCA_043743335.1. GTDB lineage: Bacteria > Pseudomonadota > Gammaproteobacteria > Burkholderiales > SG8-41 > UBA5216. The sequence continues at coordinate 15,568 of JAYTWR010000003.1, forward strand.
GCCGCTGGGCATATACGCGCCAGCTTCCTTGCCGGTACGCTCGGCGGCAAGCGCTTCAAGCTGCATCACGGTGGTGTCACCGTCGCGTGAATCGTCGCCTTGCGTGGCTTCCGCCATCGCGGCGAGCATGGTTTCGGTGGGGCGGGTGATGGTGTCGGTGCGTAGGTCGATCATGTAAAATTCTCAATAAAATCAATTAGTTATGAATCGTCTGTCAATGCAGCCAGCAAGCCATCAGCTGCTTCAGCAAACCCCGCGCCGCATCGTCGTAGCGTAACGTAGGCCGGTAGGGGCTGCACGCGCCCGCCAAAATCACGTACGTTTGCCACGCCAATGGCGTGGGTGAAAAATTCGAACATTGGCGCATCGTTGGGTGAGTCACCGACGAACACAAACGTGGCGCGCGCGGCTTCGGCAGCGACGCCGAACACTTCGCATAGCAACGTTTGCGTCATGCCGAGTTTGTCGTAGTGCCCAAACCAGCCGTTCACGTGAATGGAGCTTACTTTCGCGGTGAGACCGTGCACTGTCATTTGGCGCACGATGGCGTCTATGGCGGTTTGCGGCAGAGGAGCTACGTCTTCGCAAAAATCAATCGCCAAATCCGTCTCGCGATACGCTTGATCGGTGGCCACCGCTGCACCGGGTACGGCTTGGATGATGGCCGCGCCGATTTGTGTGAGGCGCTCACGATTTCGCTGGCGCGTGGCGGCGTCATCCACAAAGTGCCGCTGCATTTTGCGCGTGGCGCTATCGTAGCGAAAATAAAACGCACCGTTCTCTCCGACCACCGCATCCACCGGCCACATGCGCGCAATGTGATCGCACCAGCCGGCGGGCCGGCCGGTTACCGGTATCACCCATAAGCCCGCTTGTTGCAGGCGTTGCATGGCGCTGTAGGCTTCGGCGCTGATGCGACCTTCAGTGCTTACAGTGTCGTCTATGTCGCACAGCACGCCGCGTATCGCGCGTCGCGCTGCCGGTGTAAAGGCCGCCAGGGGTTGCATGGGTTGTGTTGCTTCGAAAGTACCGCGCGATTCGACTACGCGATGCCTTCGACTTCCACCATGGCCCACACGCGCTTAAAGGGGCCGCGCCGACTGATGAGTTCTTGCCGTGCGGACTCGGCGAGTTCCGGGTTGATCCATTGCGGCTGGCCGAGGGTGCATGACAGGTACGCGCGATGCGCGTTTTCTTCAAGAAAAAACGCGCCGGTGACAGATTCTTCAAGGTCTCCGCCGGTGACCACGCCGCCGTGCGCATACAAAAGTGCCGCGCGATGCGGCCCCAGCGCTTGAGCGAGCGCCACACCGCGTGCGGTGGTGCTGACCAGCCGTGGGTCGTCGTACACCGGCAAGCCATCCGCGAACAAGGTGCCCATCAAATGAATGGGCCGCAGGGTGTGTGCGCCGCTGGTGGAAAACGCCGTGGCGTGCATGCCGTGATAGTGGATGACGCTATGCACATCGGGCCGCGCGCGGTAAATTTCGTGATGTATCGGTGCCTCGCCCGGCGTGACGCCTTTGCCGCCCAGCAGGGTGCCGCTCATGTCATACACCAGCATGTCGTCGGGCACGATGATCGGCCCCAGCGAGTGGCGCGTGAGCATGTAGTTGTCGGTGCCGGGTATGCGCACGCTCAAATGGCCGAAGCCTTCGATGAATCCTCGGCGATACAAAAAGCGCCACGCTTTCATGCACTTTTCAATCAGGGTGGCTTCGGTAGAGGGCATGCCTATCCTTTGTCTTCTGTCGGGTGTGGGGTGAAGTCAAATCGTCGCGGCACGTCCGCAGCGAGTATCGGCTCAAAGCGCACGTTGCTGTCGCGGAATTTCAGCCACAGCGGTATCGGTTTTTGGTGCTCGATGAATTCCAGCAGTTCGTCAAACGCGTGTTCTTCAATCACATTGCCGTTGGCGTCGATGATTGCGCCGAGCAGCAGCGGATCGATATCCTGATCGTGCAGCAAGCCGATGCCGCGATCGGTATGCAGCAGCACAGCGCCTTGTTCGTCGATCCATGCGCCGTGCAGCGTGCTGACGTGGCCGCCGATGTGCGTGGCCAGCGCCAGCGGCGCATGGCAATCGCTGGTGACGCGATACACCAACGGCGTGTAATCCAAATCAACAAACACCTGCTGCGGGCCGTTCTGGAAATACCAGCGGCCCGCGTCGTCGTGCAAATAATTACGGCTGATGTAGGCGTTTAGTTCGGTGTTGCCGATGGTTTCGCGCTTCAACAGCCAGTTGCCGCGTCGGTCCAGCGCCAGCCAGCCGAACACGGCGGGCACGTTGGGCCATTTGGCCATGGCCTTGCGGACGATTTCATCCATCGCGCGCGGGCTGCGTTAGTGAAATCGGCCGCTGCGGCGCGCTACTTCATGAATGCCTTGATCCATTGCTTGTGTTCGTCGTTGTGTGTCATTTTGTCCATCTCTTCGCTCGACGCAATCTTCGATTTAAGTTCGGCAGGGGCACCGCCGTTGTAGAGATGCGAGTAGATTTCGCGTAGCACTTTCACCGCACCGGCGAGCGGCTGGTGGCCTTGCAACACCACGCGCGCACCGGCGGCGGCGAATGCTTCGCGTGTGATCGACGCCGGCGCCGAGCCAACGATAATCGGCAGCTTCGAGGCCTCGTGCACGGCTTTGATCTGCTCGATGTTCTCGACGCCCACCACAAAAATGCAATCCACGCCGCAAGCAGCGTAAGCCTTGGCGCGCACGCAGGTGCCTTCGACGCCTTCGACTTTTAGCGCCTGGGTGCGGCCCGCGATGACGGTCGCAGGGTCTTTGCGCGCGGCGACCGCAGCCTTTAACTTGCCGATCATTTCTTCAAGTGAAATCAGTTCGTCTTTGGTTTGCCCAAAGCGTAGCGGCAGCACCGGGTCTTCAATACTCATGGCCGACACGCCAGCGTGTTCGCACTCGATGACGGTGCGCATGACGTTAAGCGCGTTGCCGTAGCCGTGATCAGCGTCCACCAGCAGCGAAATGTCAGAGGCGCGCATGATGCGGCGTATCTGATCGGCAAATTCAGTGAGCGTGAGCAAAATCAAATCGGGTGACGCCAGCGTGCTGTTCGACGACACCGAGCCGGCCAGAATGCCCAGCGTGTAGCCGACATCCTGTGCGATGCGCGCCGACAGGCCGTCATACACGCTGGCGGGTGACAGGCATTGATTGCCGTTGAGTATGGCGCGCATGCGCTGGCGTTGTTCGGTGGGGCTTAACATGATATCTCCAGTTTAAAAAGTCAATAAAATCAATTGGTTATGTTGTTTTCAAGGGTTACAGTGCTTTATGCGAGCCGTCGCAAAACGGCGCGTTCTTGCTGTGCTTGCAGCCGCACAGGTGTTTGGTTTCGGCTTGCGCCAGCGTGAACTTCATCGGCGTGAATTCGGTGCCCTTGTGCGAACCGTCGCAAAACGGCTGCTTCTTCGACTGCCCGCAGGCGCACCACCAGTAATCACCGGCGGCGAGATCAACGGGATAAGACGCTTTTTGTGCAATAACGGGTGCGGCCATGATAGTTCCTTGGTTAAGGTTGGATGCGGGGATCGATTACGGTAAACGGATATCGGGATTTTACTCGCGCGCCCTGCATTGCCTATTGAGCCACAGTAGGCCCGTCGCCGGCCACTGTGGTTCGATGCAGCACGCGAGCGTGCTCGGTGATGGCGTAGGGTCGTGCGCGGTGCAGCGCGGCGCGGTTGTCGTACATCACAAGATCGCCGACTTTCCAGTGGTGCAGATACGTCCATTGGGCTTGCGTGGCAAATTCCAGCAATTCTTTCAGCAACGCGCGGCCCGCTTCTTCGGGCATGCCGTCGATGTGCGAGGCGTGCGAGCCGACGTAGAGCGCCTTGCGGCCATGCTTCGGATTCGGGCGAATAAGGGCTTGCTCGACTGCGGCAAACGTGGCGTCATCCAGCGGGCGCGTGAGATCAACGTCGGTGACTTCAGCGGCGAACACCGGGGTGAGCGGGCGAACGGTGATGGGCATGTGAATTCCTTACTGACGAAAGGACGTTGCGTCAAAAATGCAGAGCGGCAAGCGGTTTGGCTGTGGCGTCTGTTTGCAACTATGATAGCACTCTGCAATTCACGACCTATTACGCAAGTCCGCGCAAGGCCACGCAAGACCACGCAAGTCCGCGGGAGGGAAACGGATGGTCAATAGTACTTATTCGACCTGTGGCTGCCAGAAAGGCACGCCGCTCACGATTTGTGCCGCACACCTAGCGGTGCTTCGTCAGAAGCCCACCCATCAGCTACAAAATTTCCCAGCGCTTGTTCACGTTGGCAGATCCGGAGTATTTCTAAACATCTTGTAGTGCCGCTTCAGCCGCTTGACGTACGCCTTGTCCTGGATAAATGTCTTGAACAAGTTGAGGAACATCGCTGAGAATTCGGTCTGCGGGTTTATCGGATCAAGCGTCGGCCCGCTCCATTCCGTGACGCTGTCCCATCCGGGCGACCACTTGCGATAGAAGGAAGCCTTCTCCCATCCATAGCTGATCGTTGCCCAGACCTTGTCGCCGCTGTCTCGGCCCATTACCCGGATAATTACGCGGCGGCAGTCACAGTTTTAGTCGGTACAGTAAAACTCGAGAAAGCCGTAGTCGCCAGCCGGCAGCGGATTTCCGGCGGGGACGGTAATTGATCGTGTTTCATTAAAGGCCAGTTCGCCCACCCTTGAAAAAAATGCCTGAATTGTCATGATCGATTTCTGTTGTCCCTGTTGGTTTTCAACTGCACCGTGCCCAAGCCGCCACTGATGTTGACACATGTGCCGAGCGGCTTCGGCAAACGCTGTTAACGATCGAGCATTTCCTTGGCCACTTGGTACGTTGGTACCTTGGTCCCTTGGTCCATAGTCGGCACCGTCCGGCCTAGTTGGCATTGTACCGGCAGATTCTCATGGGCGTCTGTCTGGTGCGCGCTTCATGTGCTGGTTCGCTCCAATGGCTGTGTAGTTTGGGATGGCCTCCCGGACGATCTGCCACAGCCGGACTTCAGCGCGCACTGGCATCCTGCGCTCGACAGCTATACCATTTTGTTAAATGCGCCTGCGCACTCGACCAACCTCACGCTGGCGAAATCAGCGGATAATCATCGTCAATTCAATTTGTGAAATGGAGATTTGCCAGTGGATTTCAACAACGATGAGCACCTGGACGTTTGTCAGAATATCGAAGTGGGCCTCAAGCAGCAGTACCAACAACAGGCTGATCTCACGGACACACTGTGTGTCTTCGCGCTCGATGCCGCGAAGACCGCTATCAAGCAACGCTTCGGCTACGCCAAAAATGAGAAAGTCACCGAGCATCCGCTCGCACAGGGTGTCATCGCCTGGTGTGTGAGCGTTGGCGAGGAGCGCATCGGCAAGGTGAATAACCTCACGCTCAAGGATTACCTCACCCAAATCGACAAGATCAAACGCAGCGTGAACCGGCATTCGAAGGACGGCCAGCGGGCTTATTATGAGTTCATCAAAAACTATGTTTGATCTCGCGCATAGCGCCTTATGAAAATACTATTTAAAAACAAATACTTAGCGTAGTTATTGGCGTTGCCCGCCAGTGCCGGTGCACAGCACTACCCCAGCAAACCCATCCGCATCATCGTCGCCTACACTCCCGTCGGAACTACCGACATCCTCGCGCGCCTGACCGGGTGCGCGTACGTTTGATTTCGGTGCGCCCGGCCACCCGGCAGGAGCGGCGGTTTTCTGAAGATGAGCCTCGATAGGTGATGCGATGAGCACAGCGACACAGCCCCCCAACAATGACGAGGATATGCCCGCCGAGATCGATTTCAGCGCAGGCGTGCGCGGGAAGTGTTACCGCCCCAACGTGAAGCTCAATCTGCCTGTGTATCTGGATGCCGAGGTGCAGGCGTATCTCGCGCGCTTGGCACAACGCAAGGGGGTTGCCGATGTCGGCGCTGGCCAATGATCTTTTAAAACACGAGATCGCCATCATCGAGGTGGTGAAGTGATCCAGCCACACAGCGCTTGAGCGCGCGGCGCTTCGCGGCGACCGGCTTAAAGAAGCTCGCAGCAGCGGGCTGGGGGGAGCGCTTTTCTTTTTAGCGGCTAAGGAAGACAGGTCTTCACCCACCTTCAATTGCAAATACAAATAACTGTTCAAAAACAAATACTTACCACATGGTCTGCATCAGAGGCACGCCGAAATTCATCCTTGACAGTGGAGTGTGTAGACCCTTTTATCGCTTTTTGATCCGCAACCGCCGCCGATTGCACGAGCGCGGCGGGAGGAGTTTGGGGAATTGTTTGAGGCGGCGTGAGGGAAATCACCGTGCAGACAAACAATCGCGAACGGGTTTTACCGAGGGCGAGGGCGGCGCTTGGGTTGTGCCAACGTGGAGATAAAAAGTCGAGTTAAAACAGATAATTAAGTGTGTTTGGCCAAGTGGGATTAGCGGGCTGATTTGGCGTTTCGGGGTGGGCGGGCGGTGGCCGAGAGGATTCGTGGAAATTGACCGCTCGCGTGCGCGCGGATACATTGGCGTTTATGCGAAAAGGCGGTTTAAAATTCCTGATATGTATTGACCTGTCAAGTTTCCAACGAACAAAATTTCTGCATCATGATGCAATGTGCTGGTAGCAGAATGGACAGCATGCCGACGGTTGATCAGTCTGATATGCGCGGGTTGGATACCGCATGACAACCGATTCGTCGGGGAGCTGCCTCGCTCTATTTTCGAGGATCATTCCGTTGCCGGACGCCTCATAGGAATTCCGAGGATTCTCCCACCGTTGCCCGTTCCGCTACCGACACACTGCGCCATGATCTTTCCTTTACGCTTTTGCCACAGGTTGCGGCGATACTTGCCCAATCGCCCAGATAAAGCCCGCCAGTTCACGCGCGATTGCTGTGCTCACTTGCACCTTCATTTTGCCGCGCGCCTCCAAGCTGGGGTAGCGCGCGCACAAACGTGTTTGCGCCTTCCACGCAATGTCCTGCACGACTTGCGGGGTGCGCTCGGCACGCCGCTGTAATACCGCCGTCTTTCTTGCCGGGTGACGATAAGTCCAAGCCGCCTGCACCAACACCCGGCGCACGTGGCCGTTGCCAGTCTTGGTGATGCCGCCGCGCGTTTGCTTGGGCCCGCTGGAGTGCTCGCTGGGCACCGATAGGCCATCAGTTGCGGCGCATTGGCAAAGCGCTTCAAGTCGCCTATTTCGGCCACGATGGTTTTGGCAGCCAGCAGATTCACGCCGCGCAACGCCATCAGCGCTTCGATCACGGGCCAGAATACCGAGGCGCTCGCGGCACTTTGAAGATGGCCGTCCAGTGCATCCAAGCGTTTACTCAAGACGATGACCGTATCAATATATCCCTGCAAAACGATTCGCTGTGTCGCCTGCTCAAACTTGACTTCTTCCAGCCAGCGATAGTGCGCTTTGGTCCAATTGCACTTGCCATTAAAGCGCTTGCCGTGGCGCAACAAAAATGTCTTCGGGATCAGCGATGGTGCCACCACCTGGCAATCCCAGCCCAGTTCGCTCAATTGCCGGTGGATGCCGTAGCCGCACGCGCACCTCGTAGCAAAACGACAGCTGCGCGCCGCCCTTCCTGATCTGGCTGACCAGTTTCTCGACCGCCTGCGGCGTATTGGTAATCTCGCCAAAGTAGCGTACTTCGCCGCCATCGGATTCGGCTATCGCTACCGCGATGGTTTCTTTGTGCACACATCCAGCCCCACGTATTTGCCAAACTGTTTCATGACCTGCCTCCTCATGTGCGGCTCTGCGCCGGGGATTGAACAAACTTCAAGCTTAACCCGCGTCTCTTGAGGTCGGGCAGGTCAATACATGATGTCTATACCCAAAACTTCATGCGATTAGTGTCGTCCCAAGTCTGGTGCAGGCCGCTTTGTTAGCGTTAGAATTGGCATTATTCTTGCTTATGCTTGCTTAATACTCCTATATAGTGCCTGACAGAAAACCCCCAATTTTTGAAACACGCAGCCTCAATTTTCAGCACCGCACGTGCTGATTTTTGTTTTTTTGGCACGAGTGCCAAAGA
>JAYTWR010000004.1:0-76923 GCA_043743335.1 Burkholderiales bacterium
GTTATCGGCTGGGACGCGCTCTCGCTCGAAGCCTTGCACTATGTCCGTGCTGCGCAAGGCCATACGCACGGAAATCTAAACTTTAATAACACAGTACAATTAATGCTTTTCGTTGCAGGCGGTTTGTTGACCTTCAACGCAGCAGTGTACGCGCAGTCGCCAGCAGGTGCCGCGTATCCCGCCAAGCCGATTAAATTCATTGTGCCCTTCGCGCCGGGCGGCCCCAACGATGTGCTGGCGCGCCTGGTCGGGCAAAAAATCACCGTGCAACTGAAACAAGCTGTGGTGATTGAAAACCGTGGCGGCGCAGGCGGCACTGTGGGCCTGGATGCGGCGGCCAAGTCGCCGGGCGATGGTTACACGCTGGCCATGGGTGGCTCCAGCAACATGGCGGTGGCGCCCAGCCTGTATGCCAAATTGCCGTACGATGCGATTCGAGATTTCACGCCGCTGATCAACATTGCGCATGTGCCGTATGCCGTGGCGGTGAATCCCACGGTGCCGGCTAAATCGGTGCAAGAATTAATCACCGCTGCGCGCGCCAAGGGCTTGTCGTATGGGTCTTCCGGCACCGGCAGCATGTCGAGTCTGGCCGCGGAGTTATTCAAGGCCATGGCCAAGGCCGACATCGTGCACGTGCCGTACAAAGGCACCGCGCCCGCGCTGACCGATGTCATGAGCGGCCAGCTCGACATGATGTTCGCTGACCTCGCCGTGATTCAACCGCCTGTGGCGAGCGGCAAGCTGCGGGTATTGGCGTTGTGCGGATCAAAGCGTCTTGCCGGTGCGCCTGCGATACCGACCTTCGCTGAATCCGGCCTGAAAGATTATGTGATCGAGCCATGGTTTGGCGTGGTCGCGCCAGCGAACGTGCCGCGCGATATCGTGACGCGGCTCAATCAAACCATCAGCGCCGGGCTGCAAGCGGCCGATGTGCGGCAGCGGCTCGACGCGTTGGGCTACGAAGCCATCGGCGGTAGTGCTGAGCAATTTGCCGCCACCATTCGCGCCGATATGGCGGTCTACGCGAAAATTATCAAGGCAGCGGGCATTAAGGCGGATTTGTAGTTCGTCTTGTTTGTAGCTTGTACTAGAGTGCGCCGGTAATCCACGCGGCAATTTTGCCGGTGACCTCAGGTTCTATGCCGTTGTAGCCGTGATACGCGCGCGCTTCGCACGGATCGCCCACGTTGTTACCGCCATCGAATACCAGCGTGTCGGTCTTTTTCAAATGCTTGAGCTTGTCAGTGAGTTGCGGTAGATCGCTGAACAGGCAGGCGCGGCAACTGTCTAGCCGATGATGCACCACCAGCACCGGCACGCTCAAGCGATCCAGCGCCATGTGCGGCACCGGGCGGCTGCGTCGATCCGCGAGAATGCTGGACGTGAGCACTACGCCGTCTGGGCCGCCTTCGGCTTGCGCGAGCTGAATCGCCGCGTAGGCGGCAGACTGCGTGCCGCGGCTGGTGCCGACCAGCCACACCGGCAACGGGAGTTCCTGCTTAAGCCACGCAATGGTGGCTTTGACATCGGCGACGTGCTCGGCCGTTTGACGAAAGTTGTCGAGGAACGGCGGGCCTTGGCGGTCGGAGGGTGCGTCAATCACCGCCACCGCGAGGCCCTGCGCCGCGAACAGCTCGCGTGCGCGCACCAGAAAGTTGCCGCCGCGCCTGATGCTGCCATCCGCGCCGATTTGGATGCCGCCGTCGCCGCCAGCAAACAGCATCACCCTGGCCTTGGCGTTCGCGGTGGGCAACAGCAGCACCCGTTGGGTGACGCCCGCTCGGGTAGGCACGTCCACCACCCGCAGGGTTTGTGCGCTTACCAGCGAAGGAAATAAAATAAATAATAAAATCAAATAGTTACGCATCATTCGGAGTTTCCTTCAGCGGCTGTTACAGGGCTTTGGCAGCGACGCGCACGAATCGTCAGGCGCGCGCGGCGTTGGTACCGGCGATGCGGCCTGTCACAAAGCACTCGGCGATGTTGCCGCCGGACAAATACAAATGCCCGAATGCACTGCCGAGCTCGCCTGCGGCGTACAGGCGTGGTATCGGCGCGCCGTAGGCATCGATGATGCGCGATTGCGCGTCGTGTACCGGGCCGCCTTGCGTGTTGGACAGCGTGGCCCACACCGGCGCGCCATAGAACGGCGGCTTGACGATGGGTGTCATGCTGGCAGGCGGGCGACCGAAGTCGGCGTCTTCGCCTTTGGCGCACTGCGCGTTCCAGCGCGCGACGTTGGCTTCCAGTGCCTGCGGATCGAGACCGAGTTTTTGCGCGAGCTCGGTCAGCGTAGGGGCTTGCGTCAGGATGCCATTGCCGACTTCTTGCAGATTGTCATCACTCCATTGGTAGCGCACACCTTCGTCGTTGGACGTGGCTTTGCCCAGCGGATACATACGCCGGCCTTCGTCGTCACAAATCATCACGGCGGGATTGCGCGGCGCGGTTTGAGTTTCAGGGTCGAAATACTGCATCGAGCGCACGCCGGTGTCTTGCGTGTACGGCTGGTACTCGGACATAAATCGTTGCGCCCGCTGATCGAGCAGAATCCAAGCCATTTTGAGTTTGACCTGATGTTTTTCACCGGGGAACCAGTCGGGAAAACGCTTCAGGCGAATCGCGTACGGGTAGCTGGGGTCGCTGTGGCGAAAGCCGTACGCGCCGTGGATCATCCACATATGCCAGAGCTGCGCGCCCAAATCCTGCGCCATGCGAATGCCGTCGCCGGTGTTGGTGCGCGCAGCCGCATTGAGCACCGGATTGCCCTCAAGAAACTGCTGCTTAATTTCAGCGCTGCCTTCAAAGCCGCCGCAGGCGAGCACCACGCCGCGCCGCGCTTGAATATTGCGTTCGACGCCGTGGCTGCGCACGCGCACGCCCAACACCTCGCGCGTCACGGGGTCGGCAATCAGCCGCACCGCAGCGGTATTCAGGCGCACCTCGATACCGCGTCGATCCACGTTGTCGTGTACCACTTTAAACAGCTTGGGCCCGTTCGGTGCGCCGTTGGCCCACGGATACGTGTGGGCGGCATCGAAGCCGGGCACGCCGATCACCGAGGTGTGATAAAACGCCTCGGTGCCGGGCAGCGGGTAATTGGCGCTGATGCGCCGCCGGTGGTTGTCGCCGGTGGGATCAACGGCAGCCTCGCGTTGCTGGTTTTCTTCAATCGAGGTTTGCACTTGCGCGTGGTTGACTTTGGCCAACTCGCGCACATACGCCTCAAGCTCGCACATGCCGTGCGCCAGTGCGCGGTTCACGTCGTCCGGCGTGCGCCCGCCGTTGGTGGCTTTGAGATAGGCAAACGCGCCGTCGCGGTCACGCGCGCTGCGCACCGCGCCATACGAACAAATCGACAATCCGCCCGGCACGCTGGATTTTTCGAGTATCAGCGTTTTGGCCCCATGGTCGGTGGCGTTGATTGCGGCTATCGCCCCGCCATGGCCGAAGCCGGCCACGATGACATCGAAGGATTCGTCGAAGATTGGCATATTAAAAACACTTTAAAATCAATTAGTTATAAAAACTATCCGGGTGGACTCAGCGCTGCGCTGCCGGCCGCCTGAAAAATCAGTCTCCCGCCCAACGATGTCGGCAGCGTAACGCAAATGCGATCCCCCAGGGCTTGCCCGCCAACGATGGCGCGGGTGGCGGCCAAATCGCTGCTGTCGATGACGTAGCCGGCGATCCACGGTTGCGCAGGCGGGGTGGCACCCAACCACTGCTGTGAAACGGCTGGCGTGTAGAACAAGAGATAGCCACGGGCGGTATCGATGCGCCAGGCGTTGCCCGTGGGCTGTGCAGGGAGCCCGGTGAAGCGCGCGTAGCGTTGCGCGGCGGTGGCGGGGTCAGCTACGCAAATGAGCACGCCTGCCAGTGCGGTGGCGTGATTGGCGTGATGAATCCAACGGCTTTGCCATACCACTTCGGGCGTGTGGTGCTGGCAGTATTGGATACGGCCTTCGGCCATGGCGTCCGGCGGCACGCGCACGACGGTAAAGCGCGCGGTGGCCTCGCCGCTTGCAGTGCCCACTTGGCGCTGCAGCGCGACGGACGGCAGCGGGGCAAAGCCTTCACGGGTCAGGCGCGCATGATCGGCAGCGGGCGTTGCTGTGCCAAAAGCGATGAGGTGTACCCCGGTGTAGCGCGCAATGGCGTTGCGTAGCTGCTGTGCGTTGGGGGTGTCGTGCGTGGGCGTCAGAAATTCCAGATAGCCGTGTTGCAGCATGACACAGCGATTGGCCGTGCCCGCAGCCGTCAGCGGGCCGCCGGGCGTAAGCCGGTGCGACTGGGCGGACTGCGGCGTCAGGGTAAAGCCCAAATGCGTGAGTGCTGCGCTGGCGGCGCCGCTATCGGGCAGAAAGTGCGCGACATGGTCTACGGTGTGTTTGGTGGCAGTGGTGGTTTTGGGGCGGGTTGACATGGTGCGGTGAGTATAAATCAATGACTTTAGGGGGATCGGTAACGCGTTTGTTTCTGTGGTGTAAAAGGTTTGTAAAAAGGCCTGTAACGCCGTTGCTTGTGTGTATGGGGGCGCGTTATCTTCGCACCCGCTTACACACGAGGACTTTTGCCATGAACATCGCCGTGCTCGACAGTGATACCTACGAAGCCCAATTGCTAGAGAAAGCCTTGCGTGCCGCCGGGCATGTGGTCAAGTGCTACACCGCCGACAGCGCGTTGCTCCGCGAATTTGCGCATGCGCCGGTGGATATGATTATCGCCAGTCTGGGCATTGCCGAGGCCGGCGGTCGCAAAACCGTGGCCTTGCTGCGCGAGCAGTTGCCGTCGCAGGTGCTGCTGATCTGCCTGTTAAAGGTCAATATCGAAAGCGACATGGTGGCGGCGCTCAGCGCAGGCGCGGACGACTGCATGATCAAACCCGTGCGCTATCTGGAATTGCAGGCGCGTATCGAGGCCGTCGCGCGTCGCACGCGCACGCCAGTGGTGCCGGTGCAGCAAAAAATTGAAATAGGCGGCCTGCGCGTGGATTTGCGCAATCGCATGATTTATCGCGACAACGAGCGGTTGACGCTGACACCCAAGACCTATGACCTTGCCGTGCTGATGCTGACGCACACCGGCCAACTGCTGTCGCGCGCACACCTGCTTGAACAGGTGTGGGGCCACGGACGCGCGACCTCCGCGCGCACGTTGGACACGCATGTCAGCCGTCTGCGCGCGGTACTCGGATTCACCGTTGAAAATGGCTGGAAATTGCAATCGGTTTACCAGCATGGTTACCGCTTGGATCGTTTGGAGCGTCTGGAAGGTGTAGCGGCGCTTTCCGGCAATGTCAGCCGAGAAGCGGGTGCGTTGGCCTGCGTGGCGTAATGCCTGACGGACGTTAGTATCCCAGCTTGCGGTCGACGATATTGATGAGTTTTTTGCTGGCGAGAAAACGTTCAAAGTTGCTGAACCAGAAGTCGAGCAGGCGCGCCATATAGCGTGGATCATCGCAACTGATGTGCGGCAGCACAAGCACGTTTGGGGTGGTCCAAAACGGCGAGTCTTGCGGCAGCGGCTCTTGGTCAAATACGTCGAGCACGGCACCCAGCAGATCGCCGCTTTGCAGCCGTTCGCGCAGCGCCGTGTAATCCACAATCGGCGAACGCCCAATGTTAATAAAGCCCGCGCCGGGCTTTAATCGGTGAATGCGCTCGCGATGGATGAGGCCGCGAGTCTCTGGCGTAAGCGGCGCGGTGACAATCACAAAATCGGCTTTGGGCCATACGCTGTCGATACGCGCAGACGTCACCACGCGATCTGCTAGGCGGTGCGCCTTGCCGCTGCGGGTAACGGCAATCACGTTCATGCCCAGTTTTTTCGCGGCACGCCCTGCCCCTTGTCCCAGATCACCAAAGCCAATAATCACCGCCGTTTTGCCGGTGATGGGCGTCGTGAAAATGCTGCGCCAGACTTTGGCCGTCTGATTTTGCATCACTTCCGGCATACGCGCTTGCAGCATCAGCAGCGCCATCAGGCAGGATTCTTCAGCCTTGGGGCCGTGCGCGCCGCGATTATTGGTCAGCGCAATGGCTTTGGGCAGCCACGTTAGCGGCATGAGGAAATCGACGCCAGCGCTGGTGGTTTGTATCCACTTGAGATGCGGCGCGCGGGTGCGCAAGTCGTCTCTGGGCGGTGCGGTATTGGTTAACAGAAAGTCGGCGGTTTTCAGCGCTTCGTCAAAAATGGCTTGGTCTTCGCCGGCCGTGATGCGCAGTTTTTTTGCCAGTGCGCGGTGGCGTAGCGCGGCGGCCTGCCAATCCACCAGCCGCGGCTGAAAAATCAGCGGGCGCTGCGTGGCGGATTCCAAGTGTAAATGGTAAGTAATTGATTTTATTGACATTTTATTTCACCCTCTGACCGGCACTTTTGCTGCGTGGGATGAGCCACGCACGCACAGCCTGCCGCGCGGGTCTTGCCACAGTTTTTCATCGGTGTGCAGTTTGCCCAGCGCACGCGCCACTGCTTGGAAGGTGTAGTCGGCAAAGCGCTCGGCGACGGCGGAGTAATACAGCGGCTCTTGCTCGATGACCGCGAGGATGGCATCTGCGAGCACGTTGACGCTGGCGTCAGCCATGTCGTCATTGGCGGGCGCAGGGTCAGGCTTGCCGTTAGCGTAATCGGCGATTTTCGCGCGGTCGGCATAGGCATAGGCGATGCGCTCGAAGCGCTCGCGCGGGATGCCTTCGCCGATGGTGGCGTCGATGCCGACCTTTGCACCGGTGGGCACCACGCCGTGCGGCATCACGGCTAGGCTGGGGTCGAGCGGCTTGGCGCGCGCGCCGGGAATGACAATCACGTCGCGGTCGCCCTGCACGCGCGTGGCGATGGCCCATTCCACGTCAGTGGCGTTGTGTACGTCGATGTCGTCATCCACCACCACTACGTGTTTGAGATCGAGCACCGAGAGCGCCGCCAGCAGCGCATTTTTGCCTTCGCCCGCCTGCTTGTGAATGGAAATGACCGCGTGCCAGAACGCGCAGCCGCCGATGGTGACGTTAATGTCTTTGACCTGCACGCCGGCGTTTTTGAGCGCCGCACGTATGGCGGTGTAGCGCGAGGGCGCGGCGAGCCAGGTGTTTTCCCAGGGCATGTGCAGCGCGTAGTAAATCGGGTCGCGGCGCATGGTCACGGCTTTGATGCGCACCAGTGGATTCCAGTGTAGGCCGCCCATCAGCCGGGTGAATTCACCGAAGCGGCCTTCGGGGTGGGTCCAGCCGGTCGGCAGGATTTCGCCTTCGAGCACCATTTCAGCGTGCGCGACACAAGGCAGGTCGATGGTTTCGCATTGCGCGAGTTCAACTGGCGCGCCACGGATGCCGCCGGTGATGCCCATTTCGTCCACGCCGATGGGCGCACGGAAATTCGCGCCCATGATTTCCATGGGATGCGTGCCGATGGATATTGAAATCGGGCACGTGCGGCCCGCCTCGTACGCGCGCTGCGCATACAAGCGCATATTGTTGGGCGTCACGATGTCGATGCCGGTGAGGTTTTTTTCTTTCACCATGAAGCGGTAGCAGCCGGAATTCAGCCCGTGCTCCGGGTCGCGCGCCATCACCACGCCGGCGGTGATCATCGGGCCGCCGTCGTAAATCGACGACATGGGAATCGGCAATTTGAACAGATCCACGGCGTCGCCCTGCATGATGACTTGCTTGTGTGCGGGGGTTTCGCTGTAACGCGGCGACACCGGGTGATCGATGCCCTGACGTAGGCGTTGTTCGATCTGGCCGTATTCGGTGCAGCCCATGGCCATGATGGTGCGTTCGCGTGTGCGAATAATGCCCGACACCACCGGCATGTCGTAGCCGATGACGTTGTGAAAAAACAGCGCCTTGTCGGATTGATCGACCAGCGTGGCGATGTGGCGGATATCGACCGGCTGCTGCATGTCGAGCATTTGCCCAGCGCTGCGCAGGCGGTCGAGAAATTCGCGGAAATTTTCGGTGAAAGGCTGCATGATTTATTCCGATTCCAGCAGTTCGGCGACATGATCTGCAATCGCCAGCGACGAAGTAAGACCCGGTGACTCAATGCCGTACAGCGCGACCAACCCTTTAACACCATGTACGGTGTGGTTGTGAAAGGTGAAATCCTGCACAGGCTCGCCCGGCCCAGTGATGCGCGGACGTATGCCGGTGTAGCCCGGTTGCAGCGTGCCGTCTTGTAGGCCGGGATAATAGTGGCGGATGGCCTGGTAAAACGAGGCTTCGCGGGTTTGATCGAACTGGTAATCCACTTGATTGATCCATGCAAAATCGGGGCCGAATTTGACACGACCACCCAGATCGATGGTGACATGCACGCCCAGCCAATCGGGCCGCGCCACCGGGTAAATCAGCCGGTTGAAGGGCGATTTTGTGGTGAGCGTGTAGTAATGGCCGATGGCATAGAACGTGGGCGGTATGGTGGCCGCCGGAATGCCGGTGATGCTGCGTGCGACCTCCGGCGCTTTGAGGCCGGCGCTGATGATGACGCTTTTGCACTTGAGCGTCATCGGGTCAGCACCGCCAACTTCCAGCACGATGCCGTCGCTTTCCACTTGCCCGCGCAACACGGGGCTCGATAGCGCCAGCATCGCGCCGCGTTCTTCGGCCTCGCCCAGATACGACAGCATCAAACCGTGGCTGTCGATAATGCCGGTAGACGGCGACAAAAACCCGGCAACGCAGCGCACGTTGGGTTCCATCTCCTTTAGTTCGGCAGGTGCGAGCATGCGCAAATCATCCACGCCGTTGGCCTCGGCCTGTGCCTTGTATTTTCTTAAGCCCGCCACTTCAGTCTCATCGCAGGCGACGATGACTTTGCCGATGCGTTGGTGATTCACGTTGTGTTCAGCGCAATACGGATACAGCGCCTTGCGGCCCGCTAAGCACAGTCGCGCTTTCATCGAGCCCGAGGCGTAATAAATGCCCGCGTGCATCACCTCGGAGTTGCGCGCGCTGGTGTGCGTGCCGAAGGCGTCTTCGGCTTCCAGGATAACCACATCGCGCCCGCTTTGCGCGAGCTTGCGCGCAATGGCGAGGCCCACCACACCGGCGCCGATGACGGCGCAATCCAAAGTTTCCATGATTGTCAGTTTGAAGCGAAGCGCGTGATTTTACCGGTTTAGCTAGTCTCTGGCGTACACTGCGCGGATGGATATTTGGGATCAACACTTTGTAGCGCGTTCGCCGATGTTCGAGCCGCTGCGTCCGTTGAGCGCTGCGTGGGCGGGCGCTTGGCCTGCGCCGGATGCGTTAAGCGAAATGGCACGCAACAAAGGCATCGTTTCCGGCGGCAGGCAACCCTTGTGCTTTGAAAGCCTGGCGGCAGGTGTGGCACCGACCGCAGCGGATTATGAATGGCGTTGCTACACCGAAGGCAGGGTCGCGCTGCGCGAGGGGTGTTGGCATGATTTTTTTAATGCAGCGTCGTGGATGACGTTTCCGCGCGTGAAGGCCGCGCTCAATCGCGCGCACATTGATGCTTTGCGTGTGCAGGCTGAAAGCACGCGCAGTCGCAAGCGCGATGCCATGACGCTGTTCGACGAAAGCGGGGTGCTGGTGTTGAGCCGCAGCCGCGCCGTGCTGGACGCCATACGCGGTTTTGACTGGCAGCGGGTGTTTTGGGATGACCGCGAAACGTTGGCGGCCAGCACGCGCTTTGTGATGGTGGGGCACGCGCTGTATGAAAAAGCGCTGTCGCCGTATGTCGGTATGACCGGCCATGCGCTGCTGCTGGAGTGGCCAAACGCTGATGGATGGCCGGATGAGGCGGTAGGATTGGCGCAGGCGGACACGCTGGCCGCAAACGCATTGGCGGGCATTTCACAACCGACGGATTTGTCGCCGTTGCCGGTGCTGGGTGTGCCGGGCTGGTGGGCAGACAATCGCGCGAAAGCGTTTTATGCCAACACGACGTATTTCAGGCCTGGGCGGCTACGCGCGCGCGCAGCCTGATTACGGTGCGCGAGGGGTAGTCGGGGGTTGCGCCAGCGAGACGCGATTTTTGCCTTGCGATTTACTGACATAAAGCGCGTTGTCAGCCGCTTCAAGTACGTGGTCGTAGTCTTTGCCGTGCTCGGGGTAGGTGGCCACGCCCATACTGACGGTGGTGATAACTTGCTTGCCGTGTATGGTCAATGGCATTGCGGCTATGCGTGCACGAATGCGGTCTGCGATCAGGCATGCGCCGTCGGCGTTGGTGTCGGGCAGCAGCAGCACGAATTCATCGCCGCCATAGCGCGCCAGCAAATCCACCTTGCGCAATTCGAGTTGCGCCGTGGTGGCCATGGATTTCAGCAGTTCATCGCCGGCGTCGTGGCCATGGGCATCGTTCATGGCTTTCAGACTGTCAGAATCCATCATGATGACGCTGAAGTGGCGTCCGAAACGCTGCGACATATTCAGCGTATGCGCACTAAGCGAGGCGAAGGCGCGCCGGTTCAGTATGCCGGTCAGTTCATCGGTTTCCGCCAAGGCTTTGACCTTGGCCATGGCAACGCGCGTGTCCGACGACAGCATGGTGGTGATATAGGCCACCAGCGCCAACGGTGCGAAGCGCGTCAGGCATTCTGCGCCAAACGATTGAAACGGTGAGGCGTGGCCGGCGGGGTAGCCCAGCCATACAAAACACGCAGCGATAATGAGCATGACCACTACAGTGGAGGCACGACCCAAGGTCAACGAACTGGTGATGACCACCAGCAAATACAGATTTTGCAGCGGGCTGGTGAGGCGGCCCGTGTAGACCAGTACCCACGTGATGAATACGATCATCATGCCGGTTTCTATCGCGAGCTTCCAGTAGGCCTCGCGACGATAGAAATTGACGTAGCGAAACAGCAGCACGAAGGCCGTGTAAAAAAACATCGCCATGCTGAGGGCGGTAGCGGAGAATTGATCCGGCACGAGAACTAGCTGATACAGCAAGACGAGTATCAGCAGCAGCCACTCGATTTCGGCAATCGTGCGTGCGAATCCTCTCAGCTCCTCGTCTGAGAGTTCGGGATCGAAAATGAATTTGCTGCTCATGCGTGTAAAGTATGGCTCGGGGAGCCCAAGTCTCATTCTTATAATTGTGGGTTGATTTTAAAGTAACTTGTTGAAATAAATCCAGTGAAATCAGATATTTAGCTAAGATTACTCAACTTGTCGTGGAAAAATTGTCAAATCCGGGCGAAAGCGCCCTGCACGGGCGTTACCGGTTTACCCGGCACAGGGTGAGTGTGACATTGAATAATATAATAAAAACAATTACTTATGGTAATACCCGGAGACGGGCATGAGTGCCAGTGTGAGTGTGCCGCTGTGGTTGGCCGTGCCGTTGGCGTTGCTGTCGGTGGCGGCGGTGGTGCAGTTTTTTCTGCTGCCGGGCGTGCGCTGGTACTTTCGTCGCAAAATGAACCGGGTGATTGATGAGGTTAACAGTCGCTTTAACATCGAAATTCCCGAGTTCAAGCTGACGCGCCGTCAGGTGCTGATTGACCGGCTGTTTCACGACGAAAAGGTGCAGGCGGCCGTGACACAATATTGCGCGGCGCACCACGTGCCGCGCGCCGCAGTGATGGCGCGGATAGATACCTACGCGCGTGAAATTGTGCCGTCGTTTAATGCCTATGCGTATTTTCGCTGGGGTTACCGCATTGCCCGGTTTTACGCACGCTGGCTGTATCGCGTGCGGCTGGGCTATAGCGATGGCGTGGCGCTGACATCGATCAACCCGCGGTCCTCGTTGGTGTTTGTGATGAACCACCGCAGCAATATGGATTATGTGTTGGTGGCGTTTCTGGCCGCAGAGCGCGTGGCGTTGTCGTATGCGGTGGGTGAATGGGCGCGGATCTGGCCGTTGCAAAGTCTGATACGTTCGCTGGGCGCTTATTTTGTGCGACGCAATTCCGGCGACGCGCTGTATCGCATAGTGCTGCAACGCTATGTGCAAATGGCCACCGAGGGTGGTGTGCCGCAGGCGGTGTATCCCGAAGGGGGGCTGTCGGCAGACGGCAAACTGCGCGCGCCGAAGCTGGGGTTGCTGGATTACATGCTGAAGTCGTTTGATCCGCACGCGGAGCGCGACCTCATTTTTATTCCGGTAGGTATTAACTACGACCGCGTGCTGGAAGATCGCACGCTACTGCGCAAGCTCGATACCACGTTGCCGCGCCGCGGGTTTTTCGGTGCGCTGGCCACCATGATCACTTTTTTTGCGCACAATGTGTGGTTAATGGTGCGCGGCGGCTGGTATCGCTATGGCTACGCCTGCGTCAATTTCGGCAGGCCTATTTCTATGCGTGAATACGTTGCGCGCACGCACGTGGATTTTCGTGCGCTAGATGAGGATGCGCGTCACCAGGCCGTGGCGCAGCTTGGCGGCACGCTGATGGGCGCGATAGGTGATGTGATTCCCGTATTGCCGGTTTCGCTGGTGGCGACGGTGTTGGCGCGCGAGCCGGAAGCCGTCAGCGGCATGGCGGAAATTGATTTAAAAACAAAGACTTATGAATTGGCGCGGCGGCTCGAAGCGGCGGGGGCGCATGTCTATGTACCGCGCAGCGATCTCGATTACGCTATCGGCGTCGGCTTGCGCATGCTGACGTTGCGCCATATTGTTGACGAGCGCGATGGTTTGTTTTTTGTCGATGAACGTGAGCGGCCCTTGCTGGAATATTACGCCAACGCGATTGCGCCGCTGGTGGATGCGTTACGGTAGAATTATTTGCTACAGAGATGCAGGGATAACACGGAGAACCAGTATGCCCAGCGCAATGATTGATGGACTGAAAGTGAATTACCATGTGCAGGGCAGCGGTCCGCACTTGCTGATGCTGGCACCTGGCGGCTTTAATTCCACCATTGAAAGCTGGACGCGCGGCGGTGTGTGGAAAGAAATGGATTCCATCAACACGCTGTCGAAATCGTTCACTTGCATTGCCTATGACCGGCGTGAAGCCGGCACGTCCGGTGGTCGCGTGGAGAAATTGACGTGGGAGACTTTCGCCCGGCAAGGCCACGCGATCCTCGATCATTTAGGGGTGAAACAGGCATGGATCGTGGGCGGCTGCATGGGGGTTTCGGTGGCGGCGGCCATGGCGGTGTTGCGCCCGGCGCGTTGCACCGGTCTGTTGCTGCATTGGCCGGTGGGCGGCTATTTGTGGATGCAAAAAGGGCGCGGCTTTTATAACCGTCACATCGAATTTGTGCGCGCCAACGGCTTGGCTGCGGCTGCGGCGCGTGGTGTAACAGGAAAAAATTTCTGGCTAGACCCCGAAGCCGGCCCGTGGGCATCGCAGAACGCGACTGATCCGGCGTTTGCCGCCGACTATGTGAAGCACGACGTGACGAAGTACCTCGATCTGTGCGCGCACAGCCGCGATGCCCTCTACGGCGACACCCTGCCGTCGGGTGCTACCGGCGAGCAATTGCAGAACATCAAAACGCCGTCGCTGATCTTGCCCGGCGCGGACGCCTCGCATTCAACGTCGTCGGCTTGGGCGATGAAAGAACTGATGCCCAACGCGGAATTCTGGAACGTGCTGCCGCCCCATCAAAATGGGGCCAATGTGCTGGCGGCACTATTAGATTTTGCCAAGCGGAAATCATGATTTAAAAAAGTCAATAAAATCAATTACTTAAGGTCGTTTGGCAAAGGCGCGGCACTATTGAACTCCCGTGCTGCGCCCCCATCTAATGCCACGTACCAAGCATTTATTGCATAGTTGCATAGTTGCCTAGTTGAACACGCTGATTAAAACCAAAAAATCATAACCAGACGAGGACTTATTTTATGAAACGCATCTTCCTGTTTTTGATGACCAACTTGGCCATTCTGTTGGTGATCAGCTTCACGCTGCGTTTGTTAGGCGTGGACAAAGTGGTTGGGCAAAATGGCATTAATTTCAATGCCCTGCTGATCATGTCGCTGGTGGTGGGTTTTTCGGGCTCGCTGATTTCGCTGTTTTTGTCGAAGTGGATGGCCAAACGCTCGGTGGGCGCGCAGGTTATTGAAACGCCGTCCAACGCCACCGAGCAATGGTTGGTTAGCACCGTCAAGCGGCAGGCGGAGCAGGCGGGCATCGGCATGCCGGAAGTGGCGATTTACGATTCGCCGGAAATCAACGCCTTCGCCACCGGCTGGAACAAAAACAACGCGCTGGTCGCCGTCAGCACCGGCCTCATGAACAACATGAGCGCCGACGAAGCCGAAGCCGTGCTCGGCCATGAAATCAGCCACGTCGCCAACGGCGACATGGTGACGCTCACCCTGATACAGGGCGTGGTCAACACCTTTGTGATCTTCCTGTCGCGGCTGGTCGGTTACTTTGTCGATCGCGTGATTCTCAAAAACGATCGCGGCGAAGGCATCGGATTTTTTGTGGCGTCCATGGTGGCGCAACTGGTGCTCGGCGTTTTCGCCAGCATGATCGTCATGTGGTTTAGCCGCTATCGCGAATTTCACGCGGATACCGGCGGTGCTAATCTGGCCGGCAAACAGAAGATGATTGCGGCGCTGGAGCGGCTGAAATTGAATCAGGAGCAAGCCGCATTGCCCGCAGGCGTGGCAGCATTCGGCATCTCGGGCGGCGGCGCGTTCAGCAAGCTGTTCATGACCCACCCGCCGCTGGAAGAGCGCATCGAGGCGCTGCGGCGGTCGGTTTAATTCCGCTGGCTTACCGGTTACGCATCACCGCTGCGGCGCGAAGACGCAGCGGTTTTGCAGGGACGGGCCATAAAAACGGCGATTTGCCTTTACGGTAAATCGCCGTTTTGCTTTTGTTCGCGTTTCTTTCAGGTCTCTGCGATGAAGCCTTAGACTTTGACCTCTGCTACCGCTACTTCAGTACCGGGTCGCGCAAAGTCCCACTGGTAGCCAGCACGCCGCGCGCGACCACCACGCCTTTGCTGCCCAATTCAGCATTGATGCTGCCCGACAAAGCGCCGTTGTTGACATCTACCGCGCCCGACGCGTTCATCGGGCCCGAGCTCAACTGTAGCTGCCGGTAGCTGTATCGGGTGCCGGCGACCTGCACGGTGCCGCTGAGGTTATCGAAGCGTGTCTTGCCGCCGCGTTGACCGCCAGCGCGCGCGGTTTGCAAAGCGCGTACGACATCGACATTGTTGAGTTCGCCGCCAGCCAGCGTAAAGCTGCCTTCGACGCGTGTGTCGTCGAACAGTGTTTTA
Source organism: Burkholderiales bacterium (assembly GCA_043743335.1). Lineage (GTDB taxonomy): Bacteria > Pseudomonadota > Gammaproteobacteria > Burkholderiales > SG8-41 > UBA5216. Next base: position 15,174 of record JAYTWR010000004.1, read on the forward strand.
ACCGTGGTGCCCGCGAGCGCATAGTTGGCGTTGAGACTCAGGGTGCCAGTTGAAGAGAAATTTGTGGTGAAAGCGGGCATAAGCTGGTTCAGGCGGCTGTTTTCGAGCTTCAAATCACCGTCCGCCTGAAGGGTGCTGCCCCAGGTGGCTTTCAATTGACCCGTGAGTGCGCCGCCGCCGACGCGTCCCTTGAAGCTGGAGACGGTAGCACCGTTGCCATCGACGATGGCTGTCGCTTCAAGTTCGTCAAATTCCACTGCGGGGCCGATCAACGGTTTCCAGCCGCTGGCCGTGAGCGTGACCTGCCACACCTTATCCTTGGGGGTGACTTCGAAGCGCGCCTTCTCCACATTGAAGATTGCCTTGCGCAACTCGCCGCGGTTACCGAGTGTGGCCTCCACCTCAAACGGCGGAATTTCCACGTCTCGGGTGGCAAGCTTTACCCCACGAAACTTAACGCGCGCCACTTGCAAATCCGGATCATTCGCCTGCGCGCCTACCCAACCGGCCACCGCACCCGCCGCATCGGCATCGAGCGTCACGCTTTTGACATCAATCGAGTCAAAGTTGCGCGTGCCGCTGATGAGCCCCAGCGGGCCGATGGCGACATACACCGCATCGGCTTTCACCTCCTGTAGTTTGCCGATACTGACTTTTTCCAGCGTGAGCTTGGGTGACGGAAACAATTCGTAGCGCATGGTGGAGATCGACACCGGTTGTCCTAGGCGCTTGCTCATGAGATCTTGCACGGCGGGCACATAACCCGACAGCGGAATCATAGGCAGCAGGGCGAGTGATGCACCGCCTGCGACCACGGCACCTATGGCACCCTTCGCCAGCCAGTTTTTCTTGCGGCCTGCTGGCGCCGGCGCAGTAGCTTTGGCACCGGCATCGCGCGCTTGTCGCTCGGTGGCGGATTTTTTGGCGCGCTCTTCCGCGTCGGCGCGATATTGGGCTTCCTCGGCGCGCTCGGCTTCGTCGCGCGCTTTAAGCTCACGCGCCACGCGCGCGGCGATATCCGTCTCCGCGCGCGCGCGCGACTGCTGTTCCTGCAAGACGCGCTGCACGGCCTCGGCCTTGGCGCGGTCTTCGGCGGCAGCGCGAGCGGCTTGCTCGGTTTTGACTTTGGCTTCCGCTTCGGTCTTGGCCTTGGTTGCCGCTTCGGCCATAGCCGTCGCGCGTGCTACCGCTTCTTCGGCAGCGCGGGCCGCTACTTGCACTTGCTCGTTGGCTTTGCGGATTTGTTCCGGATCGCCAGCCGCCGTGGTGAGCAGGCGTTTTTCTGCTTCCTCGCGTGCCTGCTTTGCAACCGCCGCTTGCTGTTCGGCCTGTTCGCGCGCCTTGCGTTCAGCGGCAATTGTTTGCGCCAATTCCTGCATGGCCGTGCGTTCAGCCTGTTGGCGTTGTGCGCGCTCAGCTTCGGCTTGGGCGTCGGCTTCTGCGCGCACTTTTTTCTCGGCCGCCATCAGCGCTTCAACTTCCGTGCGGGCTTTTAGCTCAGCCTCGGCGCGAGCCTGATTCACCGCCGCTTCGCGCAGACTGCGTTCGTTGTCGGCGCGCGCTTCGGCCTCTAGGCGCGCCTTGCGTTCGGTTTCCGTTTGCGCGGCGCTTTCTGCTTGAACGCGTGCGCTTTGCGCTTGCGCCTCGCGTATCTGCGCATTGGCACGCGCTTCGATTTCCTCGCGCGCTTCGCGTTCAGCCGCCGCCTGAAGCTCAGCCTCGACCTTGGCCATGCGCGCCTGATCTTTCAGTTCGCGCACCAGTTCACGCGTGTTCGCGTCGGCTTCCTCACGCGCTTTGGCGATCTCAGTTTCGCGGGTTGCGCGCTCGGCTTCCTGTAATTTGCGCAGCTCAGATTCCATCTGGGCGCGGGCTTCTGCCTTGGCTTTGCCCTCGGCCTCGGCGACTGCGCGCCCTTTGGCTTCTTCGAGCGCCTTCATGGCTTGCTGTACGCGGGCCTGTGCCTCGGCGTCACGGGTGCGATCACGCACCTGTGATTCGGCGTCGGCTTTGGCGCGAGCGGCTTCTTCGGCCATGGCGCGCGCCTCGGCGGTGGCTTTTTCGGCACCACGGCTACGCATTTCGGCTTCTTCGAGCGCCTTGTGTTCGGCTTCGCTGCGTGCGCGGATTTCCGCTTCGAATTGCTCGCGTTTGGCGGACTCATCGGCGGCGAGTTTTTCCGCGCGTGCCAGCGCTTCGGACATCACCTTCATTTGCGCTTCAAGGGCTTCGCGGGCCTTGGCCTCGGCGGCGGCGCGCGCGAGGGCCTCGGCTTCGGCGCGCTGCGCGGTGTCGGCGCTGGCTTTGGCTTCCGCCTCGGCACGTTCGTTGGCCTGCGCCTGACGCCGTGCCTGCGCTTCGGCTTCGCCCCGCGCGCGGGCCTCAGCCTCGGCTCTGAGTTTGGCTTCCATCGCGGTGCGCAAGCGCGCTTCGGCTTCTGCACGTACTTTGGTGTCCGCTGCGGACTTGGCATCCGCAGACGCTCGCATGGCGGCTTCGGCACGGGCCTTGGCCTCCGCTTCGGCGCGTTGGCGGGCCTCGGCTTCGGCCTTGATGCGGGCTTCTGCAATCACGCGCGCGCGCTTTTCGGCTTCTTGACGGACTTTGGCTCTGGCGGACTCAGCAGCGGCGGCTTCGGCGCGCGCCTTGGCTTCGGTTTCGGCTTTGCCGTGTTCGCTGACTTCAGACTGCACTTTGGCCACGCCTGCGGCCGAGGTGAAGTCGAGTCCGTCACCTACGCCTTCATCATCAGAATCGTCGAAGGGGTTGATGTCAACGGCGCCGATTCTTATCGGCTGTGTGACATTGAGCCGGTTATTGGGATCGAGATCCGGTCCGGAGAAAACGCGGATATAGCCCTCGGTGACCAGTTGCTCCAGCGCGAGGTGGCAGTGACCTTCGGGTACGCCGGATTTTCCGACGAGCTCGGCGACGGCGCATTTGCCGTCTACGGCAGCAAATATGCGGCTAAGCTCCCGCGGCAGTTTGGTGCTGCGCGCTTCGCGTATGCCTTTGGTGGTACGCGTGAAGACCGTTTCGCCGTGGTAGATCATCGGGTCTTGGGGGTAAGGATGGACACTACTGCCAGCAGGGAAACCGCTTCCCTACGCTCAATACTGCGATTGTTCGTCACAAATCGTTCAACTATTATAGTTATATTTCAAAAACTTACTAGCGATGCGGTGTTCGCTGCCGCGTTCGCTGCCGTGTTCACTATGAGCCTTCTACCGCCAGCAGAATTTTGCCGGTGTGGCCTGCCGATTCCATCAACGCGTGGGCTTCCGCCGCGGCAGATAACGGGAACGTGCGCCCGGTGACAACGCGGATTTTTCCGGCTTCGATCAGCGGCCAGACTTGGGCTTCCAGCGCTTGGGCGATGCGGGTTTTGTAGGCGACGGGGCGTGTGCGCAGTGTTGAGCCGGTGTAACTTAAGCGCTTTAGCATGATGGGCATTAAATTGATTTCCACCTTGGAGCCCGCGGCGAACGCGAGTTGGATGATGCGCGCGTCGGGTGAGGCGGCTTTGATGTTTTTTTCGATATTGGCACCGCCGACAATATCAAGAATCACGTTAGCGCCGCCCTCGGTGCGCACGACTTCCACAAAGTCTTCGGTCTTGTAGTCGATGACGCGATCGGCACCCAAGTCGCGGCACAACTGGCAGCGCGCATCGGGGCTGTCGGTGGCGATGACTTTCGCGCCGAACGCCTTGCCCAGTTGTATGCACGTGGAGCCGATGCCGCCTGCGCCGCCGTGCACCAAGAAGGTTTCGCCCGCTTTTAACTGCGCGCCGGCGAAGACGTTGCTCCAAACGGTGAAAAACGTTTCGGGCAAACCGGCGGCGTCGACCAGCGATACACCCTTGGGGATCGGCAGGCAATGATTGGCGTCAATCACGCAATACTCGGCATAACCGCCGCCGTTGGTGAGACCGCACAGCGCGTCACCTATTTTCCAGCGCGTGACGCCCGCACCTACGGCAGTGACCACGCCGGAGATTTCCAGTCCCAACAAATCCGAGGCACCGGGGGGCGCAGGGTAGAGCCCTTTGCGCTGCATCATGTCTGGACCGTTGACGCCGGTGGCGGCGACTTTGACCAACACTTCGCCGGCTTTGGGCGCGGGCAGGGGGCGCTCGGCGAGCGTCAGTACCTCGGGGCCGCCGGGCTTGCTGATGGCGATGACTTTCATAGATTTCTCGAAGGGGCGTTGCGAATGGGTGAATGAAAGCTCATGTTAGCATGCGCTGCAACAGTACCAATTGCGATGCGCTTGCCGCCATGACAATGATTGGGATGCGAAGCCTTCCAGCTTGAATACCGAGTTGCGTAAAGTGGTGGCGCAGCCCGAACTGCAGCGCCAACTGGCGGAGCAGGGTTACGAGCCGTTGAGCGGCACTGCGGAATCATTCGACGCCTACATTCGTTCTGAAATTGCCCAATGGACGCGCGTGGTTAAGGCCGCGAGAATTAACGTATCTAATTGATTTTATTGAGAGTTACGGTTATTTCGCCGTTCGCGGCAGCGCGATGCCGCTCACACGGATTTGTTTTTAATTGACCAGCGCTGAACAATCGCAGCCAATTTCTCACTGGTGAAAGGCTTGGAAATATAGTCGTCCATGCCGGCGGCGAGACAGCTCTCACGGTCGCCTTCCATGGCATTGGCGGTTTGGGCGACGATGATATGGCGCGCCTGACCTTCCTTTTCGAGGGTGCGTATGGCTTGGGTGGCGGCGAATCCGTCCATCTCGGGCATGTGGCAATCCATCATGATCAAGTCAAAATGCTGCCGCTGCGTGGCTTCGACGGCTTCGCGTCCGTCGCGCGCCAGCGTGACAATGCAGTCGAGCTTTTTCAGCATCGCCGTCGCCACCATCTGATTCACGGTATTGTCTTCGGCGAGCAGCACCGCAACACCCTTCGTCGGCGCGTCGTCAAATAACAGTCGTTGCGTTTTTGCCAGCCAGGCGTCCGCTTCTTCTAGCTCGGCAGCCTCGGGCCCTTTTACGGTAAAGCTGAAACTGCTGCCGGCACCCGCCGTGCTCTCCACGGTCAAGGTGCCGCCCATCAGTTGCGCCAGTTGACGCGAAATGGTCAGGCCCAAGCCAGTGCCACCAAAGCGGCGCGTGGTGCCAACGTCGGCTTGGGAAAACGGATCAAATATGCGCTCAATCGCGGCTTGTGGAATGCCGATGCCGGTATCGCGTACATCAAAACGCAGGGTGATCTCACCTTGCTCTCGGGCAGCCACGCTGACGTGCAAGCTCACCGCACCATGTCGGGTGAATTTGATGGCGTTACCGGCTAGGTTGGACAATGCTTGCGTGACCCGCACCGGATCGCCGCGTACGATGGGCGGGACGTCGGGTTCAATGTGGTAAGTCAGCGCGAGATTTTTCTCGCGCGCCGACGCGGTAAACATCTGCACCAGCCCGCTCACGCGCGAGCGCAAATCGTAGGTGATGTTTTCGATGTCGACTTTGCCGGCTTCAATTTTGGAAAAGTCGAGTATGTCGTTGATGATCTTGAGCAGACCCTCACCGGACAGCTTGACGGCATCAAGATAGCCGCGCTGATCGGCGTCGAGCGTTGTGCCGGCGAGGATGCTGGTCATGCCCAGCACGCCGTTCATCGGCGTGCGGATTTCGTGGCTCATGTTGGCGAGGAATTGCGAGCGCGCGCGCATCGCTGCCTCGGCCTCTTCGCGTGCGCGGATCAGATTCTGCTCGGTACGTTTCAGATCCGAGATGTCCGTGATGGCGGTGATAATGCCGCTGACTTCGCCGGCCTGATTCGAATAGGTCGATTTCGTCACAATGCAGATGGCCTTGCGTCCGTTGCCGACCGTCATTTCGCGCTCGATTTGATGGATGCCCGGCTGCTCATACAGCGCCCGTTCGATGCGTTCGATGTCCGACGCAATCTCGGGACGCCGCTGCGTGACTGTCATGGCGAGCGCATGCTCGCGCTTGATCGCAAACATTTGCTCATACGCGGTGTTTACCAAGGTAATTTGCGAATCACGATTCTTCACCACGATGGGCATAGGCGTGGCATCCAGCAAAATGGTGGTCAGCCGCAATTGTTCTTCGGCGGCGCGCTCGGCCTGGCGTAATTGGGTGATGTCGGAATAGGTGGTGATAATGCCCGCCACTGCCCCGGCAACGTCCCGATAGCTGGATTTCGTGATCATGCAACGCACTTTGCGCCCGGTGCCGCCGGTCAGTTCACTCTCAAACTGCCGGGTGCTTGGCGTTTGCAGCAACTCAGCGTCGACGCTTTCGATTTCACTGACGGTGGCGTCTTCCTGGCCGGGGCGTATTTGCCGGTTTAGCACGGCATCACGGTGCACATTAAAGAGTTTTTCGTAAGCCGTGTTGATATAAATAATGCGGCGCTGCGCGTTCTTAATCATGGTTGGTGCAGGAGAGGCATCGAGCAGGATATTGGTCATCTGCAGGCGATGTGCCGCCAGTTCCCCGGCATTTTTGAGATCGGTGACATCGGCGTGCATGGTCATGAAGCCCGTGATTTTGCCGGTCGCGTCGGTCAGCGCCGCCTTGGTTGTGCTGTAGTGGCGTGTTGTGCCATCGGGCAACACGCGCGTGCGCGCGAAGTTGCGCACGCCGGGGCTTGCGCGCAAGGCTTCTTCGATTGGGCTGCCGGATTGATCCGGCGTGAACACGTTGGCTTCCAGTGTTTTCTTTCCAACTAGGGTTTCACGCCGCACGCCGAATTCCCGCTCGTACGCCGCATTGATGCGGGTAAAACGCTGCTGCCCGTCCTTGATGGAAATCGCCATCGGTGCTGATTCAAGCAGCGTTTCTGTGACGTGCAATTGCGCAGACAAGCGTTCCTGCGCCTGCTTCAGCTCGGTAATGTCGTTGTAGGTGGTCACCAAACCGATAACCTTCCCCTCGGTATCCAGCACCGGGCCCTTGGCGACCATGAGTTGAACCACATGGCCCGAAGGTAACGTTCTGCTGGTTTCGTACTGCACAATGCGCGGGTTGGCCAGTATAGAGCGTTCTATCGCCGCGCCCTGGTCGGCAATATCGCCGTGCGTTGCGCGCAATGTTTGCCCCAGCAGTTGCGCACGGGATCGTTCCAGCAGCCGCTCATACGGCGCGTTCATGTGCGTGAAGCGCTGATGTTCGTCTTTGATCGATAACGGCGTGGGCGTGGCTTCGAGTAGCGCTTCGGTCATGCGCAACGAGGCGCTGAGTTTGCGCTGCGCCAGCACGTTCTCCGTGTTGTCGCGCGCGATGCCGCGGTAACCGGTAAACACGCCGTGCGCATCGAATATCGGCTCGCCGTTGGCGCTGAAATGGCGGAGCCCGTTTGCCGGGGTATTCACGGGGAAAGCAAAGTTCTCAAACGGCTGGTGCGCATTCAGTGTGGCGTGGTGCGCCTGCCAATGCGGATCGTCCAGCGCGCCGCCGACGTACTCCCATCGCGTCTTGCCAATAATGTCCGAGGCATCGCTGCCTAACAACGCGGCGCCGTTAGACGACACTAGGGTGAAGCGGAATTGGTCGTCTTGCTCCCAATACCAATCCGAGGAAATCCGCCGCAAGGTCTCAAAGCGGTCTTCGATCTGGCTCGCGTGACGCGCTGTTTCCAGCAGTTGCTTTTTTGCCGCCGCCAATTCAGCCGCAGTCGTGGACAGGCTTTGCAGGCGCAATTCCTGCTCGCGATCAAATTGCTGATAACTGGCGTCTACTGACTGTAGCAGCGCCTGCAAACCCTGCGCGAGTGTGGCACCCTGGGGCAGTGTGTCGACGGCAGGTGCCGCCAGCCATACAGACAGCGCCTCATCCGTGGAAAAGCGCAAGGCATCGCGGAGTTGGCGTAGGAGTTGTGCGTGCATAGGCAAGTGGCAATCGCTGGGCTGGCGTTAGACTGTGGCAGGGCGCACTGCGGTGACGCACTGCGGTGAATGTCGATGGTGTAGTTCTATCATGGCATGGGCGCACGGGTTCTGCTGAAAACGACCGGCACAGAACGACCGGTAGAGCGACCTATTTGTTGCGTTGTAACACAAAGCCACCGCCGGCACTGGCACGCCGGTGGAACAATCGGCGAGATCATTAACCGAGGGCAACTATTCAGCTAAACCGTATGTCGGTGACGAAGGAACCGCATCAGCCGTGGTGCTGACATCGAGCTGACATCGAGATATGGCCTTGCGTACGCCCGTCACGCGAACGATGCGGTTCGCTACGCTCACCGGCATCCTACGACGAAGCTGAACAGTGACAACTGGGGATAGGTGGCTTATAAAAAAATCAATAAAATCAATTAGTTACAGAAATTCCGCAGATTGCAGAATATCTACCGTCTTGTTTAGTGTGTGCGACCGCCTTCAATCGATTCATAGCCCGCAGCCTCCAGCGACCCGGCACCGCTCCAGCCCCACGCCAACACCACGTCTGTGTCGGAATTATTCTTGAAGCCATGCCAGTGCCCGCGCGGGGTGAACACGACATCGCCTTTACTGGACGGAATTTCTTCGCCGTTTTCGCCGTACATCACACCGCTGCCTTCGATCACGATCCAGAATTCATCGCAATTGAAATGCCGGTGCTGATCGTGTTGCGCGCCGGGCGGCAGCACGGTCCAGCCCACCAGCAGCTTGTCGGAATTGCAGGTTTTCTGGTTAATCAGGAATTGCACTTGCATGTTGACCCAACCGTCTTTGGCCTTGAGACCGCCGACTTTGGGTACATCGTTCAGGCTGGTTTTGTAGGGCTTTAGCGTGGTGTATTCATCCGGCTTCATGCTTGTCCTCCGAGTATGCGATAGGCTTGATGGGCGACCACAAAATCGTGGTGATCTATTTTCAGTCCGCGGCAGGCGTTCATCATTTCATTGGCCGCTGCCGCGAGCGGCGTCGGCGAGCCCAACTTGCGGCCTTGCTCCAGCACCAGCAGCATGTCTTTCTGTTGCAGGGTGACGTCGGCCAGCGGCACGGCGGGCATTTTACCGTCAAGTATGAACGGCCCGCGATAGCCCAGCACCGGTGAAGCAGCCACGCTCTTTAAAATAGCGTCCACCGCGATCTCGCGCGACACGCCACCTTTTTCCGCCAATGCCACTGCTTCGCCAAAGGCGATTACTTCGATCATTAACAGCGCATTCACCGAGAGCTTCATCTGCACCGCCAGCCCATTGCCCCCGATGTACGTGGATTTGGGGCCGATGGCCAGCAGCACCGGTAACACTTTTTCATACGCCGCTTTGTTGCCACCCACCATGGTGGAGGCATTGCCCTGCACCAGCGTCACCGGGCTGCCGGAGATGGGCGCGTCGAGCATGGTCAATCCGGCCTGAGCAAATGTCGCCGCCACTTCACGGCTGGGTTCCGGCGCAATGGTGCTCATGTCAAGATAAATGCCGCCCTTTTTCAGGCCACTGATAATGCCATCCGGCCCCAGTGCGACGGATTTCACGGCGTCAGCGTCAGTGACGATGGAGAACACGATTTCCGATTGCGCCGCGACGTCGCGCGGCGTGTCGCCCCAGCGCATGCCGGCTTTGATAAGCGCTTGCGCTTTGTCGCGCGAGCGGTTCCAGCCGGTCACCGTGTGTCCAGCCGCCATGAGCCGCGCTACGATAATGGCACCCATGGCACCGAGGCCGACGAATCCGAGTTGCATGGTGTATCCCTGTAAAAAATCAGTAGCCGAAGGTTACTGTGACCGGCAGGTGATCTGAACCGAGATCGGGGCCGATTTCGCGTTTCACCAGCGGCAGTGACGGATGGGCAAAGCTGTGGTCGATGGCCAGCCCCAGATTGGCGTTGTCGAAGGTCACCGGCCAAGTGTGCGCAAAGCGGCGCGGCGTGCGGGCATCGCGCAGGCCGCTGTCGGCCACGAATTTGTCGAAATGGGGCGACCATGGCGTCAGGTTAAAGTCACCCACGACGACCGGTGTTGCCTGCGGTTGCCGAGCCACCCTTTGCGCGATGTAATCCAGTTTGGTGTTGCGATCCCGCGCCATGTTCCCGGAGACCGGCGGCGGCGCGTGCAGCGCGTAGAGCGCCAGCGGTTCGCTGCGGTTCGGCAGCTTGATGAGCGCTTCAATGTGTGGATACAGCCGTAGCGGTTTGAACGACGCTTCTCCGCCCGCCAGCGGAAACCGGCTGGCCAGCGCTATGCCGAACGGGGAATCTTCTAAGTATTTGATTTGATGGGGAAAAATATCTTTTATCTCGTCGAGTATGGGGTCGAATTGCGTCGAGGCTTCGAGTAGCACCACCACGTCGATGAGCTTGGCGCGGCGGCGTAAATACGAACTGACGCGGCCCGGCTGTTCGTGGTGCAAGCCCACGTTAAAATGAAACACCGTGATGGGGTGTGACACGGCAGCGGCGGGTGGCTGTTCCTGCAGCCACATCTGCGCGACGGGATACCCGTTCCATAACGCCAGCGCACTGGCCAACGCGGCCCAGCGCCATACGCGCAACGCCGCCAAGCCCAACACACACAGCAGCGCGAAGACGGTGTAATGCGGCCTGAAGTGGCTGAACAGTTCAGCGAACCAATGCAGCGAAGCCAGCGCCGCGCAGCCGGTGACGAGCGCCACCAGCAGGGTCAACGCGATGAAGCGCTTGGCGATACGTTGTTTGTATTCTCTTGGGGCCACGGCTGCGCATTTTATCGGTAAACACCGTGCAGTGGCCGGCGAGCGGTGGTTTAAAATGTTGGTGAAACAAACCGTTACGGATGCTGATCCGTGAAAGTGTAGGTGACACATGAAAGCGCTGGTCACGGGTTTTGATCCGTTTGGCGGCGACCCGAGTAATCCGTCGTACGAGGCCGTGCGGCGCTTGCCCGCGTGGTTGGGCCGCTTGCAGGTGGTGACGGCGGAACTGCCGACGTCATTTGCGCGTGCGCCGCGCCGCTTGCGGACGTTGATCGCGCGTGAGCAGCCGCAGATCGTGTTGTGTGTGGGATTGGCGGCGGATCGCGCGGCAATCAGCATTGAGCGCCTGGCAGTGAATCTCAGCGACGCGCGCATCGCGGACAACGACGGCGCGCAGCCGTGCAACAAAGCGGTGACGGCGCGCGCACCGGCGGCGTACTTTGCGACTCTGCCGGTGGTGAAAATTGCCGCGTCACTGAACCGTGCCGGATTGCCGGCTACGCTGTCGATGAGCGCAGGCACGTTTGTGTGTAACCACGTGTTTTTCGGGCTGATGCACGCCGTGGCGCATTCGGCCCATGTGCGGCGGGCAGGGTTTGTGCACGTACCGGCATTGCCGCAAGTCGGTGCCGATGCCGCCTTGGCGGATTTGGTGCGCGCGCTCGAAATCGTGCTGCGCACGACCCATGTCGTGGGCCGTTGATTGCAGACCGTTGATCTATGATACGTTTGCAAACTGTAGACTAATCTAATCTAATCTAATCTAATCTTTTCGCTAGGCTTATGAAACTCAACGAAGAAGAACAAGACATTCTGGCTGGCAAGCAAGGCCCTGTGCCTAGGCTCGCGCTAGAACATCAAATCAAAGTGGGGACTTTTTTCGATGCGGCAGATTTTGTGCCCGTCGCCCAAGCGCATATCATGGCGGATACCGAAAGTCTGGGCGAGGCGGGTGTGCGTTGGCTGGAAACGCTCGCGGCAGAAAAATCCGGCCGGCGGCGCGTGCGCATCCCCACGATCACCGATCCGCGCGGCACCGATTTCGCCAACGCCGCGTTTCTGGGCCATACGCGCGCGATGCTGACACTCGAAGAGCGCACCATCGCGGCGTTCGTGAAGCTGGGCGTGCTGATGACCAACACCTGCATCAATTATCAGACCGTGCAGCCCGCCACGCGCAACGAGCACGTGGCCTACGGCGACACCGGCGTGGTGATTTACGCCAACTCGGTGTGCGGGGCGCGCTCAAACTTCGAAGGCGGGCCGTCGGCGTTGTCGGCGGGCATTACCGGCCGTACCCCGCGCTACGGTTTTCATTTGCCGCAGTGCCGACAAGCGACGCTGCATGTGCGTGTCGATTTCACGCCAGCGTCGCTCAACGAATGGGGCGCGCTCGGCGGGGTGATCGGGCGCATCGCGGGGAATTACTGGGCAGTGCCGGTGATCGAGGGCATCGAAGGCGCGCCGGGTTCGGATGCGCTCAAGCATTTTGGCGCCGCGATGGCGAGCTTTGGTTCTATCGCGCTCTATCACTTGGTGGGTCTCACGCCGGAAGCGTCGCGCCTGAGCGATGTGGCACCGGGCGATTTGCCGTCGCATCGCGTCACGCGCGCGGACATTGGCGCGCTCGAACAATCTTATCGTGTAACAGATGCGGTGGATGTGGTGGTGTTTTCGGCACCGCAATTGAGTCTGCTGGAACTGCGCGATCTGGCGGCGCTTTGCGAAGATCAGCACTTTAAGGTGCCGTTGCTCGCAGTCACCAGCCCGCAGGTCAAACCGGACTGCGATCGCATGGGCTACACGGCCACCATCGAAAACGCGGGCGGCAACGTGCTGTCGGGCATGTGTTTTTATCAGTCGTACGCGCGTGAGATGGCCGATGCCAAGGGCTGGAAGCGGCTGGCCACCAACAGCGCCAAGCTGGTCAATATACTGGGCGGTTATGGCTATCAGCCGATGCTGGGCTCGATGCAATCGTGTGTGACGGCGGCGGTGACCGGGAGACTCACATGAGCGTCGGCAAGGTATTTCGCGCGCACCACGCCATGGGGCGCACGGTGCGCGGTACGGCGCTGGTGGCCGCGGACGGATTTTCTGCGCGCTATGATCTCGACCGGATTGCGGGCGTATTCGCGCGCGCGGCGCACAAACTGGTGGGGCAATCGTATTCCGGGAAAATTCTGATTCTCGACACCGCCAAAGGTGGCGTGGCGACAGCTTGGATGCTGCACGAAATGCAGGCGCGCGGCGTGGTGCCGTTGGCGATTGTGCTGAACTCGGTGAATCCGATTATCGCGCAGGGCGCTGCGCTGGGCGATGTGCCTCTGCTGGCAGGCTTTGACGAAGACATCACCACGGCTATCGCACACGGCGCGACCGTGGAGGTTAATCCTGAACAAAAAACCGTGACGGTGATGGGCTGACAGCGGATAGGCGTCGCCGTTCGCGTGGGTAACGCGCGTTAGTGTTCGAGGCCTTGCGCGATCAGCCATTCGCGCACGATGCTTGCGATCTCGTCACTGTTTTTGTCCATCATCACCCTGTGGCTGTTGCCGGGAATGCGGATATACTGTTTGGGTCATGTTTTGGGTATCCAAGCGAATCGCAGGGTTGGGCATGGCGCGCAGCGCGTGGCTGCTGATGGCGTTGGTGTGTCCCACCGTTTTGCTGGCGCAAAGCCCGCCCATGCCGGGCTTGCCCGAGGCGCACAATGCGTTGCGCGGCGATGTGCTGATGCACGCGTTGCGAGGCGGCGGTTATACCTTGTATTTCCGTCACGCCGTGCGCGACACACGCATCACGGACAGCGCATCGCTGACCATCGCTGACTGCAGCACGCAGGCACCGTTGGCGGATGTGGGGCGCGGCCAATCGCGCGCGATCGGTCTGGCGATTGCGCGGCTGGGTATCCCGGTGGGCGAAGTGCTCGCGAGCCCTTATTGCCGGACGATGGATACCGCGCGTCTGTTGGCGAGTGGCATGCTCAGGCCCGGCAGTGTCGAGGTGATTCAAAGTGCCGACGCTATGCAGCCGCCGCAGTTGGCGCAACGGCTTGCCGCGCCAGTAGCGTGGTTTGGTGTGCGCGTGATCGTGGGTGACGGCGAGGCGTTCAGCGCGGTGGCGGGAAGCCCGGCGCTCGAAGCTGGCGAGGCCGTCGTACTGCGCCCTGGCGACGCGGGTGCTTGGGTAGTTGTGGCTCGCCTGCGCGCGGCAGACTGGGATGGTTTGGCAGCAGCGGCTACGGCGGACGCCGTTGGGCCGGGCTTGCTTAAGCCATAGGCTAAATCAATGGGTGACGCATTTTCGGCTGGGCGGCACGGGTGGCGATCCTGCCACCGCCCAAGCGTGTTACCGAAACCCCGCCCGATCAAACACTTTTTGCGCGGCGGGCTGGTTTTTGCCCAAGACGCCGACGTTTAAGGTGTCTGCTTTAAAGGTGCCCATGGCCTCTAGCGTGCGGTTATTGAGCGGGGCGTTAGTGACGGCGGGCCATTCGTTGTTGCCGCTGGCGAAGTAGCTTTGTGCGGCGTCGCTGGCGAGATACTCAAGGTAACGAATGGCAGCGTCTTTATGCGGCGCGTTTTTAAGCACACCCGCACCGGAGATGTTTAAGTGCGTGCCGGTGCTTTTTTGGTTGGGCCACACCAGACCGACGTTTTGCATCAGGGCGCGATCAGCGGGTTTGTCTGATGCCAACAAGCGTGCGTAGTAGTAGGTGTTGGCCAGCGCCACCGCGCATTCGCCGGAACCCACACCCGTGATCTGATCGGTGTCACCGCCCTTGGGCGCACGGGCGAAATTGGCTACCACGCCGCGCGCCCATTCCTCGGCGCGCGCCTCGCCCCAATGCTCGATCAAGGCGCTCATCAGCGACAGGTTGTAAATGTGGCCGCCGGAACGCACGCAAACCTTGCCCTTCAATTTGGGGTTGGCGAGGTCTTCGTAGTTTTGCACGTCGGCGGCGTTGACCAGCGTTTTGTTGTAAATGATGACGCGCGCGCGAGTGGAAAAGCCGAACCACTGGTTGCCGGCGGCGTGCAGATGAGCTGGCACGCGGGTGTCGAGCACTTTGGACGTGATGGGCTGAAACAGCCCCAACTGCTCGGCGCGCCACAGGCGGCCGGCGTCCACCGTTACCAGCACGTCGGCGGGGCTGGCAGCACCCTCGTTGCGTATGCGTTCGATGAGCGGGTCTTCGCCCGCTTCGATGCGATTTAACTTGATGCCGGTTTGTTTGGTAAAGCCGCTGTAGAGAGACTCATCCGTCTGGTAGTGGCGCGACGAATACAGGTTCAAAATGTTGGTTTGTGCGTACGCGTTCGCGCCCAGCCCGAGGCTGGCGGCCATCAGGTATCGAGAGAAAAAGGTGTTTAATTTCATAGGGTTACTCAATTATCAGGGTGAAGTTAAGTCGTGAAGTTAAGTCGTGAATGACCGGTTTAAGCGGGTAACGGACGGGACGAAAGTCTCGCTTAATGAATTTATAGTAACAAGAATCATTCTCATTCGCAAGTAAATAATTGACCCAGCGATGCAGTACCACCACACGACACCACGCCACGTGAATTTTTGCGCGAGCTGCTGGGTGAGTTGTCGTGGCGAAGCGCTCAGGGTAGGCTCCCCGCCATGTCAAAACATCTGCTTGCACAAGTCGGCCTGTCGTTTCTGACCCTCAATGCGCTTTGTGGCGCGCCGCGTGCCTTTGCCGCCAACCCCGCCGGATGTATTTCGCGACGTAGTGGCGCGCGACGTGGCTAAATGGATCAAAGTGGTGAAGGCGGCGAATATCAAGCAAATTCAATAGCTTGCGGCGGTCATCATTGAAGGCTACGGTGTCCTCTGTGGCGAATTGCGTTTTTTAGGATTAAAGCATTCTGCGCATCCTGGCCGCACAGAGACGCGACAATAATCATCGTCGTCGAATGCCGCGATGCTTGTCTCGGAATGCACGTGCGCTTACGCGCCGTCCGGGCGACGCGTGCTTGCCGATTGACCGGCGGGTTCGCGGGGCATACAGTGCGGTTACGCAAAAACGGAGGCAACTATTCAGCGCCAATGTAGGATGCCGGTGAGCGTAGCGAACCGCATCGTTCGCGTGATGGGTGTAGGCAAGGCCATGTCACGATGTCAGCGCTACGCCCGATGCGGTTCCTTCGTCACCGGCATCCTACATTGAAGCTGAACAGTCACAAAAGGAGAATGGTTTTGAAAAATTGGCATAGTTCGGTGATTGCACTCGTGGGTCCGGTATTCATACTCGCAGGGACGGCAGTAAATCTGGCCATGGCGCAAGATCAAGCCAAAGCCGCGCCTGCAGCGCAACCCTTCGTCGCGGGCAAGCCGCTGGGCGTAACCCTGCAGGGTGCCTACACACCCATGTCGAAGAACGTGAAAGTCTACGGCGCAGTGGTGAACGCGGAGAGTTGCTCGTACGACCCCGTGCGTGACCTGATCGTGGTGCCTAATCGCGGTGTCAATCAAAATGAAATCCCAAACGACGCATTTGTCTCCCTGCTCAACCACGATGGCTCAGTACACACCGTCAAGTGGATAGGTGAAACCCGCGATGGGCTGATGCTCAATCATCCCAATGGCAGCGACATCGTCAATGGCCTGCTCTACGTGGCCGATATCGACGGCGGCAGAACTGCGAAAGAGCCTACGACGGCCGTGATCCGAAAATTCAATATGACCACAGGCGCGCCCGCCGGCGAACTGCCCGTGCCGCAGTCGCCCGGCATCAACGACATTGCGGTGGCCGCCGATGGCACCGTCTACGGCACGCAAACCCGTGTCCCCGGGCCGACTGCTGAGCCGGGGCATTCCAAGGTGTTCAAGATTACCGCCCAAGGCGTGGTATCCGAACTGATTGTTGGCCCGCCGCTGCGGGCGCCCAACGGCATTGCACTCGACAATGACGGTAACTTGGTGGTGGTCAACATCGACAACAACGAGGTGCTGACCTTTGCGCTCGACGGCAAGTTGCTCAAGACCGAGCACGCCGTGCAGCCCGGCAATGACGGCTTGGTCATCATGAAAGATGGCACCAAATACGTGAGCAGCGTGCGGCAAGGTGGCGTCTCACGCATACGCCCCGGCCAGCCTGCTGATCTGATCGCCAGTGGCATCCCGAGCGCGGCGTCCATGTGCTACGACGCGGGGGCTAACCAGCTTGTGATTCCGATGAACCCTAACAATGGCGTGGCGATAATTCCGCTGCGATAAAAGTTTGAGTAAAGTGTGCATTAGTGCACCGATTTATCTAAATTAGTCCGAACGGACTATAGCCCACGAGCCGCTGGCACGATACCCTCGGCCTTGTCCCCGCTTCTAATCCCGTTTCTCGTCGAAAGAGCAGCGATGGTTGTTCGTAGTTCGCGAGAATAAAATTTTATTTTATCTTGGAGAATGGCTCATGAATTCAGTCCTTTGCAAATCACTGGCGACGGCGGTATTGGCGCTCGGGGCATCCGCGTCATTGGCGCAAACGCATCAATATCAACTCAACGGCTCGCTGGCAGACGATTTTGGCGGACCGTCGATTGTCAGTAATGGCGGCGCGTTGGGCCCCACCGGTTATACCTTTGGCCTAAATCAAGGTTTGAATACGTCCGGGCTCGGTTTGTCCAATGTCTACACGATCGATCTGAAATACCATTTTGATACCCATGGCGTCTGGCAAAAGATTATCGACTTCAGCAATTTGTCTTTGGACCGTGGGATGTACACGCTGGGTAGTCAATATAACTTTTACCCCGTTCTTTCCTTAGGTGCGGCACCGGCAGATGGGGTTGACGGTACGCTGACGCTGACGCGCGATGCTGCAAATGTGGTTAACGTTTATTCGAATGGTTCGCTGTCTGGCAGCTTCCTTGATTCTGCTGGCTATGCGAATTTTGCCGGCAACAATGCCAGCTTCTTTATTGATGACTTCGCAACGGGTCAAGGAGAGGCCGCGTCCGGCTACGTGGACTACATTCGTTTTTGGGATACCGCATTGAGCGGTGCCCAAGTCGAAAGCCTAGGCGCGCCGACCGTGAGCGCCGTTCCGGAACCCGAAACCTACGCCATGATGTTGGCAGGCTTGGGCTTGCTGGGTTTCGCAGCGCGCCGCAGAAAGCAAAACTCGGCCTGATAGCGCCTTGTTTCGGCAAACAAAAACCCCCGCTTTGGCGGGGTTTTTTTATCGGCTGCTGACGCTGGATGCGAGCCGGTATGCGACAGATTTTCCAAAGCTGACGTTGTTACCGGCGTCACAGCGTTTTGCGTTCTGTGCGAATCACCTGTCCAGAAATCACGCGAGATCGCGTGGGCGTGCTGTGTGATAAGCAGGCGGTGACTTTTCATAACCATATGATTTTAAACAGTTATTTGTTAATCCTCAGCATGGGCTTTGGCTTTGGATTTAGTATTGCCGTCAGCCACGCCCAAAGCTATCCCACCAAACCCATCCGCTTCGTCTCGCCGTACCCGCCCGGCGGCTCTAACGATGTGGTGGCGCGCATGATTGCAGCGCGCATGTCGCCGGTGTTCGGGCAGCAATGGATCGTCGAAAATCGTTCGGGGCGCGGCGGCAATATTGGCGTTGAGCTGGTGGCGAAGTCGCCGGCGGACGGCTATACGGTGGTGCATGGCGGCATGGGCAGCCTGACGCTGGCACCGTTTTTGTCGAAGCTGCCCTATGACGCGCTGCGCGATTTTGCGCCCGTTACGTTGACGGCGCGTGCGCCGAATGTGATTGCGGTGCATCCCACGCTGCCGGTGAAATCGGCGGCTGACCTGATTGCGCTGGCGCGGGCGCGGCCCGGGCAATTGGATTATGGCAGCAGCGGGGTGGGCAGCACGCCGCATTTGACGGCGGCGCTGTTGGCATCGCTGGCGGGCATCAAGATGATGCACGTGCCGTATAAAGGCAGCACGCCAGCAACCATCGATTTGGTGGCGGGGCAGATTCCGCTGTTGTTCGCGCCGATATCTGCGCTGCTGCCGCAGATTGAATCGGGCAAGGTGCGCGCGATTGGTGTCAGCAGTTTGCAGCGCTCGCGTTTGTTGCCGGGCGTGGCGACGATAGCCGAATCGGGCATCGCGGGTTTTGAGATGAACCCGTGGTTTGCGATGTTGGCACCGGCGGGCACGCCGCGTGACGTGGTGACGCGCTTGAATGCAGAAGTCACGCGCTACCTGCGCACGCCCGAAGCCGCCAAACTGTTCGCGGCGCAAGGGGCCGATGTGGCGTTCAGCACGGCGGACGAACTGACGGCATTGATGAAGGCTGATCTGGCACAGTGGGGCAAGGTGATACGCGATAACCAGATTCAGGGCGAATGAGGTTCTGCCTAAATAGTTGTTTAAAAACAACATATTAGAGTGAACGTCCTGCAATGTTTGCCGTAGACCGCTTCGCTGTCCGCTGTCAGCCCTCAACTCGTGTATGATTCATGCACAGGACATCAGCACCGCTTCATCCGGTTTGCGGTTGCGTCCTGTTCGAGGCGAATATCTGCTGTGGCACTCAGGGCTTAATCATAAAAGCCCAGCCCGGCGTTCCCCGAATCTTAAACCCCACGTGGTATCGGCCTGAACCGGTTCTTGCGGCGTTTGCCGCAGCAGGTTGATCGCAGGGAGAATTTTTTTTGAGTCAGTTGTTTGCTGATCTTGGGCTGATGCCCGAATTGTCGCGTGCTGCCGGTGATTCCGGCTATACGCAACCCACGCCGGTGCAGGTGCAGGCGATCCCCGTTATTCTTGAAGGTTGTGATGTGTTGGCCGGTGCGCAAACCGGCACCGGCAAGACCGCCGGCTTCACGCTGCCGCTGTTGCAGCGGCTCATGGAAAACCCGCCCGAGCCGGGCACGTATCCGGTGCGCGCGTTGATCGTGACGCCCACACGCGAGCTGGCCGCGCAAATCGAAGAAAGCGTACACGAATACGGCAAGTATTTGCCGCTGCGCTCGACGGTGATATTCGGCGGCGTCGGCATGGGGCCGCAGCTTGAGGCGCTGAAAGCCGGCGTGGACATTCTGGTGGCGACACCGGGGCGCTTGCTCGATCACGCCAACGAACAGACGGTGGATCTGTCGCAAGTCGAAATTCTCGTGCTCGACGAAGCCGACCGCATGCTCGACATGGGCTTCATCCATGACGTTAAACGCATCCTCGCACTGCTGCCTGAGCAGCGGCAAAACCTGTTGTTTTCGGCGACGTTTTCCGACGACATTCGGGCATTGGCGGATGGCCTGCTGCGTAATCCAGTGATGGTGGAAGTGGCGCGGCGCAATGCTGAATCGGAACTGGTGGCGCAGCGCGTGCATCCGGTCGGGCAGGAGCGCAAGCGCGCCTTGCTCGCGCATTTGGTGAAAACCGGCGACTGGAAGCAAGTGCTGGTGTTTACGCGTACCAAGCATGGTGCCAACCGACTGGCGCATCAATTGGGGCGTTCGGGTATTTCTGCCACGGCGATTCACGGCAACAAAGGGCAGGGCGCGCGTACCAAGGCGCTGGCGGATTTCAAGGCAGGGCTGGTGCGCGTGTTGGTGGCGACGGATATTGCGGCGCGCGGTTTGGATATTGAAGAATTACCGCATGTCGTGAATTACGATTTGCCGCATGTGGCGGAAGACTACGTGCATCGCATCGGACGCACCGGGCGCGCAGGCAGCACGGGTGAGGCCATTTCGCTGGTTGCGCCGGAAGAACTGCCGTTGCTGGCAGAAATTGAAAAGCTCATGAAGCGCACCGTGGAGCAAACGGTGATTCCCGGTTTTGAACCCGGCAGTGAACCGCCGCCGCAGCACGGGCGAGGGCCGGAGCAACTAGGGCAAGCGCCCCGGCAACAGGGGCCTGCTGAGGCCCAGCCATCAGCGCTGCCGCAGCCGCCCCGGGAACCCCGGCAACCGCAGGACAGCACGGCGGGCGAGCGGACGCCTAAGAGGGAAGGCGAGGGACGGGAAGGCCGGGGGCGTCGTCGAGGGCGCGGACGGAACCGCCAAAATGGCGAAAACCGGGGCGAACCCCGTGACCCTGCCGTGCAGGGTGCTACTGCGGCACCGGGTGTGGCTGCCGTGGACGGCGGTGCGGGGCAGATACCGACCCCGCGTGAGATGCGTGAGCCGCGCGCACCGAGAGTGCAGGGGGAGCCGCGTGGGAATCGTGGTGAGCGTGGTGAGCGTAGTGAGCGCGGCGAGCCGAACCCGAATCGCAATTTGCATCAAAGCCGTCAGGAAGCGCAGCGTGAGGATCGCGACAATCGCGGCAACCGCGATACCGGCAAGAATCATCGCGCGGTGGTACTGGATGACGATTTTGGCAATCGCATCCAGCCGGCGAAGCAGCCGCGCGGCATACGCGCGCGCATCGCCGCCGGTGATATCGACGAAGCACTCGACAACATCGGCAACCGCATGCCGCAGCCGCCGAAAAACCAGCGCAATCTGGATACGGAAGAAGAAATCAATTTCAATGTCGCTGTCGCCGCACCGCAGACCGTATACGATGATGATGATGGACAGCAACCACCGTCCAATGCCGGACAGTTGTTTCCGTCATCCGCCGGTTTCATGGGCGCGGGCCGGCCGGCACGCGCTCATCGCGGCAAAGGACGGAGTGGCCGCAATACCGGCAAGTCAAACTTTTCCGCTAACGCTAACGCTAACGCTAACGCTAACGCTGCCCGCGACGCCAATGGTAACCACGGCGGCGAGCGGGGCAATCGTGACGCCGCTGGTAACGGGGCAAGTGGTAGCAATGGCAATAACGGCAACGCACGCAATCGCGGTAACAACAAGCGCCGTCGCGGGCAACCGCAGCGCGCACAGTCCGGTCAGCCGGGGCAGCCAGGTCAGCCGCAGCGTCAACAGCAAGGTCAGCGACAGCGCCCGCAGCAGGGGCAATCTGGCCAGCCTGGCCAACCGGGCCAGCAGCGGCAACAGCAACGGCGTCGTAATGCCGGCGGCGGCGGGCGGCGTCCGGAAGGCGTGGTTTAGCGCGTGTTACCGCGAAAAAGGGCGCTTGCCGTAGCGAATACTGAGAAAGTCCGCGCGTTACGGTGATTCGGTTATCACCCGCTTGATACGCGGGCGTTCCCAGTCGAGGCACCGCTGTTCCTCGGTGCCCACCGTGCCCCCTGCGGCTAAAAGTTTGTGACGGGCATGCCGACTAAGCGGCTTTTTTCTCGCGGAGCGGTTTTTCGCTGCCTGCTTTTTCGCCGCCCAATGCCTCAACCAAATCCGCCAGCATGGCGGCGAGTTCTCCACTCATTAGGGCGAAGTCGATGTCGAACTGCTCTTCGGCATCTTCGGCCTGATCCTGCGTTTCGTCTTTGAGAATGTCGAGAAAGACTACGCGTTTGATTTGTAGTTGGTCAGTCAGCACGAACGACACGCGGTTTTTCCAAGTCATGCCCAGCCGCGTGGCAGATTTGCCGCCGCGTATGTGCTCGCGGATTTCCTTGCCTTCCAGCGGATGGTTGACGTAGCGCACCGTGGCACGGCTGTCACCGGATGCTTTTAACTCAAGGTCTTGGTCAATGGTAAACGGCGCGGGCACTTGGCCGGCGCTTAGCCATAGCGTCATTTGTGCGGCGGGCGACTGGTGACATTCCAGACGTTTTACTTCCAAGTCAATGTCTGCCCCGAGTAACGATTCGAGCAGCTCATCGGCTTTTTTGTCCGCAGCAGTGTCGATCACCAGCCAGTGGTTGACTGGGTCTATCCAGGTGCGCAGCGTGCGGCGGCGGCTGAGCGCCTTGGGCATCAATTCTTCGAGTACTCGCTCGCGGATGTCGCGCATTTGCTTGCGGCCCACCGGGTGTTCCTGTTTTTCTGCGAGTTTTGCCGCGCGTTCCTGCGCGACTTGCGTGATGATCGAACCGGGCAGCAGTTTCTGATTGACGCCAAAAGCGATCAGCCACTGGCGTTGCAGGCTGTGCAAAAATTGATCGTTAGCGCGCGGCGCAACCCAGCCGCGCGACTCCATCTCAAAGCTGCCACAGGGCTGCAGGGCGTTGTCTTTGAGTTTGGCTTCGAGATCGTCCGCCGCAAGATTGTTGTCGGCCAAGCGGTATACGAGCAGATTTTTGAACCACATGATGGGTTGCCAAAAAAACGTGGATTATACCGGCACGGTGCTGCGGCAATGCGGTAATCTTTTGTTGGGAGTAACTGTTCCGCTTCACTGTAGGATGCCGGTGACGAAGGAACCGCATCGGTCGTGCGACGGACAAGCTGAATCGTTACTGTCTGGATGCGAATGAGCGCGCATGAATTTGAGCAAGGAGCCTGCATGTCCCATAGCAACGAACCCGACGCGGCGGATTTAAGTCCCGAAGCGGTACTGGCGCGCGCCACTGCCGCGCGCGGCGACATTTTCCCCGAATGGAAAACGCTGGTGTATGCGTCGCCGAAAACGTATCACCTGATCAATCAAACCGTGAGCTATTTGCATCAGTATGACGGGCAGCAGGCGGCAGCCGGGCAATTGTCGGTGCCCATGCGCGAGCTGATTGCGATACCGGCGTTGTGCAGCAAAGGCGATCTGCGTCACGCGCCGAATCACATCCGCCGCATGTATCGTGAGGGCTTGACGAATAAGGCGCTGTTCGAAGGCGCAGCGGCGTTTGCGTCGGTGGTGGGTTGGGCGAGTTTGACGTACGTTTCGCTGGCCATAGCACAAGCGAACAGCGCGGATTATCCGTTCGGCAAATTGCCGCCGGGCGGCGAACCCAAAGCCCTGACGCCATTCCCAGAAATGCAGCTCGGACGAATGCGTGTTCGTGCGGGCAGTGACAGCCTAGCGCACCGTGACGAATGGCGCTATGCGGCTGAAATCGATCCTGAACTCGTGCGTCGCGCGTCAGCGTTTGTGGATCACTGCACGGGCGCAGACAGCGCGGATGAAGACCCACAAAATGCCCTACTGGGCCCGGGGCCACGCGCGCTGATTGTGATCGCGGCGCTCTGCACGCGCGGCGAGGTGGACATGGCGGCTGAGCAAATGCGTCGCGCCTACGACTACGGCATGACGCGCCGTCAGGTGCTGGAAGCGATTTGCTGCGTGGTGCCGATGACCGGCATGGTGTCCGCCACGCTGGGTTTGCGGGCGATGCGGTTGGTGGATAAAAATACCAATTAAAACAAATAGTTACGATGAGGTTACTAGTGGAAAAGCCGGTACACATGGATAGCGCACTACAGACGGCCCGATGGATTCCCGCGTGGCCCGCAACCGCGGCAATCGTCAGTGCTGTCCTCCTGACAGGCATGCCGCCTGCACCGCACGCGTATGCCGCTGACGCCTACCCGGTGAAAACCATACGCATCGTCATCGGCTTTACCGCCGGTGGCAACAGCGATGCCATGGCGCGGCCGATGGCGCGGCGGTTGTCTGAGGCCACCGGCCAGCAGGTCATTATCGACAATCGGCCCGGTGCATCTGGCAATATCGGTATGGAGCTGGTGGCGCGCGCTGCGCCCGACGGCTACACCATTTTTAGCGGCCCGGCGTCGAGTTTGACAGTCAATCCGCACATCGCAGAGCGCATGCCGATAGACACACTGCGCGATCTCGCGCCGGTGGTGTCGCTGGGGCAGTTTACTTCGGTGCTGGTTTCGCACCCGTCGTTACCGGCAAAAACCGTGGCCGAGTTAATTGCGCTGGCCAAGCAGCGACCGGGGCAGATCACGTTTAGTTCACCGGGCAACGGCACCGGCTTTCATCTCGCTGGCGAACTCTTCAAGCTGCATGCTGGCATCAAGGCGCTGCACGTGCCCTATGCGCAAATCAGCCCCATGCTGGCCGATTTGATGGGCGGGCGTGTGGACATGATGTTTTTCTCTGTGGCGGTGGTTGCGCCGCACGTGAAATCCGGCAAGCTGCGCGCGATTGCAACCACCGGCAGAGAGCGCTCGCCAGCGATGCCTGAGGCGCCGACGTTTCGTGAGTTGGGATTACCGAGCTATGAATACAGCGCCTGGCACGGCATCTTCGCGCCGGCAGCCATGCCCAAAGACCTCGTGGAGCGCTTGAACGAGCTCATTACCAAGGTGCTGGCGCTGCCGGACGTGCGCGACTTTTACATTGCGCAAAACGTCTACCCGATGCCCCTCACCCCCGCAGCCCTTGCCGAGCGCGTGCGCACTGAGCACGATAAATGGCGCAAGGTGATTCGCGATGCCGGGATCAAGCCGGGGTTGGGTTAAAGGGGGGGGCACTACCAAGGCTACGCGGGGCGGATATTCAGTAGATGCCGCGCTGCATCTATCGTTTCACTCGCCGTCAGCCCCACAGGCCCCAAGCCATCGGCGACGCACTGATTCGCCGCCGCACCATGCAGCCCTACGGCAGCGTCCAACGCGTGCGGCGCCTCGACACCTTGCGCCAATAACGCAGCGATGATGCCCGTCAGCACATCTCCCATGCCTGCACTGGCCATGCCCGGATTGCCGGACGTGTTGATGCGCCACGGTTGGCCGGGCGACGCGCATACGCTGCCTGCGCCTTTGAGCACGACGTGTGCGTTGAATTGATGCGCCAATTTTTCGGTGGCGGCGATGCGGTTGGCCTGCACTTCGCCCGTGGTGCAGCCGAGCAGGCGTGCCGCTTCGGCAGGATGGGGCGTCAGCAGTTTTTCTGTAACTATTTGATTTAATAGGGTTTTTAGTTTTTCGGACACGGCGATAAGATTTAAGGCATCCGCATCGATCACTAAAGGCCGCGTGGACGCAAGCGCCGCTTCAAGGCAAGCCATAGCTTCCGGCGATTGGCCTAGGCCGGGACCGATGGCGAGGCAACTGAGGTGATCCAGCATCAATACGTCGCCGGCCGTGCGCAGCATTAATTCGGGTTGCGCAACATCCAGCAGCGGCGCATCGCGTGCCAGCAAGCCCACGTAAACACGGCCTGCCCCCAGTTTTAACGCTGCGCGTCCCGCAAGCAAAGCGGCACCCACCATGCCGTCGGCACCGCCAATGATGCCGACACTGCCGTGACTGCCTTTGTGTGAGTTGCGCGGGCGCTGCGCGAGGGGTTGTGTGGCACCGAGCACGCGGCCCGGTGCGGCCTCGTTGCCGCTATTAAGCGCGAGATCCGCCACAACGATCTCGCCGCAGCAATCCGGCCCGTCCAGCGTCAACAGGCCCGGTTTCGCGGCGATGAAAGTGATGGTGTGTGTGGCGCGTACGCAGCAGCCGTGACCTTGGCCGGTGTCGGCGTTGAGGCCGCTGGGGATGTCGATGGCGAGCACGGGCGTGCGGCCGGTGCTTCGGTTATTGATAGCGGCGATCCATTCCGCGTAGCGACCCGTAATGTCGCGGGTGAGGCCGATACCGAAGAGTCCGTCGATGATCAGACACCCATCATTTTTGTCCGGCACGGTAGCGATAGTGGTGCCGCCGATGTCCAACCATTTTGCGTATGCCAGCAGTCAAATACAGCGGCGTGCCATGCGTCATTTTGGCGAGCATCATGCGTATTAGTTTAGCGGAAAAGCGGTGGTACAATATGGCTTTACAGAGTCTGAAAACCGATGATTCTGCGTCTCCGGGGGCGGCGAGCCCTCTCTGATTTTCGCCTTGCCAAACTTTCCCAGTCGCTACCGGCGTCGTTTGCTGGGCTGACATTGCATGCTGAGTTTTGGCATTTTGTTGAACTCACGAGTGCCGTGTCTGCCCTGTCCGCCGCCGAGCTTGAGCGGCTCGAACGCATTCTGACCTATGGTCCGGTTGGCCCGGTCGGCGCTGTGGATACCGCGCAAGGCGAAGTGCTGCTGGTGACACCGCGGCCCGGTACGATTTCACCGTGGTCTTCCAAGGCAACCGACATCGCGCGGCATTGCGGGCTGGAAGCCGTGCGCCGCATTGAGCGCGGCACGGTGTTCCGGGTGAGCGGCGTTGATTTCGGTGAAGCACGCCCGGCATTGTTGCCGCTGATACACGACCGCATGACCGAGGTGGTGTTCGCGTCGCTGGAAGATGCCGACAAGCTGTTTCAACGCTTCGAACCCAAGCCGCTGGCGACCGTGGATATTCTCGGCGGCGGTGTGCAAGCCTTGGCGCGAGCGAATCGTGACATGGGCCTAGCGTTGTCGGAAGACGAAATCAGCTATCTCGTTGAGCACTTCACGCGCATGGCGCGCAATCCCACCGACGTTGAGCTGATGATGTTCGCACAGGCCAATTCGGAACATTGCCGCCACAAGATTTTCAACGCCGATTGGGTGATCGACGGGCAGATCAAAGACATTTCCTTGTTCGGCATGATACGCACTACGCACGCCAAGCATCCGCAAGGCACGGTGGTGGCGTATTCGGACAATTCGTCGATTATCGAGGGCGCGCGTGTCGCGCGGTTTTATCCCGGCACGGATGGCGCGTATCGATTCGTTGAGGACGACACACACATTTTGATGAAGGTGGAAACCCACAATCACCCGACGGCGATTGCGCCCTATCCGGGCGCGGCCACCGGCTCCGGCGGTGAAATTCGTGACGAAGGTGCGACCGGGCGCGGCTCCAAACCCAAGGCCGGGCTGACAGGGTTTAGTGTGTCGAATCTGCGCATCCCCGGCGCGCTGCAACCGTGGGAGCGCGCATCCGAGTCATACGGCAAGCCCGGACGCATCGCGTCGGCCTTGCAAATCATGCTCGACGGACCCATCGGCGGCGCGGCGTTTAACAACGAATTCGGGCGTCCCAATCTCACCGGTTACTTTCGCACGTATGAGCAGTCGGTGGCCGGCGAAATGCGTGGCTATCACAAGCCGATCATGATGGCGGGCGGCGTTGGCAACATCGCCGCACGCCATGCCTTCAAAGCCGAGCCGCAGGCGGGCGCGTTGCTGATTCAGTTGGGCGGGCCGGGCATGTTGATTGGCCTGGGCGGCGGTGCTGCGTCGAGCATGGATACCGGTGCGAATCAAGAAGATTTAGATTTTGATTCCGTGCAGCGCGGCAATGCGGAAATTCAGCGTCGCGCGCAGGAAGTGATCGATCGGTGCTGCGCGCTGGCCGACGCCAATCCGATTTTGTCGATACACGATGTCGGCGCAGGCGGTATTTCAAATGCGTTGCCGGAAATGGTGCATCAGGCCGGACGTGGCGGACGGTTTAATTTGCGTAAAGTGCCCAGTGAAGAGCCGGGTATGTCGCCGTTGCAAATCTGGTGCAACGAGTCGCAGGAGCGCTACGTGATGGCGATAGCGCCGGATTCGCTGGCGGCCTTTGATGCGATTTGCGCGCGTGAACGTTGCCCGTACGCGGTGGTGGGCGAGGCGACGGACGACGGGCGCTTGACCGTGCACGATTCCGTGTTCAACAACAACGCGGTGGACATGGATTTGTCGGTGCTGCTTGGCAAGCCGCCGAAAATGACGCGGCGCGTGGCGCGTATCGCAAGTGTTATTCAAGTATTTGATTTTAAAGGAATAAATTTACGCGAAGCCGCATACCGCGTGTTGCGCATACCGTCGGTGGCGGACAAAACCTTTTTGATCAGCATCGGGGACCGCAGCGTCGGCGGCATGACGGCGCGTGACCAGATGGTTGGTCCGTGGCAGGTGCCGGTGGCGGATGTGGCGGTGACGCTGATGGGTTTTAACACCGTGCGCGGCGAAGCCTTTGCAATGGGCGAGCGCACGCCGCTGGCGGTGATTAACGCGGTAGCGTCGGGCCGCATGGCGGTGGGCGAGGCGATTACCAATATCGCTGCGGCACCGATTGCGAAAATCGGCGACATCAAACTCTCGGCCAACTGGATGGCGGCAGCGGGCCACGGCGGTGAAGATGCGGCCTTGTTCGACACCGTGCACGCGGTGGCGATGGCATTGTGCCCGCAGTTGGGCATTAGCATCCCGGTGGGCAAAGATTCGTTGTCCATGAAAACCGCGTGGTCGGATGGCGGGCAGAAAAAAGAAGTGATCGCGCCGCTGTCGCTGATTGTGTCGGCGTTTGCCCCGGTGTTAGACGCTCGTAACACCCTGACGCCACAACTGCGCACCGATTGCGGCGAAACGGTGTTGCTGTTAATCGACTTGGCCGTCGGCAAACAGCGTTTGGGTGGTTCGGCCTTGGCGCAGGCTTTTAGCGCGACGGGCGCGGTGACGCCCGATGTGGAGTCGCCTGCAGCCATAGTTGAATTTATTCAACAAAAACAATTGGTTACAGATGCCGGCCAAATTTTGGCTTACCACGACCGCTCAGATGGCGGCTTGTTTGCCACTGCGTGTGAAATGATGTTCGCGGGGCGTACCGGCGTGACTTTACAGTTGCCCGCAGGCGCAGCGCTAATCGAGACTTTGTTTAACGAAGAGTTGGGCGTGGTGCTGCAAGTGCGCGCAGGCGACGAGGCGGCGGTGTGTGGCGCGTTCGGCATGGCTTGCCGTCGCATCGGCGTGTTGAATGCCGATGCAATGTTGCGCATTGAAGCAGGCGGCCACGAAGTATTTTGTGAATCGCGTGTCGAGCTGCACCGCGCTTGGTCCGACACCACTTGGCGCATGCAGACGCTGCGCGACAACCCGCAATGTGCGCAGGAAGAATTTGATCGCATTCTCGATGTTGCCGATCCGGGTATGACGCCGGTGCTGACGTTTGACCCCGTGCAAAATGTTGCCACGCCGTTCATCAATAAGGGCGCGCGGCCGCGCATGGCCATCCTGCGCGAGCAAGGCGTCAACGGGCAAATCGAAATGGCCGCAGCGTTTGATCGCGCAGGTTTTGCGGCGGTGGACGTGCACATGAGCGACATTATCGTGGGGCGTGTGAGTCTGGCTGACTTCAAAGGCTTTGCGGCGTGCGGCGGATTTTCCTATGGCGACGTGCTGGGGGCGGGCGAGGGCTGGGCTAAATCAATTCTGTTCAACGCACGCGCGCGCGACGAATTCGAGGCGTTTTTCAAACGCGACGGTGCCTTCGCGCTGGGTGTGTGCAACGGTTGTCAGATGATGAGCAACTTGCGCACGCTGATTCCCGGTGCCGGCATCTGGCCGCATTTTGTGAAGAACAAATCCGAGCAGTTCGAAGCGCGTGTGGCGATGCTGGAAATTCAGTCTTCGCCTTCGCTGTTTTTTGACGGCATGGCCGGTAGTCGTTTGCCGGTGGCGGTGGCGCATGGCGAGGGCTATGCGGAATTCACCGACGCAGCCGCACTGACGCAGGCGCAGCCGCTGGTTGCGCTGCGCTTTGTGGATAACGCAGGGCAGGTGACAGAGCGCTACCCGCTCAATCCCAATGGCTCAACGCAAGGTATCACCGGACTCACCACGGCCGATGGTCGTTTCACCATTTTGATGCCGCACCCGGAACGCGTGTTCAGAACGGTGCAGCATTCGTGGCACCCCGATGGCTGGGGCGAGAACGGGCCGTGGCTACGCATGTTCGGCAATGCGCGCAAGTGGCTGGGTTGATCGTGAGCGGGCCGGGTATCGATCCCGCATGGCGCAATTAAGTTAAAAACGACGCTTGCCACAGAGGACACCGAGGACACCGAGGACACCGAGGACTGTGGCTAACGGCTTTTTCCAATAAAAAACGGCGGAACAAATACGCCGTTTTTATTGTTAAAAATCAATGACTTACTCTATTTTTGCCTTAGCCCGCATATCCGCCAGCATTTTCTGGATTTGCTGGCCTTGCAGCATTTGCTGAATCTGCGGCTTGGCTTCTTCCAGCGTCGGCACTTTGGTCGCGCGCTCGTCGTCCAGCCGTATCACGTGAAAGCCGAACTCGGATTGCACCGGGGTATCGGTCAGTTGGCCTTTTTTGAGTTTGCCTAAGGCCTCGCTGAAGGGCTTGACGTAGCGGCCCGCGGGAGCCCAATCGAGATCGCCGCCGCGTGTTTTGGAGCCGGTGTCTTTGGATTTATCCGCCGCCAGCTTGTCGAAGCTGCCCCCCTTTTTGAGTTGCGCAATGATGTCTTTGGCTTCGTCTTCTTTTTCTACCAAGATGTGCCGTGCCTTGTATTCCTTGGCGGGAATGGTGGGCTTGACGCGTTCGTATTCCTTTTTGACGGCGTCATCGTTCACCGGGTTGGCCTTCATGTAGTCCTGAACAAAGGCGTTGACCAGGGTTTCCTGACGTTGCAAGTCGAGCTGCGCAGCGACTTCCGGGGTTTTTTGCATGCCTTTTTTCACCGCTTCCTGCGCGACCACTTCCTGATTGATCAGGGTCTCACGCAGTTGATTGCGCACTTCGGGCGTATCCGGCTGTTTGCTGGCGGCGCGCATTTTGAGAATGGTGTCGAGCCGCGCCTGCGGGATTTCCACGCCGTTGACCTTGGCGACTTGGGCGTGGGCCGGAGCGGCCAGCAAGCCGGCAGTCGTCAAAACCACTGCGGCCACCGAAGCGGCGATGTTGTTGGGTGAAAAACGGGGGGCGTGCATAAATGAATTCCTTGGTGGTTGTGTGTCTTCAGATTTCTTCGGGTGCAAATGCTTTTATGGACAAGGCATGAATAGCGGTTTGCATCATTGGGCCGAGCGCATCGTAAACCAAGCGATGTCGCGCAGGCAACGTCAAACCGTGAAATTGTGCCGAAACCAGCAACAATTGGTAGTGCCCGCCGCCAGCTTTGGCGCCTTCGTGCCCGACGTGGCGACCGGAATCATCGAGGATCTCGATGGATTCAGGCGTTAGCGCAGCGAGGCGTTGCTGCATGTGTTCAATAGTATTCAATGCGTCGCGCTTTTTTAAATGACTGCTGTCAGAGACCCGCCGACCGGGAAAGGGTTCCCGTAGTCAGTCGGACTTGACCGGCGGCTGCGCTTGATCGGGCTGATCCGGTAACAGGTGTTTGCTGATCAACAAAGCCTGACCGATCATGAACACCAGCATCAGGCCCATGCCGCCAAACATCTTGAAATTCACCCAAGTATCGGTTGAATAGTTGAAGGCGACATACAGGTTCAACACGCCCATCAAAATGAAAAACACGATCCAGCTCACCAGCAGTTTGCCCCAAATGGCGTCAGGTAACGCCACGGATTTTTCCATCATGGCGCGGATGAGATTTTTCTTGAACAACAAGGCTGCGCCCCCCAGTGCAGCGGAAAACAGCCAGTACAGCACCGTGGGCTTCCACTTGATGAAGGTTTCATTTTGCAATATTAGTGTCGCGCCGCCGAACACCGTGATTACGCCCAAGCTCACCCACAGCATGGGTTCAATCTTGCGATGCCTGAACCATACCCAGCCGATTTGTGCGAACGAGGCCGCGATGGCCACCGCCGTGGCCGTATAAATGCCGTAAAACTTAAACGCCGCGAAGAACAGAATCACGGGGAACATGTCGAACAAAAACTTCATGGCGTCAAACCTTTGTGGTCTTAACTAGTCTTAAGTTTTTTCAAACTTCAGCGAAGCGGAATTGATGCAATAACGCAGCCCGGTGGGCTTGGGGCCGTCTTCAAACACATGGCCCAAGTGCGCATCGCAGCGGCTGCACAGCGCCTCAGTGCGGCGCATGAAAAAGCTGTTGTCTGATTCCGACGCCACATTTTCCGCAACGGCAGGTTGCCAAAAGCTGGGCCAGCCGGTACCGGATTCAAATTTGTGCTCGGACTTGAATAATTCTGTGTCGCAGCAGATGCAGCGATATACGCCGTGTTCATGGTTATCCCAATACGCGCCGGTGAATGCGCGCTCGGTGCCTTTTTTGCGCGCGACATCGAATTGCTCGTTGTTGAGCATTTGTTTCCATTCGGCGTCGGTTTTTTTCACTTTGTCAGTCATGGCGTCTCGTAAAAATGTGGTGCTGATTCAGTCGCGTTCAAGACGCGCAACTTACAGCACTTTGCCCGGATTCATGATGCCCTGCGGATCGAGCGCGCGCTTTACGGTGCGCATGAGATCGATTTCCACCGGGTCTTTGTAGCGCACCAGTTCTTCGACCTTGGCGATGCCGATGCCGTGTTCAGCGCTGAAGCTGCCTTTGTATTGCTTGACGATATCGTAAATCACCGTGGTGACATCGTTGGCCGCGCGCGCGGCGGCATCCGTGCGCAGTCGGCCTTCGACGTAAGCGTTGTAGTGCAGATTGCCGTCACCCAAATGACCGAAGCAAATAATTTTGCTGTCCTTGAAACGTTTTTCCAGCGCGGCCTGGCCATCGCGAATAAAGGCGGGAATCTCCCCGACGGCCACTGCGATATCGTGCCGATAGAGCATGCCGCTTTCGTTGCGCGCGGCTTCGGGTATGGATTCACGGATGCGCCACAGCGCCTGTGATTGGGCGTGGCTTTCCGCCAACGTTGCATCGATAACTAATTGATTATCAATGGCTTTTTCTAGGACGCCTTCGAGTGTGTCGCGCAGGGTGGTGCCGGGCGACGAATCACCCAACTCGGTCAGCACGTACCATTCGTAAGGCTTGTCCAGCGGATCGCGCGTGCCGGGGATGTGCTTCATCACCAGCTCAAGGCAAGCGCGCGAGATTAACTCAAACGCGCTGATGCGATCACCGAAATGCTGACGCAACAGCGAAAACAAACTTAGCGCGGCGTCAGGGGAGGGCACGGCCAGCCAAGTGGTCGCCGTGGCGCTCGGCTTGGGAAACAGCTTCAATACCGCGCCAGTGATAATGCCGAGCGTGCCCTCGGCACCGATGAACAAATGCTTCAGGTCGTAGCCGGTGTTGTCTTTGCGCAGCGCACGCAGGCCGTTCCAAATGCGGCCATCCGGCAGCACGGCTTCGATGCCGAGCACCAGATCGCGCGTGTTGCCGTAACGCAGCACATTCACGCCGCCGGCGTTGGTCGATAAATTGCCGCCGATCTGGCAACTGCCTTCAGCGCCCAGCGACAGCGGAAACAGTCGATCGGCTGCCGCCGCCGCTTGTTGAATATTTGCCAGCACGCAGCCGGCCTCCACCGTCATGGTGTTATTGAGCGCATCGACATGGCGAATGCGGTTCATGCGCCCCAACGCGATCACCACGGGATTCAGTTTCGGGTCGGGCACGGACGCGCCACACATGCCGGTGTTGCCGCCTTGCGGCACCAGCGGCGTTTGGGTTTCAGCGCAGATTTTGACAATGGCCGCAACTTGCTCGACGTTGGCCGGTCGCACCACCGCAGCGGCGGCACCCGCATAAATGCCGCGCCAGTCGTTGACGTAGGGCTCAAGTTCCGCAGGCTCCGTAAAAATACCTTGCGGGCCGACGGCTGCGCCGAGGCGACTGATAGTGGCGGTGCGGGAGACGGGAGGCATGATTGGAGATTGGAGATTGGATCGAGTTTGCGGGGGGGAAACGCCATTTTATCACCCCGTGCTGCGGCGCAGGCGCAGTGTCGCTCGCCACGGCAGCGTTCTATTGTAAGCTTTGCCGTCCGTGCATCGACAGCAGCACAGACAATTTGCCTCTCTTAAACAAGGCCTGAATATGAAGTGTACGATGCGCTTGAGCGTTTTGATGCTCATGCTGTTGTTGCCCGCGACCACCGTTGCGCTGGAATATCCCGCGCGCGTGGTAACGCTGGTGGTGCCCTATCCGTTGAGCGGCCCGACCGACATTCGCGGCGCGTCACGCATGACCAAAACCTACTAGCTGATGGCGGCGAATGCGCCGCCGGCGATCTCCGACACGCTGGGACGCATTGTGCAGCAGGCAATCCGCTACGAATCCAAACACCCGGTGCTGCTGGAGCGTCAACCCGGCGGCGCGACCACACGTGGCGCGCAGCATGTGGCGCGCGCGGCGGCGGACGGGCATACCTTGTTGCTGGCGAGCAACGAAACCATGGTGCTGACGCCGCATTACGCCGCCGAAGTGGGCTACGACCCGACGCGCAATTTTGAACTCGTCGCACCGCTGGTCAACATGCCGTTCGTGTTGATGACCAGTACCGGCTTGCCGTTCAAGACGCTGGATCGGCTGATCGGGTACATCAAGGTGCGTCCCGGCGATATCAATTACGGCTCGTCGGGTGACGGCAGCACGGGCCATCTGGCGGGGGAGTTGATGCGCCGCGCATTGGGGCTGGACATGGTGCATGTGTCGTACAACGGTGGCTTGTCGGCCTTGAATGGCCTCGCCACCGGGCAAACGTCGCTGATGTTTGCGGCCCTGCCGCTGGCGTTACCGTATCTGAACAACGAAAACCTGCGCGCGCTGGCCATCGCCAGCCAGCAGCGCACGGAATTGCTGCCGCATCTGCCTACCTTGAATGAAGCCGGTATTGCGGGTGCGGATGTCTCTGCTTGGTTCGGCGTATTCGCACCGAATGGCGTGTCGCCGAGTGCGATTCGTTGGCTGAACGAGCGTATTTCAGAAGCGGTGAATGATCCTGCTACACGTAACGTCTTGGTGCTGCAAGGTTTGGAACCGATTCGCGGATCACTGTCGGCGTTCGCCTCGCGCATCTATGCTGAAGGCGAGCGCTGGGGGCCGGTGCTGAAAGCGGCGCGTATTCCGCTGCGAAACGCTTCTTGAGCGCCCGCGCACGTAGCCACTTTAGGTTCTGCGCTTGCGCGTAGATACCGGATTGCGCAGCACGCCGATTTTTTCGATCGCACTCACGATTTCGTCACCGTTCTTCAACCACCACGAGCCTTCGCCCTTGTAGCCCGCCGCAACACCCGCTGGGGTACCGGTGGAAATAATATCGCCGGGGTAAAAGCCCGCGTGGGAGTACCAAGCCACCTGCACTGGAATATGAAAAATCTGCGTGCCGGTGTTGGCATTTTGCCGCAGCTCGCCGTTGATGTGCGTGGTGAGGCGCAGATTGTGCGGATCGGGAATTTCGTCTTTGGTGACGACCCACGGGCCCATGGGTGCTGCGGTCGGGAAATTTTTCCCGATCATGATGTTGCCTTCCTTGCGCTCGGCAAACTGCACATCGCGCGCGGAAATGTCGTTCAAAATGGTGTAGCCGAAAATATGCTCATAGGCTTCTTCAGCCGACACATCGGCGCACTCGTCGGCCATCACCACGGCCAGCTCGGTTTCGTAATCGAGTTTGTCTGTCCACGAAGGCTTGCGCACCGTGTCGCCATCGGCGATCAAGGTATCCACGTGTTTGATGAATCCTGCGGGTTGCGAATACGCCGCGCTACCGACTTCAGCAGCGTGATCAGAATAGTTTTTGCCGATGGCCATGATTTTGCCGGGGCGCAGCGGCGGGCAGGCGCTCACCGCGTCCAGCGACACGATGTGCTCACGGCTACCGGCTTTCAGGCGTTGCTCGGCCTGAGCCAGCACATCGCGCACACGGGCCAGCGCATCCGCGCCGCCGCGTATGCAATCGATCAGTGTGTCGGGCAGGCCGCGCCCGCTTTTGGCTTCAGTGATGTCGAGAGCTTGCCCGTTGGACAGCAGCACGCCGAAATGATCGACACGGGCACGGGGCGGACGGAAACTGAGCAGCTTCATGGGTTCTCCTTTTCAGGGGATTCTTCAGGCGGTTTTACGTTCTGAAACATCCGCAGCAACGTGAGATCGTAAACAATCTTCAGCGCACCACATACTACCAGCGGCCAGCCAAAGCTGGAAAGCGTGAGCATATATCCAGCCAGCGCCGGACTCAAGGCGGAAGCCAAACTGCGCGGCACATTGGTCAGGCTGGCGGCGGCGGGGCGTTCGGGCGGGGACACCACCGCCATCACATACGACACCCGCGCTGGCACGTCCATCGACCCCAGCGCCGAGCGCAGAAACAGGCACGCAATGGCCAGTGGCAGCGTGGGCATAAACGGCACTAGTATGCACAGAATATTGGCCGGCAAATGGGTAAACACCATGGTGTTGATGAGCCCAAAGCGCGCGGCGATTTTGCTGGCCGCCAGATGCGAAAACGCACCCAGCAGATTAGTACACAAAAACAGCGTGGCCGCCTGGGTAACGGTCAGTCCGTGGCGCTGATATAGCCACAGCGCCAGCAGCGATTGCACGGCGAAACCACCGCCCAAAGCGTCGATGCTGAACACGGCCGCCAATTTGTAGACCCGATGTTTCGACGGCCCCAGCGGCGTGCGCGGCGCATCCTCGTGCCGATCCAGCGTCGGCGACAAGCCGCGATACATCAGCAGCGTGCCCAACCCCGCCAAGCCATAAGCGAGAAACATGCATTGAATCGCGGTCTTTTCAGCGACACCGCCCAAGCTGCCGATCAACACAGGGAGTGCCGCCGCCTGCGCACCGGCGGCTGCGGCCAGTGCGGCGATCAGGCTGTAGCGCGCGAACAACGCGGTGCGCGATTGCGCTGGCGTGGTGTGCGTGAGTAGCGTTTGCTCCAGCGGCAAAAACACGCTGACATCACCACTGGATGGATTGATTGTGCCTACAAACGCCAATATCAGCAGCGGCCAAAAGTCGGTGATGGCGATGAAGCTCAAGCCCGTCAACATCATCAACAACGAGGCGCACGACAGCAGCGTGCGTCCGCGAAAACGATGCGCGATCATGCCAGTGGTCAACGTCATCACGCCAGAACCCAGCAGCGTGGCGGTAATGACGAAGCCGATTTGCAGTGCGCTGTAGCCGAGCAGGGTCAGGTAATACGGCAGCAGCAGCGCAACGTAGCCATCACAAAATCCGCGCAGCGCGCGCGCAGCCAACAGACGCCTAGCGTCGGGCTGTGTGCCGGGCGGTAATAAGGTGAATCGGGGCATGCGGCAGCGTAGCAGAGAACGGCATTGCCGAGCTTGCGTGGCGGCGGCTATCCGTTGCGGATCATACGTTGCAGGGGATGTGGGTCGTCGAATAAAAGCCTTTTAAAATCAATTGCTTATATTAAACGCCTACTGCTTGGGAATCTTCGCATCCTTGATCACCTGCGCCCAGCGCGCCGCTTCAGCGCGCATGAAACGGTCAAATTCCTCGCGCGTGGTGGGTGAGGGCGGCATCACCAGTTCGGTCAGGCGTTGTTCCATGTCGGGCGTACGCAGTACTGCGGTGATGTCGGCATTCAGTTTGTCGAGCAGCGGTACCGGCACGGCTGCCGGTGCGCACACGCCGTACCAGGAATTGACTTCGTAGTCCGGCACGCCGGATTCCTGCATCGTCGGCACGTTCGGCAATGGCGTTTGCCGCTGGGCGCTGGTGACGGCCAGCGCACGCAGACGACCGTTTTGCACAAATGGCATGACAAAGGGAAGGTTCGTGATATGGACAGACTACGGCCAAGGCAGCTTGTCTGGATGACGCCGGATTTACGCCACCGCGCGCTGCGCGTGCGCGACTGGTCCCACCGCGCACTGCACGTGCGCGACGGGTCCCACTGCGAGCCCCACGCCCTTGAGCGAGGTGCGCCGCAGATCGCGCCTTTCCTGCAAATCCTTGTAGCGGCGTGCGCGGTGCATGACTGTGCGGTTGTCCCACATCACCAGATCATTGACGCGCCATTCGTGGGCATAGACGAACTGCCGCTGCGTGGCATGTTCCGCCAAATCACGGATATAGGCGCGCGCTTCAGGCACTGGCCAGCCCTGAATGCCGCCAATGTGCGCTGACAAATACAATGACTTTCGGCCATTGACCGGATCGCTGATGACCAGCGGGTGCGACACGGGTTTCAGGCGCTCTGCGTGTTCGTCGTTCTTGATGTCAAGGCCGATTTGCGCGCGCGAATAAACAATGGAATGCTCCGCGATTAACGTTTCAGCTTCGGCTTGATCTTCTGGCGGCAAGGCGCTCCAGGCTGCACGCATGTCGGCGAATTCCGTGTTGCCGCCGGTGGCGGGCAGCACGCGTGCATGCAGCAGCGTGTAGCCAGCACCCACTGCACGAAACGACGCATCGGAATGCCACAAGCGGTTCGCAATGGCATACATGCGCCGCGCGTCGTCGCGGGCGCGCAGGCGCTCCCGCTCATCGAGATTGGAAATGTCGCCCAATTCAATTTGCTGAAAGCGGCGCTCCTCGGGCTTTTTCATCTGGCCGGCGAGGGTGACTTCCAGCTCGCCGAAGTTGCGCGTGAATTCAACCTGTTGTGCATCGGTGAACGGTTGATCGCGAAACACCAGCACGGCGTGCTCGTGCATGCCGGCTTCGATGGCATCGGCCGCGCCGGGCTTCAGGGGCTGCGTAATGTCAATGCCGGATACTTCTCCGATAAAGCTGGGGTGCAGCCGGTTGATGCGTAGCGCCATGATGCGTCTCCTCAGGTGATGACCTCAAAGGGGGCTGCCGGGCAGGGAATTAATCGATCACCGCGCCCGACGCCTTGATCGTCGGCAGCCATTTTGCAATATCCGCCTTGGTCAATGCGGTGAATTCCGCCGGTCCGCGAAAGGTGGGCGGCGTGCCGATTTTCAGGTAACGCTCGCGCACGTCGGGCCGCTCCAGCCCGCGTTTGATGACTTCGGCGAGGCGCGCCACGACCGGTTGGGGAATGTGAGCCGGGCCGCATACGCCTTGCCACAGCACGGATTCGATTTCTGGAAAGCCCGCCTCGCGCATAGTCGGCAGGTTGGGCAACTCGGCCTGGCGGGCGGGGCCGGTGGTGGCGAGCAGCCGCAGCCTTGGCCCGATGTTGACCGTGGCGTGCAAGCCAAACAAAAGCTGGGTTTCGCCCGCGGCGAGTTCCGGCACACCCGAGCCTTTATACGGCACGTGCGTCATGCCGAGATTGGCGACCTGATTGAAGCGTTCGGCCAACAAATGCGAACTGCCGCCGACGCCCGGTGAGGCGTAATACACCTTGCCGCTGTTGGCCTTGGCCCACGCCGCAAACTCCTTCATCGAGGTGGGCGGAATCTGCGCCGGTACGGCCGCGATCAAATAGCTCTCGACCACTTGCGCGATGGCCGTGAAGTCTTTGATGGGATCGTACGGCAACTGGCGCATCACAAACGGGCCGGTGACATGCGAACTGGTGGTGCACATGAACAGCGTATAGCCGTCGGCCGTGGCCTTGACCAAATCGCGCGCGGCCACAATGCTGGCGAGCCCCGGCCGGTTTTCAACCACCACCGGTTGGCCCAGTGCCTCAGACAAAAATTGCGCGACGATACGTCCGGAAACATCGACACCGCTGCCGGCGATGAAGCCCACCACGATACGCAGCGGTTTGGTGGGAAATTTCTGCGCGACCGCAGGGCTGGTGGCGCAGGCCATTGCCGTTGCAACTGCAACTGCAACTGTGGCCAGTCGAACAAAGCGTGTCAGCATGGTTCTCCTCGGGTTGCGCCGTAATCCGCGCGCAGGTGTGTGGCTAAATGCTACGCGCGGTCAGGGAATTCGGCAAACTCACTGCGCACCTCACTGCGCACCTCACCGAATCATGCAACGTGCGTGGCAGGTGCTGCTGATGGCCAGTGATGATGCTTAAAAATACTCAATAAAATCAATTAGTTACAGTGATATAGCTGGGACGGCGCAAGCAACGGCTACTGGCACCTGAGCGGCGTTCAATGTTGTAGCGCCTTGTCTATACGCGGTTTAACTTCACCCATCATGAGCGCCAGCGAGCGCAGCGCGGCCTGTGTGCGTCGTGTCGCGCCGTAGCGCAGCGTGCTACTCGGCACGCATACCCGTAGCTTTGACCACGAGGCTCCACTTCTTGATTTCGGCGCGCACATAGTCGGTGAAGCGCTCCGGCGTCATGAAAAAAATGTTCGCGCCCAGCGCATGAAAGCGCTCTTTAACCTCGGGCGAGTTCAGCACTTTGTCGATTTCACGGCTCAAGCGCGCGACGATGTCTTTCGGCGCGCCCGCTGGCATCACCATGCCGTACCAAATGGTGCTTTCATAACCGGGCAGGCCCGCCTCGGCGATGGTCGGCACGTCGGGCATGCTGGGGGAGCGCTCCGCCGATGTGACGCCCAAGGGGCGCAGTCTGCCGGCTTTCAGATGAGGAGACACCGAAACGATAGTGGCGAATATCAACGCGACTTGGCCGCTCGCCACATCTACCATGGCGGGGCCGCCGCCTTTGTAGGGGATATGGGTCATTTTTATTTTGGCGAGGTAGCTGAACAGCTCGGCGGTGAAATGATTGGCGCTGCCGAGTCCGGCTGACGCATAGGTTAGTTTGCCGCCTTCACTGCCGGCCAGCGCAATCAGCTCGGTGACGGATTTCGCCGGCACGGCGGGATTCACCACCAGCACATTAGGCATCGACACAAAATTGGCGACATAGGTGAAATCGCGCATCGAGTCATACGGCAGATTCTTGTAGGTGCTGGGATTAACCGCCATGGTGCTGGTAGCCGCCAGCATCATGGTGTACCCGTCGGCTGGCGTGCGCGCGATCATGCCCGCAGCAGCCGAGCCGGACGCCGCCGGGCGATTGTCGATCACGATGGGTTGCTTCAGGGCTTCACTTAGGCGCGTGCAAACAATGCGCGACACCACATCCGACGCGCCGCCGGGGGCAAAGCCGAGCACAAAGCGTATG
The DNA here is from genome assembly GCA_043743335.1 of Burkholderiales bacterium. Taxonomy (GTDB): domain Bacteria; phylum Pseudomonadota; class Gammaproteobacteria; order Burkholderiales; family SG8-41; genus UBA5216. The sequence goes on from JAYTWR010000004.1 coordinate 56,148, forward strand.
GGTTTGCTGGGGTATGCCTGGGCTGCGGCATGCCCGGTAACGCAGACCATGCACCCCATAAACAGTTTGCGTAGAAGTGTCATAACTAATTGATTTTATTGAGTAATTTATGCATCACTTTGCCAGCCCCAAATCGCGCAACAGCTTGCCTGTGACTTCGCGCTCGGCATCCAGCTCGCGCTTGAGCTGCGCAGAATCTGCGTAGGCGTCTGCCCAGCCTTGTTGCGCCAGCACTTTTTTCCAAGCGGCGCGTGGAGTACGCAGCGTGTGTGGTAGTCACCGCCAGAAGCAGCGCGATCACGGTGAACCATTGCAGACGTGGCATGCGTGAATCTCGCTTTCGAGGCACGGGTCGTTGGGGGCAGGGGTGGGGCGTCACCGGCATGCTACGCCAATTCCATTTAACCGTGCAGCGCGAGCTGCATCGTGCAGTAGTGCTGCTGGGTTCAAAGCAGTATATTGGGTGCGTGCGTGCGGGCCTGCTGTCGGGGCGGCGTGCAGCGGCGGGTTTTCAATGGCAGGCTTATCGTGGGGATCGTATGGCGGATCTGAAAGCATTGCGGCTGGCGGTGATCGGCGCTGGCGCGGTGGGCGGCTATGTCGGCGGCCAACTGGCGCGCGCGGGGTATCGGGTGGCATTGGTCGATGCGTGGGCCGCACACGTGGAGCAGATCCGGGCCCATGGCATACGCTTGACTGATCCGCTGGGTTCGGTGCTCATTCCAGCCGAAGCGATGCACTTGCATCAGGTGCAGTCGTTTATTCGCGATCCGGTGGATATCGCCTTTGTGTGCACCAAATCCTACGACACTGCTTGGAGCGCGCAGATGATCAAACCGTATCTGCGTGACAACGGCTGCGTGGTGTCTGTGCAAAACAGTTTGAACGAGCATGAAATCGCGGCAATTGTCGGGGCCGATCGCACACTGGGCTGCATTGCCAGCACCATCAGCGTCAGCGCCACCGGGCCGGGCGTTATTGAGCGGGCGCGTACGCCGGGCGGTGAGGCCTATACGGTGTTTCGCGTGGGCGAAATGCACGGACGGGTAACGCCGCGCGCTTTGCAGGTAGCGGAAATTCTCTCGGCGGTGGACAGCGCCAAAGTAACCACCAATCTGTGGGGCGAACGCTGGGCGAAGCTGGTCACCAACTCGATGCATCACGGCATTCTGGGTGTTACCGGCATACACGATCATCAATTGATGCAGGGTACGCAGACGCGCTTGCTGGCGATCCGCTGTGCCGGCGAGGCCATTCGCGTGGCGCAAGCGCTGGGACACGATCTCGAACCCATATTGCGCATGCCGCCGCTGTTGTGGTGCGCCGCTGCGGATGGAAATGCCGCAGCGCTGAGCGAGATTGAAGCGGGCTGGCGCAAGTGGATGGCGCGTTCGCACGAGCCGCACTACGGCTCGGTGGGACACGATTTAGTGAAGGGGCGTCGCACTGAAATTGATTACACCTGCGGCTATGTGGCGGCCATGGGCGAGCAAACCGGGCAACCGGCCCCCACGCAGGCACGCTTGACGGCCATGGTCAAGCAGGTGGAGCGCGGCGAGCTACAACGCACGCTGGCGAATCTCGCCGTTTTTGAAAGATCGTAGCCATGGGCAAACAGGGTAAACACATTGTATTCGTGGGCGCAGGCGCGGTGGGCGGCTATGTGGGCGCGCATCTGGCGCGCGCGGGTGAGGATATTGCGCTGGTTGATCCGTGGGCGGAGCACGTAGACGCCATCAACCGTGACGGCATGCGCCTCGGCGGTTCGCAAGGCGAACATGTGGTGCGCGTCAAAGCCCTGCATGTGCATGAAGTGCAAAGCTTTGTGCGCAAGCCGATTGATATCGCCATCATCAGTACCAAGTCGTACGACACCGAATGGGCCGCGCGCATGATCCGGCAATACCTGACGCCGCAGGGATACCTTGTGTCCATGCAAAACGGCGTGAACGAGGAGCGCATCGCGAGCGTGGCAGGCTGGGGCAAGACAGTGGGCTGCATTGTCAGCACCATCAGCGTGAATTGCTTCAAGCCGGGACACATCAGTCGCTACCAAGAGGCGGGCGGTGCCAAACGCACGGTGTTTGGTGTGGGCGAAGTGCATGGCAGAGTGACAGCGCGCGCCACAGAATTGGCGGCGATACTTGGCGCTGTGGATACCGCCAAGGTCACCGCAAACCTGTGGGGCGAGCGCTGGACCAAGCTCACGGCCAACACCATCACCCACGGCGTGCTCGGCGCAACGGGTCTGGATAACCGTGCGGTGTACGTGGAGCGCGGCCAAGTGCATCGCATCGGTGTGCAGTTGGCTGCCGAAGCCATTGCTGTCGGGCGCGCGCAAGGCTACCAATTGGGCACAGTGCTCGGCATTGCGCCGGACGCATGGCTAGCGGCGGCGCTGCGCGAACCCGCTGCGCTGAAAACGGTGCAGGACGGATTGACGGCGTGGATGGCTACGTTGCTGGAACCTTCGCATTCGTCGGTGGGGCGTGATGTCGCGCGAGGACGACGCTCGGAAATTGATTTCACCAATGGGCTGGTGGCGCAGAAGGGCGCAGAAACTGGCGTGCCTGCGCCCACACACGCAGCGCTGACCGCGCTGGTACGACGCATTGATCGCGGCGAACTGAAGCCGGATCCGCAGCATATTGACGGCTTGATGCCGACGTGAAAACCGTAAAAGGATAAAAAATGAAAGGCTGTCTCGATGGCATACGGGTGTTGGAGCTGGCGCGCTTTCAGGCGGGGCCGCGCGCGGGAATGATTTTGTCAGACCTTGGCGCAGAGGTGATCAAAATCGAAAAATTCGGCGGTGAAGAAACGCGTCAATCCGCACCCATCGTGCGCGGACACAGCGTGTATTTCAGCGTCTACAATCGCGGCAAAAAAAGCCTGTGCTTGGATTTGCGCAAGGCCGAAGGCAAGGCGGTTTTCTGCGATCTGTTGAAGACGGCGGATTTTGTGATTGAGAATTTTCGTCCCGGCACGATTGAGGCCATGGGCCTTGGCTACGACGAACTGATTAAGGTTAAGCCGGACATTATTCTCGTGCGCTGCAGCGGCTTTGGCCAGACGGGGCCGTATAAAGACCGGCCGTCGTTTGATCCGCTGGGGCAGGCCATGAGCGGGCTGATGTCGCTCACCGGCAAGCCGCTCGGTCGGCCTGTGGGTACGGCGTTTTCACTGGTGGATCGCACCACGGCGCTGCACGCCACCATCGGCGCGCTGGGCGCGTTGCGGCATCGCGATCAAACGGGCGAGGGGCAGATTATCGACGTGTGCCTGCTTGATTCGGCGATGACCATGGTGGAAATCCCCGCGTGCTACTACCTCGACAGCGGCGAAGAAGGCGGCGAGTCGGGCCGGCTGCCGTATCAGACCAACAACGGCTGGGTGGTGGTGACGGGCGGTGTGACGACCAAGCTGACGCAGCGCCTTGCGGCGGTGATCGGGCAGGATACGTCGATGCCGCAAGGCGCAGGCGGCTCGCTGTTCGGCCACAACAATCCCGTGCTCACTGCATGGTGCCTCAAGCACAGCACAGCGGATATCTGCGAAAAGCTGCTGGAAATCGGCATACCGGTGGCACCGGTGTTGTCGATCCCCGACGTGGTAAAAGACCCGCACCTGTGGGCGCGCGAGATGCTGGTGAAAGTGCAGGACGCGCAAGCTGGCGAAATCCATGTGCCGGGTTTGAGCATCAAGCTCTCCAAAACGCCGGGGCGCTTGGGGCCGGTGCCGACAGCGGGGCAGCATACGGCAGCGTTGCTGGCGGCGTTGCCGGGCTACGATGCGGCGAAGGTGGCGCAATTGCGAGCGGCTGGGGTGGTTGAATAATAGTTACTAAAATATTCAATAAAATCAATTAGTTACATCATGTTTAGCCAACAGAAATTGCGTTGCGACGTGCTCGTCATCGCCATCGCCATCGCCATCATTATCGTACTCGCTATGGCCATGCCCGCCGCAGCGCAAGGTTTTCCCCGCGGCCCCATGCGCATCATCTCGCCGTTCCCACCGGGCGGCGGCACCGACACGCTGGCGCGGGTGGTTGCGCAACGCCTGAGCGAGCGCCACGGTCAGCCGGCGGTGGTGGATAACCGCGTGGGCGGCAACGGTACTATCGGCACGGCGTATGCGGCCAAAGCGGCGGGCGATGGGCTGACGATGGTGATTGTGCCGGCGGGCCACGCGGCGAATCCGGCGTTGTATAAAAACTTGCCGTACGATCAGGCGCGTGATCTCGCGCCGGTGAGCTTGCTGGCGTCGGGCGCGCTGGTGCTGGTGATTAACCCTGCACTGCCGGTGGTTAGCGTGAAGGAACTGATTGCGCTCGCACGCCAACGCCCAGGCGAACTCAACTTCGGCACGCCGGGCAGCGGCGCGTTGCCGCATTTGTCGGCGGAATTGTTTACGCATATGGCCGGTATACGCATGACGCACGTGCCGTACAAAGGCCCGGCTGCTGCAGTGGTGGATTTAATCAGCGGGCAAGTGCCGGTTTACTTTATGAACGTCACCGGGGCGATTCCGCTGGTGGCGCATAAAAAGCTGCGCGCGCTGGGCGTCACCACACCGCGCCGCACTGAGGTTGCGCCGGACATACCGTCAATCGCGGAAAGTGGGTTGGCCGGTTTTGACATGACCAACTGGTACGGCATGCTTGTGCCCGGCACCACACCGCCGGAGGTCATTGCCGCACTCAACGCCGAGATGGTGCGAATACTGGCCTTGCCCGACACGCGCAAAGGGCTGGCCGCAACGGGCATGGTGGTCGAAGGCGGCAGCGCGCAACAGTTCGACGCTTTTTTGAAGACCGAGACGGCGAAATTCGCGCGGATTATTCAGGCGGCAGGCGTCAAAGCTGCGCTGTAGTTTTGCAGCGGCGACCGACACACGGTGTGGTCGTCTGGTGACGGTCAGGGCGTGTTTCCAGTATAGTAAACGCCGAACTTCAACTTGCCTGTCACACACGCAATCCAAACCATCAGGAGCATCGCATGGCCCGAATTCAACATCTTGCTATCGCCAGCCAAAACCCCGAAAAACAGGCGGAGTTTTACAAACAGGTTTTTGGTTTTGAAGAAGTGCGCCGCCTCGACAACCCGCGTGCGCGCGGCGTGGTGTTAACCGACGGCGCGATCAATATTTCCGTGCTGTATTTCAAGCAAGATCAAATCGACCAGGGCCTCGAATTCACCGGGCCGCATCACTTTGGCGTGTACGTTGAAGACCTCGAAGGCACGGCGCAAAAGTGCCTGGCGGCGGGCTGCGTGGCCTACGACGAGCTGCCGGAAGACGCCAAAGAAGTGAACTACCGCGCCAAGCGCTCCGACAAATTCAAAGGGCCGGAAGGCTGCTTGTTTGATATCGCCGATGAGCCTTGGATCGGGGCGACGCGCAAGTAAGTGCGTGGCATGCCCCTAGCGTGCGGGTCACGGGTGCCGACGCGCCAGCCCTTAATGACTGCGCAAGTGCTGGCGCAGTAGCTCGCGGGCGTTATCCATTTTGGCCTGTTGGCCAGTGCTCGCGGGTGCATCGTGTTGATGGTCATGCGACCTGTGGTGAAAATATTCCACCGCAGCGAGGCCGACTAAAACCAGAAACAGCAGCACTTTCATGGTGGCGTTGTTGAGTGCTTAGCAGCGGTGTAGATGCGCGTCAGTGACATGGCGGTGTTCGCATTGTTCGCATAAGTTCCACGAAGTTGAATGCTACTATAGCGCGGATACGGTGAACCTTTTTCGCCAACCGAGTAACGCCCAAAAATCATTCGCATTGTGGCGCACCTGAATAAATACAAACTGCACTACGCGTGGATCGTTCTCGGTGCGGCTTGCATGCTCAATATTGTCAGCCGCGCGGATTCGGCGTCGTTCGGCGTGTTTATCGATCCGCTGGTGGAGCGCTTTGGCTGGAAGCGCGGCGATATTTCGTTTGCCTATTCGCTGGCGTTTATTGTGGGGCTGCCAGCGGTGATGATTATGGGCTGGCTGGGCGACCGCTTTGGCGCGCGGATTTTGATGCTGGTGGCGTCGGCGCTGATCGGCGGCGGCACGGTGCTGCTCGGCACGATTACCGAACTGTGGCACTTTTATCTGTTTTACGGCTTTTTCGTCGGCTCGCTGGGGCACGCGGCGTTCAGTGTGCTCTTGCCGGTCATCATGACGCGCTGGTTCTACCGCCACATGGGCATTGCACTGGGCATTTACTGGGCGGCGCAGGGCTTGGGGCCGGTGATTTTTGCGCCGCTGTTTCGCTGGCTGTTGGAGACGCGCGGCTGGGAAAATACCTTTACGGTGGTCGGCTTGGTGGTGGGCGGTATCTTGGCGTTTTTCTCGCTGTTCATTTACAACCGGCCTTCCGATAAGGGACTGACGGCCTACGGCTCTGAGGACGCGCCGCCCGCGCCGCAAAACGGCACGGCTGCCGCCAAGGCACCCGCCAAACTGCGCGACATTTTGCGTGAGCGTACGGTGTGGAAGCTGATGAGCATTCATCACATAGGCTGCGTGGCGCATGCGGTGATTCTCGCGCATGTGGTGTCGATGGCCACGTTTAAGGGCATACCTGGGCTTGAAGCTGCGGGCGTGCTGGCGACGATTGCGGGCACGTCGGTGGTGAGCCGCTTTACGTTCTCGGTGCTGGCTGAGCGACTGGGCGGGCGCACGGTGCTGACGATTTCACTGCTGGGGCAGAGCTTGCCGGTGATTATTTTGTTTTTTGCCACCGAGGCTTGGGCGTTTTATGTGTTCGCCTTTATTTTTGGCCTGTGCTACGGCGGCGAGATGGTGGGCTTCCCGATTATCAACCGGCAGTTGTTCGGGGCGAAAGCGCCGCTGGGTTCGATCTACTCGTTCGAGATGGTGGGGGCCAGCCTCGGCATGGCGCTGGGCGGTTGGCTCGGCGGCGGGCTGTTTGATTTGTCCGGCAGCTATACGTGGTCGCTGTGGGCGTCGCTGCTGATCGGCTTGGCGGGGTTGCCGCTGGCGCTGGCTTTGCCGCGCCATACCAAACCGGCGGATTAACTAAATAATTGTTTAAAATCAATTAGTTATGTAATTATCTGATTAGTCTTCGCGCAACCCGGCGCTGGCGATGACTTTACTGAGGCTGCCCATCTCAGCGTTCACCACGGCGGCAAAGCGCGCGGGCGTGCTGCCGACCGCTTCCATGCCTGCCGCGAGAAATTTTTCTTTCACCTGCGGTTTGTTCAGCGCGCGCACGGCGTCTTGATTCAGTTTCGTGACCAGCGCGGCAGGTGTTTTGACCGGCGCGAACACGCCAAACAGTATGGTCGATTCGTAGCCGGGCACGCCGGACGCGGCCACAGTGGGCAAGCCCGGCAGCAGTACCGAAGGCTCGGCGCTGGTGACGGCAATTGCACGCAGGCGACCGGTTTTGACATGCGGCAGCACGGGTGCGGGTGCCGCGAACATCACCTGCGCTTGCCCGCCGATGAGTGCGGTGACCGCTGGCCCGACGCCACGATACGTCACCCGCACTAGATTCACCTTGGCCATGGATTTGAACAACTCCGCCGCCACGTGGGTGGAGCCACCGGTGGCGGACGACGCGTAATTGAGTTCGCCCGGCCGGGCGCGCGCCAGCGCAATGAGTTCAGGCACGCTCTTCACCGGCAGCGAAGGATGCACCAGCACCACGTCGGGCGAGCTGGCGGCCAGCGTCACCGGCGCAAAATCTTTCACCGGATCGTACGGCACGTTTTTACGAAACAGCGGCAGCAGCCACATCGGGTTGCCATACAAAATCAGCGTGTAGCCATCGGGCGTGGCGCGCGCCACCAACTCTGAAGCAATGGCACCGCTGGCTCCGCCACGGTTATCCACGATCACTTGTTGCCCCCAGTCGGCAGTCAACTCTTGCGCCAGCAGGCGCGCGACAAAATCACTGCCGCTACCGGCCTCGGTGGTCACCAAGCGCACCGGGCGCGAGGGAAAATTTTGGCTGTGCGCGGGCAGGGTGCTTGTCAGCGTAAGGGCGAGCAGGCAGTGCGTGGCGGTGAAATTCATGATGAGCTGGAAGTGTCGGGGCGTGGGGTGCAGCGTGGGGTGCAGCGTATGGTAGTCTAAATGTGACGCAGCCCACATCAAACCGGCTGCCGGGCATCGATCACAACAAGGGTAAAAACGGCATGAGCACTCGTTGGCAAAAGTGGTTCGCGACAGTGGCGTTGAGCGTGTGCGCCATGCCACTGGGTTGGGCGCAAGGCGACAAATATCCCTCGCGCCCGGTGCGCGTGGTCGTGCCATCGACGCCAGGCGGTGGGCTGGATGTGATGGCGCGTATTCTCACGCCCCGTTTAACCGAGAAATGGGGCGCGCAAGTGGTGATCGATAATCGCGCTGGGGCGGGTGGGATTATCGGCACGGAAATCGTGGCGAAGGCCGTGCCAGACGCCCACACGCTGCTGCTGGTGACCACGGGCTTTGTCACAAATCCTTATTTAATCAACAAGTTACCGTACAAAACGCCGCAGGATTTTGAACCCATCACCATCGTCGGCATGACCCCGGTGGTGCTGGTTGCGCATTCGTCTGTGAACGTTCGCAACATCAAAGACATGCTCGCGCTCGCCAAAGAGCGGCCCGGGCAACTGACGTTTGGTTCGTCCGGCACCGGCAGCAGCGGGCATTTGTCGATGATGTTGATGCAGCGCGTGGCGGGCATCCAATTTGTTCACGTGCCGTATAAGGGGGCGGGCGCGTCGACGGCGGCGATTGTTGGCGGCGAAGTGCAACTGCTGTTCACCGCGCCGGGCTCAGCGAACGCGCATGTGAAGGCTGGACGCTTGCGCGCACTGGCGGTCACCAGCATCAAGCGCGTGGGCATCATGCCCGACGTGCCCAGTGTGGTTGAGGTCGGCTTGACGGATTGCGCGGTGGACGGCTGGTACGGCTTGCTCGCGCCAGCGGGCACGTCCAAAGCGCTGATAGACCGCATCTATGCGGATGTGTCGGCGATCATCAAACAGCCCGAAACCGCAGCGCGGCTGCAAGGTGCGGGCTTTGAAATTGATGGGCGGTCACCAGCACAGTTCAAACAATATCTGGCGGATGAAATGAAAAAGTGGAGTGGGGTGATTAAAGAGGCCGGTATACGGATGGAGCCGTGATGTGGCGGTAGATTCGACCGCCACCCATCGCATTTTCCGCGCGTCGCCCAAGGCCGAGAATTTCACTATAAGAGAAATCCATTTAAAATCAATTAGTTATGGAATTTATTCCCCGACCGACGCGTTATTTCTCGTCGGCGATTTCTGGCAATTTGCGTAAATAGGCAATCAGGGTGGCCAAGTCGCCGGCGGTGAGGTGAGCGGTGGTGTTGCGTATGACTTCGCCCATGGCTTCTGCGGGCACGTCGCCGTCGGGCGTGGTGCCGCTGTAGAGAAAATCGGTCAGGTCTTTGTCGCCCCACTTTTTGAGTTTGACCGGCGTCAGGTTGGGGATGTCTTTACCTTCCGGGCCTTTGCCGCCGGCGAGAAAGCGGTCTTTGCGCGGGCCGCCGAGTTTGTTGCGCGGGGTGTGGCATTCGCCGCAGTGGCCGAGTGCGGTGGCGAGGTAAGCGCCGCGGTTTTGTTCCGCCGACAGTGCAGGATTGGGCGTGAACGCGCCGGGGGTGAAGTAGAGCATTTTCCAGAACGTCACGGCGAAACGCAGGTTATACGGAAACTGTAATTCGTGCGGACGGCTGGGCTGTGTGTTGGCGGGCAGTGTGCGCAGATAGGCCCACAGGTCACGCATGTCAGTGTCGGCCATGCCGGTGAACGAGGGGTAGGGAAACGCCGGAAAGTAATTCGCGCCATCCGGACGCTTGCCGTGGCGCAGCGCTTGGACGAAATCAGCTTCGCTCCATTTGCCGATACCAGCCTCGGGATGCGGTGTGATGTTGGGGCCGAAAAAGGTGCCGAAAGGCGTTTTGAGCGCCCGTCCGCCAGCATAGGAAACCGCGCCCTTTTTTTCCTCGGTGTGGCATCCCAAACAGCCGCCGGCTTTGGAGAGATACTCGCCGCGTTTGGCGTCCCCTTGACTGCTTTGTGCTTGTGCTTGTGCTGCCGCGCTGCCGATAAGGCACAAGGCGAGTGCCAAGCGTTTTACGCAATAGCGTATATATCGTGTGGTTGCAGTCATCTTCAGGCTCCTCTCAAAACGCAAAAACCCCGCCGTGGCGGGGTTTTTTTATGACCGTACTGGCTTACTGCTTGGCGCGGAAGTTGTCGTGGCAACCGCCGCACGATTTGTTCACGTCGCCGATGGCCGCTTTTACAGCAGCTTCGTCGCCGCCTTTGGACACTTTGACCAGCGCAGCAACGGCCGTTTGCGAAGCGGTAATGGCTTCCTTAAACTTGGCGTTGTCGGTGTAGACCGCAGGCAGTGCGCGCGTTTTTTCGTCTTTGGTGTTTTCGTTAAAGCCGTCCCACGGCATTTTGTTCAGCGCCTCGAGGAAGGCCGCATTGCGCACGACTACTTCGGCGTTATACGGCACTTTGCCAGAGGCCATGCCGGCGAGCGGGCCGAAATATTTCCCCTGCAGCGTCATGGCTGACACGCGTTGCTTGACCAGCACGTCTGGCTTGGCTTGCGCAAAAACGGCCGCGCCATAGCCCGATCCGATTACCAGTGCAATGCCACCCAAGAGCAGTTTCGATTTCATGAGGTTCTCCTAACTAATTGATTTTATTAAAAAATTTAATTTCGGTGCTACGGCCTGCTTTGACGGTACTATTGCACCAGACGCCTTCGATACACAACGTGTAAACAACGCATAAACAACCACTGATCTGCATTTATTCCCGGTGCTTATTGGTTTATTTCATGAGTCTAGTGGAGGTGGCACGCAGCGTCAACGTACTCGGGCGCTGATGTCGACTGCGGCAGCAGTTAATGATCGCTGTCCCGAACGCTGCGTAAACGCTTGACCGCGCCGCGCTGTTTTTTGCCTTCGAGCCGGCGCTCTTTAGCGGCGCGTGACGGGCGGGTGGCTTTGCGTGGCTTGGGCTTGTGGCTGGCCTCGCGCACCAGTTCCACCAGGCGTTCGACGGCATCGGCGCGGTTGCGGCTTTGTAGACGGAAGCGTTGGGCGCTGATTGTGATCACGCCGTCGCCGCTGGCGCGCGTGCCGGCCAACACGAGCAGGCGTGCGCGTACGTCGTCAGGCAATGAGGGCGAATGCGCGGCGTCGAACTTGAGTTGCACTGCCGTGGAAACCTTGTTCACATTTTGCCCGCCAGGGCCGGACGCGCGCACGAAGCTTTCTTCCAGCTCCGTTTCCTGCAAAGCGATGGTGCGAGTTACGCGAATCATGATGCGGCTAGTTTACGGTAAACTGATCGCTATGACACTCACGCCTAGAATGGGTTTCGCCGCCGGCTTTGCCCTTTGCGCCGGATTGCTGGGCTTTGCCTACTACCTGCAATACGTTGAGGATCAAAACCCTTGTCCGCTGTGTATGGTGCAGCGTGTCGCATTTTTTGCGGTGGCTGCGGTGTTTTTGCTCGGCGCGCTGCATGGGCCGAAGCGGCGCGGTGTGTTGGTTTACGGCTTGCTGGCGTTCTTGGCGGCAGCGCTCGGTGCCGCCGTGGCGGCGCGCCACGTGTGGCTGCAGAGTCTGCCCGCGCATCTGGTACCATCGTGCGGGCCGGGGCTGGAATATATGCTGAAAAAATTTCCGCTGGCCGATGTGGTGACCAAGGTGCTGATGGGCTCAGGCGAATGCGCCGAAGCCGGATGGAAATTGTTGGGGCTGACCATTGCCGGATGGTCGTTGTTTTGGCTGGTGGCGCTGGGGTTGTTTGCGTTGTTCTTGGCGTTGCGCCCATCACGCCTATCACGCCCATCACGCCAATTACGCCAATTACGCCATTCACACTAAGCGGGAATGTCCGGTGTCAGTTGCCGTTCCAGCAGGGCAATCTGGTCTTTGACGAACAGCTTGCGTTTTTTCAGGCGCTGCACCTGTAGTTGATCGTGTGGCGTGGTTGCGGTGAGGCGGGCGATAATATCGTCGAGGTCGCGGTGTTCGAGTGTGAGTTGCTCGATGCGCAGTTGGAGCGCTTCGCCGTCGATGTCGGAGCCGTTGTTCGGGGGCATGAGAATTAAGTCGCGCTTGCGGCTGGGCAGGGCCCACAGTATACGGTGCCGCGGCGTAAAACACGAGCCGAAGCGCCCGTGGTTGCAGCAGAGATGTATCGTAACGATAGGATGTTTAATAATAATTTTCGAGGTGTCGCATGGGGATACAAATCACGGTCAACGGTCGCGCCATGAGCGTGACCGCAGAGGACGAAACGCCACTGATGTATGTGCTGCGCAATGACGCGGGCTGCAAAGGCGTGCGCTACGGTTGCGGTTTGGGCCAGTGTGGCGCGTGCACGGTCATCATCGACGGCAAGCCGGTGCAGTCGTGTGATGTGCCGGTGTCGGCGGTGGCGGGCAAAGCGATTACCACCATTGAAGGCATCGGCTCGGATGCGCATCCGCATCCGTTGCAGCGTGCGTTTGTCGAAGAGCAGGCGGCGCAATGCGGCTACTGTGCCACCGGCATCATCATGTCGGCGAAGGCGCTGCTCGATGTGAACGCGTCGCCCAGCGATGCCGAGTTGAAAGAAGCGCTGTCGAAAAACCTGTGCCGTTGTGGGACGCACCAACGTATTTTGCGTGCGGTGAAGCGCGCCGCAGTCGAGATGAGGAAATAATCATGGCCGAAACCAACGTAAAACGCGCGCTGCCGGGCAGCCTAGACACCAACCGCAATCTGAGCCAGTGGCTGGATATCAACAGCGACGGCACCATCAATATGCGTCCGGGCAAGATCGAAATCGGGCAGGGCATATTGACCGCGTTGCGCCAGATAGTCGCCGAAGAGCTGGATGTGAATCTCGCGCGGGTCAACATTATTACCGCTGTTACCGCGCTCAGCCCAAATGAAGGTGTGACCTCCGGTAGTCGCTCGATTGAAGAATCGGGCACGGCGTTTCGTTACGCTGCCGCCGAAGCGCGTGAATTGCTGTTGGCGCGTGCGGGGGTGAAGCTGGGTGTGTCGATTGAGCAACTGAGTGTGAACGACGGTGTGGTGACGTCGCGCAGCGGCGGTAGCGTGACGTATTGGGACATCACCGATGGTGATTTGCTCAAGCGCGAGGCCACGGGTGAAGCCAAGCCCAAGTCGCACACGCTGCACAAAATCGTCGGCACCGCTGCGCCGCGCGTGGACATTCCGCGCAAAGTGACGGGGGCGCCGGTGTACGTGCACGACATGGATGTGCCGGGCTTGGTGCATGCGCGCGTATCGCGTCCGCCGAGTTACAAGGCGGAGCTGGTCAGCGTTGATCTCGACGACGTGCGCAAGATGCCGGGCGTCATTGCCGTGGTGCGCGATGGGCGCTTTTTGGGTGTGGTGGCCGAGCGCGAAGAGCAGGCCATCCGCGCGCAGCGGCGCTTGAGCCGCAATGCAAAGTGGCGCGAAGCGGCGACGTTGCCGGAATATGATCCGCGCTATTTGTTGAAGCTCGCTGCCAAGACGGACGTGATTAGTGAGAAACAAGGCGCGCCGGCTGCTGGCAAGACTTTTAGCGGTGAATACACGCGGCAATTTCTGGCGCATGCGTCGCTCGCGCCCTCGTGCGCGGTGGCGAAGTTCGACAACGGTAAATTTACAGTGTGGACGCACAGTCAAGGCATCTACCCGCTGCGCGCCGAAATGGCACCAGCGCTGGGCGTGCCGCAGGAGGATATTGTGATTCACCACGTCGAAGGCGCGGGCTGTTATGGGCATAACGCCGCCGACGACGTGGCGCTGGAAGCTGCGCTGATTGCGCGTGGCGCGCCGGGTAAAACCGTGCGCTTGCAATGGATGCGCGAAGAAGAATTCGCGTGGGAGCCGTACAGCTCGGCGATGGTGGTGAAAACTCGCGCCACGCTGTCCGACGCCGGGCAAATCACCGATTGGCAAATGGATGTGTGGAGCCACGGCCACAGCTCGCGGCCGGGCCGCGGACCGGGCAGCAACCTGCTGGCGTCTTGGTATCTGGAAAAACCGCTGACGCGCGCGCAGACGGCGAACCCGCCGTTGCCGGGCGGTGGCAGCCATCGTAATGCGATTCCGATTTATGATTTTCCGAATGAAAAAGTGTCGAACCATTTGGTACCCGATCCGCCGTTGCGTGCGTCGGCGCTGCGTGGGCTGGGCAGTCAGACCAATGTGTTTGCGATTGAATCGTTCATGGACGAGCTGGCGCTGGCCGCCGGGGCGGATGCGGTGGCATTTCGGCTGCGCCACCTGAAAGACCCGCGCGGTCGTGCGGTGATCGAAAAAGTGGCGGCGATGGCCCAGTGGCAGCCCAGTACTAATGCCAACGCCAAGGGCGATGGTGTGCACGGGCGCGGCATCGGCTTTGCGCGCTACAAAAATGGCGCGGGCTATATGGCGATGATTGTGGATATTGTGCTCGCCGAGACGATTCGCGTGACGCACGTTTGGGGCGCGGTGGATGTGGGCCAAGTGATTAACAGCGACGGGCTGACGAATCAAATCGAGGGCGGCATTATTCAGGCGGTGAGTTTTGCGCTGAAAGAAGAAGTGAAATACGACCGCGAGCGCGTGACCCTGCAAAGCTGGGACGACTATCCGATCCTGTCGTTCACTGAAGTGCCGACCGTGGAAGTGGCGCTGATCAATCGGCCCGAGCTGCCGCCGCTGGGTGCCGGTGAGGGCACGCAGGGGCCGATTTCAGCGGCCATCGGTAACGCGGTGTTTAACGCGGCGGGGGTGCGGCTGCACGATATACCGTTTACCCGCGAGCGCTTGATTGCCGCTGCTGCTGCGAGTGCATAGCAGCGGCGCGCGCGTCAGATTTGCGTGGCCAGCCCGTAGGCGCGGTCGATGAAGGCTTTGGCGTTGAAATCATCAAAGTCGTCCGGTAGTTCAGGGCTGGGTTCCCACTGCGCAGTGAATTTCGGTCGGCGCACGGTGTTGCCGCAAATCTGCGCGTAGTGGGCTTCGTTGATTAAGTCGTCGTAAGACAGCGAAGTGCGGTAGTGGTCCATTCGGATAATCATGGTAGTGTTTGGGTTGTGGGTAACGGGTGACACTCCATGCAGGACGCGTGCCAGTTCGGAATTGGCCCGTGTGGTATTACCGGTTATTCCATAAGTAATTGTTTTTAAATGATTTTATTTATTTCTAGAATGATAATCATTGGCCGTGTCCTAGAGCGGTTTTTGGCCTCGCGCTTGGTATAGCCCACTCAATCCGGTAATAGTTCACACATGATCGCTTCCAATGATTCCGTGAGCGCGTCGGTACCCGCCGGCGTGGGCCTTTACATGGCGGTGGTGCAGTTCTTTTTTGTCACTACCTGGACAATTTACGTCATATTCCTGCCCAAGCTTTTGGCCGCCGCAGGGCTGCCGTCGAGCTGGACGCCGTTTATCTTGATCTTCGATCAACTGGTGTTCATGGGCATGGACATCTACGTCGGCGTCGCGGCTGATCGCGCGCAAAAAATGTTGGGCAAAGTGGGGCCGCTCGCCGTCAGCTTGACGGTGGTGTCGTGTGTGGCCTTCATGCTGCTGCCGTTTGCGACCGGGTTGGGCGCTGCAGCCCCGGCGGTGTTTCTGGTTTTAACCCTAGTTTGGACCACGACCTCATCGGCCTTGCGCGCGCCGCCATGGGTGCTGCTGTCCAAATACGCTGCGCAATCCAGCGTGCCGCGTCTCAATACCCTGATGTTGTGCGGGCTGGCTTTGGGCAGCGCTGTCGCACCGTATCTGGGGGTCGCCCTTAAGAATATGGATCCGCGCCTGCCGTTTTTCCTGTCCAGTGTGGCCTTGCTGGTGGCGACTGCCGGTATTGTTTATGTGGAGCGGCGGCTGCAACTCAGCCCCCTCGCGCCGCCATCGCCCACGCCCGAGCCTGCAGATCTCGCCGGGCGCTCGTGGCCCTTTTTGGTGGGCGTGTTGTTGCTGGCGCTGGGTTTTCAGATTCACTATTCCATCAACACCGCCGCGCAGTTTTTGAAGTTCGCCAAGCCCGAAAATCTAGAGTGGCTGATGCCGGTTTTCTGGATCGGTTTTGGCGTGGCCATGATGCCCGGTAGCGCCCTGACCAAGGCGTTTGGCACCTATCGGGTCATGGCCGTGTCGGCGGTGCTGGGCGCAGTGGGTGCCTATGCGTCAGCGCGCGCCGGATCGCTGGATATGTTAATCGCTGCGCAGGTGGTGACGGGGGGGGCGTGGGGCAGCATGTTGATGTGCGGGTTCTCGGCAGCGGTTGCCGCCGGTCGTACCGGGCGCGAAGGTCTGTCGCTGGGCATGTTGTTTGCCGTGCTGGCCGCAGCCACGCTAAGCCGCATTGTTACGGTCGTCGCCGGTCTGCCCAAGCAGGCAGAATATGCCTTGTTGTTTACGTGGGCACCCGCGTTGTGCTGGTTCGCAGGGGCGGTGTTGGTGGGTATGCTCGCCGTGCGCGAGACAGCACAGCCAGCGTAGACTTTGTAGCTACGCCGCTGGCGCGCAATTCAGGGCAGTGACGCTTCGTGTGCACCACCGCCTGAAAAATATCAATAAAAACAATTAGTTATATTTATTTACGGCTTGCCGACTTGCGCCCGCAATTCGGCGTAGACCTCGGGCTTGGTCTCACGCAGCAATTGCGCGACGCGCAAATCCACGCCGTTGGCCGAGGCCAGCGGCACGTGTTCGATAAACACCAAGCGCAGCAACTCACGCACAGGCCGTGACATATTGCGGCCACTTTCGTAGCGTGAACCCCCGCTTTGCGTAACGCCGATTTGTGACCAAAAATCCATTTGGTTCAGGTCAAGCTTTTTGCGGATGTCGCGGGGGTTTTTAATGCGGGAAAACGGTTTCATGTAATTCTCCTTAGTGGTAGTAGTAGTGGCTGCCGCTGCTCTTATGACACATGGCTGTTACAGCCGTTCGGTGGTCAAGCAAGATTATTTTGGCCGGCGCACTGCCGGTACTGCATCTGTAGAGTGGAATCTATCGATTTTTTCAATAAATTCAAATATAATCGCCCCCCTTTTTGATAAAAATCAAACGCTCGCATTTGTAGTAGTAATTGTAGCAATCAGCGTGTAGCAATCAGCGCAATTAAAACTGTGATTATTTTGATTCCGGCAAAACTGGCACCCATAACACTGGCGTAGCCATCAGAGGTACTCAAACAGTAGCATGTCACTCATAGTACAAAAATACGGCGGCACCTCGGTTGGCACGCCGGAACGCATCAAAAACGTCGCGCGGCGCGTTGCGCGCTGGCAAGCGCGCGGGCACCAAGTTGTGGTGGTGGTGTCCGCCATGTCGGGCGAAACCAACCGCCTTATTGCACTCGCCCGTGAAATTCAGTCGCAACCTGATCCGCGTGAACTGGATGTGATGATTTCCACCGGCGAGCAAGTCACTATAGGCCTGCTTGCGATGGCACTCAAGGAGATTGGCATAAAATCTCGCAGCTATACTGGGGCGCAGGTACGCATCCTAACTGACAGTGCGTACACAAAAGCACGTATTTTGAGTATTGACGAGCATCGCATGCGCGCCGACCTCAATGAGGGTTGTGTGGTGGTGGTGGCGGGATTTCAGGGCGTCGACGAGCAGGGCAGTATCACCACGCTGGGCCGTGGCGGCTCAGATACTACCGGCGTTGCACTGGCTGCGGCGCTCAAAGCCGATGAATGCCAAATTTATACGGATGTCGATGGCGTGTACACCGCTGACCCGCGCATCGTACCCGAAGCGCGAAAGCTCAAAACCATCACCTTCGAAGAGATGCTCGAAATGGCGAGCTTGGGTTCCAAGGTGCTGCAAATCCGCTCGGTGGAATTCGCCGGCAAATACAAAGTGCGCTTGCGTGTGTTGTCGAGTTTCGAGGAAGAAGGTGAGGGCACGCTGATTACGTTTGAGGAAGATGAAGGTATGGAACAAGCCATTATTTCAGGCATCGCCGCCAGTCGCGACGAAGCAAAAATCACCGTGCTTGGTGTGCCCGACCGGCCGGGCATTGCCTATCAGATCTTGGGCCCGGTAGGCGACGCCAATGTGGACGTGGACATGATTGTGCAAAACGTCGGCCACGACGGGTTGACCGATTTCTCGTTCACCGTGCAGCGCGGCGATTACCAGAAAACGCTGAAAACGCTGGAGCCGGTGGTCAAACACATTAATGCGCGCGGCATCGTCAGCGGTGAAAAAATTGCCAAAGTTTCCATCGTGGGCGTCGGCATGCGCTCACACGCCGGCATCGCCAGCACCGCGTTTCGCACCTTGGCAGAAGAGGGTATCAATATCGAAATGATCTCTACCTCGGAAATCAAGATTTCCGTGGTGATTGACGAAAAATACACCGAGCTCGCCGTGCGCGTGCTGCACAAGGCATTCGGCCTAGACCAAGCGAACTGATATTGCCAACGCAGTTGCGGTAAAATAGCAAAGCGAGAAAGAAATGCGGCCATACCAACGGTCGAGTGGTCACGGCGCAAGCTGTCGCAATATCTCGCGCTGGTGTAGTTGCTGGCGTAGTCGCTGGCATCGTCATAGCGCCTGCGACCACACAGTTAATAAGCATGAAGATCGTAGCAAGCAGCAGCAACAACGAGAGTCCGGAGAGATGGCCGAGTGGTCGAAGGCGCTCCCCTGCTAAGGGAGTATAGGGTCAAAAGCCTTATCGAGGGTTCGAATCCCTCTCTCTCCGCCAGTAAATTTGTTTAAAAGCGAGGCAGTTGCAAAATTGCCGAGCCGACGGGAATTTATCTGCGTAAATAAAGGCAGTAGGAGAGGTGGGTTTCGACCGCCGAAGCGGCATAGTGACGTTGTCAATACGATCATGCGAAACCCAAATGAACGCTACCGGCAAAGAGCGCCTCACGCAATTTTGATTTAACGTTCAAGAAGGACTGTTCCCGTTCTTGAATGAAATGGACGTGGAATTGACGCCCCCGCTCAAGCAAGTGGCGACGATGCTGGAGATGATACAGATCGAACGATTCCTGTCGTCGGGGTGCCGTGTTGGACGGCCCGCCCGGGAGCGCGTGGCACTGGCGTGCGCCTTCGTGGCCAAGGCGACGTTGAATCTGCCAACAACCGAAGCGTTGATCGACCGCTTGAAAGTGGATCAAGCGCTGCGGCGCTTGTGTGGTTTCTCGGCCTACCATCCGATTCCGGGTAAGCATCGCTTCTCACGAGCCTTTGCCGAATTTGCCGTCATACGGCTGGCCGAGCGCAGCCACGAAGCGCTGATCGAAGCGCACTTGGCCGATCAACTGATCGGGCGCATCGCGCGGGATAGTACCGCGATCAGTGCACGCGAGAAACCCGCCGTGAAGCCGAAAGCGGCAGACGTTCCGCTAGGCACAGTGGCCACGCCCGCCCGCAAGCGCGGCCGTCCCCGACGCGGTGAGGTGGTAGCACCCAAACCCGAGACGCGCCTTGAGCGGCAACAGGGACAAACACTGGCCCAAATGATGGCTGAACTACCCGCACAATGTGACACCGGCACCAAGAAAGACAGCCAAGGGTTCAAGCACAGTTGGATTGGCTACAAACTGCACATTGACACCGCCGACGGCGACGTTCCGGTCAGAGCCATTCTCACCTCGGCGTCGATACACGATAGCCAAGTGATGACGCCGCTGATGCAAGCTACCAACGCGCAATTGACCTATCTCTACGACTTGGGTGACGCGGCGTATTGCAGTCCGCTGCTACGCGAAGCATCCAGAAACCTGGGGCACGTGCCGCTGATTGACCACAACCCCCGGCGCGGAGAGAAAATCCCCTTCGAGCCGTACGAGGCGCAACGTTACAAGGCGCGCAGTGCGGCGGAGCGTGTCAATGCTCGCTTGAAGGACGGCCACGGCGCAACCCATGTCTGGGTGCGCGGCCATGCCAAGGTGGCGTCCCATTTGATGTTTGGTCTTGTGGTCGTTGCCGCAGGCCAACTGCTTCGATTGTTGCAATGAGCCACGGATGGCTTTAAGAACCGCAAAACCTTCGTGCCTGCAGAGCGCGGGGACACGCTCGCTTTGCATTCGCCAAGGATGATCTAATGAAGCCCAAATAAGCGCAGAATCATACCTTCCCTGTCATTTGGGCCTCGTGCAGCGAGGACGGATGCCTGTATAACGAATTCCTGTCGCAATTTCGCAACTAGCGGATCGCCCATCTCGGTCAGCTTGCTCAGCTTGGTAACATGATCATGAACGATCATGAACGATCATGAACGATCATGAACGATCATGAATATCAAAAAAACTGGGTTGAAGTCGAATCGGCATTTTGCTCTGGCTTCGTGTTGGTGAGTTAACCTTACAACGTACATGCCCACGTAACGTTTACAATGTGCCTCGAAATTATGCAATTTTTAGAGGTGCCCTTTAGTTGGGACTAAGTTGTTCGCTTGTAATGCAGCGCCGGATTGCACTAACATCAGTACGGTTGCTGCCACATTGAGCGTAGCATCCGTAGCGGCGATGCCTCACAACTCAACAGGAGGATTGTATGGGGTTCACTGATCGTCGGGAGTTTTTGCGCGCTTCCACTGCCGTAACATTGTCGACGGCATTGCCTGCAGATATTTTTGTCCAGCACGCCAAAGCGCAGTCAGCGGTCGACAGCACCTGGGACGCAGGCGCGTTGCGCCACCTGCTTCCTACCGTAAGCGACAGCCGTATGCTCGTCAAGGCGTCATTTAAAAACGCACTCGCGTCCGAGCCCCGCCTGCGCGTCGGCGATACTAC
>JAYTWR010000005.1:0-2169 GCA_043743335.1 Burkholderiales bacterium
ACCAGGATTGACCAGCGTTGCCACCGTCGATTGCGCTAATCCGGTGCTGCCGAAGACCAAGATTGTCGTCGCAGCAGCCACACGTCGCGCAGTAAGCAACATCGCGTAGAGCTTATTCGTGTGATTCGTCATGAGAAGTCAAAACCCGATTAAGGGATAAAGTTTAGCAGCGCGGTCATCCGATCATCGCAGGGTCAAGTACAAAACGACGCAGCATACAATGCCGCCCATGCTGTCCTCCCCCAACCTGATTCTTCGGTTGAAATTCCTTTTTTTGTGCCTCGCGTTTGTGGTTGGCGCGCGTCTGATCGCACGCGCCGCCAGCGGCGTCGCGGGGGCCGCGAGCGTCGGCGCCGGCCCAGAGTTCACTGGCGATCAGGCCGGCCCGCTTGCAGGCAATGTATTGGCCGGTGTTGTACTAGGCGCTTTGGCCGGCGCAAAAATTGTGCATGCAGCCACTTATCCTGCTCTGCTGGCGGTAGATGCGTGGAGCGGGTTCTGGGTGCTGGCCGCCGGATGTTCCGTCCCCGGTGCGTTGGCCGGAGCGTGGATTGGTTTAATTCTGGCTGCTCCAGGCCGCGCCGGGGTGTGGGCCGACGCGATGTTTCCCGCGATCATTTCGGTGCTGCTGATTGTTGACGCTGGCGCCCTGCTTTGGAGTTTGACCGAACCTGGGTACGGCATACCAGCCCGTCATTTTGGAATTAATTTTGGCGATGGCGTGCGACGTCACCCGGTGATGTTGTACGACGCCGCCTTTCTTGCGTTGATGTTGTGGGGCAATTGCGTGCTCAAGCGGCAAGGCTGGGCTGTGGACGGGTTGCGTTCATGCGTGCTGTGGGCGGGGTACTTTGCCGCCGCTTTACTGATGGCGTTTTTGAAACCGCCGTTTGGCCCGGTGTTGCTGCTTGAAAAAATTCATCTGCGTCCGCACCTCTATGCCCTCGGTCTGACGGCCGAGCAATGGTTGTGCATCGCTGTTGCGGCAGGTTTGGCAGTCACCGCCATCGGTATCTTTAGAAGCGGCATCCGGGGTCGTAGGCCTCGATAGCCGATAGCATGATGGCAGGTTTGCCCGGCTCGACTGACCCGCCAGGATGATAAAATCACCATTCTCATGTTGAAGCAACGCACTCTCAAAAACAGCGTTTCGACCACCGGGGTTGGCCTGCACACGGGCGACAAGGTGCGTCTGACGTTGCGCCCGGCGGCTGCCGGTACCGGCATTGTGTTTCGTCGGGTTGACCTGGCTGAGCCGGTGGACATCGCTGCCTGTGCGCAAAACGTGCGCGACACGCGCATGTCGTCCTGTCTGATCGCTGACACCCCGGCCGGTGAAGTGCGCATTTCTACCGTCGAGCATTTGATGTCGGCGCTGTGCGGGCTCGGTGTGGATAACGCCTACATTGATGTGTCGGCGCCGGAAATTCCGATTCTCGATGGCAGTGCCGCTTCTTTTGTCTATCTGATTCAATCGGCCGGCATCGAAGAGCAGAACGCGGCGAAAAAGTTTTTGCGGGTGAAAAAGACGATCGAAATCCGGGAAGGCGAAGGCGCCAGCCTGAAGTGGGCGCGCCTGACCCCATTTCATGGTTTCAAGCTCGATTTTGCGATTGAGTTTAATCATCCGGCGGTAGACAAGACCGGGCAGAGCGCCTCGATTGATTTTGCCGTCACCCCCTACACGAAAGAAATCGCCCGCGCCCGCACCTTCGGCTTTATGGGTGATATCGAGTCCCTGCGCGCCAATGGCCTCGCTCTGGGCGGCAGCCTGAGCAACGCGATTGTCATGGACGAATACCGTGTGCTCAACAGCGACGGGCTGCGTTACGACGACGAATTCGCCAAACACAAGATACTCGATGCGATTGGCGATCTCTACATTGGCGGCTACCCGCTCCTGGGGGCCTATGCGGCCTATAAATCGGGGCATGCGATGAACAACAAACTATTGCGCGCATTGTTGGCCGACGCTGCTGCGTTTGAAGTGGTTACCTTTGTGAATGCCGCTGACGCGCCAACGTACTTCCAGCCGGCCCCGGTCAGCAGCCCGGGTGCGGGCGTAGCGCCCGCCTGGTAGAGGCGCGGCTTGGAAAACGCGGGGGCGTTCGCCTCATTAATCGGCAAGCGCGGGCTTCTATATTACCCATGTTGATCGCGCGCTGGTTG
>JAYTWR010000006.1:0-8356 GCA_043743335.1 Burkholderiales bacterium
CGTCGTCAACTTCGATCTGCCGTGGGCCATCATCCGCTTGATTCAGCGTGCGGGCCGCGTTGATCGCATCGGCCAGCGCGCCGAGGAGATCCGCTGCTATTCGTTTCTCCCGGCGGACGGCGTGGAGCGTCTAATCCAGTTGCGTTCGCGCATCCAGCAACGCTTGAGGGAAAACGCCGAGGTGGTGGGCGCCGACGAAGCGTTTTTCGAGGATGATGAAGCTAACGCCATCCGCAATCTGTACACGGAGCAATCCGGCGTACTGGACGACAGCGACGACGAAGTAGACCTTGCGTCTTATGCGTGGCAGATTTGGAAACAGGCCACGCAAGACAACCCGGAACTGGCGCGCACCGTGGAAGCGCTGCCGCCGGTGGTGTACTCGGCACGCGCCTACAAGCATGACGCTGCACACTTTCCGCTACTGGGAGCAGATGCCGCCGATGGCGGTGCGCTGATTTATGTCAAGTCACCGGAAGGTAATGATCACTTGGTGTGGATGAGCGCAGACGGCAAGTCCGTGACCGAATCACAATTCACTGTGCTGCGCGCTGCGGAATGTGTTGCCGGTACGCCCGCCGTCGCCCGCGCCGACAACCATCATGATCTGGTCGCTGGTGGCCTGCAATTGGCGGTCACCCAGGATAAAGCAGTGGGCGGTGGTCTGGGGCGGCCTTCCAGCCCGCGCCGCCGTGCATACGAACGGCTCAAGCGCTACGCACAGGAACAGATGAATACCTTGTTCCAGGACGAGGAACTGGAACGCGCGCTCGACGACATCTATCAACGCCCGTTGCTTGAAACGGCGGCTGACGTGATCAATCGCTTAATGCGCAGCGGCGTAAACGACGAGGCGTTAGGCGCAGCCGTAAAGTCATTGCGCGAAGAAGGCCGCTTGACGTATGCCGAGGAAGATGCCGCGCTGCGCGAACCTCGCGTGGTGTGTTCGATGGGGCTGCTGCCGCCTGATGGCACGAATTGACCGTATGGCCGACTTCAACCTCGATCACCTCAGGCAATTCCGCTTTATAGCGCTTTTCAACGAGTTGGGCTGGGACCTGCCAGCACAGCAGCAACCGTACTCGGTGACAGTAAGCGAGGAAACCTTCGCGCTCGATGTGGTGGCCGACAAGAAGAGCGTACAGATTCTGCATTGCCGCCCGGATGCGCTTGGCCGTGTGCCTGACTACGCGACACGCCAGAAAATCGAACGCAAGATCACGATCGAAGTGCGCGAGCACCTGATCGTGTTCACGGACACGGCGCAATCCACGCAAATCTGGCAATGGGTATCGCGTACGCCGGGCCGTCCCAATCAGTACCGTGAAGTGCCGTGGCGCAAAGGTGACTCACCCGAATTGCTGCGGCAAAAACTTGGCGTCATCGCCTTTACGCTGAACGACGAGGAGTCGCTCACCGTGCTGGGTGTGGCCCAGCGGCTTACGGTTGGGTTCGACCGCGATAAGGTCACGAAAAAGTTTTACAGCGCGTTCGACGATCAACGCAAGGCGTTTGCAGCGTTTATCGCCGGCATCCCCGATACGGGCGAAGACTTGCGCTGGTACACCGCCGTGTTGATCGACCGCCTGATGTTCCTGTGGTTTTTGCAGGAAAAAGGTTTTCTCGACGGTAACAAGCAATACCTGCAACAACGCCTTGACGCGCATGCCGCCGCAGCGCACACAACCAGCTTCTACAAGAACTTTCTTAACCCTTTGTTTTTTAAGGGTTTTGCGGAAGAGCGTAGCGACGCCAACCGGGCCGCGATCAAATCACAATTCGGCGACGTGCCGTACTTGAACGGTGGTTTGTTTGCCCAGCACGAGCTGGAACTGAAGTACGGCAAGGCGCTTGATGTGGCGGATGCCGCATTCCAGAAGCTCTTCGCTTTCTTCGGCCAGTGGGACTGGCACCTCGATGACCGGCCGCTGGCGTCTGGCAAGGAAATCAACCCCGACGTGCTGGGCTACATTTTCGAGAAGTTCGTCAACCAGAAGCAGATGGGGGCGTACTACACGAAAGAGGACATTACCGAGTACATCGGCAAGAACACCATCATTCCGTGCCTGCTGGCCAAGGTGCGTACTGAGCATCCGGGCGCGTTCGATGCGCTGGCCTGGCCGATGTTGCAGCAGAGCGGTGATCGATACATATACCCGGCGATGCTCAGAGGCATGCCCCCTCTCCCCTCGGGAGAGGGCCGGGGTGAGGGAAAGCAGTACGAGGCAGGCCTGCCTGTTTATCCCGCTGCTATCGCCAACGGACTCGATACCGAAGCGCCGAATCTGCTGGAACGCCGCAAGCCTTGGAACAAACGCGCTGACGATGCGGTCAGCCTGACCACTGAAATCTGGCGTGAAGCCGTTGCCCGCCACCAGCGCACGCGCGAGGTGCGCGCCAAAATCGCCGCCGGTGAACTGCGCGACGCCGGCGACCTGATCACTCATAACCTCAACATCCGCCAGTTCGCGCAGGACCTAATCGAAGGCTGTACCGACGTGGCGTTGCTCAAGAGTTTCTGGTTCGCCCTCGCCGGGCGCCTGCCGCGCAAGAGCAACGAGAAGTTCCGCCACGGGCTTTCGGTGCTGGACCCGACCTGTGGCTCCGGCGCATTTCTGTTTGCCGCGCTGAATATTCTCAAACCCCTGTACGACGCCAGTCTGCGCACGCTGCATGCAGTGCGCAGCGATGCACTGATCGCGGGGGAAAAGAGCCGCCCCGAGAAATGGGCGGAAGTCGATGAAATTCTTGCGCGCTTTGCCGCCGCCAAAACAGACCGCGCGCAGGACTACGCCGTCATCAAACACATCATGGTGCACAACCTGTACGGCGTGGACATCGAGGAGCAGGCGACGGAAATCGCCAAGCTGCGGCTATTCCTTAAGCTGGTGGCGCTACTCGAGCCTGGCGACGACATTGAGCCGTTGCCGGATATCGACTTCAACATCCGTCACGGCAACACGCTGGTGGGCTATGCGACTGCCGACGAAACGGAAAAAGCGGTCAAGGGAGCAACACAGGGCAATTTGTTCAGCGACGCTTGGGAGGATATTCGCATCCGCCTCGTTGCAGTGGAGCAACAGTACAACAATTTCCAGATTCAGCAGGTGCAGCGCGGCGGCCATGTATCGGCGCAGGACAAGCAGGCATTGACAGACACACTGCACAATCTGGAAGAGACGCTGAATTACCACCTAGCCCGCGATTACGGAGTTGATCCCTCGAAAATCAAGAAATATGAGGCATGGAAATTCAGCCACAAGCCTTTTCATTGGTATGTGGATTTCTATCCGCTGATGGCGGCGGGCGGATTTGATGTGGTTATTGGTAATCCGCCTTATGTGCAGCTTTCAGAGATTAAAAGCTACCAAGTCACCAACTACGTATGCGCAGACTGTGGAAATTTGTACGCGGTAATGCTTGAACGCGGCGCGGCGCTTGCGCACGTGATGGGTAGGACCGGTTTCATTGTTCCGATTTCATCGATCTCGACGGATGGATATCGTAGTTTGCAGTTGCTTTATGCGAATCGAAGTATTCACGCTAGTTGTTTTGATGATAGGCCATCGCGTTTATTTGAAGGTTTGGAGCACATTAGATTAGCGATTTTGATTGCAGCACAGACTCGTTTCCCTTCTTGGATAACCACTCGATACCACAAGTGGGTAAGCGACGAGAGGCCAACGCTATTTCAGCGCCTTTGCTATTACATAACTCCCGATTCTCCCATTTCGAACGCTATACCTAAGATGGGCAGCGACGTTGAGCGGGCAATACTGACGAAGCTGCAAGTTGCTGGGCGGTCGATTGCTGCGCACTTGGTAACAACAAGTCCTCATATCGTTAATTATTCGCGCAAAGTTGGATATTTTTTACAGGTTATTGATTTTGTGCCCCGTGTCTTAGATGGGACGGGGTCACCTCGCGAGCCGAGTGAGTTCAAAAAACTTCTTTTCGGATCTCAGGCTGAATCGCATGCTACGTTGGCTTCACTCAATAGTTCACTGTTCTACTGGTTTATCACCTTACTTTCTGACTGCCGGCATCTAAATAAACGTGAGATTGACGCATTTCCGCTGCCAACGCAGCTACTACACGGTGGTGCGGCTAGGGCGGTAGGTCGTGGCGTCCAAATATTGATGGAGGACCTTCAAGCACAGTCAGACACACGTCGAATGAAGTTTAAGCACGATACGCTCACTGTCCAATGCTTGATTCCCAAGAGATCATGGTCTGCAATAGAGTATCTCGATACATTGGTTGCTTCGTCTGTGCAGCTCACGCAAATGGAAGCTGATTACATTATTTGCTACGACATCAAGTACCGCATTGGTCAAGGTGAGGACAGTAACAATGATTGACCTCAGCCCTGCCCAAGCGGCTGCCCGCATCGAAACCTTGCTCGATGCTGCGGAGAGCCAGACGCTGGAGTTCAAGCGGGTATCCGGGAAAATGGTCGGCAAGGCACTGGCGACAATCTGCGCATTTGCGAATACCGACGGCGGTGTGCTGGTGCTGGGTATCGCTGATCCGGCATCAAGCAGTGGCAAAGCACGTCTGTATGGGATCGAGGAAAACCCGGAAGCACTCGATGAATTGTCACGCAAGGCGACGACGCAATTCAACCCTGCGCTGGGACGGCTGCACTGGCTGCGGCTGGCCTGCGCGTTGCGCGACGGCAAGCTGGGGCACATTGTGCTGCTGCGCGTGGAGAAAAGCGACGCGGTGCATTCCATCGTTGACGATGGCACGTGGATGCGCATGAGCGCGAGCAACCGCGAGATGACCGCGACCGAGATCGCCGAATTGCATTACCGGCGTGGCGTGCGTAGTGCGGCGGGCGAAGCGGTGCCGGTGGCGCTGGAGATGGTGAAGACCGATGTCTGGCGCCGTTTCGTCGCGGCGCGCGGACTTAAGCAAGGCACATTTGCCGAGCAGTTGCAGAGCATCGGGCTTGCGGTCAAGGCCGGTGCGGAATTGCAGCCCACACGCGCGGCGGTGTTGTTGTTTGCCGATGAACCGGGCAGCCTGCTGGCCGCGCACGACACGCGGGCTGACATTCGGCTGATGGTGTACAGCGGTAAAACGAGCTTCCCGGGCGCGGTGCCTAACCTGCGTAAATCCCCGCTTACGATTCGCGGCCCACTGATTGGGCAAATTGACGATGCCGTAAAAGCCGTGCTGCGAGAACTGGAAGAGGGGCTGACCTTGGCCAGCAGCGGGTTCAAGACGCGCCATGTGTACCCGGAGCGTGTGGTGAAGGAGGCGATAGTCAACGCTGTAATTCACCGCGACTATCGGTTAAACCGCGATATTTTTGTACGCATTTTTGATGATCGCATTGAAGTAGAGAGTCCTGGCACGTTTCCAGGCACTATTACGGCTGGCAATATTTCGCGCACCGGCAGCAAGGCGCGTAACCCTCTCATTGTGCAGAATTTGCGCGAGTTTCCAGAGGCGCCCAACATTGACGCGGGCGAAGGCGTGAAGATGATGTTTGCTGAAATGGCTGCCGCCAAACTGTATCCGCCCCGGTACTATCAAAACACAGACACGGCGGTGGAGAGTGTGACGGTGACATTACTCAATCTGGCGCGCCCCAGCGTGTGGAATGTAGTGAGCGACTGGATAGACCGGCAAGGCCCTATTGCCAACAGCAAATTGCGCGAGATTTCCGGCATGGATACCTTGGCGGCATCCAAGCAGTTGCGTAACTGGGTGGCACAGGGTGTGCTGGTGGCTTTGCCTGCCGCATCGCGCCAGCAAGCACGCTATACGAAACCCGAACAGTTGGGCACACCGGGTGATTCATTATCTGAAGGCTTGGATAATGAAATAAAAAAAACAAATAAATTGTTTTAAATCAATTACTTACGTCTATTTTCATTATCTGGGCCGGCATTTTAAATTGTTGACCTGGCATCAACTACGCAAAGGGCTTGCCGTGACCGGTGTGGGGCGCCAATCCCTGCTGGATGTTCCGATGATGGCATTTTTTGCCTCTCGACAGTGCCCTGGCACGGCCATACGCGCGGCAACCGATTGGGCATTGGAGCAGGCCCAAACTCGTCAGGTGGTGATCAGCGGATTTCACTCTCCGCTTGAACAATCCGTTTTGAAAATATTGCTGCAAGCGCGCAGCCCGGTTGTAGCCGTATTAGCCCGTCCGCTGATCAGCGCGCAACTACCGCCTTCATGGAGAGATGCAATCACGAACAGTTGCATGGCTATCGTGACCACGGAAACCAAGCTGATGAGACTGACCAGCCAACGCGCACTCGAGCGAAACGACGTCGCCGCAAGGCTTGCTAGGGCCACTGTCATCGCTTACGCCAGTGCAGATGGTGCATTGTCAAAGCAAGTCGATCTATGGTTAACGCGCGGGTGGCACATCAAAAAACTTTCTGCGTTCTAGCGGCACGCCTATTCTTGCCGCAGTGACTGGAGCGTGCGCAGCAGGCCGGTGCTACCGGCAAAATGGTAGCGATGCCGTCGGTTATGTCGGCGGCTTGAGCAAATCATCCACCACCGGGTATCGTGCGGCTGAGCATATTGCGGCGAATCGGGCGCGGTGACCCAGTGACTCAGTGACGCGGCGTCACCGGCATCCGACAAACCCACAGGCCAAAGCGTTAAAACGCTCTGGCAACCCGCAAGCCGTAGATGCTATTGCGATAGCGGGCGGCAACCGCAATACTGACTGCAGAACGCAACATCGGCGGGAAATTATTCCATGATCCACCGCGCACTACGCGCCGGTTACAGTCTCCGGTGACACGCGCACTGCCGTCCGCACTGCCGTCCGCGCTACCGACCGCGATACCATCACCCGGCGCGCCCTCGTCGTTGGCGTTCCCGCAATCTTCTGTCCATTCCCATACGTTGCCTGACATATCGTACAAGCCGAAGGCATTCGGCTGAAAGGTGCCGACAGGCGCGGTGTAAACATGGTTGTCCGTGCAATCGGCCACCGTCAAATTCGAATGCGCAGCCTTGGCGGTTTGATCCGCGCCGTTGGCGTAGCGACAATTGTGCGCCATGTCGTCACCCCAATAGTAGGCGCTGGTGGTACCCGCGCGTGCGGCGTATTCCCATTCCGCCTCGGTCAGCAGCCGATAGCGTTTGCCGCTCTTGCGCGAGAGCCACGCGGCGTAGGCTTTGGCGTCGTGCCAGTTCACACACGCCACCGGGTGGCGGTCAGTCTGCGCAAACCCTGGCACGCGCCAACTTGCAGCGGGATCGTCGCCAAAAAAACCGCCTTTATAAGTGGAACAACCCAAGGCTGCCCGGCCTGTTGCTTGCACAAACAACGCGTATTCGCCGCGCGTGACTTCGTATTTCCCCACGGCCAAGGCGCGTGCGATGGGTACACTGCGTTGCGGGCCTTCCTGATGAAAGCGATCTTGCGCATCGGCGGCAGAACCCATGATGAAGCGTCCGGGCGGTAACACCACCATTTCCGGGCAAGCGTCGCAATCGCGGAAGACGTTGCCCGGCTTTAAATCGGGCGTCGCCATTTTTACCGCGAATGCCGGGCGCTCTTGACCATGCGTGGCACACGCGGCCAGCAGCGTCACCAGCCATAAAATGAGTTGGGAATGCCTCAGGAATTCCGCTGTTTTTATCAATTAAATCAATTACTTACAAAAAATGTCTTGGAGGGTTTGTCACGTGCTCTCGACTACAACGCACGCTGCTGGCGCAATCGTGCAATCGCGCAATCGCGGATTCGCGCAGCGACACTCTACCATTGCCAAAGTGCGCGACACACTCAAACCCCATCGTCCTCACACGTCCCGAGCGCCAATCATGGGTCGGCCTTGTTGGGTCACCAATAGGCGCAGCAGTTGTGCGCCGCTGAGCGTCATGGTCACCAAATGGTTATCTCGACGCTTACCTGCAATGCGGCATCCTCGCGCACGGGTTTATCCGACTCAACTGCGAAACGTGTAACCACGAAACGCTGATCGCCTTTAGTTGTAAACGGCGCGGCCAGTCGTAAAGTGAGGTCCCTCGTGCGGCACGCGGCGCGTGAACGAAGCGGCGGCAGCCCTAGTGGACGGCATCCTACCGCGCGTGCCCGTGCGGCAGTGGGTGCTGTCGTTCCCGATACCGCTGAGGAGCTTGTTTGCCGTACACCCCGAACTCATCACCCCGGTGCTGGCGGTGGTGGTGCAGCGGTGCGTAGGATGTGGTGAACGAATGTGAACCGCATCGCTCGGGGTGGCATGCTGCTTCTTATTGAGGACGCTGCGCTAGTTTGCATACGCGATTGATGCGGTTCGCTGCGCTCACCGACATCCTACGGTCGCTTTGTCGGCTAAGAACCTGAAAATCCACCTGCACGGGCTATGGC
>JAYTWR010000007.1:0-1765 GCA_043743335.1 Burkholderiales bacterium
GGGTATAGGAATTTTAAACCGCCTTTTCGCATAACCACCAATGTATCCGCGCGCACGCGAGCGGTCAATTTCCACGAATCCTCTCGGCCACCGCCCGCCCACCCCGAAACGCCAAATCAGCCCGCTAATCCCACTGGGCCAAACACACTTAACTATCTGTTTTAAATAGACTTTTTTACCTCTACGTTGGCACAACCCAAGCGCCCTCCTCGCCCCCGGTAAAACCCGCTCGCGATTGTTTGTCTGCACGGTGATTTCCCACACGCCGCCTCAAACAACTCCCCCATCTCCTCCCGCCGCGCTGGCGCTATCGGCGGCGGTTGCGGGTCAAGACCCAGGTGCTTGAGTGTTTTTTCGATCACGTCCGGCTGTTCGATCACGGCGATGAATTTGAGTTTGCCGCCGCATTCGCAGCGCTCCATGTCGATGTCGAACACGCGCTTTAGCATTTGCGCCCAGCGCATGCGCGCGTGTGCGCAGGTGTGCTCTTTTTCGGCTACTGGTTCTGATGTTTTTTTCTCCTGCGCGCCCGGCACGACTTTCGATCTCAATTTTGCATTGGGTGCGAGCACGCCATGAAATCGCGTCAGGTGTAAGCGTGGCCTCGGCACCAACGCCGCCAGCCGTTGCATAAACTCCATCGGTTCCATCACGATGTGGGTGGCGCCGTCTTTCCACGGCGTTTTGAGTTTGAGCACGATCTGGCCTTTGCTGTTGATCGCCAGCCGCTCGTTGCTAATCGCTGGGCGCGTGATGTAGCGGCAGAGTTGCTCAAGCCCCTGCCGGTCGTTGGCGTCGATGGCCACGCCCGCGTGCAGGCTAAAGCCGTAGGCGTTGGCGCACAGCGCGTCTTTTGCCGGGCGCGGTTGATACGGTTGCCCGTCGGTGATACGCAGCACCTTCTGCCCCGCGCGCGGGCCGTGCGCGATGCGCCACGTGGCCGAGGCCGCCTGTAACGGGGCGAGGGCGTTGTCCGGGTCGGTGTTGGCAAGATACACCTCGCCTTGTTCTTCGATGAGGTGGCCGGTTTTGGTGAGGTGCTTGATAATGCGATGGATGATTTTGTTGAGCAGCGTGGTGAGTTGTTCTGCCGTGGGCGCTGGCGCTTCGTGGAACACTGGTTTGTCATCAGCACCCTCGCCTTCTTCGCCCGCGTGCTGGCCAGCGAGGTGTCCCAGCGAGGTGTCAGGTCTACACATTCCACTGTGAAGGATGAATTCCGGCGCGTCTTTGACGCGGGTAGGTGGTAAGTATTTGTTTTTTAACAATGATGTGCAGCGCCGCCGTCTGCTTCTCCAGCGCATCAAGACGGCGCGCAAAGGCGCGCACCACAAACACACTCGCTGCATTCGCACGAAGCACGAAGCAAAAGGGTCAAGTCTTGGTTGCGGCATGGCAATGTTGCATGATCCAGCGGGTGAGAGTCCCGCCCAGCCGCTAGCCACGGGTCTGGTATCGAGCCTTGCAGGTGCGCCAGTAATGGCGCACTTGATGCGTAGGCACGAAAGCAGGCGAGGTGCAATGGTACCGGGTGAAGCCGACCGTGAAGGTGTGAAGTTCCGAAATGACCGCATTGGGGAAGGCCGATAGTTTCAAGACGCTGGCAGGCAACAGTGGCGCAGGCGCAAAAGTAGTGGCGAGCCTGAGTCACCGCCCCCGGAATAGAAAGCCGTATCGAGCTTGACGAGGAGCATGCAGTAACCATGGAGATCCAGCAATCGGCGCAAAGTAACGCGCACTTTCTGACAAGCCTAAACAGCGAGGA
>JAYTWR010000008.1:0-3399 GCA_043743335.1 Burkholderiales bacterium
GCACCGGGCGCGTGGGAAACTTCGCGTCGTCGGCGCGCGGCTGCGCGTGTGCCGGCGCTGCGCAGGCGATGACCGCAAGACCTGTCCATCGTGAAAATAACGACCGCATCTGCTTCTCCAATCCTCAGCGCTTCGCGCGAAGCAAGGCAGATTTTACACGGCCATCGCTGTTGCACGCCGCGCTGCCGCGCTAGAATGTGCCGCATGACCGGGAGAGCCCAGTGACACGCGACTACAATGCCCTGACTGACGACGTTTTTCGCAGCGAACTGCGAACGTTTTTTGAAGCGGAATATCCCGCAGACCTGCGTTACATTTTGCGCCGCGCGCGCTGGGATGAAATGAAAGGCTGGTGGGCGAAGCTGTATCAAAAGGGCTGGATGGCGCCCAACTGGCCAGTGGCATGGGGCGGCATGGGGCTCGATGCTGGCAAGATGCTCATTTACATGGAAGAGATCGAGCGTCACGGTGTGGCGCGCCCGCCCGATCAGGGCATTACGCACATCGGCCCCATCCTCATGCACTACGGCACGGACGAGCAGCAGCAGTTTTACCTGCCGCGCGCATTGTCAGGCGAACACATCTGGTGTCAGGGGTATTCGGAGCCGAACTCGGGTTCGGATCTCGCCAGTCTGCGCACTACGGCCGTAGCGGATGGCGATGATTACGTAATCAACGGGCAAAAAATCTGGACTTCACTCGCGCAAGACGCCACGCACTGCTATGTGTTGACGCGCACTAATCCTGAGGCCAAAAAGCAGGAAGGCATCAGCCTGTTTCTGGTGGATTTCAAAACGCCGGGCATCACGCTCAGG
This sequence comes from Burkholderiales bacterium, assembly GCA_043743335.1. Taxonomy (GTDB): domain Bacteria; phylum Pseudomonadota; class Gammaproteobacteria; order Burkholderiales; family SG8-41; genus UBA5216. The sequence goes on from JAYTWR010000008.1 coordinate 816, forward strand.
CCGATTACCAATCTGGCAAACCACGCCGAGTTTTGTCAGGTGTATTACGACAATGTGCGCGTGCCGAAAGCCAATCTTGTGGGCGCGCTCAATCGCGGGTGGACGGTAGCCAAGGCGCTGCTGGGCTTTGAGCGCCTTGCCATCGGCAGTCCGCGCAGACCGGCGTACGCGCTGCAGCGTCTGGCGATGGTAGCGCGCGCGCAAGGTTTGTTTGACGACCAAGGCTTTGTCGACCGCTACGCGGCGTTGAAGCTCGATATCGATGATCTCGGCTCGCTGTATGGTCGTTTTATCGAGCAGGTGAAGCGCGGCGAGCAGGTTGGCCCGGACGTGTCGATGCTGAAAATCTGGACCATGGAGGCGTGGCAGCGGCTGGCAGAACTGCTGCTGGAAACCGGCGCTGAAGAAGCGATGATCGAGGGCGTGCGTAACTTTGGCGACCCAGGGCATCCGGTGGAAGTGGATGCGTTGACCACGTTTTACATGTCGCGTCCCGGCACCATCGCCGGCGGCAGCAGCGAGGTGCAGCGTAATATTCTGTCGCGCTACGTGTTGCAGTTGCCGGTATGAGCTTGAGCATCAGCGTGCGCATCGCCCAAGCGCTTGGGCACATAGGGGTAACGGGCGCGGGTTTGGCCTTGGCTTGCCTGTCTGTTTCCATTGCCGCTCACGCGCAGGATTACCCGGTCAAGACCATACGCCTGTTGAATCCCCTGCCCGCGGGCGGGCCGACGGACATACTCGGTCGCATGATTGCGCAGCCGGTGTCGGACGCGCTGGGCAAACAAATTGTGACCGACAACCGGCCTGGCGCGTCGGGCAATATCGCCGCAGAAATGGCTGCGAAAGCGTCGCCGGACGGCTACACGCTGTTCATCGCGGGTGTGGGCAATTTCGCGATCAACGTCAGTCTGTTCCGCAAGCTGCCGTATGACCCGGTGCGCGACTTTGCGCCGATAGCGCTGCTGGCGACCGCGCCGTATGTGGTGGCTGTGCATCCTTCGTTGCCCGTGATTACGGTGAGGGATTTGATCGCACTGGCCAAAGCCAAACCGGGGGCGCTGAACTTTGGTGCGGTCACCGGTAACGGCGCGCATTTGGCCGCAGAGCTTTTTAAGACTGCTGCGGCCATCACCATTGTGCATATTCCCTACAAAGGCGCAGTGCTGGCCACTAACGATGTGATCAGCGGCTTCATTCAACTGACCTTTGCTTCGACGCCGGGCGTGATGCCTTTTGTCAAGGCCGGGAAATTGAAGGTGCTGGGGATTACCAGCGCCAAGCGCGCAGGAAACTTGCCGACGGTGCCCACCGTGGCGGAGACGATTCCCGGTTTTGAGGCCACGGTTTGGTATGGACTGGTAGCGCCCGCACAGACGCCGCGTGCCATTGTCGATCGGTTGAATGGTGAAATCACCGCAGCCGTTAAAAACCCCGCCTTGCGTGAACGGTTGATCGCCGCCGACTATGAGCCAGCGGTGGGTACGCCAGAACAATTTAGCGCGTTCATGAAAAGTGAAATTGAAAAGTGGGCGCGGGCAGTCAAATTATCTGGCGCGCGGGCGGATTGATTTGACAGCAGTTTAGCGTGACGGCAAACCGTGTATCGCGCGCCAGATGCGCGCCGGCGTTGCTGGCATTTCAATGTGCTTCACCCCGTACTCTGACAGTGCATTCACCACGGCATTGAGTACCACGCCCAGCGCGGGCGTGGTGCCGCCTTCACCCGCGGGGCGGATGCCGAGTGGGTGTGTGGTGTCGGGCGTTTCGCTGATGTGGGCGTCAAAAAACGGCAGATTGTCGGCGCGCGGCATGGCGTAGTCCATGAAGGTGCCGGTGAGCGGTTGGCCGCTGTGCGCATGCTACGCATCTCATTGAACAAACGGGTGTGGCACGTGCAAAGGCAGCCAGCGGTGCGGTAACGTTGATCCAGCGCTTTGTCGGCGGCGAACCTGAACATCCACCTGCAAGGGCTATGGCTCGATGGCGTTTATGAAAACACCACCACCGAAGGCGCAAAGGGTGAACCGGTGTTCCACGAAGCGCCAGTGCCCACAAAAGAACAACTCACCACGCTGCTTAACAAAATCATCCACCGCATCATCAAACTGCTCACCAAGGCTGGCCACCTCATCGAAGAGCAAGGCGAGGTGTATCTTGCCAACACCGATCCGGACAACCCACTCGCCCCGTTACAGGCGGCATCCGCCACCTGGCGCATCGCCCACGGCCCGCGCGCGGGGCAAAAGGTGCTGCGCATCACCGACGGGCAACCGTATCAGCAACGCCCCACGAAAGACGCGCTGTGCGCCAACGCCCATGGATTCAGCCTGCACGCCGGTGTAGCGCTTGCCGCCAACGACCGGCAGGGGCTTGAGCAGCTATGCCGCTACATCACGCGTCCGGCCTTGAGCAACGAGCGGCTTGCCATCAATGGCAAAGGCCAGATCGTTCTCAAACTCAAAACGCCGTGGAAGGACGGTGCCACGCACATCGTGATGGAGCCGATGGAGTTTATGCAACGGCTGGCGGCACGGGTGCCAAGGCCACGCCTACACCTGACGCGATTTCACGGCGTGCTCGC
>JAYTWR010000009.1:0-2870 GCA_043743335.1 Burkholderiales bacterium
TCCGGCGCGGCGCGGCGCCGGCAACGCACCGGTGATGGTGTTTATTCACGGCGGTTACTGGCGTGCGATGGACAAATCAGATTTCTCGTTTCTGGCGCCGGCCTTCACGCGCGCCGGAATTACGCTGGCTATCATTAATTATCGTCTGGTACCGAAGGTGCAGCTTGAAGATCTGGTGCGCGATACGGTGGCAGCGATTACCTGGGTCTATTTGAATGCTGGACATTACGGTGCCAATCCGCACCGACTCACCGTGGCTGGGCATTCGGCCGGCGGACACTTGGCCGCCTTGATGCTGGCCTGCCAATGGCCGCGCTGGCATGGCGCCTTGCCGGTTGATGTAGTGCGTGGCGCCTTGGCGATTAGCGGCTTGTACGATCTCGAGCCGTTCATGCACACACCATTTTTGAAAGGCGACTTGAAGCTGACGCAGGCGCGCGTGTTGGCGATGAGCCCGGTTTGTCTGCCGCCTGCGACCCACGCACCGCTGTTCACAACGACTGGTGGCGACGAAAGCAGTGAGTTTCACCGGCAAGCGCGCGTTCTTGCGGCGCATTGGGGCAATATTTTTTCTCGGGATGTGCCGATGCCAGGGCACAATCATTTTAGCGTCTGTACGGCGCTTGGCGAACCTTCCAGCGCGCTGTTTGCCGCGGCGAAGGCGTTGACTGAATGCTAGGTTTTGGGAGTTCGCCTGAGCAGAGCAGGAGCACGGGAGAACAGCAAGAGTACGGTGGGTTAGCTACAAGTTAAATTGCGGATTGACAGCGGCAGAACAACGCTATTCAATCCGCCGCACCGGTACTGCGTAGCCACCCAACATAAAGGGGCCAGCAATGCCGGAAGGCCGCATACGCAGCAACGGCATTTCATCGGCCACGCCGCGCCGCAGCACTGGCAATGCGGCGACGGGTGGGGCGATCGACGTCGACGCCGCAGTTTCCGTCTTTGCATTGGTTGCAATCCGGGCTGACGATGCGGTCTGACCGTCAACGTCAGAGCGAGCAAGCCGGGCCACGGCGACTGTCGCGCCATCATGGGCGGTTTGTGCAGCCACTGCTGTTTCAAGGCCAGGAGCCCATGGGAACTCGGTCGCCAAGCTTTGTGTAGTGGCGCTCTGGCGAGCGATCCAGGTGCGCGCTGACAAGCGCAGCGAGTCAGCCCAACTGCTGGTACCCAAACGCCCGTCCAGCGGGCCTTGCGCCAGATTGAGCGCCACAGTCTGCGAGGTATAGCCAGCCGCCTCCAGCAACTTAACAGCGATTTCATCAGCTTCCTGCGTTTGCTTTTCACCGCCGCTGGCGGCGGCAACCTGTGAGCCGGCAAAGGACAGCGCGCTTTTGAGCAAACCGCTGCCCGGAATGATCAAATTCATGATCACCGAAGTGAGAATCGACGCTGCTGAATTTTGATCGTGATGCCCGGCCAGGACATGGCCCATTTCACGCGCGATCACAAATGCCAGCCAATCGTCAACCGGCTTCAATTGGGCAATGCCGCCGTACAGCGCAATCTTGCCAGTGGCCGAGGAAAGCGTTTCTGCCTCCTTGGAGTCGGCGATATAGACGTCGAAGCCGCCCAGGCTTTTCATCTTGTCTACGTACAGACCACGCGCCGCTGCTTGCAAACTTTCTGCAATGCGAAATATCTGAGTCTTCAGAATGGCATCGTCCGCGTCCGGGACTGCCTTGCGTGGTGGCGCCAGCACAGAAAATTTCAGGTCGGAGTGCAATGACGGCAGGCTTGATGCTTTGCTTTCAGCCGGCGTGGCGACCGGGGCGGCGGAAACATTGTTTTCATCAGCGCGCGCTGGCAATATGCCCAGTCCGAGCACCAGCACGGCGGCGGCGTGGCGCGCGAAGCTGCCGAGGCAAGCGTTGTTGAAGGCGAAAAACGTGGGCATGTCCGTGCGGCGTGTTAAAGATTGTTAACAGCGGACTACCAATACTACCCGTGAGCGCCCGCCGGCACCACGGTTTTTTGCAAAATTTCGTTAAAAATCAATGATATATGATAAATACTCAAATACGACAAGTGCTTGGGACTCGAAGTTAAAGTAATTTATTTAATGTACTTTCTCTTGACGAGATTTCCGGCGAGTTTTCCAATGTTATTTCGCGCAGCACGCCGATCGCAAGATAGCGGGGTGCGTTCGACCAGATCGCTTGGCACACGCATCAACGGCGCGTGCACCGACCGCTCCTCGCATGGAGGCGCGTTGCTTTAGACGCCCAACAGCACGTCGCCGTTCTCGACTCGCACCGGAAACGATTTTGTGCAGCCCTGATCGGGTGCCAGCGCGCAGCCATCGGCCAGCTCTATATTCCAATTGTGCAAGGGACAGGTAACGCGCTTTCCGTGCACAATTCCTTGGGACAACGGCCCATTTTTGTGCGGGCATTTGTCGAGCAAGGCGAACACTTCGTCATCGGCATTGCGAAACACCGCGATGTCGCCGTGTTCACGCGATTGCACCACGCGGGCGCCGAGTTTAGGAATTTCTTGCAGCGTGCAGATTTTTTTCATCGCAATTTCAGTCATGGTTCCCATGCTCACACCGTCAGCATTTCAAAATCGGTTTTCGCCACCACGCCTTGCGCGCGTTCGGCCCACGGGTCAATGTAGTCTTTGACGGCAAACTTCAGGCGCGCGTAAAGGGCCTTGCGATTCTCCGCATCATCGACCACGTTTTTCTTCACGTACTCCATGCCTACACGCCCAACCCAGTGCACCGTGCGGTCTAGATAGCGCGCCTCCTCGCGGTACAACTGCAAGAACGCACCTGAATATTCAAGTACTTGTTCGCTGGTTTCGACTTTGGCGAGAAACTGCGCGACCTCGGTCTTGATGCCGCCATTACCGGCGACGTA
>JAYTWR010000010.1:0-4147 GCA_043743335.1 Burkholderiales bacterium
CAAAGCCGCTTGGGTGAAGCCGATTCCGAAGTTCACGCGGGGCTATGGCGTGCTCTATCTCAAGCACATCCAGCAGGCAGATACCGGCTGCGACTTCGATTTTCTGGAACCTGGGTACAGCGAAGGCGCTGAGCCGCAAGCGACGTCTGGTGAGCCGGAAATTCATTAGGAGCGCCATGCCCAGCAGGACAAAAGGTATCGCGCTCGTGGCCGCCACATTGGTGCCATCAGCGACGTGGACCCACGGCCAAAGTGTTCCGTACCCAAGCAAACACCCCTCGCCGTCATCGTACTGTTAAGCGCAATGCACTCGCAGTCAGCGGCGATGTGCGCTGCCCGACGAGCCTACTCCTGTGGAAGCGGGCATTGCAGGCACGGAGTCCGGACCATGGATTGCGATGTTCGCACCCGCTGGCACACCGCCGCCAATGATCGACAAAATAGCTGGCGACACAGAGGTAGCCGCACGCGGTTGCGGGCAAGCGCGTGCGGCTGATTTCGCAACTTGCAACGCCCCTGTCCACCAGTCCCGCAGAGCTCAAAGCGATCATACATCGTGCCCGTGTTCGCTAAGGGAAAGTGATTGCCGAGCGCGGCATCAAATTTGAGTAGTTTCAGTGTGGCTCGCGCAGTGGAGCGTTGCCGAGCTTGTCAAAGAGTCAGTGCCCCCGTGCTGTGAGCCGGACGCTTCAAGCGCGGATGTTGCAACGTGCTTTAGCGAGGCCAGCAGAAGCAATTTGGTCGGCTCGGCCTCCACCTTGACTAGCGAAGCCAAAGCCCAAATCTAAATTGCCTCGACCGGATTGCATGTGTCGCAATACGCACGAGTTTGCTCAGGCCGCGTACGCGCCAGCACAACGGGCGGGGAGGCTCTAACCGCTCGCCGACCATGACTACCGTGACGGCAAACATCAACAACAAATGACTGTCGCTGACCAACACGGGCACGAGCATTAATGCCCAGCAGGAGCCAACGCACCAGAGCGCGTGTGTTATTCCAAACCTTAGCGCGCTGAGATCCGCCGCAAGACCGAAGGCGATCAGCTCGGCGTGGTTGTGATTGCGGTTTAGGCAGAGCTGCTTGACCGGTGAGCATTGCCACACGAACGCCGCCAAGCATACCGTCAGCGTCAGCCAGTATGACGTCGGAAGCAGCGCGTTTAAGGCGTGTTGTGCAGCCAGCATGACTAGACCCACCAGTAGCCACACAACGCTGTAGCCCGCCGTAAACATACTCACAGAGCGAAAGCGTCGCCGCTTGAAGCTGCGCTCGTAGACGTGAAAAATTGGCGCACTCAGCGTTGGCAACATCATCGCCGCAAGCATTATCAGCCATCCGAACACCAATGACCACAGTGAGTTGAACGCAAGCAGCGTGTCAAACGAGACCGCCGATGCTCCTGCGCGTGCGGCCGAGCAGATCGAAGCGATGGCCTGAACGTTGCCAGCGCCGTGGTCAATCAGGAGAACGATCCATGCGAAGAGGGTCGCGATTGCCACCACGTACGTTACCCGATCGCGTGATCGGGCCTGTTCGGTCATCGGTGGCTCTCACGAATAACGCTTACGCGCCCAATGCTAAGTGGCGCGTCCGTTTGAACTGGGTGACTCGGCAAGATTTTGACGTCGAGCGCCTCGACTTGAAGCGCGCCTTCAACATGCAGCGTATCGATGATGCTGGTGATGTCCAATTCGAAGGTGAGCCCCGAGCCGCCGTGATCGGCGTCTTTGGCGGTGGCGCGGCTCAATCCAAATAGTGCCACCGTTCCGGCGGAATGGCCATTGACGTATACAGTGAGGCTCTGTGCGTCTCGCGTGCCGCGGACATTCTCAAGCGCCAGGTAGGCCCGATCAGGTGGCGCGGCGAGCGAGGCGGATTTGAGACTCACTGACAGCGCTCGACTGCTCGTGGCATCAAGCTTGACTTGCGCGCGCGCGCCGGAGCTCATTATCTGTAGCGCACCGTCATGCGCCCCAACGAGTTCTGAATCTTTTGCAGTATCCACGCCCGCTCCTTGTGTGCTGGAGACTTGTGAGTCTGATGCTGGCGAAGGCGATGGCGCTCCCACGACGCCCAGCTTTCGAAGCCTTGCGGCAAGTACACCGACGGCAGCATGCGGTGGAGCACCCGCAACGAGGTCATCGTACGTATAGTTCAACTGACTCAGACTGTTGACGTCAGCGGGCTTGTAGACCCAAGGAACACCGCCCGGCATGGGTACGACAAACGCTCGCGCCCCACTCGCTGCGGGACCATCGAGCCAAGTTGAAAGCATAGGATTCGGCATGCCGCTAACGTTCCAATGCGCCCACATACGATCAATGTTTGAGTGGTGTAGGTAGAAGATCGGATCGAGGGCAGCGATGCCCGGATCACTCATCAAGCCCCACGGCGAGCCGCTAGGTGCCGAGCCTCCAACGTCAACGTGAACCTGATTGTGTGGGTTGCTCTCTAAGTTGCCGCTGACCCTGCCGTCGTGCGAAAACCCGGTTTGTGGCCCACCGAATCCAGGGCGCGGCGTTTGGGCGTTGCTACCGGTGTAGATAGTATTGGAGATACAACCTTGAGACACCGGTGGAATTGGAATGAAAATATCGCCGTCACTACGAGGCCCGTAGCGCGCCGTGACATAAAGCGGATTCGCGGTGACCCCATCCGGCAGCATCTTCTGCGTGAACGCGGGTGGAATCTTGTACTGCGTAGCGGGGCCAAAATAATTCCAATAGGGTAACGCCCATGATGCCGGACCGCCTAGCGACACCACGGCTTGCCTAATCTGCGCCTCCAAGGCAAGCAGGTAACCGCGATGCCACGGCGGGAAGTACCAACTTTGGTGCTGGCACTGGTCCCAAAACTGGGCCATGTCAGCCGTGGAAGGAAGTGGAACGATGGGCACTCGTGGCAAGGGCGGGATGGCCTGCCAGCCGGGAAATGCAGATTGCGCGTTGGGCGTGCCGGGCAGGTATTGACCGTGGATGGCAGCAAAAAACCACCAACTATTCCGGTCGTTCAATGCGCGCTGCATCATTGCACCCACCCCTTTGGCATACCACAGCAAGTCGGGGTTTTTGAAAGTGCCGCCGTTGTTCCAAGCATTCTGGCGTGTAACGGTATTCATGTTGCTCCTCAAATGATGTGAACGAAGTCCAGTCAAGCGCATCGCAAAACAAAAGTCGGGCTCGACTTCGTCTAGATTGATTTCATCGTATCAACACTAACACGCCCAATGATAGCCCTGTAGTGGGCAGACTGTCACCTACCAAGCTTCACTGTTTTAAGGGGTTTCGCGGCTTCATTTCGAACACGCAGCTAGCAAAAAACGCTGCGGTGAAGCGTTGCGGCAAGCCGGAAGTCGCCAAGGCCCGAGCCGCCACCAAAGGCGTTGCTCGCGGCGACCCGCAGGCACTGCGGGCGAGGGCCCCCCCTTGCGAGGAGGTGCGACAATGGCGGCAGCGATTGAGACTCGCCTAAGGCACCCCGTTTCAACACGACTGCGCACGTGTCGAAGCCCCGCGCTTTTCTTGATCCATCCTACGTCACATGAACCCCACCACTTTCGCCCTTCTCAAAAAAGTCAGCGTCGCCACGCTTTGCACCCAGCTCTTCAAGCGTGGCTTTCGCAATGTCTATCTTCAGGGCCCACAACGCCTGACCAAGCCGACGACCGGCAACCTCGTCGGCCCCGCGTTCACGATGCGCAACATTCCAGCGCGTGAAGACCTCGATCAGATTTCAGCGTTCGACAATCCTGATCATCCGCAGCGTAAAGGCATCGAAAGCGTGCCACCTGGACATGTGCTGGTGCTCGATTGTCGTGGTGAAAAACGCGTTGCCTCTGGCGGTCAAATTCTCACCACACGCCTTATGGTGCGCGGTGCAGCGGGCCTCGTGTCCGACGGCCCCGTGCGTGACAGTGGCGACATCAGCAAGATGGATTTCCATGTCTACTGCCAGGGCGGTAGCGCGCCGTTGAACCTGATTTATCACCACGCGATTGATCTCAACGTGCCCATCGGTTGCGGCGGTGTTGCCGTCTATCCGGGCGACATCATTGTGGGAGATGACGAAGGCGTGGTCGTGATTCCCGCGCATCTCGCCGATGAGGTTGCGGCTGATGCCGCCGCGCAGGAAGTTCAGGAGGTATTT
>JAYTWR010000011.1:0-19539 GCA_043743335.1 Burkholderiales bacterium
CAGTGAACCGCCGTCGTGGTCGATGTCAAACAGGACGGGGCTGGTTCCATAGTCGGTGAGGTGCACTCCGTCGCCGTTGATATCCAGCACCAGCGGGTCGGTGGGGGCGACGACTTTTGCGATGGCGTCCCCAGTAGTAAGCGTTGCACCTTGAAATGCCGCGGGCGTGTTGCTTGCCCAGTACGTCAGCGAGAATTCGGAGATGACTTCGGCTGCGAGGTTTGGGTTGCCGGGGCGTTCACTGTCAGCGAGGATGCGGGTGGCGGCGGCGGTGTTGTCGGGGGTGTTGGTGTTCAGCGCCGCAAGGTTGCCGTAGGTGATGCTGTAGCCGCCGCCAAGTTACCGGCGTTACGAGCATTGGTGCCACTGATATTGATGATGCGGCCCCAACCCTGCTTTTTCAAATGCGGAATCACCGCCCGTGCGCAGCGCAAGGCACCAACGTATTTGGTGTTGAAGTCGAGCAGCAAATCTTCATCAACCACCGTCTCAATCGGGCCAATCGCCGTCGCCGACCCGCCGGGCGACGAACCGCAGTTCACCAAAATATGCAAGCCGCCAAAAGCCGCTGCCGCCTGCGCCACCATGGCTTCAACCTGCTCTTTGCTGGTGACATCTGCCGTCAGGCCAATAACACGTCCGCCGGTTTCAGCCGACAATTCCTTCGCCGCCGCGTCGAGCGCCTCTTTGCGCCGCGCGACAATGGCCACGTTCACGCCCTCACGCGCCAACTCCCGCGCGATGGCCCTGCCGATGCCCAAACTACCGCCAGTGACGATTGCGCTTTTACCTTTGAGTCCCAAATCCATGGTGTGATCTCCTGAGTGAAAAGAACTGCTGATGCTGTTGTTTAATTTCCGAAATTTGCCAGAATATTGCCAGCAAACAGAGTGGCGCAAAGCTCAAGGCATCGGCGTATACGCTACCCGCCGCTGCGTGATCTGCACGCGCACTATAGCAACAAACGCCCGTGCGCGGCCCGGCAAAAAAACGACATCCTGCGCTATGATGGCGTATGCGTTCTAACGTGGCAAACTTGCATTTCCACAGTTGGGAAGCGGACATCGTGAAATTGCCTTGCGTACGCCTATCACGCCAACGATGCGGTTCGCTACGCTCACCGGCATGTCTACGGCAAGCTGAATAGTTGCTTGTTTGTTTTGATTTTTTAACCAGAGACGCACAAAGGCGCGCTATGAATCAAGTCAAAACCACCAGCGGAAATTTCACGCCGCCGCAATTCAGTGAAGTCATTTTCAAAACCGCGCGCTTTGCCGCAATGAAAGACTGGTACGAAACCGTCACCGATGTGAACGCGTTTTTCGTGCGCGGCGAAGCCGACAAGCCCAATTGGACCGGCGCTTGGCGCATCGCTTTCATACGCATTTTTTCCGATTATCCTTACACGCAAGTGCTGGGGCTATTTGAAACGCCCGCAGTCAGCGGCAAGGCGGACAACCAACACGGCGAGCCTGGCATGCACCATATGCAATTACGCCACGCGGGGCTCGATCATTTGTTCAGTCGCTATGAAGCGTTGCGCGCACGCGGCATCACACCCATGCGCTCGTTTAACCACGGGCCAGGCACGAGCTTTTATTACCACGACCCAGATGGCAACACCGTGGAGTTGTCTTCGGCAAACTTTGTGCTTGAGGCCGATTATCTGGCTTACTTTCGCTCGGAGGCCTACGCGAAAAATATTTCCGGCATCGAAATTAACGCAGCCGATTACGTGGCGAAATTTCGCGCGGGCACGCCACAAGAAACACTGGTGCGCATGCCCTGAAGTCGGCACGCCAAGCAAGGCGACTGCCGGTCCGACATCTCCAAAGCCTTAACACCTTAACACCTTAACGCCTCGGTCTAGTGTTTAAATCGGCGCAAGAAGACTACGCGTAGCAGAATAGCTTGCACCCCGCACGCATGCGCAGTCTCGCGGCGCGATGCTGCTGCATGACGAAATTTTGTAACGATGCAGCTTAACCGTAGGATGTCGGTGACGAAGGAACCGCATCAGTCGTGGTGCTTACATCGTGATAGGGCCTTGCGTAAGCGCGTCACGCGAACGATGCGGTTCGCTACGTTCACCGACATGATGTCTACGACGAAGCTGAACAGTGACGAAATTTTTAAACTGACGATTTCACGCACACCCCTACCTGCGGCACAGGGGCACTGCTCCCGCCTAACGTGCCTAACGTGCCTAATGTGCCTAACCCGCCTTCGCCCCCGCCGCCTTCACCACCGGCCCCCACTTCGCCAGTTCATCGCGCACGAATTTCGCAAAGTCTTCCGGCTTGTTCGGCGACGCGGCGTCTATGCCGGCACCAGCCATGCGGTCTTTGACATCTTGCAGGCCAAGTATTCGATTGGCTTCAGCGTTGAGTTTCGCCACCAGCGCAGCGGGCAAACCGGCCGGGCCCATCAGGCCGTACCAGATCGATGCTGCCACTTGCGGATAGCCCATTTCTTTCATCGTCGGCGCTTCGGGGAACAACGGCAAGCGGTTAGGGCTGATGGCCGCCAGCACGCGGGTGCGGCCGGATTTGATGTGCGGCAGATGTGGCGCAATGGCGTCGAAGGCGAACGCCACTTGCCCGCCGGCGACATCGGTAGCCGCCGGGCCGCTGCCTTTGTACGGCACGTGTTGCAGGTTGGCGCCAGTGACGTTTTTAAACAACTCGCCCACCAGGTGCGGCGCGCCGCCTGAGCCGGACGAGCCAAAGCCATACGCGCCGGGTTTGCCCTTCGCCAGTGCGACCAGGTCTTTGATGGATTTCACCGGCACTTGCGCATTGGCGACGATAATCATCGGCATGGTGGCTGTCAGTGCAATGGGCGTGAAATCTTTTTGCGGATCGAACAGGAGTTTTTCATACACATGCGGGCCAATGCCGTGCGTGGTAATAGACGACTGGAGCAAGGTGTAGCCGTCCGCTGCCGATTTCGCCGCCAGCTCTGCGGCGATTTGCCCGCCACCGCCGCCGCGATTGTCGACGACAAAGGTTTGCCCCAGCGATTCGCCGAGTTTTTGCGCCACCACGCGCGCCACCAAATCCGCCGCGCCGCCCGGCGGCACAGTCACGATCAAGCGCACCGGGCGCGTGGGATAGTTTTGCTGCGCGTGGCTTGCCGCCCACGGCAATGCCGCCAAGAATAGGCTTGTAACTAATTGTTTTTTAACGATATTTTTCATGAATGCCTTTTTGTAACTGTGGCGTGTTTCGGGGGCGGAACAATACCACGAGTCAGCGGCTGCATAGTGGCTGCATAGCTGCCCGCCGCGCGTCCGAGTGGTAGCATAGGTAAACTTTTTGATCTTGAGAAACGCTGAGAAACATTATGGATGTCATACCGCTACATTCTGAAATCGGCGCCGAGATACGCGGCGTCAGCATGGCCGACGTGGCCCACGACGCCAGCGTGTATCGCGCGGTGCGTGCGGCGTTTGAGGAACACTCGATATTGCTGTTTCGCGAGCAGCCGGTTGACGATCAAATTCAGGTGGCGTACTCCGCCAAATTCGGCCCGCTCGAATCGGCCAAGGCGGCTTCTTTGGGCGAAGGCACGCCGTTTTCGATACTCACCAATATCGATCCCGCCAATGGCGCGCTGGTGCCGCCGGGGCACAAAGAAGCACTGCGCGCCAAGGCCAATCAGTTGTGGCACACCGACAGTTCGTTTCGACCGTTGCCCGCGCTGGCCTCAGTGCTGTCGGCACGCACCATTCCCGGCGAAGGCGGCGAGACGGAATTTGTCTCGCAGCGCGCCTCGTGGAACCGTCTGCCGGAATCGCTGCGGGTAAAGCTTAGCGACAGCTATGCGTGGCACAGCTACGCGCACTCGCGCGGCAAAATTGATCCCAGCCTCGCCTCACAACGTGAGCAAGACACGCTGCCGCCCGCGTGCTGGCGCATGCGCTGGCGCAACCCGGTGAATGGCCGCGACGCACTGTATATCGCGTCACACACGGGCGCGATTGAGGGCATGGCGCAGGCCGAGGCGCAGAAACTCATCGATGAGCTGCTGGCGATTTCCACCGAGCCAGGGCACGCGTATACCCACGTGTGGCAGCGTGGCGACTTCATGATGTGGGACAACCGTGCCAGCCTGCATCGCGGCCTGCCGTGGCCCATGAACAAGCCGCGCTACATGATTCGCACAACCATTTCGTGCACCGAGGCGGACGGCTTGAGTGAAATGCGACCGGCGCGATTAGCGGCTTGACCGTAGTTACGGTTGCTTGGTGCTTGGGTTTCAGAAAATTGAATAAAATCAATTAGTTGAAGTGTGTTGCGCAGCGCGGCTGGTTGCTTTAAAATACCCGTTAAACATTGTTTTACGGGTATTTTTCAGTATTTTTCCGGTTTCTTTTCAGTATTTTCAAGCACTCTTCCCGCAACCACGCGAGGCTCACCATGCTCAAAACCATCACCAAAGTCGGCAACTCCCAAGGCCTGATATTCGACACCGCCATTTGCGAACTGACGGGCTTGAAAGCTGGCGATCAGGTGAATGTGACGGTGCATGATGGGGGGGCCATTACGCTCACGCCCATACGCAATGCCGCCGCCCCTGAAGTCATGAGCAACACCATCCGCCAGAGCGTCACGGATTACGCGAAAACCTTGCGGAAACTCGCGTGATTGCAACGCCCGATAACTGCATTCACTTAGCCACCCCCGACGTTCGAGAAATTCACGCCCAAGTCATCGCGGCATTTGGCGGACTGACCGGTGTGCGCAGTGAAGACCTGCTGGAATCCGCCATTGCCGCGCCACAAGCCACGGCCTTCGGCGCGTCTCCGTTTGCGGACCTGATCGAAGTCGCTGCGGCCTACCTGTTTTATCTCTGTCGCAACCACCCGTTCAACGACGGTAACAAGCGTGTTGCCATGGCTGCGGCCATCGTCTTTCTGCGTTTGAACAGCATTGAGCCTGCACCCGACAGCGACGCCTGGGAAACCTTGCTGCTGGACGTGGCATCGTCAAAGCTAGATCGTCCACAAACCACGCAACGCCTGCGAGCGCTGGTGCATGCCCAGCACTGAATCCGTAGCGCGCGTGTCCGCCGCGCCCGCCAGCAACCCGCTGCATTTGCTCACCACCGTCTTCGGCCACCCCGCCTTTCGTGGCGCGCAAGAAGAAATCGTCACCCAAGTGGCAAACGGCGGCGACGCCCTCGTGCTGATGCCCACCGGTGGCGGAAAATCCCTTTGTTATCAATTACCTGCGTTACTGCGTGAGGGCACGGCGCTGGTGGTGTCGCCGCTCATCGCGCTCATGCAGGATCAGGTGGCGGCGCTCAAACAACTCGGTGTGCGCTCGGCGTTTTTGAATTCCACGCTCGACGGCCAGCAGGCCAACGCCGTAGAACGCGCGCTGCGCGACGGCGCGCTCGATCTGCTGTACGTCGCCCCCGAACGCCTGCTGATGCCGCGCATGCTGGAGCTGCTGCACGAATCACGCATCGCGTTGTTTGCGATTGACGAAGCGCATTGCGTGTCGCAATGGGGGCATGATTTCCGCCCGGAGTATTTGCAACTGTCGGTGCTGCACGAACAATTCCCCGCTGTGCCGCGCATCGCGCTCACCGCCACGGCGGATCCGCAAACGCGCGACGAAATTATCGCGCGGCTCAAGCTCGACAACGCGCGCGTGTTCGTGTCCAGTTTTGACCGGCCCAATATTCGTTACACCATCGTCGATAAAGCCGATGCCCGCACACAACTATTGCGCTTCATTCGCGACGATCACGCGGGCGACGCTGGCATTGTCTATTGCCTGTCGCGCAAAAAGGTCGATGAAACCGCCACGTGGCTGGCTGCGCAGGGCATACGCGCCCTGCCCTACCACGCGGGAATGGACACCGCCAAGCGTGCCAAACATCAAGCACGCTTTCAGCAGGAAGACGGCATCGTGGTGGTGGCCACCATTGCCTTCGGCATGGGCATCGACAAGCCCGATGTGCGCTTTGTCGCACACCTTGATTTGCCCAAAAGTATCGAAGGCTACTATCAGGAAACGGGCCGCGCCGGGCGCGACGGCACCCCCGCCGATGCGTGGATGACGTATGGCCTGGGCGACGTAGTACAACAACGCCGCATGATCGATATGTCTGACGGCGGTGAGGTCTTCAAGCGCGTGTTGTTCACCAAGCTCGATGCGCTGCTGGGTCTGTGCGAAAGCGCCGGTTGCCGCCGCGTGCGCCTACTGGATTATTTTGGCGAAGCCAGTCCGCCCGATCATCGCTGCGGCAACTGTGACAACTGCCTTGAGCCGCCGCAAACATGGGACGCTACCGACGCCGCCCGCAAGGCGCTGTCGGCCATCTACCGCACCGGGCAGCGCTTCGGCGCGGTGCATTTAATCGACGTGCTGCGCGGCCGCGCCAATGAGCGCATCACGCAATGGGGGCACGACAAACTCACCGTCTTCGGCATCGGCGCCGACGTGGACGAGGCCACTTGGCGCAACGTGTTTCGCCAACTGGTGGCGCTGAGCTACGCGCGCCCCGATCACGAATCGTATGGCGCGCTGCAACTCACCGATACCAGCCGCGCGGTGCTCAAGGGCGAAGTCAAAGTAGAAATGCGCCGCGTGATCGTGAGTAAAGAAAAATCCGCCAAGGGCGGCAGCAAAGCGCGCCGTGGCACAAGCGCCAGTGTGCCGCAAGCCAATGCCGCCTTGCTGGATAAACTCAAGTCGTGGCGCTTTGTCGAAGCGCAGTCGCAATCGGTGCCGGCATTTGTGATTTTTCACGACAGCACGCTGGCGGGCATCGCTGCGGCAAACCCCAAAACGTTGGACGATCTCGCTGAAATCTCCGGTATCGGCGCGAAGAAACTGGAACGCTACGGTGCGGCGATTTTGGCGCTTCTGCACGGCGGGTAAGGGCCTCGGCGTCCTCTGTAGCAAATGCCTTTTTTGCGCTACCGCAACTCCAGCCACAGCGTGCCCAGCCCGCGCTCCAGCGTAATCAGGTAGCGCCCGTTGCTGTAGCTATACGGTATTGCTCGCGCCTCGTTCGCGGCATTGCCGGCGCGCTTGGCGACTTGCGCAGCGTTGTCCGGCACGACTTGCAAAACGGCCACATGCGGCTTAAGTCCGGCGGGCGCTTTGATGCTTAATTGCCCCTCGACCGGCTGCCAGTGAAACGGCCCGCGGGTGCCCGGCTTGACCGTGGATTGCGCACCCAGAGAAATCAGTATGCGCCCGGATTTATTGATGGGCTTGCCTTCGAGGCTTTGCACCGCCACGGTGGCGCTGCGTGTCGTCAGGTGAATATCTACGTCGCCCAAACTCAATTTTTTGCCGCCTATCCATCCCATTGCCGCCTGTGTCATTGGCGTGTCAACGGTGAATATTCCCTGCGCCCAGTTGCGTCGCAGTTCGCCTGAATCTGACACCACTTCGGTGGCATTGGGGTTCAACAACGATGGCTGCGGATCAACAATCAGCGTCGCGCCCGAGGGCGCAGCACCCGCCGCCAGCCACGGCAACTGCGGTGTGGCCGGCATCACCACCACCAGCTTGCCCTTTTCAGACGCGGTGCGCAGCCCCGCCGAGTTATCCGCCGAAATAATCTGGTTGAACAAGCGTTCACGACTGGGCGTAAACGCGTACACCGTGTTGGCTTCACGCACATGCCCCTGGCGATAAAGCAACGCCGCAGCGGGCAGCGTCGCGATCAAACTCGGATCGTTATACGAATGCCAGTTCGACGGCGTGCCCGGCGTGGCAACCGACTCTTGCGCATAGGCGTACTGCATCAGCGCATCCCAGCCTTGCAGGCTGGCCGAGCCCGCCACGTAGAGCGGCATCGCGTGGCGATCCGGTGCAGGAAACGGCGACACATTCCACTCCGTCACGCTGAACGGCTTGCCCGCCACCTGCGCCACCGCCATGATGTGCACAAAGTTGGCCGCGTAGAGCGGATTTTTTTCCAGCTCGCCCACCGCGCCGTACGAGTGCACATCAACGATATCGCCCATGCTCAGCGACGGCAGCGAACTCAGCGGGTTGTAGCCCCAGCTATTGGTGGTGACCAAGGGCGCTTTGACCCCCAGCGTGCGCAAATGCGCCATCACATCGCTGTGAAAACGGTATTCAAGATCGTTCAAAAAAAGCTTCGACGGCCCGTGCTCCCACGAGCGCCACACTTTGTCCGTCGGCAGTCGGTGACTGGCCGCAAAGGTTTCAGCCAAGCGCAGGTACAGCGCGCTGTGCTTGGGCACGCCCTTGTCGGGCAGCAAGGCATTCCCAAAGTGGTGCGTCACGTCGTTTTCGTTGGTAATCAACATCGCCATGATCGCCGGATCATCCGCGTAGCGCAGACTGGTGTAGCTGTTGCGATGGGTGACATACGCTTCGTTAAAGCGTTTCATCGCCTCACGAATGCTGCCGTTGACGTAGTTATAGCCCCAGAGATGCACGCTTGGCTTGCCCTTGGCTATTTCATCGAAGCCGTCAATGCGGTCAGCCGCCTTGAACTGCCGCCCGACATGCAAATCCAGCCACACGTAAATGCCTTCGTCCTTGAGGCATTTGATCCACCAGTCGATTTTGTCCAGCATCTCCGCGTTCAGGCTTTGCGTGTCCGGCGTTTTGTTGTCGCCAAAAATGTTCGGTGCCACCCACGCAGAATCATGATGGTGCAAGCGCACCAGATTAAAACCCAGCTCCGACAGCCGCCGCGCCTGACGCCTGACATGCTCTTTGGGTGTTCTGAACAGTGCGTTCGCGGTCAGATTCGTGCCCCACAAGCGGGCGACAGTGCCGTCTTCGAACACCAATTTATCTTTCGCCGCCTTCAGAAAGCCGCGCTTGCCTGCGGGCCTTTCGGTGGCGTTGAGAAACGACAAATCCACCGGCGCCACGTGTGAATCCAGCGCGTACACCGGCCACGCAGCAAATTCGTCCGAACCGAAACGCTCCGCTACGTTCTGCGTAACGGCGATGTCACCCGCCAAACTGAGCGTGGCGGTGTGGCGCTTGGGGCCTTTGGGCACCTCATTGCTGTAGAAGAATGCTCGCAGCTCCGATTTTTTGTTTTGCTCGAAATGCACCTGGGCCAGTGGCGGATCAAAGCGCATTTCCATGCGCCCGCCTCCCGCTCGCCCCCAAGACCAGCCCTGATTGCCGGGCAACAGCACCGGCTCGCCCAAATCAGCGCCAAAGCGCGCCAAATCAAACTTGAACACAATACCGCCGCCAATGGCGTCGCTTGTGGCGTTGGCCGCATTCAGATCAAACTCCCATACCAACTGCTGCGGCGATGTTTTCTTGATGCGCGACGCCATTTCAAAATTAAGCGACCGGTTATTGCCGGTGGTGGCGTATTCGCCCGGCGCAAGCACTTCAACCGTGACGGTTGTACCCGCCCATTTCCAATTTTTCTCCCAAAAAGCAAAGTCGCTCGACAGTGCGTCGGCCCCGCCTTTGGTCACGACGGGCAGCCCTCTTTCATTGACTGTGGCATTCCAGCTTGCGCCGAAAGCGGCGCCGGATAGCGCCAACAAAAACGCAGTCAGCAGCGCGGCGACAGCGCTGTCTATGCAGGCAAACCACCGTGCGACAAACATGCGGCGTGCACCCGCTTCCACGTCGTTAGACAATCACTCCACCCGCGCGCCGCTGTCCTGCACCACACGTGCCCATTTCGCGGCCTCGATTTTCATGAAGTCGTAAAACTTTTCGGGCTGCTCCTGAAACGCGGCTTCGTGGCCCACCACGCGCAAAGTCTTTTGAAAATCCGTGTTTTTAAGCACACGCAATATATCGCCGTGCAGGCGCAGTTGCACATCGCGCGCCACACCTTTGGGCGCGGCCAGCCCAAACCACGACACCATTTCATAGCCGGGCACGCCGGATTCCGCAATGGTGGGCACCTCCGGCAGCTCCGGCGAGCGCTGCGCCCCCGTAACGCCCAGCGCGCGCAGCTTGCCGCCTTTGATGAACGGCAGCATGCCCGCAATGCCCGGAAAGCCCACGGTCACCTGCCCCGCCAGCAAATCAGCCGTGGCCGGGCCGCTGCCACGATACGGCACGTGCGTCATTTGTATGCCCGCCATTTTGGTAAACAGCGCTCCGGTCAAATGCTGCGTGCTACCGTTGCCGGACGACGCATAATCAATCTGGTTCGGCTTGGCCTTCGCCAGCGCAATGATTTCCTTGACCGACTTCGCCGGCAGCGACGGATGCACCACCAGCACGTTCGGCGCATTAGTGATTTGCGTAATCGGCGTGTAATCATTCAGCGCATCGTATGGCAGTTTTTTATACAAGGCCGCGCTGACAAAATGCGTGTTGCTGATCATGAACAAGTTGTGCCCGTCCGGTGCGGCTTTCGCCGCAGCCTCGGCACCGATAGTCGAACCGGCACCAGGCCGATTTTCAATGACCACCTGCTGCTTGAACAACTCCGCCAGCCGCTGCCCCAAAAGACGCCCCGGCACATCCGCCGCGCCGCCAGCGGAAAAGGGAATCACGACCCGCACCGCGCGCGTAGGGAAATTTTGCGCGGACACCATGGGCGTTATCAGCATACAAGCCAGAGCGGGAAAAACGATATAAGTATTTGTTTTCATTGAACTATTTATTACTATTTACTATTGATTTACCAACACAATACCCCGCCCGCCGAGCGCGGCGCCGGGCGGGACGGGGCGGGACGGAGGGAAGGTCGAGATTTTGTTCTTCCAGCGAATTGCCAATGCCACTTTAATTCAATTGATGCGGCGGCACACCCTGCGCCTGTGGCGGCGAGGCGAAATCCGGGTCTATGGCCAAACTCAAATTCCAATCCGATTGCTTCACCGCATCGGTCAGCAATTTCGAAATCATGTGCAGCAAACCGGCATCTACGCCCAAGTCGATGCCCTGCCCTTGCTCCGGGTGCAAACACAGTTGCTGCTGCTGGAGCACGGGTTGCTTGCCGGTAATGCGCGATAGCAGCACCGGCGCTTCGCCCAACGGAAACGCCTTCACGCCTTCGTCAAACGGTTTGGCGAATTCACCGCCGCTCACCACCTGCTGATGTTGAAAACCCAGCACCGTGCGGCGCACCTTTTCGTCGGCATGCACCGCAGCCACCGGATCACGCTCCATCAGCCGCATCAGCACCTGCCACAACAGCTTCACATAGCGCCGCGTCAGCCAAAAGCGAAACTCCGCGCGCTCGGCCGACAAAATGCGCAGCAGAATGCGATCCTCCTGCGCGTTGTAAGCCATTTGTATCTGGTGAATGTTCATGAACGCGGAGCTTACCGCCCGGCTCGCGGGGCGTAAAGCCTTGTTGTTGAGGCACAGCCACCCACGTCGCCGTTACGCGGCGCACGCAAGATTTTCGTCGGATGCCGGTGAGCGCAGCGACGGTCTTCAATGATGCCAGTGCGCAAAGAGAACCCCATTGACGATGTCGGTAGCGCGACAACAACGTCAACGATGCACGCAGCCGATGCGGTTCCTTCGTCACCGTCATCCTACAACGTCAACCGCAAAAACCGAGAAGGTCGCTGCGAGCTTTAGCGGTGCCCTAAAGCGTCACGCGCAGACAAAAGGCCAAGTGTCGAAAATAACAATGCTGCATGCGCGCGCGACTTCCGCACGACTTCCGCGCATCGGCTACTTTGCCGCTAAGCGAGGATGAGCGAAGGTGAGCGAGGCTTGTTCTAACTTTCCTCCGCACGCTGACGAGCCGTCACCGCCGCCCCGCCCGCATCACCCCTTTCACCTCGCGGATCATACCCAGCACGCGCTTGAGCTGGTCGAGGTTGGTGATTTCCAGCGTGAAGCGCATGCGCGCCAGCATGTCGCGTGTGAGGGTGTTGGTGGCGGTCACGTTGGCGCGCTCGCGGGTGAACACCTCGCTGATATCCCGCAGCAGGCCGGTGCGATCCAGCGCTTCCAGTTCAATCTCTACCGGAAAAGTTGCGCCGCTCGCCGCGCCCCACTCTGCCACCACAATGCGTTCCGGCGCGAGGCGCTTCACATTCGAGCAACTCGCGCGATGCACGGTTACACCGCGCCCGCGCGAGACAAAGCCAACAATGGCTTCCGGCGGCGCAGGCTTGCAGCACTTCGCGGGCACGGTCAGCAGCTTGTCCACGCCCACCACCAGCACACCGCCGCTGTTGTTGGCGCTGGGCTTACGCTGCGGCAGCACGGTTTCCACCGCAGGCTCGGCGACTGGCGGCGGACGCAGCGCATCCTGCAAACGCTTGGGCCCCACGTCGCCACGGCCGAGGTCCGCGAGAAAATCACTCAGCTTGTCGTAACCCTGCTCCTCGGCCAGCTTGTCGAGATTCAGCGCGGTAAGGCCGTTGCGCTGTAATTCTTTTTCCAGCATCGCGCGGCCCTGCGCCACGTCGGCATCGAAGTTCAGCCGGTTAAACCATTGCCGCACGCGGCTGCGTGCGCTGGCGCTTTTGATAAAACCCAGTTGCGGATTCAACCAGTCGCGGCTCGGCCCGCCTTGCGCGACGGTGGTGACTTCAACCTGCTGGCCGTTGCGCAGCACGGTGTTGAGCGGTGCCATTGCGCCGTCCACTTTTGCGCCCCGGCAACGATGCCCCAACTCGGTATGCACGTGGTACGCAAAATCCACCGGCGTCGCGCCCTTGGGCAAATCCACCACCTTGCCCTGCGGCGTAAACACGTAAATCGTGTCGTCAAACAGGCCCGTGCGAAACTGCTCCGCCAGATCGCCGGTGTCTTTAACTTCCTCTTTCCAATCCAGCACTTGGCGTAGCCAGGCGATTTTTTCGTCGTAGCCTTTTTGCTGCCGCCCGCCCTCTTTGTAGCGCCAGTGCGCCGCCACGCCTAGCTCTGAGCTTTGGTGCATTTCGTGCGTGCGTATCTGCACCTCGACCGATTTGCCTTCCGGCCCGATCACCGCCGTGTGCAACGAGCGATAGTTATTGCCCTTGGGCTTGGCGATGTAGTCGTCGAATTCCTTCGGAATCGGCGACCACAGTTGATGCACCAAGCCCAGCGCCGCGTAGCAATCTTTCACGTCATCCACCAGCACGCGCACCGCGCGCACGTCGAACAGTGCCTCAAAGCCCATGCCCTTGCGCTGCATTTTGTTGTAAATGCTGGTGATGTGCTTAGGGCGGCCCATCACGTCCGCCTTGATGCCCGCGCGCTTAAGCTCGTCTTGCAGCAGCCGCAACACGGTCGCGATATAACCTTCGCGATTGGTGCGCTTGTCGTCGAGCAGCCGCGCGATACGCTTGTATTCATCCGGTTCGAGAATATGAAACGCCAGATCCTCCAGTTCCCATTTGAGTTGCCAAACACCCAAGCGATTCGCCAGCGGCGCAAAAATATCGCGCGTGAGTTGTGCGGTTTCACGGCGCGCCGCGTTATCGCTGCTCTTGACGGCATAACGCAGCGCCTGCGCATGATCCGCCAACTTGATCAGCACCACGCGCACATCCTGCACCATCGCCAGCAGCATCTTGCGCAGGGCTTCAAGCTGAGCCGCCTGCTCGTCCGGCCCGCCCACCACGCCCACCACGCGCTTGCCCCCGGCCAACACGCCGATGGCGCTCATGCGCAACACGCCTTCTGCTAAATCTGCAATCGCCGCGCCGAATTTGTCGCGCACACGGCGGGCGACGGTTGCGTCTTGCGCCAACGCTGGCCACAACAACACAGCGGCCACCGCCTCATGCCCCAAACGCAAATCATCCAGCAACGACAACGCGCCCATCACATGCGCCAACACCGGCTCGCCGCTGGACAGCAGCTTGCCTTCATATAAGGGCGTTACATAGTCGGCGACATCGCGCAGCGTTTTGGCGGCTGCGGCCGATTCGCGTGCGGCAATAGCGGCGCGAGTGTCGATAGCGTCGATCCATGCCGGGGTGGCGTCGCCTGTTTGGGCGACCAATTTTAGATGCGTTTTCACGGGATCATTATAGGTGTCACACGAACTTAGCGTTGAGTGCTAACTATAACTAATTGATTTTATTGAGTATTTTAAAGATCATCCCCATCGGGCACGGCATCGCCCACCATGGGTGTCTGCCAGTACCGCCGGTAAGTCGCCCGATGCGGCGTGACTTTGATGGTTTCGCTCACGCCCATGTTGAGCGTTACCGCGCCATCGCGGTCGCTGCGATAGACGTGGCTACCTTGCCGCAGATAACGTTCCTCCACATCAACATGCGGATGGCCGAAGCGGTTGCGGTAGCCCACGGGGTAGATCACGATGCGCGGATCGACGGCCTGCACGAACGCCGGTATTGACGAGGTTTTACTGCCGTGGTGTGGCGCGACCAACACCTGCGCCCGCAAAAAATCTTTTTTTAAATCCAGTAGTTGCTGCTCGACACGCGCCTCAATATCAGCCGGTATGAGCGCCACGTGTTTGCCTGCGGAAATGCGCAGCACACAACCGCGATTGTTGTCTTTGATCGACGCGTCGTCATAGCTCTCGCGCGTGGGGTGCAGCATGTCGAATTGCACGCCATCCCATCGCCAGCTTTGCCCGGCGACGCAGCGCTCGGCCCGGTCGGCCTCGAAGCGCAACGGGTCGGCGTCCGGTAGCGAGGTCAACAACTGCGCCACCGGCATCGCCTGCAACACCGACGATGCGCCGCCGTAGTGATCCAGATCGTCGTGGCTGACAATCAGCGTGTCGAGCGCCTTGACGCCCGTCGCACGCAAATACGGCACGATCATGCGATTGCCAGCGTCTGCTTGCGCGCCCAGTGTTGTGCCATAGGCCGGGCCGGTGTCGAACAACAGCGCGTGGTTGCGCGTGCGTGCCACCACGGCAAGGCCGTTGCCGACATCGAGCACGGTGAGTTGCAATTCACCTTCGGCCAACGGCGGCGGTGCAGCGAGAAACAGCGGCAGAAACCACGCAAGGCCGGTCCAGCGCAACGGAAACCCACGCGGCAGCAACAAGATCGCCGCACCGGCCACTGCCAACGCTACGGCCCAACCCGGCGGTGCATGCTGTTGCCACACGGCGGCGGGCAGATGGCTCATCCAATCCAGCCCCCACGCGCACCCCGCCATCACCGCGTGCGCAAGCTGCAACACCCCGTCAAACGGCAGCAGCATGCCCGCCAGCGTGAGCGGCACCACCACCAGACTCACCAGCGGAATCGCCAACGCGTTGGCCACCGGCGAAATCACCGACACCTGCTGGAACATCGCCAGCAGCGCGGGCATGAGTGCCAGCGTCACCGCCCATTGCACCTGCGCCCACGTCGCGAGCCAATGCGGCTTGCCGATGCGCCCCACGCTCACGTACAAAATCACGCCCACCGCACCAAACGACAGCCAAAAGCCCGCCGCCAGCACCGCCCACGGATCAATCAGCACCACCACCAGCAAGGCCGCCGTCAACACGGCCAACGCCGAGCTCATGCGGTTCACCCACAGCGCTACGGCCATCACCGCCAGCATGTAGAGCGTGCGCTGCGCGGGCACCTCAAAGCCCGCGAGCAAGGTGTAAATCAACGCCGCCGCCAAGCCAAACAACACTGCGGCCTTGCGCGCGGGCAGCCGCAACGCAAGCCGGGCGCTGCGTCGCCACAGGCCATACGCCAGCGCGAACATCAGCCCGGACACCATGGTCACGTGCAGGCCTGAGATCGACATCAGGTGATTGACGCCCGTGCGCGTGAACGTCTGCCATTGATCCGGCGGTATCGATCGCTGGTCACCTATGGCCAGCGCGGCCAGCACGCCGGCGTAGGGTTTGTCCTGCAGCGCTTGCAGAATGCGCGCGCGCAGCCGTTCGCGCGTGGCTTCTATCCAATACGCCGGGTGGTGCACCGAAGCATCCAGCCGCCGTGCGCCGCTTTTCGGGCGCACCGTGCCAATCGCCCGAATGTCGCGCTCAAACAGCCAAGCTTCGTAATCAAAACCGTGCGGATTAGCGCTGCCGCGCGGACGCCGCAGCCGCACGGTAAGCTGCCAGCGCTCGCCGGGTTTGACGTCTTGCGCCGCGCTGCGCGCGCCTTCCCGTGCCGCGTTTTTTGCTGCCCCGGCCCACCAAGTCAACGCGATATGCGACGGCACGACCGCATCCGGCGTCAGCACGCGCTCCACGTCGAATTCAAAGCGCACGCTGCGCTCATAGTGCTGTGGCAGACTGGCGACGACGCCGACGATTTGCACGTCGCGCCCTTCCCACGCTGGCGGCAGCGCGTCGTCCATGCGCCACTGTGCGCGTGTTGCGGCATAAAAAAATCCTGCGCCAAAGCAACAGGCGCTGAGCAAAATAATTTTCAGCCAGCGCTGCCGGCGTAGCACCCATGCCACGCCCAGCAGCGGCAGCAGCACTACGCCCCACACCAGCGGCGGCAGGGCAGCCTGTTGCTGCAGCAAGGCCGCGCCAGCGACGAACGAAAGTATCAAGTAGGGCAAAGGCAATCAGCCAAAAAGACTATAATAAACAATATGTTACGAAAGCACTTACGGCGCATTTTGCCGAGTCATCAAAGCATACGCGACAACCGTTACATCGCGCGCTTCGGCCATCGACTGCAGCATCACAACCTGTGGCATTTGCACCGTCGCGCGGTGGCGGGCGGTGTGGCTGTGGGCATGTTCGCAGGTCTCATCCCCGGCAGCAATCCGGTGCAGTTTAGCGCGGGCGCGCTGCTGGCGATCCGCTTCAAAGTCAATCTGCCGCTGGCGATGCTGGTCACACTGTATTCCAACCCGTTCACCATCGTGCCGCTGTATTGGCTGGCGTTTAAGCTGGGGCAAGTCGTGCTGTGGCAAAGCGGCAACGCACTGCCCACCTTCGGTGTCGGCCTTGAAGGCCAAAGCTATTGGGTGTGGCTCACCACCGCGTGGCAATGGCTCACCAGCGTGGGCAAACCGCTGCTGATCGGCTTGCCCCTGCTTGCCATACTGCTGGCAATCATCGGATACTTCGCCACCGATTGGGCGTGGCGCCTCGGCGTACTGTGGCAATGGCGTCAACGCAAACTGCGTCGCATCAGGAAAACCGCTTCATGAAACCCCGTTATTGGACACGCGCCTGCGCTGAACTTTCTGCGCGCGATCCGCTGTTGAAACAACTCATTGCGCAACACCGCACCCTCACCGTGGGCAGCCGCGGCGACGAATTTCAAACGCTGGCACGCGCCATTGTCGGCCAGCAAATTTCAGTCAAAGCCGCACAAAGCGTGTGGGATCGTTTTGTGGCGGCGCACAGCGTGGTGAGTCCCGCTGTTGTTGCGGCATCCACGGTTGAGCATTTGCGCAGTTGCGGGCTTTCCGGGCAGAAATCCGGCTATATCCTCGATCTCGCCGCGCGTTTTCACGACGGCCGCCTGCAACCTGCGGGCTGGAAGCGCCTGCCAGATGAAGCGCTGATTACCGAGCTCGCGCAAGTCAAAGGCATCGGTCGCTGGACGGCAGAAATGTTCATGATTTTCAATCTCGCACGGCCCGATGTGTTCCCCGTCGGCGATCTGGGCATACAAAACGCCATTGCACGCCACTACAATCGCGGACGCAAGCCCACGGTTGAACGCATGCAGCGCGTGGGCGCGGCATGGGCACCGTGGCGTTCGGTGGCCACGTGGTATATGTGGCGCAGTCTCGAAGCCGCCCCGGTCGAATATTAGAATCTGATGCCCGAACACTACATTCCCGCGTCGGCACTGCCGCAGCGCCCCTACATGCGTTTTGTGTGGGGTTTTCTGGCCCTGATGCTGATCATGACCATCGGCAGCATCGGCTACAAAATTATCGGCGGCGAAAAAGCCACGTGGATCGACTGCATCTACATGACTTTCATCACCGTGGCCACCATCGGCTACAGCGAAATCATTGATCTGAACAACAGCCCCGGCGGGCGTGTGTTCACCATGGTGATTGGCTTTGCCGGTATCGGCGTATCGACCTACTTGCTGTCAACGTTTACGGCGTTTCTGCTCGAAGGAAAAATTAATGAAGCTCTGTGGAGAAGCCGGATGAACAAGAACATTCATAAACTGAACCAGCATTACGTGCTGTGCGGCTGCGGTCGCGTAGGGCGCAACGTAGCGCACGAACTTGCCGTCACTCACCGGCCCTATGTGGTGATCGACCAAGACATGCACGAAATCGAAACGCATCTTGAGAAACACCCGCAAACACTCTACGTTCACGGCGACGCCACCGACGACGATGTGCTGCTCAAAGGCCATGTGGAAACCGCCGCCGGCGTTTTTGCCGTCACCGGCGACGACGGACGCAATCTGTTGATTACCATCACCGCGCGGCAATTGAATCCGGCGGCACGAATCGTTGCGCGCTGCCACGAAGTGCGCAATATCGAAAAGCTGCGCAAGGCGGGTGCCGACGCGATTGTGTCACCCGATTTCACCGGCGGCATGCGCATTGTGTCGTCGATGATCCGGCCTGAAGTGGTGAGCTTTCTCGACGAAATGCTGCGCTCGGATAAAAACCTGCGCGTTGAAGAAATCCCCATCGCAAGCGGATTTTCCGAGACCACCCTGGGCGCACTTAACCTGCACCACAGCGATTACATCGTGCTGGCGCTGCGCGAGAACGCAGCGTGGCAATTCAATCCGGGTGCCGACGCGCCTATCCGCGGCGGCGCTACACTGGTGGTGATGACCACGCCCGGCGGACGCGAAGCGCTTGCGGCACGCTTTAGCCGCGGCGCCCTGTCGGCGTAAGAAGGCTGAGTGAAAATTATGTAACTAGTTGATTTTAAACAGTTATTTAAGCAGGCTTCAAAGTGCCGTCAATCAGCCGCACCCGCCGGTTCGCACGCGCTGCAATTTCCATATCGTGCGTCACAATTACAAAGCTGGTGCCGCGCGATTTGTTGAGGTCCAGCATTAAATCAAATACCGCCTGCGCGTTTTGGCGATCCAGATTGCCGGTCGGTTCGTCTGCCAGCACACAGGCCGGTTGCGTCACCAGCGCACGCGCCAGCGCCGCGCGCTGACGCTCGCCGCCGGACAACTCACCCGGCGTGTGCTCAAAACGATGCGCCAGCCCCACCTCACGCAACAAATCCCGCGCGGCTTTGTAGGCCGACTCGCGCGGCGTGCGCCGTATCAGCAGCGGCATGGCGACGTTTTCGACCGCCGTGAACTCCGACAGTAGGTGGTGAAATTGGTAAACAAAGCCCAACGACTGATTGCGTGTCATGCCGCGCTCGGCCTCACTTTGCTCGCGGATATTTTTGCCCATAATAAAAATATCGCCGCCGCTGGCTGCATCCAAGCCGCCCAGCAAATGCAGCAACGTGCTCTTGCCGGAACCCGACGCACCGACAATCGCCACACGCTCGCCGCGTGCCACCGCAAAATCGACCCCTAGCAGCACCGGCACTTCGACAGCACCCTGCTGGAACACTTTGCGCAGGCCACGACAGGCCAGCACCGCATTGCCCGTGGCTTCACTCATAACGCAGCGCCTCCGCCGGATTGACCTTGGACGCACGCCAGCTCGGATAAATGGTGGCCACAGCCGACATTACAAACGAAAACAGTGCGGTCGCCACCACATCCATCGGGCGCAGCTCTGAAGGCAACTCGGT
>JAYTWR010000012.1:0-33996 GCA_043743335.1 Burkholderiales bacterium
TCCATTGAATCAATTGCTTACGTTATCAGGCGACAAAAACGACACCTCCTCTGATGCTAACCAATTGATTTTATTCGACTAATCGCCGGACAGTAGTGAGTCAGTATACAAAATAATGTAACCTCCCAGTATGGCCAGTTCGCTCCTGCCGCTCCTTCCCAGGGGCGTTCTACCTCAACTCAAAAAACTCCTCGCCGCCGCCCCCGTGGTGGTGCTGGAGGGTCCGCGCGCATCCGGGAAAACCGCGCTGGGCGAGATGCTGGAAACCGAGGGCTTGATGGCGACGCGTGCGGATTTGGGTGACCCCACCGTCCTTGCCGCTGCAGCGGCATCGCCTGCTTCTTTCGTGGATGGCCTGAATACACCGGCGTTTATCGACGAGGCGCAACTGTTGCCCGAATTGCCGCTGGCGATCAAGCGGCGTGTAGACCGCGAGCGCGGCAAGGGTTTATTCCTGCTCACCGGTTCATCGCGTCTCCGGCGCACCCAATTGGGCGGTTCCGACCCGTTCGCTGGCCGTGCGCTGCGCCAGCGCCTTTGGCCCATGACGCAGGGTGAGCTGGCCGGCAAGCCGGTGAACCTCGTGGAGCAATTGTTTAACGCGACATCATTACCCGCTGCGCCACCCAAAGCACAAATCAGCCGCGCGGAATTGATTCGGCGCATACGCCGCGGTGGCTTGCCGGGAATGGCCGGCATCACAGGCGAAGTCGAACCCCTGCTGCGCGGGCAACTGGCGCAGGAGTATGTCGAAGGCGTGCTGTATCACGAGATTAGGGGACGACACGACCGTGCCGAAATGCTGCGCATGTTTCGTTATCTCGCGGCGAGCACGGCGCGCATTGCCAATTTGTCGACCATCGCCAGTGAACTGAAGGTCAGCCGCATTACCGCGAATGAGCGTCTTGCCTCCCTGGACGCGAGTTTTTTGCTTTATCAACTGGCCGGCCACCGCTCGTCCGAACACCGAACGTTGACAGCGCATCCGAAAATTCACGCCGCCGATTGCGGCGTGGCGGCTTGGGCTGCACGGCTGGATGACGATCCACCGGCAGCATTATTCGGCGCGCTGCTGGAGACTTTGGTAGTGGGGGAGCTCGTGGCACAGACGAGCTGGTGTTACCCCGGCGAGGTTGTGCGCCACTGGCGCGACACGGCGCGCAAGCTCGAAGTGGACGCCATGGTTTTGCATCCCGATGGCGGTGCCATCGCCATTGAAGTCAAAGCCGGCGCGGATGTACGCCCCGACGATTTGAAAGGGTTGCGTGCGTGCATGGCCAGCAAGGCGGCGCGACGTGGAATCGTCTTTTACAGCGGGGCTCTCACGCTGCAACTGGATAATAATATTTGGGCGATTCCCATCACAGCGCTCTGGTCGGGGCTGTCTGTGGCGCAAAAGAAGTAGACGGTGCGTGCAACAAACATGTTGAAGCTCGGGTTACTTGCGTCGCACCGCGGCAGCAACGTGCAGGCGGTGGTCAAGGCATGCCAGAGCGGCCGGCTTGACGCGCGGCCCGCCGTCGTCATCAGCAACAACGCGAATGCCGAGGTGCTGCAATTTGCCGAGGCTGCCGGGATACCGTGGCGACGTATCGGTGGACCTGCGTTCGAGGACGATTGCGTGCGGGACGCAGCGATACTCGAAACGTTGCATCGTTACGATGTCGACCTGGTGTTGTTGGTGGGCTATTTGAAGCTGCTCGGCCCGCAAACAACTGCGGCATATCGCCGACGCATCCTCAACACGCCCCCGGCACTGCTGCCCAAGTACGGTGGCAAAGGCCTGTACGGCAACCGCGTGTACGAAGCAGTGATCACGGCGGGCGACACGCAAACCGGCGTCACCGTGCACTTGGTGGATGAACGTTACGATCAAGGCAACATCGTCGCGCAGTGCCGCGTTTCAGTTGCGCTTGGCGATACCGTCGAATCGCTTGCGGCGCGCGTGCTTCAGCGCGAGCATGAGTTTCTGATAGAAACATTACAGGGGATTGCCTCGGGTTCGATACGCTTGGCCGGGCCAGGACAGCCCACGTAGGGCGCAATCCCTATTGCGCCGCAGTTGAAGTGGCGTGCCCGACATTCGGCGCAATGCGCTTCGCTTATTGACGCCCTACTCAGTGCGGGTTACGCACGTTACGACACCGTCGGGCGGTAACCCGCTACGCGCGGAGAGTTCGCGCAGTGCATCGAGTTGCACCCCGTCATGGGGGCCGCGCAATAACTCAACGGCGATCCACGCACGCTGCGGGAAACGGCGCGCGAGGTAGCGAGCTTGCTGGAGGATATCGTCCCTTGCACGGCACGCGAGCGAGGGTGCTAAAGGCTGCGGTGGCACCCACAGCACCCGCGGAACGAAGGTGTCTACACGTTCCACCTTACGCCCGAGCGCGCGCTCAGCATGGACGACATGAATGCCGCTGTGCGCGCGAAGGGAACTCAAGGTGCAGGCTTTTGATTGGCATTGATACGAATGTGCTTGTGCGTTACATCGTACAGGATGACCGCAAATCGTGGTGCAGGATGTGGAGACCGCTTGGAGGGCTTTGCGATGGTTCGCGACCAGCACAGCCGATTGCGCGGATTGTCGGATCGAACGCACTGCCGGCGCAGCAGGTTGCGAACGCACCATGAGCTTCGACAAACAAGCTGCCTACAGCGGGATGGTGTTGCTCAAGTAGCCGCTGTTGTTCGCGGTGTTAAAACGGCGCCGTCCCCGTCAACGTCGTGCGCTCCATATGCCGCCGCAACGGCAACGGGTAATCCGGTATCGCCTGATGTTGCACTAGGCAGTTATCCCACAGCAAAAAGTCGCCCACGCGCCACGAGTGCTGGTAAATGAATTCTGGCTTGGTGGAATGCGTGATGAGTTCGTTCAGCAGCGCGTCGCCTTCAGGGTTTTCCATGCCGGCGATGCGCGCGGTGTACCCGTCGTTGACGAACAGGCATTTTTTGCCGTTGAACGGATGCGTGCGCACAATGGGGTGCTCGACATCGGGCGTGCGCGCTTCTTGTTCAGGTGTGAGCGTTTTGCGCGGGCCGGCATTGCGCTCGCGGTAGTAGCCCTTTTGGTACGACTGCACAGCTTTGCGAGCGGCGATTTTTTGTTGCGTGGCATCGGGCAGGGCGTTGTAGGCGGCGGTGGCGCTGGCGAATTTGGTGTCACCCAAGGCCTTGCCGCTGGCGTCGTGCGGCACTTCGAGCGCGTAAAACAGCGAGCCGCGGCTCGGCACTTTGAGATAGCAAAGATCGGAGTGCCAGAAGAGGCCCGCATCCTGCGAGCCGATGGGTTTGCCATCCACGACGATATTCGAGACCACAAAAAGCTCGTGGTAGCCGGGACGACAGCAATCTTTGCGCACATGTAGTTCCAGTTCGCCAAAGCGGCGGCTGAATGCGACATGTTGCGCCGCCGTGAGTTGTTGATCGCGAAAAAACACCACTTCGTGTTCGTGCCAAAGATCGACGATGCGTTTGAACGTAGCGTCGTCAAGTGGCTTGCGACAAATCAACGCCGGTGATTTCCGCGCCGAGTGCGGCGCCGCTGGGGCGAACGTTTATCAACGGTAACTCTCCTCTTCCAAGTCAGGTCAAACCAAGCATTCACAGTGCGCGCGACTTTAACCGAAGGCCTGCCCAGCGCAAATGCCCGTCTTCTGTCGCGGCGCAGCAATTCTGTTAGACTGGCAGAGCGATTGTAATGTAACTAATTGATTTTATTGAATTTTTTGATGTCCAGTGAAAACCTTTCCCGATTGCGTATAGAGCGCGGTGATGCGCAGGGTCAGCGCCGTGGCAGACGCTATGGGTCGTGGCTGCTGCTGACGGCTGTGCTGGCGTGCGGTGCTGGTGGCTACGGGTATTACCGCAGCCACGCGCCGCTGGTGGTGGAGGTGGCGGCAATCACGCAGGCTTATCCGTCGCAGGCCAACACGCTGCTCAATGCCAGCGGCTACGTGGTGGCCCAACGGAAAGCGGCGGTGGCATCCAAGGCCACGGGCCGGCTGGAATGGCTGGGCGTGCGTGAAGGCAGCGTGGTGCGCGAGAACGAGGTGCTGGCGCGGCTGGAAAACAAAGACATGCAGGCCGCGTTGCAGCAGGCGCAGGCCAATGTGATGCTGACGCTGGCAAATCTGGCGCAGGGCGACGCCGAAATGCGCGATGCGCAGCGCGCGCTGGAACGCTCGCGTGATTTGCTGCAGAAAAACTTTGTCTCGGCTGCGGCGCATGATGTGGCCGTGGCGCGGCATGAAAAAGCGCTGGCATCGATCAACGGATTGAAGGCGTCGATAGCCGTGGCGCAGGCCAATGTGCGTTCGGCGCAGGTGAGCGTGGATCAAACCTTGATCCGCGCGCCGTTTGATGGGGTGATCCTCACCAAAAATGCCAATGTCGGTGATGTGATCACGCCGTTTTCGTCCGCCAGCGGTTCGCAGGCGGCCGTGGTGACCATGGCCGACATGAACACGCTCGAAGTCGAAGCGGATGTGTCCGAGGCCAGCGTGGGCAAAGTCAAAGTCGAGCAGCCGTGCGAAATACAACTCGATGCGCTGCCGGGCGAGCGCTTTCGTGGTGTGGTGACACGCACGGTGCCGACGGTGGATCGCGCCAAAGCGACAGTCAGCGTCAAAGTGCGCTTCGTTGACAAGGATGCGCGCATTCTGCCGGAGATGAGCGCCAAGGTGGCCTTTCTGTCGAAGGAAACGCCGGAAGCCGAACGCGCGCCGCGTACCGTGGTGCAGCCGGCAGCGCTCACCGAGCGCGACGGCAAGCGTGTGGTGTATGTGGTGCGGGATGGCAAGGCAATGGAAACCGTGATTCAAACGGGCGCGACGTACGGCGATGCGCTGGAGGTCAAACAAGGCTTGAAACCCGGTGACAAAGTGGTGATTAAACCGTCGCAGCGGTTGCATGACGGCGCGGCGGTTACCGTTGCGGGCAAATAGCGCGAGTGTCGGGGCATGACGGACGCGCAGCCGGTCGTTGAGATACGCAATCTGGTGAAGTCGTACCGGCGCGGCGGACAAACCGTACCCGTGTTGACGGACATTACACTCGATATACAGCGTGGTGAATTTACTGCGTTGATGGGGCCGAGCGGTTCGGGCAAAAGCACTTTGCTCAATCTGATCGCAGGCATCGACAAGCCCGACAGCGGCGTGCTGCGTGTGAGCGGGCTGGACATCACCGGCTTGAGTGAAGGCGCATTGGCCGATTGGCGCGCGCGCAACGTCGGGTTTATTTTCCAGTTTTACAATCTGATGCCGGTGTTGAGCGCTTTTGAAAACGTCGAGTTGCCGCTGACGCTGACGAAGCTTTCACGCACGGAACGCCGCGAGCGCGTGGCCTTTACGCTGGCGATGGTGGGCTTGGCGGATCGCATGGATCATTACCCCTCGGAATTGTCAGGCGGGCAGCAGCAGCGTGTGGCGATTGCGCGTGCGGTCATCAGCGATCCGTTGTTGATTGTGGCCGATGAGCCGACCGGCGATCTGGACCGGCAATCGGCGAGCGATATTCTCGCCATGCTGCAACGGCTGAATGCGGAGTTGGGCACTACGATTGTGATGGTGACGCATGATGCGCACGCGGCCAAAACCGCGCGGCGCTTGGTGTATCTGGAAAAGGGCGAGTTAATTTTTGCGCCGCCTGTAGTGTGATGCGCCGGTAAATTTATGCACGCGCTGAAACTCATGGTCCGCAATGCCCTGCGCCACAAAATTCGCACCGGGTTAACCGTGTTTGGCTTGTTCATCGCGGTGCTGGCCTACGGCTTGCTGCAAACCGTGGTGGACGCTTGGTATGCGGGTGCCGCCGCTGCTTCGAAGACTCGGCTGATTTCCCGCAGCGCCATTTCGCTGACGTTCACGCTGCCCATCAGTTACGAGGCGCGCATCAAAGGCGTGGATGGCGTGACCACGGTGGCGCGTTCCACCTGGTTTGGCGGCATTTACAGAGAGCCGAAAAACTTTTTCCCGCAGTTTGCGGTGAGTGTGAATTATCTGGATTTGTATCCTGAATTTTTGTTGCCGGAGGCTGAACGCCAAGCGTGGTTGCGCGACCGCCGGGGCGCATTGATCGGGCGTCAACTCGCCGATCAATACGGCTTCAAAGTGGGGGATGTAATCCCCTTGCGCGGCAGCATTTACACCGGCGATTGGCAGTTTGTGGTGCGCGGCATATTTGACGGTTCGGACGACAGCAAAATCACGCGGCACATGTTGTTCCATTGGGCGTATCTGAACGAGTGGTTGGTGCAGCGCCCGCCACGACGTCCGAATCAGGTGGGCGTGTTCCTTGTCGGCATTGATGCGCCGGAGCGTGCGGCGGCGATTTCGCGCGCGGTGGATGCCCTGTTCGAGAATTCGGTGGCGGAGACGCTGACCGAAACCGAAAGCGCGTTTCAATTGTCGTTTGTGTCAATGTCGAATGAAATCATCACGGCGATACGCGTGGTGTCGTATGTGGTGATTCTCATCATACTGGCGGTGATGGCCAACACCATGGCCATGAGCGCACGCGAACGTACTTCAGAATACGCCACCTTGAAAGCGCTGGGCTTTGGCCCTGGCTTCATGGCGTTGCTGATTTTTGGTGAATCACTGACGATTTGCGCAGTGGGTGGCGGTGCAGGTTTGTGGGTCACGCCGTATGCGGCAGCGGGTTTTAAGCAGGCGGTGGGCGGCATTTTTCCGATCTTTGCCGTGTCGCAATCGACCGTGATTGCGCAGGGGGTGTGCACGCTGGTGGTGGGCATTGCCGCAGCGGTGGTGCCCGCGGTGCAGGCGTCGCGTGTGCGCATCGTTGAAGGCCTGCGGGCGATGGGTTAAGCGAAACGGGCCGATGGCGATTCCGCTCACCTACGTAGCGCGCAATTTGTGGACGCGCTGGCTGACCACTGCGTTGACAGCAGGTGGGCTCGCGCTGGTGGTGTTTGTGTTTGCCACCGTGTTGATGATGGATGAGGGCTTGAAGCGCACACTGGTCACGACCGGTGAGCTCGATAACGTGGTGGTTATCCGCAAGGGTGCCGAGACGGAAATCCAGAGCGGCATCACGCGCGCGCAGGCGGGCATCATCGAAATGCACCCGGCCATTGCGATTGGCGGGCAGGGGCAGCGCATGGTGTCGAAGGAAACCGTGGTGCTGATTTCGCTGTTGCGCACGACAGACGGCAAGCCGTCGAACGTGGTGATCCGTGGCACTTCGGATACGGGATTTGCGTTGCGTCCGCAGGTGAAAATCCGCGAAGGGCGTTTGTTTCGACCCGGCACGTCGGAAATCATTGTGGGCGCGAGCATTGCCGCGCGTTTTGCGCAGACGGGCATGGGTGAAACCTTGAAGTTTGCGCAGCGCGAGTGGACGGTGGTGGGCGTGTATGACGCCGGCGGCAGCGGTTTCGATTCGGAAGTGTGGGGCGATGTGGATCAGTTGTTACAGGCTTTCCGCCGGCCGGTGTATTCGTCTTTGGCAGCGCGACTGGTGGATGGCGGGCGCTTTGATCAGTTTCGCGCGGATGTCGGCGAAGACCCGCGCCTCGCGCAGGAAATGAAACGTGAGCAGACGTTCTACGGCGATCAATCCAAAGCGCTGTCGACTTTTATCAACGTGCTGGGGTTGACCTTGTCGGTGATTTTTTCCATCGGCGCGATGATCGGCGCGATGATTACGATGTATGCGTCGGTGGCGAGCCGGGTGGCGGAAATCGGCACTTTGCGTGCACTGGGTTTTCGGCGCGGCGCAGTGCTGTGGGCGTTTCTGGCGGAAGCGCTGTTGCTGGGCAGCGTGGGCGGCGCGGTGGGTTTGTCGCTGGCGTCGCTGATGCAGTTGGCGTCGTTTTCGACCGTCAACTTTCAGACCTTCGCCGACCTGTCGTTTCGCTTTATTTTGACACCGGATATTGCACTGAAAACCCTGCTGTTCGCGCTGGCGATGGGCTTTGTCGGCGGCTTTCTGCCGGCGTTTCGCGCCTCACGCCTGAAAATTGTGGATGCGCTGCGGGCGGTTTGAGTGTTGTTTTCGTAACTAATTGATTTTATTCATTTTTTTACTATCGCGCTGGCGGCCGCGCGATGGTGCCGAGATGGAAGCCGAAATGGTTGCGCACGCGGTCGCCGAAATAATGGGTGAGCGTGTTGCGCACGGTGGCGAACGCGAGCTGATCCCACGGGATTTCGTCTTCACGGAACAAACGGGTTTCGAGCGATTCTTCGCCAGCGTAAAAATCCAGATCCAGCAACTTGGCAAGAAACAGCAAATACACCTGGTTCACATGCGGAATGCTGAACACCGCGTAGAGCTGGCCGATTTCGACACGCGCGTTGGCTTCTTCCAATGTTTCGCGCGCCGCACCCGCATCCAGCGTCTCGCCGTTTTCCATAAAGCCTGCAGGAACAGTCCACAAGCCGCGGCGAGGTTCGATGGCGCGTTTGCACAGCAGGACTTTATCTTCCCACACCGGCACGCAGCCGACGATCATGCGCGGGTTTTGATAGTGAATGGTGTTGCAGGCGTCGCACACAAAGCGCGGCAGCGCATCGCCGGCGGGGATTTTTAGGGCGACGGTCGCGCCGCAGTGGCTGCAAAATTTCATCGAAGAGAGCCTGTTGGGAATGGCTACTATATCAGCCTTCGAGCTGGTAAATGGTGCGATTTGCCCGGCGCAAGCGGCTGCTCAATTCGCGACCGAGGTTGGTCATCAACTTGATGGCAAGCGCCGGATGTTGCGCGCTCAGGCGCGCATAGCTGTCGTAGGACATGACATAACACACCAGATCGGTGTCAGCGGCAATGGTGGCCGAACGTGCTTCACGGTCAAGCAGCGCGAGTTCGCCGAACAGCGTGCCGGGTGAAAAGGTCACCAGCCGCACACTGCGGTTTTCGCCAGACACATTGATGCGCACGCTGGCCGCACCCTGGGCGATCAGAAAAAGCTCGTCGCCGGCATCGCCTTCGCGAAACACGACTTCGCCCTGCTTCCAGGCCTGGCGCGTGAGCAGGGTGTGCATTACCGCGAGCTCGTCTGGCGTCATGCCGTTGAAGGTGTCGAAGCGTTCCAGCGGAAAATCGCCTTCCTGGGTGCCAGCGTCCTGATGCGACACCAGCGCGCGATCTTCGGCCCACTCCAGCGCGGCGTCGGCGTCGGCAAACAAATGGCCGGCACCGAGCGCTGTCAGCACGCCGGTGTCGCGCAGCATGCCGGTGACGTCGGCGCGGTCGGTGCCACTCAGCAACAATTGCTTGCCCGCTTGATGCAGGCGGTCGTGGCCGGACAGAATCACGCGTGCGCCGGAGCTGTCCATCTCGTTGACCCGCTTGAGGTCGACAATAATGTGCATGGCGCTGCTGGTGCGCAACCCTTCGAGCCGAGTGGCTAGCGTTTCCGAGGTACCAAAAAAGACCGGGCCTTCCAGCTCGATGACGGTGATGTGTTTGCCGTGGGCCGCCAGCGCGGCCATCTGTTGCGGCGCGCGCATTTTGCGCGAGTGTATGGCATCGCAAGTGTAATCGCGGCGGATGACGGATTTGCTGATGCGCAGCAAAAAGAGTGCAATGGTCACCACAAATCCCATCAGCACTGCCAAGCCGATATTGGCCACCATGGCCATCACCGCGACGATCATGACGATAGATAAATCGGCGGCGACACCTGCGCGATTGTCGGCGCGGCCGCGCACCACTTTGTTCAGCATGTCGAGTGTCCAGCGATCGAACAACTGGATGGCGGCGGCGATCATCATGCTGGCGATGACCACGCGCGGGATAATGCTGATAATCGGCAGCAGCAATCCGCTTAAGATCAGCGTGGCGTAAAACAGGATCGAGACAGGGCTGGTGCCGCCGCTGTGCTGATTGGCGTGACTGGCATTCATGTTGATGCCGGAGCTGATGCCGCCGAATCCCGCTGCCAGCATGGCGGCCAGCCCTTGGCTATACAGCTCGCGATTGCCTTCCAGCCGCAGGCCAAGACGGCGTTCGGCGTTGCGCGCGGTGAGGAGTGTATCCAGTGAGGCAATCACCGACAGGCTGGCCGCACCCGTGAGCACCGGCAGAATCAAGGCCTGATATTCAGCATGCACCAGCACATCGGAGAACTTCATGAAGTAGTGCGGTGTGGGCCACGACCATTGGATCGCGCCGATCAGCGGGCCGAGCTTGTCGCGCAAACCCAAGCCGAGCAGCACGTAAAAGCCGATGCTGCCGGCGATGAGCCCGGCTATGTTGGAGGGCAGCGCGCGCGTGAACTTGGGTATGACCGCCATCGCCAGACCGGTCATCGCGCCGATGACCAGTGTCCAGGGTTGAATGGCATCCAGATGGGTGAGGATGTCCATCAGCTTGAGGTGCGAAGGCAAGCCCAGCACCACGGGAATCTGCGCCACGAAAATCAGCATCGAGCCGGCCACCTGAAAGCCCGCCAGCACCGGTGCCGGCAGGTATTTGGCGAACACGCCTAATTTTAAAATGCCGTAGAGCGTTTGAAACGCCCCGGCGAGAAACACCATCAAAAACACCAGCGCCAGCAGCATATTGGGGTCACGCACACCGCCTTGCGCATGCGCGATGCCCGCGAGATTTTGCGCCACCAGCGCACTGATCAAAAAGGTGACAATGCCACGCGGCGAATGCACCACGATATTATTGTGCCCGCCCATCAGCGCGGAAATAATGCCGCCGCACACTGCGGCGTAAAGCCCGGCCAGCACGCCGTGCTGGATGAATTCAGCGCCCAGCGGTGCCAGCGTGAGGATGCCAAAGCCCACGCAGGTGGGCACGCTCAGCACGGCAGCCGTGATGCCGCCCATGGCGTTGCCGCGCAGGCGTTCGAGTGCGGTAGGTGCGGATCTCGCTGATGGCACGGCGCTACTCATGACGGCTTTTGAACGGCAAATGGCGTGTGGTCGCGCAATTCGTCGATGTAATGTTCGATGCCCTGGGTTTCACGCTTGAGAAAGTCTGCCACGGCTTGAGCGAACTGTGGGTGTGCGAGCCAGTGCACCGACGAGGTTTGCACCGGCATCAAGCCGCGCGCCATTTTGTGCTCGCCCTGCGCGCCGCCCTCAAATACCGCCATACCGCGCGCGAGGCAAAACTCGATGGTCTGGTAGTAACACGCCTCGAAATGCAACATGGGGTGGTGCTCTATCGCGCCCCAGTAGCGACCATATAAACGCCCCCCGTTCGCATGGCTGCGCATATTGAAAGAAGCGGCAATGGGCTTGCCGGCGCGCTCGGCCACGATCAGCAGCAGATTTTCCGCCATGGTTTTGCCGATGCGCTGGAAAAATGCTTCGTTCAGATACGGCGTGTTGTGATGCTCGCGATAGGTGCGCGTGTAGCAGCGCGCGAAAAATGACCAATCATTCTCGGTGATGGCAGCGCCTTCGAGCCAGCGGAATGTGATGCCGGCTTCGACGACTTTGCGCCGTTCCTGTTTGATTTTTTTGCGTTTGGTGTGATTCAGGCGTGCAAGATAACCGGCAAAATCCACGTCGCCTTCATTCACCCAGTGAAACTGCACGCCGTGGCGCACCATCATGCCTTTTGCTGCAAAGCGCGCAGTTTCGTCTGCGGTGGGAAACAAACAATGCAGCGATGAGGCTTGGCTGTCGCGCGCCACTTTCAGCACGTGCGCGGCCAGCGCATCCGCCACACGGCTCGACTCCGCCAAAATGCGCGGCCCGCTCACCGGTGTGAACGGAATCGCGCAGAGTAGCTTGGGGTAATACGCCAGTTCGTGGCGCTGATAGGCATCCGCCCACGCCCAATCGAACACATATTCGCCGCGCGAGTGCGATTTAAGGTACAGCGGCATGGCACCGGTGAGCCTTTTGTTGTCAAAGGCCGCCAAATAGCGCGGCGCCCAGCCCGTGCGCTCGCTGGCGCAGCCGGTTTCGTGCAAGGCGTGCAGGAACTCGTGGCGCAGGAAGGGGTTGCCGCCCGTGAGGCCGTTCCATTGCGATGGGTCAATATCCGCCAGCGTAGAGACAATTTCAACAGTCAAGAGTGATTCCGGAGAGGCAGGCGCTGCTATTTGAGGCAGGCGAAATTTCTGTCCGTCGATGATATATTAGCGCCATGAAAATTGCGATTGCACAACTCAATTACACCGTGGGCGATATCGACGGCAATGCCGCGAAAATCGTTGCGGCTGCGGCCCGCGCGCGCGAGGGTGGCGCTTCCCTTTTGCTGACGACGGAACTGGCGATTTGCGGTTATTCGCCGGAAGACTTGTTGTTGCGCGAGGATTTTTACGATGGTTGCGCCAAGGCGTTGGCGGGGCTGGCGCAGAGCACGCACGGCATCACGCTGGTGGTGGGGCATCCCCAGCGCCAGGGTGACAAGCGCTATAACGCCGCGTCTGTGTTGCGTGACGGCCAAATCATCGCCACGTATCACAAGCGCGAGTTGCCGAACTATCGCGAGTTTGACGAAGTGCGTTACTTTGATGCTGGCACAGAGCCGTGCGTGTTCGAGCACGAAGGCCTGCGCATGGGCATCAATATTTGCGAAGACGTGTGGGAAAAGCCCGCGGCCATCGCCGCCAAGGCGGCGGGTGCGCAGGTGTTGCTGGTGTTGAACGGTTCGCCGTATCACATGACCAAAAAGCAAACGCGTCTGGAGGTGGTGCGCGAACGGGTGGCGGATGTCGCGTTGCCGGTGGTGTTTGCCAATCAGGTGGGCGGGCAGGATGAGCTGGTGTTTGACGGTGCATCGTTTGTGATGGATGCCGCCGGCAAGGTCACGCAGCAGTGGCCGTCGTTCACGGAAGCAATTGATTTTATTGAGTTTTTTGATGGCGTGCCGCAACCGGGTGCGATGGCGTCCGCGCAGAGTTTGGAAGCGGATGTGTATCAGGCGCTGGTACTGGGCGTGCGCGATTACGTGACCAAAAACGGTTTTCCCGGTGTGCTGCTGGGGTTGTCTGGCGGCATTGATTCCGCCTTGACGCTGGCGGTGGCGGCGGATGCCATTGGGGCGGCGCGGGTGAAAGCGGTGATGATGCCGTCGCAGTACACCGCGGGCATGAGCCGCGAAGACGCTTGCGCGGAGGCCGAGGCGCTGGGCGTGCGCTATGTCGAAATCGCCATCAAGCCCCTGTACGATGTGTTTGTGCAGGCGCTGGCCGACGAATTCCAAGGGCTGAAGGAAGACACCACAGAAGAGAATTTGCAGGCGCGTATACGCGGCACGCTGCTGATGGCGATGTCCAACAAGACCGGCGCGATTGTGGTCACCACCGGCAACAAAAGTGAAATGAGCACCGGCTACGCCACGCTTTACGGTGACATGGCGGGCGGGTTTGCGGTGCTGAAAGACATCAACAAAATGCTGGTGTATCGGCTGTCGAATTATCGCAACACGATTTCGCCGGTGATTCCGCAGCGGGTGATCGACCGTCCGCCGTCGGCCGAGTTGCGTCCGGATCAAAAGGATCAAGACAGCCTACCGCCGTATGATGTGCTCGACGCCATCATCGAGGCCTATGTCGAAAACGACAAGAGCCCGCGCGACATTATTGCCGCCGGTTACCCGCGCGCTGCCGTGGAACAGGTGGTGCGGCTGATTCGCATTTCGGAATACAAGCGCCGCCAGTCGCCGGTGGGCATCCGCATTACGGCGCGCGGCTTTGGCAAGGATTGGCGCTACCCGATTACCAACAAATTCCGTCCGCCTTTTGCATAACTCGCGAGACTGGCGTGACCGGTGATAGTCGGGCTGTGCTATTCTAGTTGTTCAATTGCCGGGAGTTGCTATGAAA
This sequence comes from Burkholderiales bacterium, assembly GCA_043743335.1. Taxonomy (GTDB): domain Bacteria; phylum Pseudomonadota; class Gammaproteobacteria; order Burkholderiales; family SG8-41; genus UBA5216. The sequence continues at coordinate 13,763 of JAYTWR010000012.1, forward strand.
AAAATCGAAGCCATTTTCAAACCGTTCAAGCTCGACGAAGTGCGCGAAGCGCTGTCTGAAATCGGCGTCAGCGGTCTGACCGTGACCGAGGTCAAGGGCTTTGGCCGGCAAAAGGGCCACACCGAGTTGTATCGTGGTGCGGAATACGTGGTGGATTTTCTGCCGAAGGTAAAGGTCGAAGTCGTCGTAGGCGACAAACTGCTCGATCAGGCCATCGACGCCATCGTCAAGGCGGCGCGCACTGGCAAAATCGGCGACGGCAAAATATTCGTCACCAAAATCGATCAGGTGTTGCGCATCCGCACCGGCGAGACGGACGAGGCAGCGATTTAGGATTGAGTTATCAAGTTCAGGATTTAGCCGCACCCACTCGAGGTTGCTCAATCCTCAATCCTCAATCCTTTCCGTTTCACGCCCCGCAAAAGCACCACCGCCGCGCCACTGCCGCCTTCGGTGCGCCGCGCCTGACAAAATGCCAGTATTTCGTCGCGCTGCATGAGCCAACTGGCGACTTTGCGTTTTAACACCGGCTCGCCGTTTTTTGAACCCAGCCCCTTGCCGTGAATAATGCGCACGCAGCGCACGCCGTCGTGCAGGCATGCGTTGAGAAACGCCACCAATGCCGGACGCGCTTCGGCGACTGTGAGTCCGTGTAGATCAATTTCATTTTGCAGTAGCCAGTGGCCGCGCCGCAGTTTGCGCAGAGTGTCGCTGGCGAGGCCATCGCGCAGGAAATTCAATTCGTCTCCGGCTTCAAAACCGGCTTCCCACGGATCGGTGTCGCTTAAACTTTCAACGAGGACTTCGCGCTCGTTGCGCAAGCGCTGCTGCGCTGCCGGGCGCGGTTGCGGGCTTTCAATGCGCGCGCGATTGGGGCGTGGTAGCGGGATGACATCAGGCAGCAGTTCCCGCAGATTCTCCGCAGGCCGCACTGGCGTTTGACGGCGATTGACCACAATGCACCTGCGGGCCCGTCAGAAAAAATCTAATTAAATCAATCCCTTATCTTCAAGATACTTTTGCGCGTCCAGCGCCGCCATACAGCCGGTGCCAGCGCTGGTGACGGCTTGGCGATAGACGTGATCCTGCACATCACCGGCGGCAAACACGCCCGGCACACTGGTGGCGGTGGCGTTGCCTTCGAGCCCGGCCTTGGTCGTGATATAGCCATTTTTCATGGCGACTTCGCCTTCGAAAATCGCGGTGTTCGGTTTGTGGCCGATGGCAATGAACACGCCTTGCAGCTTTTTCTCGGTGACGACGCCGGTTTTGACGTTTTTGACTTTCATGCCGGTGACGCCGCTGTGATCACCCAGCACTTCGTCCAGCGTGTTGTCCCATAAGATGGTGGCTTTGCCGGAAGCGGCGCGCTCTTTGAGTTTGTCGATCATGATGGCTTCGGCGCGGAATTTGTCGCGCCGGTGTACCACGGTAACGTGGCTGGCGATATTGGTGAGATACAGCGCTTCTTCCAGCGCCGTGTTGCCGCCGCCGACCACGGCAACCTCTTGCCCCTTGTAGAAAAAGCCGTCGCAGGTGGCGCAACCCGATACACCTTTGCCCATGAATTTTTCTTCGGAAGGCAGGCCCAAGTACATGGCCGAGGCACCGGTGGCGATGATGAGCGCGTCGCAGGTGTAGGTGGCGTTGTCGCCGATCAGCGTGATGGGCGATTGCTTTAACTTTGCAGTGTGGATTTGATCGAAAACAATTTCGGTGTTGAAACGCTCGGCGTGTTTCAAAAAGCGTTCCATGAGTTCGGGGCCTTGTACGCCGTCCACGTCGGCAGGCCAGTTATCGACTTCGGTGGTGGTCATGAGCTGGCCACCTTGGGCCATGCCGGTAATCAGCACGGGTTTCAGGTTGGCGCGGGCGGCATAAACAGCGGCGGAATAGCCTGCGGGGCCGGAGCCCAAGATAAGCAGGCGGCAATGACGAGTGGTTTCGGTCATAATAGAGGCTTCTGTGCGGGAAAAGTGCGAATGTAGCAGCTTGTGTGGGCGGGTGTCGAGGCGAGGGCTTGTCGTCAGGTGACGAAAAGTCGGGGTTATGGCAGACTTGGGTTTCCGGTAGCGGACGAGATTTACCAACGTACGGAGCGAGTAAAAACGCAATGGCTATAAATTTCAAAATCAATCCGACGGTGTTGAAATCGGTGTCGCTGTTTGCGTCGTTTTCCGATCAGCAAATTGTGACATTGCTCGCCTACGTTCAGCACCGCAGCTACCCGCGCAACACCTACGTCATGCACGCGGGCGAAGAGACCGATTCCCTGTATGTGGTGTTGGCCGGTAAGGTCAAAGTCATTATTGCCGACGATAGCGGCCGTGAGGTGATTCTGGGCTTTATGGGGCCACAGGATTTTTTCGGTGAAATGGGCATACTCGACGATCAGCCGCGCTCGGCAAGCGTGTTTACGCTGGAGCAATGCGAAATGCTGCGCCTGTCTAAGGCCGGTTTCATGAATTGTCTGAAAGAGCATTCCGAAGTGGCCATGCTGGTGATTCGCAATCTGGTGAAGCGCTTGCGCGCGGCAGACCGCAAGATTGAAAGTCTGGCGCTGGTGGATGTGTCGGGCCGTGTGGCGCGCCTGCTGATGGATTTGGCGCAGGAAACCGGCGGCAAGCTGGTGGTGCCGCGCGTGCCTGCCAAGCAGGAAATCGCGCGCATGATCGGCGCGTCGCGCGAGATGGTGAGCCGCGTGATGAAAGAACTCGAAACGCGCGGCCTGATCCTTATGGACCGACGCAGTGTGGTGATTCTGGACCGGGATATGTCAAAGTCGCTCAAGCTGTGAGTGGTTTGGCCGGAGTGTGATTTGTAAGTATTTGTTTTTAAAGGGTTATTTTTAATCCATGACGATGACTGCGGATTTGCAAATGGGATGGTCAGGCTTGATGTTCAGGTTTGAATCGGTAGCGTCGCCGCGTGTAAAATGACGGCAGTGTAAGGCGTCAAGCCTGCGGTGAAGTCTGTGTCATGCTGTAACAGGAGTAAGTCGGAATGAATCAGCAGGGGCCGGTGGGTATACGGTGGAGTGCGCTGCGGTGTGCGTCAAAGATGTTGCTAGTGCTGGCCGGGGCAGCGGCATGCTTGGGTTATGGCGCGGCAGCTTGGGCGCAAGCGGTGGGCACAATTGTGCAGTTGACCGGCACGTTGTCGGCGCAGCGCGGCAGCGAAACGCGCATTCTGTCCATGAAATCCGAAGTGCAGCGCGGTGACACACTCAGCACGCAAAGCGGCAGCTACGCCGAAGTGCAGTTTACCGACGGCAGCCGGGCGACCCTGCGACCGGGCACTATCATGCGTATAGACGATTATTCGTTCAACCAGACCGCGCCGCAAGGTGACGGCATCGTGATGAATCTGCTGAAGGGTGGCCTGCGCACCGTGACCGGCTTGATCGGCAAGCGCGGCAATCAGGACGCCTACAAAATTCAAACCAGCACCGCGACCATCGGCATCCGCGGTTCTTCTGGCGATACGGTGGAATGCAGCGGCGGTTGCGCCGGCTTGGCGCCGGGCGTGTATCACGCGACCAACAGTGATCTTTACATCATGGTGACCAAGCAGGGTTCTGTTGTGATCGGTGCAGGGCAGTTTGGCTTCGCCAATGATCCCAATAAGCCGCCGGTGCTACTGACCGGAAATCCGGGCCTGAGCTTGCCGCAAATTCCGTTCTCGCTGGGGTCCAAGCCCGGTGGCCAGCCGCAGGAATGCGTCGTTAAATAGGCGCTTGTCGATGGCCCTTCCAAAACCCCGCGTTCCAGCGGGGTTTTTTATGGCAAGGCGTGTGCGGTTGAGAAGGCTATTGCTGTATAATCAGTAGCTTACAAGAGACTCTTAAAGCAGAACGTGGCCGGCAGCGACAATACTTTAGGTACCCGTCACGCGCGCAACCCCTTGCCGCCGCGTATTGCGTCGCTACTGCGCGAATCTTGGTGGCTGGCGCTGACGGGCGTTGCGTTGTATCTGCTGATGGTTTTGTTTACGTACCACAAAACGGATCCGGGTTGGTCTCACTCGCTGCGTGAAACAGGCATACGCAACGCTGGCGGCATGGTGGGTGCGTATCTGGCGGATTTTCTGTTGTATCTGCACGGCGTGTCCGCTTATTGGTGGGTGACGTTTTGCGCAGCGTTGGCGGTATGGGGTTTCCGGCGCATTGAAGATGTCTCTGAGATCGACCGGCGTTCGTATGCGGTGATTGGCATTGGGTTTTTGGTGCTGCTGGTGGCGAGCTGCGGCATTGAATATTTGCGACTGCACAGCCTCAAAGCCAGTTTACCGCTGGCACCGGGCGGCATGATCGGTGCGATTGCAGGCGGCGCTTTGGCCCAGTTGTTCGGATTCACCGGCGGCACGCTGGTGCTGCTGCTGGTATTTGCGGCGGGTCTCACGCTGTTTACGGGCGTGTCGTGGCTGACCATTGTCGAAAAAATTGGCAGCGGTCTCGAGTATGCGTTCAACACGGTGGTGTTGCGCTGGCAAGAGCGGCAGGATCGTCGCGTGGGTGAGCAGGCGCTGATTGAGCGCGAAGAAGTGGTCGAAGAAACCCGCCGTAAACTTGAAGTGCATGAACCCGTGCGCATTGAGCCGCCGCGCGTCGAAATCGCCAAATCACCGCGCGTGGAGCGCGAAAAGCAAGTGCCGCTGTTCGAGAATCTGCCCGATTCGATGCTGCCGCCGCTGCACCTGCTCGATGAGGCCCAGCACCATGTCGAAACCCTGTCGCCCGAAACGCTGGACTTCACCTCGCGCCTGATCGAGAAAAAGTTGAGTGACTTTGGCGTTGCGGTAAAAGTGGTGGCCGCTTATCCCGGGCCGGTGGTGACGCGTTACGAGATCGAGCCGGCAGTGGGTGTCAAGGGTAGCCAAGTCATTAACCTCGTGCGTGATCTGGCGCGTGCCTTGTCGGTGATGAGCATACGCGTGGTGGAAACCATCCCGGGCAAGAGTTGCATGGGCTTGGAAATTCCCAACCCACGACGGCAGATGGTGAAGCTCACCGAGATACTCAGCTCGCAGGTGTACGCCGACATGGGCTCGCCACTGACGCTGGCGATGGGTAAAGATATCGCCGGGCATCCGGTGGTGGCCGACCTTGGCCGCATGCCGCATTTGTTGGTGGCAGGCACCACGGGTTCAGGCAAATCGGTGGCGATTAATGCCATGATTTTGTCGCTGCTGTACAAAGCGCCGCCGACGCAGGTGCGCCTGATTTTGATCGACCCGAAGATGCTTGAGCTTTCGGTCTACGAAGGCATACCGCACTTGCTCGCGCCGGTGGTCACCGATATGCGGCAGGCGTCACATGCGCTCAACTGGTGCGTGGGCGAGATGGAGCGGCGCTACAAGCTGATGTCTGCCATGGGTGTGCGTAACCTCGCGGGCTTTAACCAGAAAGTGCGCGACGCCGACAAAGCCAAGACGCCGATATTGAATCCGTTTGTACCCGCTGAACCGGGGGTGGAGCCAGAGCCGTTGCACGAAATGCCGCTGATTGTGGTGGTGATCGACGAGCTGGCCGACCTGATGATGGTGGTGGGCAAAAAAGTCGAAGAACTTATCGCGCGTATTGCGCAAAAAGCGCGCGCGGCAGGCATCCACCTGATACTCGCCACGCAGCGCCCGTCGGTGGACGTGATCACGGGTTTGATCAAGGCCAATATCCCGTCGCGCGTGGCATTTCAGGTGGCAGCGAAAGTCGATTCACGCACCATTCTCGATCAAATGGGTGCCGAGGCTTTGCTGGGGCAGGGCGACATGCTGTATCTGCCGCCGGGCACGGGCCTCACGCAGCGCGTGCATGGCGCGTTTGTGTCAGATCACGAAGTGCACAAGGTTGTGGATTATTTGAAGCGTCTCGCCAAGCCACAGTACATAGATGACATCCTCGACGGGTCGGAAGCCGAGGGCGATGGTGGCAGCGGCGGCAGTCTGTCGCTGGACGGTAACGGCAACAGCGATGGTGAAGCCGATGCACTGTACGATCAGGCAGTGGAGATCGTCATCAAAACACGTCGGCCATCGATTTCACTGGTGCAGCGGCATTTGCGCATCGGCTACAACCGTGCCGCGCGGCTGATTGAGCAAATGGAGCGCTCCGGCGTGGTGTCGTCCATGTCCGGCAACGGCAATCGCGAAGTACTCGCGCCTGCGCCGGCAGATGCTGACAACGAGCGTTAAACTGTCAGCCGTTGCGGTGCACAGGCGTTAAACCTTGTGCGTGCTTGGCTGTCCAACTGTCCAACCTCTCCACATCCAATCCCCTTGAAAGTCTTTTGATATGCGTAAACTTCTAACTCATGGTTGCGAGTGTTTTATTCGTAACATATTGATTTTACTGATATTTATTCCCTGCATGGCCAGTGCTGCCACCACCGAAGCACTGAAGGGTTTTCTCACCCAAACCACTACCGCGAAGGGGCGCTTCGCGCAAATGGTGCTAGATAAAAATCTCAAGAAGCTGCAGGAATCCACCGGCACCATGCAGTTTTCGCGGCCGGGCAAATTCCGCTGGGAATACGACAAGCCGTACGAGCAAACCATCGTCGCCGATGGCGCTAAGCTGTGGATTTACGACAAAGATTTAAATCAGGTGACCGAACGCAAACTCGATCGCGCGCTCGGTGCCAGCCCAGCGGCGCTGCTCGCTGGCAGCAATGAAATCGACAAGAGCTACACGCTCACCAGCATCGGCAGTCAGGAAGGCCTCGATTGGCTGGAGGCGGTGCCCAAAACCAAAGATACCGCGTTCGAGCGCATCCGCATGGGCTTCGGCAAGGCTGGGTTGGACGCGATGGAGCTGCGCGATCAATTCGGACAAGTCACCGTGATCCGTTTTGCTGACGTGGAACGCAACGGCAAACTCGCCGCGGATGCGTTTACCTTCACGCCGCCCAAAGGCGCGGACGTGATACGCGAGTGATACGCGAGTGAGACTGAGCGCCAGCAACGGGTAGCACCGTGAACGATCTTTTCGGCAAGCGCGAGCCGCGTCAACCGCTGGCCGAACAACTGCGCCCGCGCACGCTGGATGAAGTCGCCGGGCAAACGCATTTGCTCGGGCCGGGCAAACCGCTGCGGCTGGCGTTCGAGAGCAAAAAACCGCATTCGATGATTTTGTGGGGTCCGCCCGGCGTGGGCAAAACCACGCTCGCGCGTTTGATGGCCACCGCGTTCGATGCCGAATTCACCGCAATCAGCGCCGTGTTCAGCGGCGTCAAAGAAATCCGCGAGGCCGTGCAGCGCGCAGAACTCACGCTGCAACAAAGCGGGCGTCACACGATTTTGTTTGTCGATGAAGTGCACCGCTTTAACAAAGCACAGCAGGATGCGTTCCTGCCGTATGTCGAGCGCGGTCTCGTGACCTTCATCGGTGCCACCACCGAAAATCCGTCGTTTGAAGTGAACAGCGCGTTGCTGTCGCGCGCGGCCGTGTATGTGCTGCAGCCGTTGGCCGACAGCGAGCTGGCCACCTTGCTCAAGCGAGCATTCAGCAAGTACTTGTTTTTAAAGAGTATTTCAGATGAGGCCCAAAGCCGCATCATTGGTTACGCCGACGGCGACGCGCGCCGTTTGCTGAACTTGGTGGAGCAATTGGCCGACGCCGCCGAAGAAACGCAGCGTAGCAACATTGACGAAGATTTCGTCAAACAAACCCTCACGCAAAGTCTCAGGCGCTTCGACAAAGGCGGCGACCAGTTCTACGATCAAATTTCGGCGCTACACAAAAGCGTGCGCGGCTCATCGCCCGATGCCGCTTTGTACTGGATGGTGCGCATGCTCGACGGCGGCGCGGACCCACTGTATCTCGGACGGCGCATCGTGCGCATGGCGTCTGAGGACATCGGCCTTGCTGACCCGCGCGCTCTGCGCATGGCGCTGGACGCCTGTGAAACCTACGAACGCCTTGGCTCGCCCGAAGGCGAACTGGCGCTGGCTGAAGCCGTGCTGTATCTCGCCGTAGCGGCGAAAAGCAACGCCGCCTACACCGCCTATAACGCCGCCCGTGCGCTCATCAAAGAAGACGCCTCACGTCCCGTGCCCATGCACTTGCGTAACGCACCGACCAAGCTCATGAAGCAGTTGGGGCACGGCGACAACTACCGCTATGCGCATAGCGAAGAAGAGGCATACGCGGCGGGAGAAAGCTATTTTCCCGACGGCATGACGCCGCCCAAGCTGTATGAGCCAACCGCGTTTGGGCTGGAGGCGAAGATACGCGAGAAGCTGGAGTATTTGCGTGGCTTAGATCACAAGGCGCGCAAGGGCTAGCCAGCAGGGTAGCTTTCTGGATCAATTCGCGGCGACAGAACCCGTTTACTATTGCATTCAAAGCGCGCACGCGAACGCCCTAAGCGGGCAACCGGTGATACAAAATCGAGTTCACTCCGAGAAAACAGGATCAACCATGACCACCCTCTTCACCAAAATCATCAACAAAGAAATTCCCGCCGACATCGTTTACGAAGACACGCAGTGCCTTGCGTTCCGCGACATTAACCCGCAAGCCCCCACGCACGTGCTGCTGATTCCCAAAAAAGAAATCGCGCGCTTAGTCGATGCCAAACCGGAAGACGCCGCGCTGATGGGCCACTTGCTGCTCACCGCCAACAAAATCGCCCAGCAACTCGGCGTGGGCGATGCGTTTCGCCTGGTGGTGAACAATGGCGCCGATGCCGGGCAAAGCGTGTTTCATTTGCACCTGCACCTCATCGCCGGGCGGGCGTTGAAGTGGCCGCCGGGTTAGGCGGCAAATAGTTCTTTCATACCCGTGACTTCCCGGTAGCATTGCGCCCTTGCAGAAATTGAGCGGGCGAACTCACAGTGATCCAATTCCGAAATCTCACACTCGCGCGTGGCGCACGTAATCTCATTGCAGACGCCAGTCTGCAAATTCATGCTGGGTGGCGGGTGGGTTTGGTGGGGGCTAACGGCAGTGGCAAGTCGAGTTTGTTTGCTTTGCTGCGCGGTGAGCTGCATGCAGAGCGCGGCGATTGCGAATGGCCGGAGGGGTGGCGTGTCGCTTCGGTGGCGCAGGAGACGCCAGCGTTGGCGATGCCGGCCATTGACTACGTGCTGGATGGTGATACGGAGTTACGGGCGATTGAGCGTGAGATTGCTGCTGCTGAGGCTGCGCATGCCGGTGAAGCGTCGCACGAAGGCTCGGCTTTGGGTGACTTGCACGCGCGGTTGAACGACATCGGCGGCTATGGTGCACGGGCACGGGCGGCATCGCTGCTGGCGGGGCTGGGGTTTGCGGTGGGCGATAGTGAGCGGCCAGTAGCGGAATTCTCCGGTGGCTGGCGCATGCGGTTGAACCTCGCGCAGGCGTTGGTGAGCCGCTGCGATTTAATGTTGCTGGATGAGCCGACCAATCACCTAGATTTGGATGCAGTGGTGTGGCTAGAAAAATGGCTGTCGGGGTTTCGCGGCACGTTGGTGGTGGTGTCGCACGACCGCGATTTTCTCGATGGTTGCGCCACGCACATCGCGCACATTAATCAGCAGCACCTCACGCTTTACACCGGCAACTATGCGGCATTTGAAACGCAGCGTGCGGCGCAATTGGCGGTGCAGCAGGCCTTGTTTGACAAGCAGCAGCGCACGGTGGCACATCTGCAAAAGTATATTTCGCGCTTTCGCGCGCAGGCCACTAAGGCGCGTCAGGCACAAAGCCGTTTGAAGGCGCTGGATCGCATGGAGCTGGTGTCGGCGGCGCACGTGGATGCGCCATTTGATTTTGAATTCATGGTGCCGGAGCGCGCGCCTGATCCGATGCTGACGCTAGCGCGGGTGGACGCGGGCTACGATGGCACGCCGGTGATCAAAAACGTGAGTCTGACCTTGCGTCCGGGCGCGCGCATCGGCTTGCTGGGGCCGAACGGCGCGGGCAAATCCACGCTAGTGAAGTTGCTGTCCGGAGAACATGCGCCGATCAGCGGACGGCGCATCGACGGGCGCGGGTTGGCTATCGGCTATTTCGCACAGCATCAGTTGGAGCAACTGCGCGAAGACGAATCGCCGATTAGACATCTGGCACGCTTTGAGCCGGGCACGCGTGAGCAGGTGCTGCGTGATTACCTTGGTGGGTTTGATTTTCGTGGCGCGATGGCCGAGTCCCCGGTCGCGCCGTTTTCAGGCGGCGAGAAATCGCGTCTCGCGCTGGCGCTGTTAATCCGCACGCGGCCGAATCTGTTGCTGCTGGACGAGCCGACTAACCATCTCGATCTGGACATGCGTCATGCGTTGACGGTGGCGTTGGCGGAATACGAAGGCAGTCTGGTGCTGGTGTCGCATGATCGCGCGCTGCTGCGTGCGGTGTGCGACAGCTTTTTGCTGGTGGCCGACGGCGTGGTGCAGCCCTTCGATGGCGATGTGGATGACTACTTGCAGTGGCTGACTGCGCGGCGTGACACGCAAGATGCCGTCGCCCATGATGAACCACAGGCGATGGACAAGCAGGCGCGGCGCGATGCCCGGCAAAGCGCGCAGCACGAGCGCCAGGAAAAGCTCGCGCGCCGTCGCCCGCTGGTGAAGGCATCTGCAAAGCTAGATCGTGATTTGGCCCAGTGGGGCAAGGAACAAGCCGAGCTCGATGCGCAACTGGCGGACCCTGCGTTGTATCAAAACCCGGATGCGCAACGGCTGCGTGCGCTCACCACACGGCAGGCTGCGTTGGCGCAGCAGATTGATGCGGCTGAGGAGCGTTGGTTGGTAGTGCAGGGGGAGTTGGATGAGTTGGGGGAGATTTAGTGGGAGTTGATGTTTTGCGTGTTGATGCGTTATTTGTAAAAAAATCAATAAAATCAATTAGTTATGAATGATCATGTCGCTGCGGCAAACCGGCGTTACGCTGGGCGGCGCGCTGGCGGGGTTGGCGCTGTCGTGGTTGATCGTGGCGGGCGGCTGGCGCGTGGCCGCGCTCGTGTTCGCGAGCGTGAGCGTGATCTTGGCTTTAGCGTTGCAACCGCTGCGCGCGCGCTTTGACCACCCGCTTGCGCGTGCTGCGGCTGCGCCCGCGAACGCGAGTGATGCCTGGCGGCTGATGTGGGCGCATGCCGAATTACGCCGAATGTCGTTTAGCGCGTTTTTGTTGGGCGGCGTGCAATTGTCTTACGCCAGTTTTTGGGTGGTGTTTCTGGTGTCGCATGCGCAGTTCAGCGTGATAAGCGCGGGTGCAAGGCATCAGCGGCGGTTATGCCGCAACGTTTGCGATGCTGGCTGTGTTGGCGACGGCGGGCGTCATTTCGTTTTTGGGTGAAAATAAGGAACGAAAAACCAGTTAAACTGCCTTTCACGCACCGTCTTCATACGGCAGGATTTTTTCTTTCAGTCCCAATTCAAATCAAGGAGCGCGCTATGGCGTTAATGGATTTCATCAAAGGCGAACTGATCGATGTCATCGAGTGGACGGATGACTCGCGCGATACGCTGTCGTATCGGTTCCCGGATGATGACAAGGCGGTCAAGAACGGCGCGCAACTGATTGTGCGCGAATCGCAGGTGGCGCAGTTTGTGTATGTGGGCGAGTTTGGCGACACCTTCAAGCCGGGCAAGCACACGCTCACCACGGAGAACATCCCGGTACTGACCAAGCTCAAAAGCTGGAAGTACGGTTTTAATTCGCCGTTCAAGGTGGACGTGTATTACGTCACCACGCGGCTCTTTACCGGTAACAAGTGGGGCACCGCGAATCCCGTGATGCTGCGTGACAAGGATTTCGGCATTGTGCGGCTGCGCGCATTCGGCACGTACGATTTCAAGATCGTTGAACCGAAGGTGTTTTTGAAAGAAGTCGCGGGCAGCGATTTTCATTTTCATCTCGATGAATTTGCCGACACCATGCGCAGCCGCATGGTCAGCGTGTTTAGTGATGCCATGGCAAGCTCCGGCGTGCCGGCGCTCGACATGGCGACGCGTTACACCGAGCTGGGCGATGCGCTGCTGCAGTTGATTAATCCGCAAATTGGGCCGAAGTACGGGCTGGAACTCACCAGCTTTTTGGTGGAAAACGTGTCGGTGCCGCCCGAAGTTGAAGCGGCCATCGACAAGCGTTCGAGCATGGGCGCGATAGGCAATCTGAACGACTACGTGAAATTCCAGATGGCCGAAGGCTTGGGCAAGGGCACGGGCGGCGGCATGGGCGGCACGGCGGCCGAGATGGCGATGGGCTTTTCGATGGCGCAGCAAATGATGAATCAGCCGGGTGGCATGCTCGGCGCGCAAGGCACACCGGCGGTGGCGCCGGGCGTGGGCGTTGCGCCGGCCGGGCCGGTGGCTGCCGCATCTGCCGTGTCTGCAGCACCTGATTTGATGGGCGTGCCGGATGTGGCCAAATTGCTGGGCGTTTCTGAAGCGGATGTGTTGGCGACGCTGGAAAAGGGCGAGATCAAGGGCAAGAAAATCGGCTCGACCTGGCGCATCACGCGCACGGCGGTCGATGAATTCCTGAAAAGCTAGAGCCGGCGTCGATGGCGGAAACTTGGGGCACCAGCGCGGGCCAACAGCCCGCAGGTACGGCGGCGGGCAAGCCCACTGCTGAGCGTGAAGTCAAGGCGCGCGTCAAGCATACCTGCTCGGCCTGTGGTGGCGAGGCGGTGTGGAACCCTTCCAGGCAGGCGTTGGTGTGCGGTTTTTGCGGCACCGTGATGCCGGGCATGGAGGATGAAGCCGCAGGGCAAATTGTTGAGCACGATCTGGCGGCTGCGCTGCGCAGCATCCCCGACGACAAGCGCGGCTGGGGCGTGCAAAAGCACTCGGTCAAATGTCAGAGCTGTCACGCGATTTCGATCTTTGATCCCACGCGCCAATCGCAAGGCTGTGAGTTTTGCGGTGCGACCGCGCTGGTGCCTTACGAAGAAGTGAAGGAATCGTTCTCGCCGGAAAGCCTGCTGCCGATGAAGGTATCCACCAGCAAGGCGCGCGAGCTCATCAAGACGTGGTACGGCTCGCGCTGGTTCGCGCCCACCAAATTAAAAAAGGCCGCGCTTACCGATACGGTGGAGGGCATCTACATTCCCTATTGGACGTTTGATGCGCAGGTGCAGGCGGACTGGGAAGCCGAAGCCGGTTACCACTATTACGAAACCGAGGAATACACCGACGGTTCCGGCAATCGCCAAAGCCGCCAAACCCAGCGCACACGCTGGGAGTATGTGCGCGGTAATGTCGATCATTTTTTTGACGACGAATTGGTGCCGGCGTCAGCGGGTGTGCAGGCCAATCACTTGCGCGCTATAGAGCCTTTTCCTACGGCGGATCTCGCGCCGTACGATCCGGCGTATTTGTCGGGCTGGGTGGTTGAGCGTTACCAGATTGATTTGGTGGCCGCCGCGCAACGCTCGCGCGAGGCGATGGCGCAGCAGGTGAATACGCTGTGCCATTCGGCAGTGCCGGGCGACACGCATCGCAATCTGCAAGTGCGGGCGGATTACAGCGGGCAAACCTTCAAACACATCCTCGCGCCGATTTGGATGCTGCAATATCGCTACGGCGCGAAGAATTTTCAGGTGGTGATGAACGGCTACACCGGCGCCATTTCGGGGGACTATCCGAAGAGTTGGGTGAAGATTTTATTTGCGGTGCTGGCAGCGATTATGGTGCTGATAGTAATTCTGTCGGCGCTAAGCCACTAAAATCCGTTTAAAATCAATTAGTTATGTGAAATTGGCTGCATCGCCTTAGATCAATACCGGTGGCAATACCGGTGGCAATACCGGCGGCAATAGCGGCGCGAGTTTCGCGCGTTCCGCAGTCGCCTTGCCGTTCAGTGCAAACCCCAGCAGCTTGCCCGCGCTATCAATGAACGTTGACTTGATGCCGTCTTCGACAGGCTCGACTCTCCATTCGCCCACAGCACCCGGCGCGGGCGGCGAGACGATGGTCGGGCAGGCGGGCGTTTTCACCATCACCGGCATGGCCGGGAAGCTCACCGCGGTGGGCTTGCCGCCAAGCGTAGCGCCCAGCGCGCGCGCGGCGTGCATGATGGGCATGACGTAAGGCATCACGAGGTTTTCGATTTCCATGCAGTCGCCCAGCGCGTAGATATCCTCGTCACTGGTTTGCAAGTGACGATTCACCACGATGCCGCGATTGATGGTCAGTCCCGCCGTTTGCGCCAGCGCCGTGCGCGGCTTCAGGCCCACGGCGGATAACACGATGTCGGCGCTGATCACGGTTGCGTTATCGAGCGCTACCTTGAGCGCGGTGCCATCGTGATCCACTGACTTTACCCCGGTGCCGAGATGCCACACCACGCCCAGCGCCTTCAGCTTGTCGCGCACCATCTCGCCACCTTGCGGCGGGAGCAAGCGGCCCAACGGTAGTGCTGCGATATCAATGACCTCGGCGTGATGACCGCCCACCGCCAAATCATTGGCGAACTCGCTGCCAATCAGTCCCGCGCCGATGATGGCCACCCGTTTCGTGCCATCCAGCAGGCTATGAAAGCGGCCATAGTCATCAAGGTCATTGACCGTGATGATGGTGTCTGCCGCATCGCCCGTAATCGGCAAGCGAATTTGATCGGCGCCTAGGGCCAGCACTAATTTCGCATACGCCAGCGTTTCATCGCCCACGTTAACCGTGTGTGCGGCAGCGTTAATGGCGGTGATGTGCGTTTTAGCACGCACCGTCGCGTTGAGTTGTGTCGCCATTTGCTCCGGCGTGTTCAGCGCAATCGCCGACGGCGGCTTCTTGCCCGCCAGCGCATTGGACAACATGGGCTTAGAGTAGAAGCTGCCACTATCGGCGGTAATCACGACAAGCGGCGTTTCTTTGTCTAGCTTGCGCAGCTCTTTGGCAACGTTGTAACCGGCAAGGCCGCTGCCGACGATGATAATGGGGTTCATGGGGTGACTTTCTCGATGGCAAGTAAAAAGCCCGCCGCGCTCGAACACAACTATCGTTTCTGGCGCGACGGGTGAGGCCGTATTCTACGGTGATTCCCGTTACTGTTACGGTCGTTAAGCTGCCAACAATCTCATCTCGAAGTCTTCTTTCGCGATGCCGCAATCGGGGCAAGCCCAATCCGCGGGTACGTCTTCCCAACGTGTGCCCGCAGCGATGCCATGGGCCGGGTCGCCTGCCGCTTCGTCATACCTATAACCACATACGACACATTGCCATTTGTTCATTTGAGTCTCCTGGATAGGATTTGACTGTTGGATTAAGACTGCACCAGGGCCAGCGTGGCCTTGTAGAGATTGGCGTGCCGCTCTTCCACCTTGGCCAGAGCCGCAAAACGCTTGGCGGCCTTGGCGAGCGTGGCCTGAAAACGCGCAGCGTGTTCCTTTGACTCGGCGATTTGTTCGCCCATCTCGCGCACCGCCGCAGCATTGCCTTCTTGTTCGGCGAGATGACGGAAGTTGGGATACATCTCCGTGTATTCGTAAGTCTCGCCGTCTATGGCCATTTGCAGCGCTTGGGCAGGCGTCAATTGGTCAGCCGGATACAACAAGTCAAGGTGGCCGAAGGCGTGCTGGACTTCCTGATCGGCGGTGTCTTCGAATACCTTGGCGGTACCGAGATCACCCGCCGCACGCGCGATCTTGGCGAAATAACGATACTTGATGTGGGCCATCGACTCGCCTGCGAAGGCGGATTCAATGTTCTTGATGGTGATCGATGCGGATTTCATGTGCGTCTCCTGTGGGGTTAAATGTGGCGTGGTATTCACGCACAGGACGCATTGTGATGATCTGCTGCCGATCAATCCAATTGATTGCTACGATAGGAACAATAGGCCATAGCTATCGTTCAATGCGAACTCTCATAACAACGTAACTATTTGTTTTTAATGGTATTTCAGTGGTTTATGGGTTTGGCTGTCGGCAACAACACCACCCCCGGTAGCTTGCACGCCAGCAAAGCTTCACGCATTGCCTGGACTGCGCGCACGCGCGGGTAGCTCTTGCGCCACGCTAACGCAATGCGGCGCGAGGGTTCGGGATTGGCAAAGTGTTTCATTGTGGTGAGGCGTGTATCGGCTGTGCGCGCCTCCGCCGCTGTAGAAGGTAGTACGGTGATGCCCACGCCGGAGGCGACCATCTGGCGTATGGTTTCCAATGAGCTGCCTTCAAGGCTTTGTTGCAGGCCGGTGTTTATTGATTTTTTTGCGCCCGCGCAGGTCTGTAACACCTGATCGCGAAAACAGTTGCCGCTGGAGAGCAGCAACAACGTTTCGCTGCATAAATCGATCGCAGCAACGCGCGCCTTTTTGGCCCACTCGTGGCCTGCGGGCATGACCACGCGAAACGGTTCGTCGTAGACGGCTTGCGTGACGATGCCCGGCTCGCTAAACGGCTCGGACAGCAATATCAAATCGAGATCGCCGTTCTTCAGCATTTCACCCAAACGCGCGGTGTAGTTTTCCTGAATCAGCAGCGGCATTTTCGGCGCGAGCTTCATCAGCAGCGGTATGAGTTGCGGCGTGACGTACGGCCCCACGGTGTAGATCGCGCCAAAGCGCAGCGGGCCCACCAAGTCATCCTTGCCCGCGCTGGCAATGTGCTTGACCGCAGAGGCTTCTTCGAGCACGCGCTGGGCTTGCTCGATCACGCGATTGCCGACATCTGTGACGCGCACTTCGTTGGCCCCACGCTCAAACAGCGCTACGCCCAGTTCGTCTTCCAACTTTTTGATGGCGACAGACAATGTAGGCTGGCTGACAAAACATTTTTCAGCGGCGCGACCGAAATGTTTCTCGCGTGCGACGGCAACGATGTAGCGAAGTTCAGTGAGGGTCATGGCGTGCGTTGGGGCGGTGCTATGGCCCAAGCGTCTTCTGGGGACACACCCGGCGGCGGTGTGAACAGAATTTGCGATGCACCCAGCACTTTGTCTTTGCCGCCCCAGCGTTCTACCCAGTGGCGCTGATCGGCTTTGGCGCGAGCATCCACGGCCTCAGGGTCGCAGATGGTGCGCAATTTCTGTTCGAGTGCTTGCACGACTTGTGGTGACGTTGCCGACAGGTCATGTAATTCATCGGGGTCGCTGGCGAGATCAAACACTTGCGGCGGCATGCCCACGTGGTAAATGAGCTTCATGTTGCCCTCACGCAGCATGTAGGCGGCGGCCTTCGACGCGTGCGCGTGATATTCCGCGAAGCCGGCTCGTGCGCTGTCGTCGCCCGCCAGCGCTGGCCAGAGCGACACGCCGCGCAATTCGTTGTCCGCGTTGGCCAGCCGCGCACCTGCGGCCTCCGTCAGCGTCGGGAACAAATCCACGTGCGAAACGAGTTGCTGCGACACTTTTCCCTGTGGCACGCCGGGGCCTGACAGCAGCAGCGGCACGCCGACCGAGCCTTCATACAGACATTTTTTGCCGAAGATGCCTTGTGCGCCGAAGAGTTCGCCGTGGTCGCTGGTGTAAGCCACGCGGGTATGGGCGAGCAGGCCTAGCGCTTCAGCGGCTTGCATGACTGCGCCGATTTGTTCGTCGGTGTGGGTAATGAGACCAAAGTAGCCGGCGGCTATGCGCTGCAGTGCGGCTTCATCCGTCATGTCAAGCTGACCATCCATTTGGCGCAAGTAGGCTGACGCAGGATGGTTTGAGCGCGTGTTTGGATGAAACCCGGCTGGCAGCGGCATGTCCGCTTCCGGGTAAAGATCATACAAACGCTGAGGCACGGTGAACGGCGGATGCGGGCTGATATACGAGACATACAGCACCCACGGTTTGCGCGCAGTACCTTTGTGACGCTTTAACCACGCGATGGCTTTTTCAGTGATGCGCCGGTCGTAATCCTGATAATGCGTTTCGCCCACCCCCGAGCGCTGCGTGTAGAGTTGCCAAAAACTGCCATCGGTTTTGGCAGGCTCTTCGCCAAAACCGCGTAGCAGATTTTTGACCGCGCCTTGGCCATCGTGCAAATGCATCGGTTCGATTTCTTCGGTGAAGCCGTTGTCGTCTTCTGCGGAACGATAATGCAGCTTGCCGATGGCAACAACCGTATGGCCTTGTTCGCGCAACCGGTGGTGCCACGTCGGCACACTGCCGTCGTAGGCGATGGCGTTGTCCCAAAAACCGGTTTGATGCGGATAGCGCCCGGTGGCGATGGCCGCGCGCGCGGGGCAGCACAGGGCGCTGGTGCTATACGCGTTTGCAAAGCGCACGCCCGCAGCGGCAATGCGATCAATGTGGGGTGTTTTGACATAGCGGTGGCCGTAGCATCCGCTCACCGCACGATTGTGGTTATCGCTTTGAAAGAAAATCAGATTGGCAGGTTGTGTATTCATGCTCTTTATTGCGTTTTAACGACCCCACGCCCAGCGCACGCAAGCGGCCGCTGATGACATCCAGCGTGGCAGGCAGCGCCTTTGAAGGGCACGTGCAGCATGTCGAGTTTCGCGGTGTATTTAAACAATTTTGCCGCAAGGTGCGTCACACTGCCCATGCCAGTGGAAGCATATTGCAGTTTGCCCAGCCGTTCCGACAGTGATGCGGCCACCACGCATCCCGCAACATCGTTACCGCCGCCTGGTGGAAAAGGGACGATCATGCGTATGGGCTTGGCGGGATACTCCTGCGCGACAGCGCAGGCCGAGGTCAGCAGCCGTATCAGGGTGGCGAGTCTGGACATGGTCATTTTCGGCGTGCGAGTGGTGATGGATTTGAGAAACGCCAGATGCTCCGCAAAAATCGGCCCGGTCCACTGGAGGGGCTTGTGGATGTAAGAACCTGCGGACATAGGGGTTTATTCCAGAACAATGTTGGCACGCTTGCCGATGTTGGCAATGCGCTTGCGTTCGACCTTCATGAACGCCGAAAACTCGGCGGGTGATTCCGGCTGTGGCGTGGTGCCTTGCCGTGTTAGAAGATTAACCACATCCGGCGATTTCAGCGCGATCATAATCTCGCGATGCAATTGCGCACTGATGGCCTGCGGCGTGCGTGCCGGCAGCACGATGCCCCACCATTGCGTGATTTCGTATCCGGGCACCACGTCGGCGAACACCGGCAAGTCGGGAATCAGCGGATCGCGCTGCGCGCCCGTAGTGGCCAGCAGTTTGATGCGCCCGCTTTTGGCTTGCGGCAGCGCAATCAACGGCGAGGTGATGATGTACTGCAACTGCCCGGCCATCACATCGGTTAGTGCCAGCGGTGAGCCTTTATAGGGCACGTGAACCGTGTTCACTCCGGCCAGCACATTAAACATCGCACCCGCCAAGTGCGCGGGCGAGCCATTGCCCGCCGAGCCGAAATTCAGTTGTCCCGGCTTGGCTTTGGCGAGCTTGACAAAATCTGCGGCAGTATCCACGCCCAACTGCGCGCCGACAGTGACGATATTCGCCACCGATGCCATGCGCGACAGCGCAACAAAATCGCGATCCGGGTCATAGTGCAGATTAGGTTTTAGCGCCGGCAAGCCCGACATCAACGTGGAAGTCGCGGCGAGTAACGTGTAGCCATCGGGTGCCGCAGCTTTGGCAGCATCCAGCCCGATCATGCCGCTGGCGCCGGCACGCGCGTCGATCACAAACGGCTGCCCCATTTGCTGCGACAGCTTGTTGCCGAGAATGCGTGCGAGCACTTCCTGCGAACTGCCCGGCGGGCCGGGGACAATGAAGCGCACCGGACGGGAAGGGTAAGGCTGCGCATGCGCCAGATCATAGAGAATGATAAAAAAAGTCAATAAAAACAGGTGCTTGCGCATGATTAATGATCGATAGTTTTGGCGTGTGACGGCGAATAAGGCGGGATAGCGACGACGTATATTGGGGCAGGAGCTACGTCAATGGGGAATGCCATCGCGCGAGGGAAAGTAAGATGTTTCGTGTTCACCCCTACTAACACACTACGTGGGGCGCTTGCAACGAACTGCCATGGCAAGGGGGTTATCTTGGTATGCCGAAGCGTATCGGCTTTAAATCACATGTTGCCGATTGTTCATAACTACTTGAATTTAAATGATAATTTAAAATTTTAGGCAACAGGGAATAAGTCGTATAGGTAGGTCGTCTATGGGGTGCAGGACGTAATCCGACATCACACTTTATAACCTCTAAGGATGCATCTCATGAAACGCACCATCATTTCGCTGTCGTTGTTTCTCGCCGCCACAGGCACCGCCATGGCCGGACCCGCTACTGATCAGGCTCACGCACATTTCCAGGCGATCGGCGCCGGCGATGTCGCATCAATATCAAGCACCTACGCCGAGGGCGCGCAGCTTCAATGGATAGGCGGCCCGCTGGATGGCGCTTACACCGGCGCCGGCGCGATAC
>JAYTWR010000013.1:0-8138 GCA_043743335.1 Burkholderiales bacterium
CAGACTGGGGCCCGAGACGGCGGCCGATCTTGCTCCGCCGCTCGATGCGCGGACGCTGGCCGCGCCGTCATTGGCCGCGGGTGGCACGCCGGTCGAGGGCTCCAAGCTTTCCGCCGAGGAACTCGAGCAGTTGACCGCCGACATCGTGACGGCGCTGAAGACCGTCTACGACCCCGAGATCCCCTCGGACATCTACGAGCTTGGCCTCATCTATAAAATCGACATCTCCGACGAGCGGCATGTGACGGTCGACATGACGCTGACGGCACCGGGCTGTCCGGTCGCCGGCGAAATGCCGACATGGGTCGAGAACGCGGTTTGCTCGGTGGCCGGGATACAAGGGGCAACCGTCAATCTCACCTTCGACCCGCCCTGGGACCAGAGCCGCATGTCGGACGAGGCACGTTTGGCGCTGAACATGTATTGAGTTCGCCACCGGCCTTTGGCCGGCCCACTGGGGATGAAACGGGGCGCGGTGTGTGGCAGTCTCTGCGCGGTGTCGTCGGCGCAGAGGTCGTTTTCCCTTGGTGCTGCCCAAGCCCGTCATTGAGTTGGACCCGGACCTTCTGATCGCCCCTGATTGTGCCAAGGCGCAGCGATGTGCCCGGAGCACGCTTTCAAGTGCTGATGAGTAGATTTGACGCCATCCACAGAATATGACGTCAGCGTATCATTCATGGAGCAACAGTCAAAACAGCTGTTGCTCGCGTTCTGCGGATTTCTCAATAGCGTCAATTGGTTGGGATTTGTGAGCAGCGTCGGAGGCGGTGCACCGATTTTGCACCGGATTTGTCACCTCGCGCCAAATTTGGCCGAAAAATCGTTGAAGAATTCCATCAAGGGTGCTAATGCTTCGTGGCTGTTATTAACAATGCAAGTATTTGCAAAGACTAGCGGATAAATGGCAAGTATATCGATCACAATCTGTGATCTCCAATCGCTAACCTCTTGATTCGTCAAGGGAAACATAAAGTCCGCCGGGAAGCGTTCATGATTGCGCTTCACCGCCTGATTGAGCACACGGGTTTGCACCTCGTAGAGTTCCGCCAAATCCGCATCAAGCATCACCTTCACCCCGCGCACCCGCAGAATGCGGCTATCGATGCGCGCGATGGGAATGGGCTTGCTAACAGCCATTAGCGGCTCGCCTGCGCCAGCACGCCATCCAGCATCTGCATCACCACGCGCTGCTGCGCCTTGGGCAGTCGGCTCAAGCGCTCCACCTGCTGCTGCATGCGGGGCGTGGGGCCGCGCTTGGCTGCGCTATTGGCCACACCAAGCAACTCCTCTATCGGCACCGCGAGTGTCGTGGCCAGCACGGGCAACGTCGATACCGGCACACGGCGCCGGCCGATCTCATAGGACGCGATGACCTGCTGCGCCACGCCCAACTCATCGGCCAACTGCTGCTGCGTCAAATTCTGTTCGCGGCGCAACTGGGCGATGCGGCTGCCCAGATCCTTGAAATAGCATTTCTCTTCGGGTGTCACGGCGTCGAGTACGAGTGATAGTGAAGCCATGAGATTACCTTGGGGTTTCATGTTGGGCGTTGACAATACGTCAAATTGGCGTAAACTGCAATCGAGTTATTTAGTTGCAAACCCCCTTGACAGGTTTTTAGCCGGAGACCCAAACGATGGCGCGCATCCCTGAAGCGGAAATCGAGCGGCTCAAAAGTGAAATCGCCGTGGAACGACTGGTCGAGGCCTCGGGCATCGCGTTGAAGAAGTCAGGCAAAGACCAGATCGGGAAATGCCCGTTTCACGAAGATGCCGAACCCAGCCTGGTGGTGACCAGCAGCAAGAACCTGTGGCACTGCTTTGGCTGCGGGGCGGGTGGCGGGCCGATTGATTGGGTGATGAAGACGCAGGGTGTTTCCTTCCGTCACGCGGTGGAGATACTGCGCGAGGGCGCGCCCATCGCGGGGAACGGCGTTTCTTCCGCTTCTTCCGCTTCTTCTTTAGCCGCTGGGGTAAAAGCCGTTGGCGTCAAAGTCGTCAGGCAATCCACCACCACCAAGCTCGCCGCGCCCGTGGCATCGAGCGCGGGTGATGCCGAACTGATGACGCGCGTGGTGGGCTACTACCACGAGACGTTAAAGCAAAGCACCGAAGCGCTGGCGTATCTGAAGGCGCGCGGTCTTGAACACCCCGAACTCATCGAGCGTTTCAAGCTGGGTTACGCCAACCGCACGCTGGGCTTGAGGTTGCCGGACAAGAACCGCAAAGAAGGCGGCGCCATCCGTCACCGCCTGCAAGCGCTGGGGCTCTTGCGCGAATCGGGGCACGAGCACTTTAACGGCTCGCTGGTCATTCCCATATTCGACGAACAAGGAAATGTCACCGAGATCTACGGCCGCAAGATACGCGACGACCTGCGACCGGGTACGCCCGCGCACTTGTATCTGCCGGCGGACAAACGCGCCTCATGTGACGCCACGCGCGGCGTGTGGAACCTTGAAGCGCTGATTGCCCATAAGGAAATCATCCTGTGCGAAGCGCTGATCGATGCACTCACCTTCTGGTGCGCGGGCTACCGCAACGTCACTACCGCCTACGGCACCGAGGGCTTTACGGATGAGCACCTGGCCGCGTTCAAGCGCCACGGCACGCAACGCGTACTGATCGCCTATGACCGCGATGATGCCGGTGAACGCGCCGCCGACAAACTCGCACCGCGATTGATGAGTGAGGGCATCGAGTGCTACCGCATCCAGTTCCCGCACGGCATGGATGCCAATGAATACGCGTTGAAGGTCACGCCGGCGGCGAAGTCGCTGGGTGTGGTAATTCGTAAAGCGCTGTGGCTGGGCAAGGGCGCAGCACCCGCACGTGTGCCGGTGTGCGCGCCATCACCCGTATGCGTGGGCACGCCTGCGCCCACGCAAGCAATCACCCCTTTAGCCGCTAAAGAAGAAATCGCCGCCTCGCAAACGGCTGCGCCAGCAGCGAGTGCAACGCCCGCCGTAGTGGAACCACTGCCTGCGTCCCCCGTGCCGCCGATGCCGTCACCGCAAACCGAAGCGCAAATCACCGATACCGAAATCGTCATGCACTTTGGTGAAGACGAGAACACCCGCCGCTACCGCGTGCGTGGCTTGGCCAAAAATCTCAGCCACGAACTGATGAAGGTCAACGTACTCGCGGGTAAAGGTGAGTGCTTCCACATCGATACCCTGGACCTCTACGCCGCCAAGGCGCGGCAAAGCTACATCACACAAACCGCCCTTGAACTGCGCGTGACCGAGGACGTAATCAAAGGCGACCTTGGTCGCGTGCTGTTAAAACTCGAAGCCCTGCAGGAAGACGCCATACGCAAGGCGCTCACACCCGCCGCGCCCGCAGGCGTGGCCATCCCCGAGGCCGAGCGCGAAGCCGCGCTTGAACTCTTGCGTTCTCCCAACTTGATCGAACGCATCGCTGCTGACTTGGAAACCTGCGGTCTGGTGGGCGAGCACGCCAACAAACTCATCGCCTACCTCGCTGCCACCTCAAGGAAGCTCGACAGCCCGCTCGCCGTGCTGGTGCAGAGTAGTTCCGCCGCCGGCAAATCCACCCTGATGGATGCCATTCTTGCACTCATGCCGGAGGAGGAGCGCGTCAAATACTCCGCCCTCACCGGGCAGAGTCTCTTTTACATCGGCGCGGGGAATCTCAAACACAAGATACTGGCTATCGCCGAGGAAGAAGGTGCTGCTCGCGCAAGCTACGCGTTAAAACTCCTGCACTCCGAAGGCGAGCTCACCATGGCCAGCACCGGCAAAGACCCCGCCACCGGCAATCTCGTCACGCAGGAATACCGTGTCGAGGGACCCACCATGATCTTCACCACGACAACGGCGATAGACATCGATGCCGAACTGCAAAACCGCTGCCTGGTGCTGGCCGTCGACGAAAGCAGGACACAAACCCAAGCCATCCACAGGCTACAACGCGATAAACGCACGCTGGCGGGCCTCACGAGGAAGGCCGGGCGTCAGGGTATTCAGACGCTGCACAAAAACGCCCAGCGCCTCTTGCGCGCGCTGGCGGTGTTAAACCCGTGGGCAGGGGAACTCACCTTCCCCGACAGCGCCACGCGCACCCGCCGCGATCACGAAAAGTATCTCACTCTCATCGACGTCATCGCCTTGCTTCACCAACATCAAAGGCAAATCAAAACGACCACACGCGACGGTCAGGTGATCGACTACATCGAAGCCACACTCGACGACATCGCGCAAGCCAACACCCTCGCACATGAAGTGCTGGGGCGCTCACTCGATGAACTGCCGCCGCAGACGCGCAGGCTATTGGCGTTGATCGATGATTACGTTGTTGCCGAGTGTGAACGTCAGCACATTCAACGCTGCGCGTTGCACTTTAGCCGCCGTGCTTTACGTGAAGCGATCCAGTGGGGTGACACGCAATTGCGCGTTCATGTGGATCGTCTGGTGGAGTTGGAATACGTCTTCGCGCGGCGTGATGGGCCGGGCGGCAAATTCGTCTACGAGCTCGCGTATGACGGGCACGGCAAGGATGGCGCGCCCTTCGTCGCAGGCCTGCTTGAAGTCGCGGTCTTGCGCGACAAGCAACACGCTTCATGCACGGCTACGACCGATGAAGTCGCGGGGCAAAAGGCGCAACTCGCGGGGCGGTTGCGGCCCGGTAGCGGCCCGATAGCGGGGGGATCGCGGCCTGTCGATATTACAGAAAACTGTGCAAAAACAAATACTTACATAAATATCGCCTCTGAACCGCCAAAACCGCACAGTACTGACAAAAGCACGCCGGTCGTATCGTACCCGCGGAATGTTCTGCCTTTAGCTGCTGACGTTGCTGCCGCGCTGTAGCCGCACCGCGCCACGCCGCGCCATGCCACATCATGCCAAGTAAGGGCCAGCGCTTAAAGACGCGCCACCCCGCATGGCCCAAGCCGCGCGGCCCGCGCGCCGCTCCCGATCCGCTGGCGACACTACCGCTCATGCGCTGGATCGAATCCCACTTCGAGGCCTTGCAAGTCACCGGCTACAGCGAAGACACGATACGCGCGCGCAGAATCACGCTGCGGCGCTTTGTGCGCTGGTGTGAGGAGCGAGGTATCGATAACCCGTGCGACATCACCAAGCCCATCCTGGAGCGTTATCAACGGCATTTGTTTTACTACCGCAAAGCCGATGGGCATCCGATGAGCCTGGGGTCGCAGTTTGGCTACCTCGCGCCGCTCAAAACCCTCTTCAAATGGCTCGCCCGAGAAAACCACATTCCCTACAACCCGGCGAGCGAATTGCAATTGCCCAAGCTGCCCAAGCATTTGCCGCGCACGATACTCAGCGTACCCGAAGTCGAGGCCATCTTGAATCAGGCGGAAGCGGACAATGTGCAGGGGCTGCGCGACCGCGCGTTGCTGGAAGTGCTGTATTCCACCGGACTCAGACGCATGGAACTGCCGGGCTTGGCCCTCTACGACGTGGATCTCACGCGCCGACTGGTGTTTGTGCGCGAGGGCAAGGGGCGGCGTGACCGGGTGATACCCATCGGCGAGCGCGCCTGTGCGTGGGTAGAAAAATACCTGACCGAATCACGCAAACACCTCGTCACCCAAAACACCGATGCCCTGTTCGTCACGGATTACGGTGAGCCGATCACGCCGGAGTTTGTTGCCGCCAAGGTCAAGCGCTATATGCAGTTCGCCGGTATCGACAAACCGGGGGCAACCCATCTTCTGCGTCACGCCTGCGCCACGCACATGCTGGAGAACGGGGCGGACACGCGGTTTATTCAGGCGATGCTGGGGCATGCTGATTTGGCCACCACACAAATTTACACGCATGTCTCTATTGAAAAACTCAAAGAGATTCATGCGGCTACGCATCCGGCGCGGTTGCGGAAAGACAGTGAGGACGACAGTGGCGTGCGTGAATGATGCGTATGCACGTAATCACGTATGTGCTCGTCCGCCGGTCACGCGCCGTGCGCGCCGCGCGTCACGGGGGCCAGTGCGCGGGCAAGGCGCGCGCCAGGCTACTGCAGTGGGGCATCAGCGCCGTCGCTTCGTCCGTCACCGTTATCAAAGCAAGGCGCTACGCGCTGTGTACAACAACAGGCCACCCCCGGCCTTGAGCCGGGCGCGTCCTGGCGCGCGCTCTGGGGTAAAGCGCCCTGTGGGCGATTGAACATAACAGGGTGTTGTGCGAAGTTGCGCCATTCACTGCGCTTGCGCTTCGTTCGGTGGCGCAACCGCTACGCGCCCTGCGGGTTCGCCCAACGCCTGTTATGTCTTGCGCCCCGCCGCACGCGCCGCGCGGTCAGGGTCTCACCGCGCTCACCAGCAAGCAAGCGCGCTCGTGCTCGCGCACCAGCGCGTGTTCAACCCCAACACCTTACGAGGCGCGGGCTGCGCCCGCGCCGGCACGGTAGTGGGGAAGCTCCCGCCGTGTGCTCTCTTAGCTTAGCACCGTGCTCGCCGCGTCAAGGGTGCGCTACGCATTCGCTACGCCGCTTGCGCGCCCTTGACCCGGCTGCGCGCGGCGCTCTTGGGGGAGCGCAAACGGCTCTCGTATCGAGCGCCGTATCAATCACAGGAGAACAGCATGAAGCGCAAGAACAGAATCACCATCGAATTACCCGCCGAGTTCATCGCGTTGTGTGAGGCCGATGGCGTCACGCCGGAAATAGTGCTCAGAGGTTTCATCGCCGATCTCGCCGGCATCATGAACTGGGCCGCTAATCCGCGCGCGGACGGCTACAGCAGCAACGGTTCCGATGAACGTTCAATGGCTCGCGAGTATTACCGGCGCGTGGGCTATCCGTATTGGAAGCGCTTGAAGGGCTGACCCCGGCGCGGGCTAACGCCCGCGCTGGCGGCTAAAGTAAAAACGCTGCTTGCAAAAACTCGCTGTGAGGCTAAAAATGCGCGTCTGGGCAAAAAATTTAATTCGGGTGGAGGTGCGTCTTCGTTTTTAGTCTGCAAGCCTTTGAATCGCATCAGGAAATTCCCCTCTGTTACGACCGGAGTGCGTCGGAACAAAACATCTTCGCATATGTGAAAGGTAATCCATTGCAGTATTCGGATCCTCTAGGGTTGGGGCCATGGGACAAGCTTTATGGACTTCCAAAAGATTTTTGGAAATGGCTACATGCAGAAGATGGTGGGAAACTAATTAAGGATCTGAAGGATCCGTTGACGGGCCAGGTACCCAAAGATGTTGCGAAGGAATGGGCGGAGATTTGGAAGAAAGAGCAAGGCGGATTCGTAAACCCAAATATTCTTGAATGGATTGTTCCTTGGTACTTGTATTCGCCAAGTACCGGCGGGTGTGACGCAAGTGGTAACTGCTCCGATATGTTGCCGCGACCACCAAAACCAAAGCCCACTTGTCCGTAAGGATGCTATTCCTACAGCCATGGAAACAGAACTGGATTTACGCGTTGAAGCTGATAGCGGTCAAATCGATGTCATTAGATCGCGTGCTGGTAATTTGTTCTCACTTTCTTTGGCGAAGCCACCATCACATTCGGTCTTGATTAAACCGACGCGTAAAATCGATACGCAGTCCACAGAACAGGCCATAGTCGAATTTGTATCCGATCTTGATTCCATTTTGCCGTTGCTCTCTGCCGTCACAAAGACACTGCGTGTTGCCATATATATTGAAGCGGGTGAAGCTGCAGCGTTTGGGATAGAACTGTCGAAAGCGACTCTTAGCGCGTTGTCCGTAAGAGCATTAGATTTAGATGTAATGTTCTTCCCCTGCCAGCGAGCGTAGATACTCTGTTCGTTGTCAAGAACGAAGGTGTCAGGTCCACAAGAACGAAGGTGTCGAACGAACAAACGAAGGTGTCAGGTCTACACTTTCCACCCCACGCCCGCTGTTGCGGGCGTTGTGATGCTGGGCAACTTAATCAACGCGCGTAACCCGCACTAAGTAGGGCGCCAATAAACGAAGTGCATTGCGCCGCATGTCACGCTGGCAGCCGCTAAAGTAAAAAGAGAAATTCCCACCCCCGCCCGCTGCTGCGGGCGGACGAACGAAGGTGTCAGGTCTACACTTTCCACCTCACGCCCGCTGTTGCGGGCGTTGTGATGCTGGGCAACTTAATCAGTGCCGATAATCGCCAGCGCCTCGCCGGCCGCCACGATGCGCATGCCGTGATAGC
>JAYTWR010000014.1:0-34445 GCA_043743335.1 Burkholderiales bacterium
CAACCAAAGGGCTGAGGATCGAGGGATTGCACACGTGCTAACCACCCCGGATACGATCAGGACGCTACAGAGGAAGCTATATACCAAGGCCAAGCAAGAGACCGTCTTTTGTTACGCACTCGATGGTTGAGTGCGCGGGCGCGACATCCTCAGTCGCGCTAACAAACGTAGGACGGGCAAATGCGCATGCTTTGGCGTAAAGAACATCGGAAAGCCGTGTGCGGGAAAACCGCATGCACGGTTTGATGAGGGAGGGCAGGCGAGAGCCTGTCCTCTACTCTACTCTACTCTACCTTTTCCGCCTTTTCCGATTTGTGCCGCACACCTTGCGGCGCTTCGTTACATTGTCAGAGTCGCTCTTTATTCAGACGCCTAGATTCACCCGGTGACACGGGCGGTTCTCTCCTTTATAGTGAGAACAACTACTACAAGCGACCTCGTGTCGCACTTGAATTTCCTATCCCCACACGCGCCAACTTGCCACGCCATTCCGCCCATGAATCTGATCCGCCCTATTCTGATACTCGTCCTGTCATTGACCGGCATTGTTTCGGCGCAGGACTACCCGCGTCGCGCGCTCAGGGTACTGGTGCCTTACGCGCCCGGCGGCGCGACGGATACGGTGACGCGCATCATGGCGCCGGCCCTATCCGACATCCTGAAACAGTCTGTGGTGATCGACAACCGCACCGGCGCCTCCGGCAATATCGCGGTGGAGCTGGCGGCAAAATCCGCGGCGGACGGCTACACGCTGCTGATGGGCACGGTATCTACCAACACCATCAACCCCGCGCTGTTTGCGCACACGTTGAAGGTTGACCCGCTGCGGGATCTGAGCGGCATCAGTCTGGTCGCGGCCATCCCCAATGTGCTGGTGTCCTCGGCGCAGTTTCCGCCGAATACACTGCGCGAGGTGATCGCGTATGCCAAGGCGCGGCCCCGGCAATTGAACTACGGCAATACGGTTGGCTCGTTCGCGCATTTGGATATGCTGATGTTATTGCGCAGCGCCGGTGTGGAGATGGTGCATGTGCCGTCGCGAGGTGGCGCCGGTGATGCGGTCAACATGCTGGTGCGCAATGAAATTCATCTGAGCTGGATGAGCCCCACGCTGGCGGAGACCCATGTCAACGGTGGCCGGCTCAAAGCTTATGCTGTCACCGCCAGCCAGCGCGTGCACTACCTGCCGCAGACGCCCACCATGAGCGAGGCTGGTTTTAACGGTATCGGCAGTGACAGTTGGCACGGCCTATTCGCGCCTACCGGCACGCCACGCAATGTCATCAACAAGCTGTATGCCACTGTGGCGCAAGCCGCCACGCAGCCGGATGTGCGCCAGCGTTTTGATAAGGTAGTGATCCCATTGACGCCCAGCAAATCACCCGAAGACTTCAATAGCTTCGTCAAGTCGGAAGCGGCACGCTGGAA
This sequence comes from Burkholderiales bacterium, assembly GCA_043743335.1. Classification (GTDB taxonomy): domain Bacteria; phylum Pseudomonadota; class Gammaproteobacteria; order Burkholderiales; family SG8-41; genus UBA5216. Next base: position 1,429 of record JAYTWR010000014.1, read on the forward strand.
AAAAATTGTCGTAGAAAATCGCGTCAGCGTTGAATAACCCGGCGCGCAGGAATTTCCTTGAATACCACACGTAGAATCGCCGAGTTTGTCGCCGGGCTTAAGTTAGCTGATGTGCCGCCGCAGGCCATCGCCATCGTCAAGGGCGGGCTGATCGACGCGGTGGGTGTCGCTATCGCGGGCGCTGACACAGCCGCCGCCGATGTGGTCACGCGCTGGGCCCGCGATGCTGGTGGCGCGCCGCAGTCAGGCGTGATCGGCGGTGCATTCAAAACCTCGGCGCAAGTCGCCGCCCGCGCCAACGGCACCATAGGGCAGGCGCAGGATTTTGATCCGCCCACGCCGTTGTTGCCGGTATTGCTGGCGCTCGGCGAATCACAACAGTCATCAGGCCGCGATTGTCTTGAGGCCTATATCGCCGGCTATGAAGTGCAATCGAAGTTGCAATCCGGCGTGTCGGCCAAGCACTATGAACACGGCTGGCATTCCAATGCCGTATTCGGAACCATCGGCGCCACCGCTGCCGCTGCGAAGCTGCTGAAGCTGGATGCCGCGCAAACCACCATGGCCCTGGGCATCGCCGCGTCTGAAGCCGGCGGCCTGCGGCAAAACCTGGGCACCATGACCAAGCCCTATCACGCGGGTGCCGCGGCGGCCAATGGCATTATCGCTGCTACGCTGGCGCGGCACGGCATGACCAGCGCTGCGGACAGCATCGAAGGTGAATTTGGGCTGCTGCGGGTATTCGCCTTCAAGGGCGAGTACGACGAAAAACACATCGCACAAAGCTTCGGCGCGCCGTGGCATTTGCTGGCGCATGAAATTCGCATCAAGCCCTATCCCTGCTGCCGCGCGGGCCATCGCGCGCTAGACGCCACGCTGGCGCTCGTCGAGCAATATCAACTCGCGCCTGAGTCAATAGCCCGCATCGAATGCGAAATCAGCGCGCATGTCACGCAACTGATGGCCTATCCGCGCGCATCCAATGCGCTCGAAGCGAAATTCTGCCTGCCCTACTGCCTTGCCGTGGCGGTGTGCGACGGTGAAGTCGGCCTGCAACAATTCACTGCTGAGCGTGTGGCCGACACCAACGTGCAGGCACTAGCCTCGCGCGCGCACATCGCACACCCGGATGGTCGCAGTGAATGGGAGACCGGCACGCGCCTGCCGTGCAAGGTCAGGATTGTTTGCAACAATGCCGCCGTGCACGAAGCCAGCGCCGACGCACCCAAGGGCGACCGCGACAATCCCGTGAGCCTGCCCGACATCATTGCGAAATATCACGCGTGCACGCGGGATTTGCTGTCGGCTCAAGACGCCAACACCGTGTTGGCGTCACTGCAAACGCTAGAGAGCCTCGACACTATCCACGCGCTGGCGGACATCCTGACCTTTGGTGTGCGACCGAATCGGCGAACATCGTCGTAGGGCGACAATCAGTATTTGTTTTTAAAGTATTTTTTTACTACTTGCGCTCTGTGCCAACCCACTCCACACGGCGGTTGCGCGCACGCCAAGAATCAGTACCGTTATGAGCAGCAGCAATGTGAATGTGGTGGCAAGGTCAGAACCACACGCCTGCACCGGCGTCATCAAACGATCGACATTCCACAAATCAAACCGCACATCGCGGAATATCGGCTTTATGCAAAGGTCTGCCAAGTTTGCGGCAAGCAGCATGAAGCGGTGTTGCCCGCCGATGTCTCCGGTAAATGGGTTGGGCCGCGACTGCTGGCGTTGATCGGCACGCTCACGGGCGGGTATCGGTTGTCCAAGCGGCTGGTGCAAGGCTTGTTGCAGGACCTTTATCGCATTGACCTGTCGGTGGGTCTTATCAGTCAAAGCGAAGGCCTCATCAGTGCGGCACTGGAGACGATAGTGCAACAAGCGCACGCCCACATCCAGCAGGCTGCGGTGGTGCACAGCGATGAAACCGGGCATAAAGAAAAAGGCAAAAAAACAGTGGATGTGGGTAGCCATTGCCGGGACGGTGAGCGTATTCATGGCGCGTGCTGCCAGAAGTGCCGAGATTGCCAAGGAATTATTGAGAAGCGCTTTTGCCGGCATCCGTCATCTGGAGAAAAACCAGCTTCGGAACACAGTCCAAGCGCGGCTCAGTGTATAGGGAGCGGATGATGACCACAGTCGGCAGTTGTAAACTTCAGGGCCGCAATGTTCTGCAATTCCTGACCCACGCCGTACGCGCTCACGTCGGGAACGCTAACATGCCCACTTTGATACCTGCTTTAGCGGGGTGAACGGTTACAAATAAACAAATAAAATCAATTACTTAGCTAAACCCAGTTCCGTCAGCACGCCGCGCAGCTCGTGATGCTGCGCATCGAGAAAGCGCCGCGTTTCTTGGCTGTTGAGATACACCGGGTCTTGCAGCAGACGCAGCGCCTCTTGCCGCCACTCTGGTGTTTGCGTTAGCCGCGCAAACACATCGTCCCAATACGCGATTTGCGCAGTGCTCATGCCTTTGGGGCCGACCACGCCGCGCCAGTTGGCGTAAACCGAATCGAAGCCCTGCTCTTTCCACGTGGGCACCTCAGAGAACGCGCCACCCAAGCGGCGCGGGCCGGACACCGCAATGCCGCGCAATTTGCCACCCTGAATATGCGCGATCTGGCTCGCCGCGCTGGTGACCATTACATCCACGTGGCCGCCCATCACACCGGCGATGGATTCATTCGCCCCGGCCACCACCACCACGCGCAATTTTTTGATGTCCACGCCGGCGGTTTTCAAGGCCAGCACGGTCGCCAGATGATTGGATCCCGCCAGCGCTGTTGACAAACTGATGCTCACTGCACCGGGGTCTTTGCGCAGTCGCTCGGCGAGATCGCGCCCGGATTTGATGCCGGAATCCGCGCGCACGGCAAAGCCGACGTACTCGTTGAACAAATGCGCGAGCGGCGTCATATCCGTATACGGCACTTGCCCGGCGATCATCATAGGCCCGGTAATCATGGGTTGCAGGCTCAGCGCAAGGTAGTGCGCGTCGCCCGCGTGCTGATTGAGATACACATAGCTCAACGAACTGCCGCCGCCGGTGCGATTGACCACGCTGCTGGGGAAATCCAGCCCCAGCTTGTCGCGCATGAGTTTTTGCACTTGCCGCGCGGTGAGATCCGCACCGCCGCCCGCGGCAGAGCCGACAATGATTTCAACGTTGCGTGTGGGCTTCCAGGCTTGTGCGCTGACGCTGCCCGCAACGGCCAGCGCAGCAATCAGAGCGAACACAGCGCAAGCGACGGGTAATCCTGATTTCATGAGAAAGCCTCTTCGGAAAGCGACGATCAGTCTATCGTAAAATTAGCGCGTCAACTCAAGGAGAGCGCATGACTGACCCGAACAACCTTGCCCGATTGCAGGCCGCCGCCGACAAAGTGGAAATTATCGAAAATTCGGCCACCTCGTTTTGTTGCCGCGATACCGGCGATTGGGATCGCCTTGCTGCGTGTTTTGATCCGGCTGCGCCGATTACCACCTCATGGTTTCAGGGCACGGCGCGCGAGTTTGCCGAGCAATCCAAATCCATGATGGACGGCCATCACCCAAATGACACACAGCGGCACATGATGGGCAGCCCGCGCGTGTCGATCAACGGTGCGCGCGCCGTGTGCGAGTACTATTTGATTTTGTATCAAGGCCGCACCATTGACGGTTACGAGTTCGATCTGGCCACTTGGAGCGTGACGTTAGATTTTTATGAGAAACAATCAGACAGCGTGTGGCGCATCGTCAAGCGCCGCATGATTTACGACAAGTCACGCATGGATGCGCGCACGCCCGGCGCCGTGCCGCAAGCGTATTGGGACCAAATGGATTTGTCGCGTTACCCAGCACCCGTGAAATACCACTGCTATCGCAACGAGAAAAGCAGTGGCCACGCACCCAAAAACATGATTATCAAAGGCTCGCCGGAAGACAAGGCGGCGCGTGATGATGCGGCGAATTGGCTTGCGGGGCTTAAGCATTGATAACGCCGCTGGCCTGCCCTTGTTCAAAGTAGCGTTGAATATTGGCCAGCGCGGCAGGCATGTCGATCTCCCATGAGCGGTACGAGCCGCCGCCGGTATGCGGCGTGAGCACCACGTTCGTCAACGCCATCAATGGGCTGGTGGCGGGCAGGGGCTCCAGCGGATAAACATCCAGCGCCGCCATGGCGATTTGCTGATGGCGCAGCGCGTGAGCCAAGGCTGCTTCATCCACCAAAGCGCCGCGCCCGACGTTAATCAGAGTGGCCGTGGGCTTCATGCGCGCGAGCGTCGCCGCGTTGATGATGTTTTCGGTTTGCGGCGTATGCGGCAACGCGAGCACCACGAAATCGGCGGTCGTCAGCAATGTATCCAGCGCCAAGTGCCGCGTTTCCAGTGCGGCTTGCGTTGCGGGCGGCAGGGGAGTGCGTTGGTGGTACACCACGCGCATGCCAAACGCGCGGCAGCGTTTGGCGATTTCGATGCCGATATCACCCATGCCGACGATGCCCACAGTCGATTCATGCAGCTCTGTCATGCCACTGATGCCCGCCCAGTTGGCGCAATAGCTGCCCTGCGTGGTTGGCGTGGGCTGCAGACCCGTTCGCGCATAACTTGCCGTCATCACCGCCTGATGGCCGGGAATGATTTTGCGGGCGCATGCGAGCATCAGTGCCAGTGCATGTTCCGCTACGGTGACGTTGCGCAACAGCGGCAGTGTGGCCACGGGAATGCCGCGCGCGGTGGCGGCGGCCAAATCGATGTTGCGGCAATTCAAGCCGTGTTTTTGAATAAACTTCAAGCGCGGCGCAGCCTGGATAACGGCACCGGTGAGTTCAGCTTGATAACACAGGATGGCGTCGGCCTGCGGTGCCAAGGCGCGCAAAGCGGCCTCGCCGGCCACGTCCGGGAACACGGCGTCAAAAACGCCTTGATCGAGCCCATCACGCACATGGCCCGCAAATTTGGTGCTTGCCGTGTCGGTGACCAGCAGTCGCAGTGGCTCGCGCATGCTTTAAGTTCGGGCTTTAATCGTGCGGGCTTTACGTGCGAACAGGCACATCAAGCCGCCGGTCGATGTGCGCGTAGAAAAGTGCGGGTTCAAACGGTGCGTCGGGTTGGGGGCATGGTGCATCTCCTTGACGCTGATATCCAAACTTGGTGACGCAATGTCGCGATCTGCCAAGAGCCGAGCTGCGAAGGCCGAAGATTGAACTGGGGTGTGGGCAGCGTCAAGTTGCTCACGTGCCCTGAGCGCAACCAGCGGACAGGTTACACTGCCGCGACTTATTGCCACAGAAAGGAACAGATGATGCCGCCAAACACTTACACCCGGCCGACGCACTCGATGCCCCCGGCTATCCCGCCCTTGTTGCAGCCGCAGCCGCCGATTGCGCCCTTGTTGCCGCCCGTGCATGTCGTCGATTTGATGACTGAGGCCGGGTCAGCGGCGTTTGGCGCCGTATGGCGTGCCAAAGAAGCGAAGCTCGTGGAATGCCCTGCGCTCAGTGATGCCCGGCCTGAGTTCAAGACCACCTATGACGTTGAGCCGCATGCCGAGTTGCTGGGCTTTGATGACGCCGGCTGGGCGCGGGTGCCGCCCACCGACCTCGACGGCAAGCGCGGCGGCGGCATGGTGTCGTTCTTTTGGTTCCGCACCACGCTGACCATTCCGGCAAATGTCGGCGGCTTCGACACTGCCGGTGCCAAGGCAGTATTGCGCGTGAACGTCGACGACTATGCGGAAGTCTGGATCAATGGCGTGTTGCCCCGCGTCGCAGGCCGCCCTAGCCCGGCGGCGATTCAGGGCTTTAACATGCCCAACCGTCTGGTGCTTGGCGATAACCTCGTGTCGCCGGGTGACCGCTTTGAAATTGCAGTGTTTGCCATCAACGGACCGATCTCGGTGGCACCGGCTAATTTTCTGTGGTTCCGTGAAGCCAAGATTGAGTTTTTCCGCTAACCATCGCCATAATAAAAATTGCTCCGATAGCCCTGACACTGCATCAACCTGCCATGCCCCTGTTGCTCAATAACCGCGAAGTCGCCGCTGCCATGCACGCGGGTGAGTACGTGGAAACCATGGAAGAAGCCTTTCGTGAGCAGGGGGCGGGGCGCGCGGTGAATTCGTTGCGCGTGGATACCAGTGTGCCGCTGGCGGGGTACACGCCGGGCTTGAAGCACCGCACTGACGCACGCATCGCAGCGCTGCCGCTGGATGCGGACCCGGTTTACGCACCGGCAACTATGGCCGCAGCCAAAGCCATGGATGACACGGTGTACCGTCTCAAAACCATCACAGGCGGCTACCCGGCGTGCGGCATGATGGCGGTGCGCATTTCCACGCATTTTGATACACAACCCGAAATCGCGGGCATGTTGCGTCGGGTGAAACTGCCGCTCGCGCCGGGCTGGCAATTCATGAGCATGGTGGTGTTGCTGTCGCTGGAAACCGGTGAAGTGCTGGGCATGCTGCCGGATTCGCACATCCAGAAAATGCGCGTCGGCGGCACTACCGCGCTGGGTGTGAAGCTGTTGGCACAGCCGGGGGTGGCGTGCGCAGGGGTGCTCGGCAGCGGCGCGCAGGCTGAGGCTGCGCTGGAATGCACCGCCACGGTGGCACCGCTAAAGCGCGTCAAAATTTACAGCCCCACGCGCGAGAATCGCGAACGCTACGCAAGCACCATGAGCGAGCGTTTAGGCATCACGGTCATCGCCGTCGATACGCCACAACAGGTGTTCGACGACGCGGGCATAGTGCTGGCCGCCACCAGTTCGTACGAGCCGGTCTACAAGCGCGAGTGGCTGCAACCCGGCATGCACTTGGGGATAGGCACGCTGCTGGAAGACGACGCGCTGACATTCGCCGCCAGTCGCGCAGTGGTCGTGAGCATCAAGCCCTTCGGCGGCAATCGTGATTTTGTACAGAATTATGTGGCTGGCGAAAAGCGCGCACCGACCTTCGGCCAGTTGATTAACCGCAAGGCCGGCGAGTTCGATTGGGATGCGATGATCGAGCTGGGTGATTTGCTCAATGGCCGCGCGGTTGGACGCGAAAGCACCGGCGAAATCACGCATCACATCAACAACAACGGCTGCGGCATGCAGTTCGCCGCCGCGGGTGCGCGCATACTCGCCAACGCGCGGCGCATGGGGCTGGGCGTTGAGTTGTCCGGCGATTATTTTCTACAAAAGGAACACACTTGATGCCGTTAGCGGTTTGCAGGATGTGATCAATGGAGCCAACGATGCGCGCTAGCGCAAAATTTTACGCGACGGTATTTTTGACCGCCTGCACATTGAACGCTGGCGCACAAACCTGGCCCGCCAAAGCCGTGCGCATCGTCGTGCCGTTCCCCGCGGGCGGCGGGGTGGACGCCACAGCGCGTATCGTCGGGCAAAAGCTGGCGCAGCAATTCAACCAAACCGTCACCATCGACAATCGCCCAGGTGCCGCGGGCACCATCGGCGCAGATCATGTCGCAAAATCCGCGCCGGATGGCTACACGCTGCTGGTGGCGGGGCCAGGCGCGATTTCGGTGGCTACGCTGGTGTTTAGCCGTCTGCCGTACCTGCCCGCGCGCGATCTCGCACCGGTGAGCATGCTGGTCACCATGCCGTATATTTTGGTGACGCATCCGTCGATTCCGGCGAAAAACGCCAAAGAATTGATTGCGCTGGCTCGCGCTAATCCGGGCAAGTTGAATATGGCTTCCGGCGGTGCTGGCACGGGCCAGCATCTTGCTGGCGAGCAATTCAAATTAATGTCTAAAATCAATATGTTACACATACCCTACAAGGGTACGGCCCCGGCCATCGCCGACATCATGGGCGGGCACGCCGATCTCACCTTTTCCGACCCTTCGGTGTTGCCGCAATTAACCGGCGGCAAGCTCAAAGCCATCGGCGTCTCCGGCAAGGTGCGCTATGAGCCGCTGCCCGCCGTGCCGGTGATCGCCGACAGCGGTTTGCCCGGCTATGACGCGATAAATTGGTATCCGTTAATGGCACCGGCAGCCACGCCGCGCGAGGTGATTACCCGGCTGAATGGCGAAGTCCTCAAGGCGTTGGGTGACACGAATGTGCGCGAGCGGCTGGTCGGCCAAGGGCTGATTCCGTCGGGCGGCACGCCCGAGCAACTGGCCCAGTTTATTCGTGATGACACCCGGCGTTGGGAGCCGGTGATCGCCGCCACCGGCGTGAAGCTCGACTGAATCCTCGCAGCAACCCGCCCGTTTCGCACTGTGGTCAGCGTGGGCGGCGTGGGCGGCGGGGCCGCGTCGCCCGCACGCGGCCATGGGTACGGGTGTTGCCTGACTCCGGGCATGCGGGTAACCTTAGCGTCCCCCATCAATCTTTTTAACCGGGAGTTCTACATGTCCGTACAAGTTGGCGCAGCCGCGCCAGATTTCACGCTCGCATCGCACACCGGCACTACGGTGTCGCTGGCGAGCTTTAAAGGTCGCAAGACCGTCGTCGCGTTTATGCCCTTTGCCTTTACCGGCGGATGAAAAAATCAAGTATCCGGGTTCCGTGAGAACTACGACGCATTCAAGAATCAAAACGTTGAAATCCTGCAAATCAGCGCTGACACTGTGCCCAGCCTCAAGGCTTGGGTCGAGCAACTGGGCGGCATGCCGTACCCGTTGTTGTCAGATTATTGGCCGCACGCCGCAGTTGGCAAGGCATACGGCATCTTCAATGATGAAAAGGGCTTCGACAAGCGCGCAGCCTACGTCATCGACGCACAAGGCATCGTGCGTTTCGCCAAAGTGTATGAACCCGGCACCATTCCGGAAAGTAAGGAACTGCTGGACGCACTGAGTAAGTGCTAAGGCAGTAGCGTGCAGTAGCGTCATTGGGGCTGGCCACGCTTGAGCTTTTGGCAAGCGCGGCTGGCCTGATCGCGGTACTTCGCACCTCGCAGCAACCCATACCGAACAGAACGCAGCAAAGCACGCACGCACCGGGCAACGGCCTTGGCAGTGGTTGATCCTGCAAATTCTTGCGGTAATGCATCATTGCACCTCAGAAATAATTCAATAAAAACAATTACTTAGATAATGATATCCCTAGACGAACGAATCGACGTTCCCTCCTCGGTGCCGACAGTGTGGGCTATCCTGTCTGACCCGCATGCGGTGGTGGAATGCGTAGACGGTGCGGAGTTGGGCGACCAGCACGAAGACGGTTCATTCGACGCCAAGATGGGCGTGAAATTCGGCCCCGCGAAAGTCGCGTTTGCCGCGAATGTGGCGTTGAATATGGACGAAGCCGCCAAATCCGGTAGCGTGGTGGCGAAAGGCAAAGACCGCATCAGCGGCACCAAATTTAATACCACCATGAATTTCAAGGTGGAGGGGCAAGACACGTCGGCGGACGCCCCCAAGAGCGTGATCCTCATTAAGGCGGACTGCGAGATCACTGGCCGGCTGTCGTCGCTGATTGAATCCGGCGCGCAATTGGTGATTAAACGCATGACCGCGAGTTTTGCGCAGAAACTGGCCGAGCGCTGCGGCGGAGTGAAAGCAGCGTGAACAGTGAAAATGTTGCATAGGGACTGAATAGAGACGAAAACGGATTGTGAGATGTAAGACGACTTAACTTGGGAGCGTAAACATGAAGGTGTACGAAAGACTATCTCTGGCATTCAAGGCCGAAGGCACCACCAACGTATTCGGCATGATGGGCGACGGCAATATGTACTGGCAGTACGCCAATCACAAAAACGGCATCAAAATGCACGAAGTGCGCCATGAGGGCGTGGGCCTCGGCATGGCCGACGGCTGGGCGCGCGCCACGCGTAACCCCGGCGTGTGCACCGCCACCTGCGGCCCCGGCACCACGCAATTGGCCACTGCATTCGTCACCGCCGCGCGCGCGTCATCGCCGGTCGTCGCCTTCTGCGGCGAATTCCCCACCAGCGACGACGAATACACGCAGGCGCTTGACCAATCCGCCTTCGCCCACGGCTGCGAAGCCGCGTTCGTGCGCATGGGCACCGCCGAAGACGCCGACGAAGCCGTGCGCAAGGCGTTCTACATCGCGCGCACGCAATCGCGTCCGGTGCTGCTGTCGGTGCCGATGGATTTGCAGCAAAAAACCTGGGATGACGATGATCCCTATGTGCCGTCTACCGCCATTATCCCCAAGCGTACGGTAACGCCGCACCAAGACTCAATCGCGCAAGCCGCCGATATGCTGTCCAAGGCCAAGCGGCCCGTGATCGTGGTCGGACGCGGCGCGCAGTGGTCGGGCGCAGGCGACGCGATTCGCCAGTTGGCGCAACGCACCGGCGCGCTGATCGCCACCACGCTGCAGGCCAAAAACTGGCTGGGTGATGACGAGTACCACATCGGCATCTCCGGCACCTACGCCACCAAGACGGCGATACAGTTGCTGTCGGATTCTGATGTCGTGGTTGCCGTGGGCGCGAGCCTGAACCGCTACACCACACACGAAGGCTTGCTGTACCCGGAAGCCAAGTTCATCCACATCGACCCCAAGCAACACGTCATGCTGTCGCGTGGCAAAGGTGCTGATCTGTATGTGCAGTCCGACGGCAAAGCGGGCGTGGCCGCGCTTGATGCAGAACTCGCCAAGCGCAACTTCAAGCAAATAGGCTACCGCACCGGCGAAGTGAAAGAAAAACTCGCCAACGCGTGGGAAGACCGCACCGAGTACAAACTCGACGAAGGCACGCTCGATCCGCGTCCGATGTGCTTTGAGCTCGACAACATGGTGCCCGACCACATCAGCCTGTTCGCCGGCAGCGGTTGCACGGCGGGCTTCACCAACATCCTGTTCCGCAAGAGCCGCCCGATTGTGATGCCCGGCCACTTCTTCGGCTGTATCGGTCAGATGATGCCCGCAGCAGTCGGCTCCGTGATCGCCACCGGCATGAAGCCCGCCATCCTGATGGACGGCGACGCCAGTACCATGATGCACATCGGCGACTTCGACACCATGGTGCGTTACAACGTGCCGCTGTTGATCCTGTGCATGAACAACCAGTGCTTGGGCGCTGAGTACTACAAGCTCGACGCGCACCAAATGGAAGTGGAAACCTCCTGCATTCCGACCGCCGACTTGGGCGCGGTTGCACGCGCCTTCGGCGGCCGCGGCGCACTCTGCCGCACGATCGATGAAGTCAAAAAGAACGTGCAGGAATGGATGGCCAAACCCGGCCCCATGCTGCTCGACGTGCGTGTGTCACGTAGTGTGGTGACGCTGCCGTATCGCCGTGTCCACTACGGCGAGGATGTATAAAATACTGTTTTAAATCAAGCAGTTGCTTTGTATCGTCTAAGCCTCACGGGATACCCCTGTGAGGCTTTTTTTATGGGGGATCTACAAGCCGTTACCCTAGCCACTGATGACACGCCGGATTATACCTACCGCAACCCCGGTATCCGCCCCTTCAATCCGCGCATCATTTTCTGCATCCCGCCCTTCGCCATCATTTTCATCATCTTCTGCGTTTGCTCGAACTGATTGAGCAGGCGGTTGACTTCCTGCACGGTGACGCCGGCACCCGTGGCGATGCGGCGTTTGCGTGAGGCTTTGATGAGATCCGGGTAGGTGCGTTCTTTCGGCGTCATGGAATTGATGATGCCTTCGATGCGACTAATGGATTTGTCGTCCACTTGCGGCGCGCCTTGCGCTACCTGCGCCAGATTGCCAGGCAATTTGTCCATCAGCGCGGATACGCCGCCCATTTTTTTCATCTGGATAATCTGTTGTTTGAAATCTTCCAGATCAAAACCTTTGCCGGACTTGAATTTCTTCGCAAGCTTTTCGGCATCGGCAATATCGACCGTTTTCTGCACATCCTCGATCAGCGACAGCACATCGCCCATGCCCAAAATGCGCGAGGCCATGCGGTCGGGGTGGAAGGCTTCCAGCCCGGTGAGCTTTTCGCCCACGCCCGCAAACTTGATCGGCTTGCCGGTGACGTGCCGCACCGACAACGCCGCACCGCCGCGCGCATCACCATCCAGTTTGGTGAGCACGATGCCGGTGAGCGGCAGCGCTTCGGAAAACGTCTTGGCCACGTTGACCGCATCTTGCCCCTGCATCGAGTCCACCACGAACAGCGTTTCAATGGGCGTCAACGCCGAATGCAACGCTTTGATTTCATTCATCATTTGTTCGTCGATGGCGAGGCGGCCCGCGGTATCGACGATCAGTACATCGTGGTAATGCTTGCGCGCGTAATCCATCGCCGCGTTGGCGATGTCCACCGGCTTTTGCTCGATGCTTGACGGAAAAAAATCCGCGCCGATTTGTGTGGCCACGGTTTTTAACTGCTCAATCGCCGCCGGGCGATACACGTCGCAGCTCACCAGCAGCACTTTTTTCTTGCGGTTCTCGGCCAGCCATTTGGCGAGCTTGCCGCTGGTAGTGGTTTTGCCGGAGCCTTGCAGGCCAGCCATCAAAATCACCGCAGGCGGCGTGGTGTTGAGATTGAGATCGTCGTTCTTTTCGCCCATCAGCGCGATCAGTTCGCGATGCACCACGCCCACCACCGCCTGCCCCGGTGTGAGGCTGCCCATCACTTCTTGCCCCAACGCTTTTTCGCGCACGCGCGCGATAAAGTCGCGCACCACCGGCAACGCGACGTCGGCTTCCAGCAGTGCCATGCGCACTTCGCGCAGCGCTTCACCGATGTTGTCTTCTGTAATGCGCGCTTCACCGCGCAACGTTTTGATTACTTGGGACAGGCGTCCCGTCAGATTGTCGAACATGGTTGGCTGCTACTCGGTTGGTGTAGACTCGAAATATGCCACTCATTTTACCGCATCTGGTTTGCGCAACCCTCTATGCCGCGCTGGCGTTTTACTTCTGGCGCAGGCATTGGTCGGGGGCTGTCGAAAGCAGCGCGCCCGCCAGCCGTGGCGTTGAACATGCGGCACTGCTCGCGCCGTTTGCGCTGCATACGGTTTTACTCGGCGGAACGCTGTTCGACAGCGCGGGCATGTACTTGGGCGTGGGCAACGCGCTGTCGCTGATTTTGTGGCTGACGGTGTTGATTTACGGCTTGGGCAGCCTGTATTACCGGCTCGATGGCTTACACGCACTGGTGTTGCCCGCAGCGGCGATTGCCGTGATGTTGCCGGTGGTGTTTCCGGCAGCGCATACGCTGGCGAACACGGAAACGCTGGCGTTCAAGGCCCACTTGTTGATTGCGATGCTGGCGTACAGCCTGTTTACTATCGCGTCGCTGCATGTGCTGCTGATGGCGATTATCGAACGGCGTCTGCACGCGGGCACCTTGCCGTCCGCACTACAAAACATGCCGCCGCTGCTGACGCTGGAAACGATGCTGTTTCGCATCATCGCGACGGGCTTTGTGTTGCTAACCCTTACCATCGCCAGCGGCGCGCTGTTTTCCGAAGAACTTTTCGGCAAACCGGCGCGCTTTAATCACAAAACAGTGTTCGGCGTGTTGTCGTGGCTGATTTTTGCAGCGCTGCTCGGCGGGCGCATGATTTACGGCTGGCGCGGCCGCACTGCCGTGCGCTGGACGCTGGCCGGATTTCTCACACTGGTGCTGGCTTATATCGGCAGCAAGTTTGTGCTGGAAGTCATTTTGGGTCGCTAAAATAACTGTTTAAAATCAAGTAGTTATACATTAACTCGTTGCGGCCCTCCCAACTTGCCGGCCTCGTCGCGCTGGGTGCGATCTGGGGATCGTCCTTTCTGTTCATGAAAATCGCGGTGCCTGCATTCGGCCCGGCCAGCATGATGGGCGGACGCGTGGGCATCGCCGCCGTCACGTTGTCGATAGCCGCTTGGCTCCTCAAAAAATCACTGCCGCGCGGCGCACAATGGCGGCCTGCCGTCATCATTGGTATTTTTTATACGGCGATTCCGCTCTTCCTGTGGGGCTATGCGGCGCAATCGTTGAGCGCATCGCTGCTGTCGATTATCAACGCCACCGCACCGCTGTTCGGCGTGCTGCTGTCAGTGCTGTGGCTGAAAGAGCGCGTGAGTGCGCGCGGTTTGGCGGGGTTGGCCCTCGGCTTCAGCGGCGTGGCAGTATTGGTGGGCGGCGAGGGCTTTCGTGATGGTGAAACACCGGCGCTTGCCCTTGCTGCGGCGTTTGCCGCCAGCGTGTTGTATGGCGCGATTTCGAATTATTCGCAAACCGTGAAAATCGCCGATCCGTTTACCAATGTGCTCGGCAGCCTGTGGGTGGCGACACTCGCGCTGACGCCGCTGATGCTGCTGTTTCCGGCGCGTGCAACGCCCGACGTCTCAGCGTGGGCTTCGGTCGCCACGCTGGGCATCCTGTGCACGGCGATTGCCTACGTGATTTACTTCCGTCTGATCGCGCAGATCGGCGCGGCACCGACGCTGACGGTCACGTACCTGATTCCGCTGTTCGGCGTGTTGTGGGGCGTGGTGTTTCTGGGCGAGCGCATCGGTGTGCATCATGTCGCGGGTGCGGCGATGATCCTTGCGGGCATTGCGTTGGTGGCTAGGGCGCGGCGTGCGCCCCAGCCGGGCGGCTAGTCTATTTGAATTTCGCCGCGCTTCGGCGCAGAATGGCGCGCTTGGCGATATCGCTGGCACCACAACACTTCAGGAGACATCAACAATGAAAATGCTGCGCTTAACAGGGTTCATCCTCACCATGATTTTGGCATTGGCCGGCTGTGCCACGCCCCCCACCGGCGGCTGGGTCACGCTGCTTGACGGCGAAAAGGGCATGGAGAATTTTAACCGCGTGGGCGACGCCAACTGGCGCACCGAAGGCGGCCTCATTGTGGCGGACCAGGGCAAAGGCGGCTTCCTCGTCACCAAAAACGCGTATAAGGATTTTGAAATCCGCGCAGAATTCTGGGCAGCCACCGACACCAACAGCGGTATTTTTATCCGCGCGATGGATCCCAACAAAATCGGCTCGGTGACTTCGTATGAAGTGAACATCTGGGATATTCGCCCCGATCCGAAATACGGCACGGGCGCGATCGTCGATGTCGCCGCCGTGCCGGTGCCCATCGCCAATAAGGTGGGCGGTCAATGGAACGTGATGGAAATCACCGCCAATGGCCAACAACTCACGGTGTGGCTGAACGGCGTGATGACGGTCAATGTTAAGGATGGCCGCTTCCCGCAAGGCCCGTTTGCGCTGCAATACGGCGCGGGCGTGGACGGCAAGCTGGGTGGCCCAATCAAGTGGCGCAAGGTGCAGGTGAAACCCCTGTAGTCAGCCTGTAGTCAGCCTGTTACTCAAGGAACATCATGCGTTTGCATACCCTGTTTTTGGCGCTGCTGGCAGGCGCGCCAGTCACCACGCTTGGACAATCGACCGGGCAACCATACCCGACGCGTCCGATCCGCGTGCTGATACCGTTTACTGCGGGCAGCGCCGCCGACATCATCGCGCGTGCCATGGAGCCTGCGCTGCGCGAGCGGCTGGGCCAAGCGGTCATTATCGACAATCGCGGCGGCGCAGGCGGCAATATCGCGGCAGAGCTCACTGCCAAAGCGCCTAACGATGGTTACACGCTGCTGATGTCTACGCTCAGTATCCAGGCTATTAACATCAGCCTCTACTCGAAGCTGAATTACCACCCGCAGCGCGACATGACGCCCGTGACACTGGTGGGCGACAGCCCCAACGCGATGGTGCTAAACCCTTCAGTGCCGGCAAAATCGGTGAAAGAATTCATTGCGCTCGCCAAAGCGCGTCCCGGCGTGTTGAATTACGGTTCGTCCGGTGCAGGCACCACGGTGCATTTGTCGGGCGTGTTGTTCAGCGTGATGACTGGCGTCACCATGGAGCACATCGCCTTCAAAGGCGCTGCCGAATCGCTGACGGCTTTGATTTCCGGCCAAACTGATTTGCAGTTCGCTAGCATTTCGTCAGCCATACCGTTAATCAAAGGCGGACGCTTGCGCGCACTGGGCGTCACCTCGCCGCAGCGCTCGCCGTCTATGCCGGAACTGCCCACTATCGCCGAGCAAGGCTTGCCCGGCTATGCGGCGGTGGCGTGGTTTGGCATTGTCGGCCCGGCGAATTTGCCGCCGAATGTGGTGGCCACGTTGAACAAAGCCACGCTGTCATCGCTGGAGCAAAAAGAGGTGCGTGACCGGCTGTTCAATTCCGGCGTCGAAGTGCGCACCATGGGGCCGGAGCCGTTTGTGAAGTACATCGAGAGCGAAACGGCCAAGTGGGCCAAAGTCATCAAGGCGTCGGGCGCGCGAGCGGATTAGTTGTCGCTGACGGTGAACGGCAAAGCGTGAGCGCCCGTACCACGATGGAAAAAATCAGCGGTTGGGCGCGCGCGCTGCCGTTTATCTTGCTGCACACGCTCGCCACGCTCGCAGTGGCCGCGCCGGACGAAGACAAGCTCGGCAAAGTGCATGGCTACCCCATCGGCACTACGGCAAATGGGATTGAGTAACAGCGCTGCAACTTACTGCGGCTTGATCCCGATTTCCGGAATCAGTTTGCGATAGAGTTCGTATTCCGATTTGATCAGCGCGCCAAAAGACTCCGGCGTGGTGTCCACTGCGGGCACGCCGCCTTGGCGTGCGAAGCGCTCTGCGGTTTCGGGGCGCTTCAGAATGGTGACGATATCGGCGTGCAGCTTGTTGATGACGCTGCGCGGTGTGCGCGCCGGGGCCGCGATGCCGAAAGGGGTTTCCACCGCCGCGCCCGGCAAGCCTGCTTCAATCACGGTTGGTAAATCGGGAAAGCCGCTGCTGCGCGTTTTGCTGGTGACTGCGAGCGCGCGCAGACGCGGCTCGCGCATCATGGGTGTGACCGCAGGTGCGACAAACACGATGAAATGCACGCGACCAGCGAACATTTCGCTCCACGCATCGGCGACATTCTTGAACGGCACATGCACGGCGCTGAATCCTCCGGTCTTGGCAAAAATTTCAGCGGACAAATGCGCCGCAGTGCCAGTACCGACCGATGCAAAATTGAGCTGTCCCGGTCGAAGCTTGGCATACGCGATCAACTCCTGCACGTTTTTTACCGGCAGCGAAGACGAAACCATCACTACACTGGGTATCAAGGCCAGCAACGCTACCGGCGCGAAATCTGTTACCGGGTGATACGCTGGCTGCAACTGAAACAGCGGCGACACCATCAGCGAGCTCGACGCCGTGCCCAGTGTGTAGCCATCCGGGTTTGCGCCAGCCAGCGTTTGCATGGCGATCAACCCGCCTGCGCCGGTGCGATTGTCGGCAACGACTTGTTGCTTGTACAAATCGGTCAACGCTACCGCGATGGTGCGGCCAAAATAATCCGCGCCGGTGCCGGGCGATGATGAAATAATCAGGCGTATGGGGCGCTCCGGATAGGCCGAAAGCGCTTGGAGCGACAGGCCCCAGAGAATTCCTGCGCACAGCATAGTCCGCAAATTTTGTTTCATGTTCGCCCCTCCCCAGTTGCGTATCGGGATTGTGCGGCAGGGGCTGCAACTTGGCAATCGCGCTTACCTTTGCCTGAGTGGGGTCACCGTCACCCGCGTGGCTAGACGTTGATCAACTTGCATTGCCCAAGCAAAGTCGCCACACGCAGTCACCCCTTCAATTCGCGGCATTCATCCCGGAAGCCTTAACAATCTTTACAGCAGTAGCGATATCTGTCCGCAGCAGCGCGGAAAATTCCTCCGGCGAGCCGCCCACCAAAATCGCGCCCTGCGCGGTCAGCCGTTCTTTGATATCCGTGCCGCCGCCGGGCGGAAAGGGCACGATGATGCGCATGGGGCCGGTGGGGTAGGGTTGGGCTGCTACCAAGGCGGGCAGCAGCAGTAGTAGTAATGCGAACGCTATTTTACGCATGTAAGTTGGCAGGGCATGACGGCCTGCGCAGCGCGCTTCTTACCCCAATCCGCTCCCCGCGAGCGGGAGCGGATGTGCATTTGGCGAGACGGAACGCGCCATTAAAACTTTACCACCTTCGGATCAAACTCCAAGCCCAACCCCGGCTGGGTCGGCACGGTCAGCACGCCATTCTTCGGCACCGGCACTTCTTTGTAGCAACGGAAGGTCCAAGGCATGTATTCGACGGTCAGGCCATTGGGTATCGCGGCGACCGTATGCACCTGAATTTCGGGGATCAAATGGCTCACGACTGGCAGGTTGAACGCCTCGGCCATGCCAGCGATTTTCATAAAGCCGGTGATGCCGCACGAGCGCATCAAGTCGATCATGATGATGTCCACCGAACGCGCTTCCATCATGTGCCGGAACGGCACTGAGCCGTAGACGTATTCACCGCCCGCCACCGGCGTATCCAGCGCATCGGTCACGCGCGCCAGACCGGGGTAATCGTCATGCGCAGTGACGTCTTCGAGCCAGAACAAATGATATTTCTCGATTTGCTTGCCGATGGAAATCGCCTGCCGCACGTCCCAGCGCTGGTTGATGTCGCACATCAAATCAATTTTGTCGCCAATGGCTTCACGGATGCGCCGAATGCGATCCACTTCCGTCGGCGGGTTGGTCAGCCCCGGCAGCGCGAGCTGTGTTTTCATTTGCGTGTAGCCATTTTTTACCAGCGTCTCGGCAGATTTGACCACTTGCTTCAACGAGAAGCCGCGCATCAGCGCGCCGCTGGCGTACGTTGGCACGGTTTTGCGAAAACCACCGAGCAGCTCCGCCACCGGTTTGCCGAACGCCTTGCCTTTGATGTCCCACAGCGCAATGTCTATGGCTGACGACGCCAGCGTGAAAATACCGCCGGGGCCGGCATGCGAGCCGGCTTCGCGAAATTTCGCGTGGATCGGCTCAATGGCTAACGGGTTCATGCCCACCGACAGCGCGCCCAATGAATCAATCGCCGATTTCAACGCCGGCGTGACGCCGCCGCCGAAAAACGCCACCGAGACGCCCTGCAATCCTTGATCGGTGCTGATTTTCACGCCGATGAGTTTGCGCGTTGCGCCTTTTTCTGCGGGGCCGTTGGCCAATGGCTCATCGGCGGGCACTTCGACAAAAGCGGTTTGAACTTTGGTGATTTTCATGGGCGTCTCACGGAAGGTTGATAAAAAATTTGCCAGTACAGAGGTAAATCCAAGCAGAACAGGCAGTTTACACGCTTACGTCACAGCGGGAATACTGTCGCTGCCGCCCGCCGCAAACAGAATCAACCCATGCACAGTCTTGCCGGGAAACGCATGCGTCACCTTGACGCAATACTCGCTGACCTGCGCGCGGTACTCCGCCAGCAACGCGGGTGCCACGGCTTGCAATGCACCGGTTTTATAGTCGAGCACCCACACCGCATCGGCAAACTCGACTAGCCGGTCCATGCGCGGCGTCTCGCCCGCGCTGGTGACAAATGACACCTCGTTGGTGGCACGCGCATACGCCGTTGCATCGAAGTAACGCCGGTATTCGGGCGCGGCGAGCAAACGCTGCGCGTCGCGCCACAGGGCATCGAATATCGCGCGCGGCAGCTCAAGCTCGCGCCGCAAAGCCTCGGCGCTGGGTACGGCACCGCCCGCAGTGAGACGATCCATGATGCGGTGAAACTGCGTGCCATAGCGCAGACCCGCGCCGGTGGGTGCAAGCACGCGTCGGCCGGTGGGCATGGGCGCAGTCATGCACGCGTCGGCCATGGGCACTGCGCGGTGGGTCGTAGCGACGGGCGGCTGACTGGCGCACGACGCCAACGTGCCGCCATAGGCAATGTGCTGTGAGCCATCGTCTTCGACGCCAGCCAACTGCGCCACCGCGCGCCGAATGCGCGTATACCCATTTTCGGCACTGCCATTTTTTTGCGCGCCACTGACGATGAGCGCTTGTTTTGCCCGCGTGGCCGCGACGTACAGCAAATTCAAATCTTCGCGCGCGGCGATGTCTTCTTCGCGCGCATGATGCACCCGCTGCGCGCGGCTGAGTGCATCCCGTTTGCTCCACAGTGAAAAATGCGCCGGTGCGGGCGCGTCTGGCGGCCAATCGATCAGCACATCGTAGCCACGCGCCGGCTGCGTGGCCGTAGTGTCGAGCAGCCACACAATCGGCGCTTCCAAACCTTTGGCGCCGTGAACGGTGAGGATGCGCACCGCGTCGGTGGATTCACCGATCACCCCTTCATCCGGTGCTTCGTCTGCCGGGGATGAATTTAACTCTTTGATTTCATTGATAAATTTTGGAAGGCTGGGGTAACGCCCGGCATCACTGTCGAGCGCGCGCTGCAAATACGCGAGCAGATTCGCGCGCACCGCGCCGCGCGCCGCCGGTGCGACTGCCGCGTCATAACGTCGCAGCACATCAGCTTCGAAATAAATGCGATCCAGTTGATCATGCACCGGCAGCGCGCCCACGTTAACCTGCCACTGCGTTAGCAACGCGTGTGCGCGCCGCAAATTTGCGCTGCAGCGAGCGTCGTCTGCAATGGCGCACAAGCGCGCCCACCAACTGCCCGCAGCCACACCGGCGCTTGCCAGCACGATCAAATCGGCATCGTCGCAGCCAAACACCGGCGAGCGCAGCGCGTGCGCGAGTTTTAAATCGGCATAGGGCGCGATCATGAATTCCAACAGCGCGGTGATGTCGCGCGCTTCCAGCGTATTGAGTAAGCCGCCCTGACGCGAAGTGACATACGGGATGCCCGCGTGACGCAGCGCGCGCTCGTAGGTGGCCAAGTGCGTGCGGCGACGCACCAGCACCATTACGTCAGCGTAGCGCGCGGGGCGGGAGCCTCCGTTGTCGTCTGCCACCTGCCACACACCCACCCTGCGCGCGATGCCTTCAGCCAGCGCTGCAGCCTCGCGCGTGCGGCGCAACTCTTCATCCACCGCCAGCGGCGTTTGCAAGGGGTTGCGTAGGCCCGCCGGCACCGTGGCTTCAACTGCGGCATCGTTCATCGCCAGCGGCAGCACTTCAATGCGGCCCGGCTTGGCCACGTCGTGCACGGTGTGCGGCGTGAAGCCGGGATAGTTCGTTTCCGGCGCGGTGAATATCGCGTTAACGAGATCAATCACCGGCTGCGCGCAGCGCCGCGATTCGTCTTGCGTCAAGCGCACCGCACCGAACATCGCTGCCAAATCGTCGGCAGCATGCGCGAACAACCGCGATTCCGCCCGGCGAAAACGATAAATCGACTGCTTGGGATCGCCCACCAAAAACACGGTGGGTGCTGCGCCCGACTCCGCCGCTGCGGCAAACCACGCCTTCAGCGTCAGCCATTGCAGCGGGTTGGTATCTTGAAACTCGTCGAGCAAAATGTGGTGATAGCGCGCATCGAGTTTGCTTTGCAAATAGGCTGCGTGCTCGCCCGACGCCAGCAACTGATACACCCGCCATTCGATGTCGCCGTAGTCGATCACTTGCCGCTCGCGCTTGACCGACTGATACGCCTCCAATAACGCGGTGCCGCAGGTCAACGCCGCTGCGTTGAACGCATACGCATCAATATCGCGCAGCGCATCCAGCACGTCGATCACGCGAGCACAAAGTTGCTCGTGTAGTTGCACATAGCGCGCATCGCCGTCTACGCCCAAACGCTCGCGCTGCGCTTTGCTGGATTTCTTTTTACGCGGTTCGTTGAGTTGCGTGAGAAAAATCCTGCGCAGACTGTCAAAGCGCGCGCGCGGTGTGGGTTGGTTCCAAGCGCTGATCAACGCTTCGGCGGCTTTGATTTCTGTGGCCGTGCCGCGCGATAAAAATTCTTCATAACCCGTTACTTGCGATAGAAAGTCCGAGGCGATTAACAGCTTGGCGCAAGGGTCAGCCTCCGCCTCAACGGCGAATTCCGCGCGCAGCTTCGCGAGGTGTTCTTCAGTCGCTTGGCCTTGCGACGCCTCTGCGGTGGCCGCCCACCAATCCGCGCGACGGTGCATGAAATTGCGCAGCAACCCGCGCGTGCTGTCGAGACCGATTTGCGTAAACAAGGCATCGAGCGCACGCGCCGCTTCGCCTTCGGGTTCGCGCTCAAGTGCGCTGGCGTAACGCTGCCACGCGTCGCTGATGAGGGTGGCAGTTTGTTCGACCAGCGCAGTGTCGCCCGCAACGCCGGCATCCAGCGGCGCGCGGCGCAGGAGCTGCATAAACCAACTGTGAAACGTGGTGATGGTCATCGCCGGCTGCGCAGTGAGAAAGGCCTCATACAGCCCGCGTGCACGCGGCAGCAGCGCGTCGATCTGCGCGGCGGGCACGGCGCGTTCCAGCAAGAAGCGCCGCACCACGTCGTCCGGGGCCGTCGCCAACAGGTAAAGCCACTCGCGCAGGCGTACGGCCATTTCCTGCGCAGCCTTGCGCGTGAACGTGATGGCGAGAATGTCCGCCGGGCGTGCGCCCGCCAGCAACAGGCGCACGATGCGCGACACCAGTAGCCAGGTTTTGCCGCTGCCCGCGCACGCTTCGACCACCACGCTGCGCTGCGGATCGAGTGCGATTGAATTCAAGGGCGATTCCGTGCTCATGGCCAATGGCTTCGGCGGCATAGGCCGTCCATTTCGCAGTACTGGCACACCGCATCCACGCCCTGCGCGGGCAGTGTCGTGCCGTTGTGCAGGGCATCGTACAGAACGCCGAGGCGTTCGCGCGTTTCGTGCGCCAGCGCGTTAATGTCTTCGGTCAATGCAATGTCTTTGACGCCTTCGCGTTCCAGCGACAAAAACAGCGCAGCAGCAATCGGGCCGCCCCACAGCAGCGCGTAGACCGGCAGTTGCACGTCTTCACCGGCTTCGGCCACTTTGCGCTTCAAGGTTTCCTGCCGCTGGGTTTTATAATCAATCACACTCACTGCGCCATTCGCGCCGCTGTCCACGCGGTCGATGCGGCCGATCAGATTGAGCGTGCGGCCCTCTGGTGTTTCGATCTGTAATTCTCTTTTCACTTCACCGGCGCGAAAGCGCCAGCCATCGGCTTCGCGCGCGCGTTGCCAGTCTAGGTATTGCGCAATCAGTGGCTTCCAGCGCGCCAGCCACGCGCGCGCAAGATAGTTGGCAGCGATGGCGCCACGAAACGCGGCCTCGGTTGCGGTTTCCAGTGCACGCACCGCGTCATCCGCCGCGAGGTCACTCACGCACGGGTGCGCGTGATGAAACGCGGTCAGCGCCGCGTGCACCGCGCTGCCGTAGTCAGCCTTGTCGATCAGCTCCTGCACATCGTCGAGTTCCGCTAGGCCCAGCACGTAGCGCGCGTGATACTGATACGGACAGGCCATCAGCGCGTTATAACCGCTGGCAGAAATTCTGTTTAAAATCAATTGCTTAGGTGCAATTGGTGCAGGCTGCGCCGCAATGGCAGGTAACGCCGCCGGACGCGGCGGGGTGACGATGGACACCGCCGCGCGCGCCGCCAGTGTGTCGTCGTCCAGCGTTGCGCCGTAGGTCAATGCGTGTAGCGCATTCAGCCGCTCGAAGAACGGCGACAGCAAATTGGCTTCGCCATCGATTGCGCGCTGCCAAGTCACCAGCACGTCGCAGCTGTTGACAATCAACCCGCGCAACGCGGCGTCTATCTCACGCACGGCATCGGCGCGCGTGGGCAGGCCCAGTTCGGCGCGCACGTTTTGATTGAAAAACAGCGCCGCGGTTTCGGCACCAGGCAGATGCGCGGCGTCTGCACCTGAGATGATGACCGCGTCAAACGCCCGCAGCGGCGTTGCGGCCAAAAAAGTGAATACCACCGGGCTTTCGATAGAGCGGTCACGAAAGGTCGCGGTTTCGAGTACGCGCCCCAGCCAGCGCCGCCAGTCGGCAAAAGACACCGCGAGATTGTCGTTGGCAAGTTCTTCACGCAGGCGGGCGAGCAAATCCAGAATTTGCTCGCCCGCCGCATCGGCCTGCAAGCCGCCAAAATCGCTGGATTCGCCGCACACGCCGATTTGCGTGAGACTCTCCGTCAGCAGCGCGAGCCACTGCGCGATGGGTGCGCGCCGCCGTTCCAGCAAGCGCGCCGCGCGCTGCAAACGCAGCAACAGGTGCCGCGCTTCGGCGTCATGACGCCGCTCTGCCAACGCAATAAAGTTCTCAAAGCCCGCCACCACGCTGGCGCGGCGCACCTGTTGTTCAAAGCGCTGCACCACGGCATCGCGCGCGGCGGACTTATCGTATTTATCGTATTTATCGTAATTCTCGTACTTGTCGCGCGGCCAGTCGTGCAGCACGAACGGCGATTTGAGCAAATCGAACAAATCGCTGTGATGGCAGCCGCCGCTTGCCACATCCAACCAGCGCGCGATCACGGTGGCGGCGCTTACCGTCGAAAGCGCCCAACCCGCCTCGTCGGCCACCAGCACGTCGGCGCGTTCAAGCAGCGCGCGCGCGCGACGCGCCACCAGCCGGTCTTGCACGACCACGCCGATACGGCGACAACCGGCGGCTACGCGCTCGCGCACGGCGGTGTCGATCATCTGCGCGTGTGCTTCGGCATGGGGTGCTGCGGCAATGCGCACGTGCGCTGCCAAGGCGCTCGTGGGGTGCGCGGCGCGCAACGCAGCAGCGCGTTGCAAGAGATTGTCACCTAGCGTGGCGGGCCATGCCGCGGCCAGAGTCTGCGACACGGCATCCGCTGTGTTCTGCTTCGGCACGATCGCGATGACCGGCGCGCGCGCGGCGTAGCGCTCAAGAAAGCCCTGCTCGGCGCGCGACAGGCCTTGCGGCGCAAGCAAGTAAAGCGGTGCTTCCGCCTCGGCGGCCAAGCGCGCCAGCCGCGCGACGTAGGCCGATTCTGCATCGAGCGCGCCGCCCGCTTGCGTGAACGCGCGCCACAAGTCGTACACCAAGCGCGCCTCAAAATCGAGCGAGCCGCTGCCGCGTGTGCTGGCGAAGGATTGACGATAGGCGCGTCCGAGGCGCGCGCTGAATTCGGCCTGGGTCGCCGCGAGTTCTACGCATTCGCGCGTGAGTTCATCAAACAGCGCCGCGAGTTCGCCGCACACCGCCCACAAATCCTGTTCGTCAAACCAATGTCGTTCGGCCAGCGCACGATACAACAGCATTTCACGCGCTGCGCCGCCGAGCACAGGCTGGGTCAGTACCGCCTCAGCCGCCCACGCGCGCAGGGTGGTGATGCGCGGCGCCAGCAGCACCGGCACCTGTGCTGCGTGTTGCAGCGCCCGCGCGACATCGCCTGCCGCATGCAGGTCAGGAATGGCCACCACGATAGGGCGCAAATCGGGCAGCGCCGCGTGATGCCGCGCAATGAGGGCGCGCGCGGCGTTTGCGGCGAATGCTGCCGGTGGCAGGAGGATGTGTTCAATCGCAGCGGCAGGCATATTCGTCAGGGTGCGCATCAATGCGCAGCCGCTGCGATGTTACCTTGCCGACGCGTTGCCTGCCGTTACCGGGAATGTCAGGCGTGCCAATCGCGCCAATCGCCGATGCGATCTGCGCGCAGATTGGGCTACGGCTTAGCGACCGAAGATGCCACGCAAAATGTTGATGCCGTCTTTGACCGGATCGGGCGCGGTCGGCGCAGTCGGTTGTTGCGCCGACTGATCAGCCGCAGGCGCTCGGGCCGGTTCAGCACGCTGTGGACGCCGGTTGTCGCGCTCAGCCGTGCCCAACAACGAGTAAGCTGTTGATTTAAAACGAACTTTTGCATACCACTCGGGGTCTTTCGGGCGTGGCGGAAAGCCGAAATTCGCCTCCGGCCCGTAGGCAATAAAACTCAACATGGGACTGTTGGATTTTTTGATGACCTCCGCCGGCACGGTGCAATCGCTAGTCTGAGGCGACATCACCACTTTTTCGCGCACCAGGCGGGCAACGTCGCCGGGCGCGATGTAGTCGAGCAATTCCATGGCCCAAGTTTGCACGTCGCTGGAACTCCACACCACGGTGTCGTTGTTTTCCGAGCCGAACACCATGGCCGAATAGCCGGTGGCGGTGGGCACCGCATTCCAGCGCACATTCGCGCCCCCTGCGGGTAAGCTCGATGTCGTCAACGACACGCGCTCCATAAAATCTTGCCCTTGTCCCAGCGTGAAACGAATGTCCGGCGTGTAGTTGCCGCGAATGGTGTGTTCGCCCACCAGCGAAGCGTTGTCCGGCACCGCCTTGGCCTGATTTTGGTCGAGCGTATTAGGCCAATAACCGGTGGTGCGACCGCCCGGCGCAATGCCGGAATTGACGCGTGCCGTAAAGCCGGGCGGCAATTTGCCTTGGGCAAGGCTCGCCAGATCAACCACCAGCGGCTGGCCCGCACGCGTGGCTTCGCCGCAGCCCCAGTAGATAAACCAGCGCCCTTTGGGTAACGGTTCCTCGCGCTCACGGTACTCGGTGCGCGAGCCTTGCGGCGTCTGCAACGGCAGCGTCGGCCCCATATTCATACCTGCAGGAATGTCATGGCTGGCCCGCGGCCCGTCCGCGCTGCGTTGCGAACCGAGATCGAGGCGTATGCTGCGGCCACCTTGACCCTGTAGGCCCATCAACCCCGCCGGCATGCCGGGCATGCTCATGGGCGCGTTGGTATCCACGCTCATCCAGTACTGCGCTATCGGCGGCTTTTGCTGCGCGACCGCCACCGCCGAAAGCGTTAACAAAGAAATGGCTACAACGGCTCTCATCAGATGTCTCTTTAGAAAAATGCAGCTTGCAACGCGGCTTACTTTTCGATCAAATGCTTTTTCGCTTTGGATTTGGCCCACTCGTCGGCATCCGCCGGTGCGGCTTTTTTCTCAATAATCGACGGCCACACCTTGGCCAATTCGGCGTTCATTGGGGTGAATTCTTTCTGGTCGTCCGGCACATCGTCTTCGGCGAAAATGGCTTCCACCGGGCATTCGGCGACGCACACCGTGCAGTCGATACACTCGTCTGGGTCGATCACCAGCATGTTGGGGCCTTCGCGGAAGCAATCCACGGGGCATACGTCAACGCAGTCGGTATACTTGCACTTGACGCAGGTTTCGGTCACTACATAAGTCATGGGAGTCCTCGCCGCAGGGCGAAATTTGAAACAAATTCAAAAAAAATGGAACGAAATGGAACGAAATGGAACGAATCGGGGATAAAAGCAGATAAAAACGCTGCGATCTTGAAATCGCAAAAAGTGCCTATATTTTAACAGAAACAAGCGCTTACGGCGCTGCAACAGGGCTGGCCGGCACCTCGTTTCGGCTCTCGCGGCCATACCGGTTGCCGCTTTGCTTTCCAAAGCGGGCAAATTTGGTTAGCATGGTTTCAACGTTGCGTCGGGCGAGTTTTGCTGACACCTTAATCGCCTTCTCCGGCCACCAACACAAATTCGGGTGGCGCTTTTTTTACTTTCATCAAGAGGTTTTACAAAAATGAGCGAACATATTCAGCACGTTAAAGACGATACCTTCGAAACGGATGTGCTTAAATCCAGTACGCCAGTGTTGCTGGATTACTGGGCGGAATGGTGCGGCCCTTGCAAAATGATCGCGCCTATCCTTGATGAGGCCGCCAAAGATTACGCCGGCAAACTCAAAGTCGCCAAAATCAATATTGACGACAACCAAGCCACACCCAGCAAATTTGGCGTGCGCGGCATTCCCACGTTGATGATTTTCAAGAACGGCGAAGTCGCAGCGACCAAAGTCGGCGCGTTGTCCAAATCGCAACTCAAAGCATTCATCGACAGCAACATCTAACGCCGGTTTGACAGCCTCGGCTGATCGCTATACTCTATCCCACAGCGTCTGAACCGCGCGTTGCAGTAACGTTTAATTTAAACTACGCACCAAACTCAGCTTCACGTCCCCAGCGGTTCATGCGCGGGCGAGGATTCCTTCCCGCCCCTGCCTCCCAGCCCTCTTGCTTTGCCTGATCTTGACCTGATCCCTAGTCTGAATTTTCTGCATGCCTCAGGTTTTCCGTTGTTTTCGCGCAGCATCCTTTTTGTAGCAATCACTGGCCGTACCCAAAATCCATGCACTTATCTGATCTGAAGAATCTCCCCATCGGCGAACTGGTTGAGATGGCCGTCACCAATGAGGTCGAAGGGGCAAATCGCCTTAGAAAACAAGAGCTTATATTCGCCTTGCTGAAAAATCAGGCGAAAAAAGGTGAGTCTATTTCCGGCGGCGGCACGGTCGAAGTGCTGCCCGACGGCTTCGGCTTTCTGCGCTCGCCCGATACGTCGTATCTCGCCGGCACGGACGACATTTACGTCTCGCCATCGCAAATTCGCCGCTTCAATCTGCACACCGGCGACACCATCGACGGTGAAATCCGCACGCCCAAAGACGGCGAGCGCTACTTCGCGCTGGTCAAGGTAGACAACGTCAACGGCGAGCCGCCAGACGCTGGCAAGCACAAAATCCTATTCGAAAACTTAACGCCGTATCACCCCACCGAGCACTTAAAACTCGAACGCGAAATCAAGGCCGAAGAAAATATCACTGGCCGCATTATCGACATCATCGCCCCCATCGGCAAAGGCCAGCGCGGCCTGATCGTATCGCCGCCCAAAGCCGGCAAAACCGTGTTGATGCAGCACATCGCCCACGCGATCACCGCGAATCACCCCGAAGTCGTGCTGATCGTGCTGCTGATCGACGAGCGGCCCGAAGAAGTTACCGAGATGCAGCGTTCCGTCAAAGGCGAAGTGCTGTCTTCAACCTTCGACGAGCCCGCCTCGCGCCACGTGCAAGTCGCCGAAATGGTGATCGAAAAAGCCAAGCGCCTGGTCGAACACAAAAAAGACGTGGTGATTCTGCTCGACTCCATCACCCGCCTCGCGCGCGCCTACAACACCGTGGTACCTGCGTCAGGCAAAGTGCTGACCGGCGGTGTGGACGCCAACGCGCTGCAACGGCCGAAACGCTTTTTCGGCGCCGCGCGTAATGTCGAAGAAGGCGGCTCGCTCACCATATTAGCCACCGCGCTGATCGACACCGGCAGCCGCATGGACGACGTGATTTACGAAGAATTCAAAGGCACCGGCAACATGGAAATTCATCTTGACCGGCGCATGTACGAAAAACGCATCTTCCCCGCCATCAACGTCAACCGCTCCGGCACGCGTCGCGAAGAATTGCTGCTGCCCAAAGACAACCTGCAAAAAATCTGGGTGCTGCGCAAACTGCTCTACCCGATGGATGAACTCGAAGCCACGGAATTCCTGCTCGACAAAGTGCGCGCCACCAAGACCAACACCGAGTTTTTTGATTCCATGCGGCGGGGTTAAAGCCGCGTGCGGTGCCTTTAAAATAGTCACATAAAATCAATTAGTTATGTGATTTTCTAGGCTGTTGCGCCAAATGCGCAACCCCCAGCTTCGCCGCCAGCGCCGCCAAATCGGTGGCCACAGCCGCAGACAAAGGAATGCCTTCCCGCGTGCGCTTCGCGCACACCCGGTCGCCGCGCTCGCCCGGCATCAAAATTTCGCCAGCCGCCGGATCCACCGGCAAACGTTTGAGGTCAGCGATCAAGCGTTGCGCTTCGCTGCGAAAACGCTCAAGGTGGGTAAACCGCGCGATATCAATCGCTATCACCAGCCCATTCATGCGTTGCAGTTTGCCCGGCGCAGTGCCTTCGAGGCTTTCTGCGAGTAGCGGGTTGGCCACCATCAGGCTGGTAATGAATTCAACCATCAATGCCAAGCCCGAACCCTTCGGGCCACCCAACGGCAGCGGTATCGCAGCGGCCGCCGGGTCAGTGGTTGGGTTGCCCGCACGGTCCAACGCCAAGCCGGACTGCAGCGATTCACCCGTGCGGCGCGCCTGCGCGAGCCGCCCCATCGACACCAGCCCCGGACTCATGTCGAACACAATGGCGTTGCTAGCACCGCCGGGCACGCCGATGGCAATTGGCGCGGTTGACACGCCTGCCGCGCGTGCGCCGTGATACGCCATCAACGCGGACGACGCTGACATCGCGATGCCCACCAAACCCTGCTCCGCCGCTAGCCGCGCGTAGTAGCCCAGCGCACCGGTGTGCGTGGTGGCACGCACGAAGGCCATGCCCACTGCGATGTTGCGTGCCCGCTTCATGGCTTCATTCATCGCGTGCGTCATGGCCACTGGCCCGGCGGCGCGATCGGCTTCGATCACAATCGCCGCCGGTGTATCCGTGGTGATGCGCAGCGTCGGGCGCGGGTTCAAATCGCCGCGATCAAACCAGCCGAGATACGCCGCCGCACGCGACACCCCATGCGTATCCACGCCACGCAGATTCGCCCACACCAGCACCTCGGCGACTGTGGTGGCATCGGGCGCAGGCATGCCCTTCGCCACAAACAGTTCGCGGATAAAGCGCCGCAGTTCATCGGCGCCGACAACCAAACGTTCTGCCATCGTGAGCTCCAAACGGTATGCTGAAATGAGGTCGATAAGTCATTGAAAAAGAATAATTATTCTACACTTTCGGCACGCCAAAAACCGCACCCGCCACGCAGACTCAGCCCTCCGGTGGCCATCGGGTATCCAAATCCAGCGGCCACGACGGGCGCGGCATGCGCTTCCACAGATAGCGCTCGAGCACGGGCGATGTCAGCCCTGCGGCGTCCACTTCAATAATGCGTTCATCGCTGTACCAAGTGTCGATACCGGCGCGAAAGTGGCCGCGTGATTTGACCACCAGCGATGAGAACGCGCCGATGTCCAGACCCAAGGTTTCAAAGAACACCGGGTCAGCGCATTGAATGCGCCGCGAACATACAACCATGGTCAAACCACCTATGCGAATCGCCACCGCACGGCCCATGTTCACCGTACGCCCGGCGTAGATACCGCGTCGCCCCACCACCAAGCCATCCGACAGCGCCAGCACGGTGGCGGTGACCGGCACCTCACGTCCGTAACTGTCCGCACGGCCTTCGTTAAGGATTAAATTCACCGTAGCGCCCACACCGGCGGTGTGGCAATGCGCTGCTGCCGCAGGATCCACAAAGTTACCCAGCAACGCACCTTCAACACGCTCGGCCAGCAGACGTTCGAGGATGTCCGTGGTGTTGCCGCGCCCGCCGCCGCCCGGATTGTCGGCGACATCCGCGAGACACACCGCAGTGCGCTCGCCGTTGCGGCCGGCCGCTACAGCGCGGGCAACGGCCTCATCCAGCGGCGTCAACCGCACCCGAAAGCGCTCGCGCTCTGCCCACGCAAATGTGGCGAGCTGCCGTGCCAAGGCCTTGGGTTTATCGCCATGGCCATAGGTCAGAATGGTGATGCCGCCTTCACCCACGTCGCCCAAGGTAAAGCCGCCGAGGATGGACACCACCGGCAAATCAGGGCCGATGTGCCGCTGGCCCTCGGTGATCATGTCCGCATACGCGCCGCGCGCGGTGAGTAGCGTGACGGACGGCGGTGCGATCGGCAGGCGTATAAACGCTTTCTCCCACCGCTCGCCCGCCAGCAGGCGGCGCATGAGCGCGGCAGCCTCGCGGCCACGCTCGCGCCGGTCAACGTGCGGGTTGGTGCGATACGACAAAATGCAGTCGGCGCTATCCACCATGCGCTGTGAAATATTGGCGTGTAGATCGACGCTGCTCAATACCGGCGCGTGCGGCCCGGCGGCTTCGCGTGCGAGTGCGTAGAGCGCGCCATCCGGGTCTTCGCTACCGGACGCGGCCATGGCACCGTGGTTACACACGTAGACGGCATCCAGCGGCGTAGCGGCGGCGAGCAGCGCGCGCATGCGTGCAAACGTCGCATCCACAAAAGCCTGATCCGCCGGCCCGCCCGGCTCAGTGGCTGTAATGAGAATCGGCAGCGGCAGCCAAGGCCCGCCGGCATTCATGATTTCAATAAAGCCGGGAATTTCAGCGGGCATATTGGGCGCGGGCTTTGCCGCTTCGACGAGCATGGCCTCGCCTTCGAGATAGCACGATCTGCGGAAATCAGCCTCCGTGGAAACCGGCGCGAACGCGTTGCTCTCAAGGTGTATGCCCACGATGGCGATGCGGGGACAGGATGCACTCATGATTGGGCCTTTGTCGGATCAGCGTGACGGGAGGAATCTTCGGCGGCTACGGGCAGTTCCAACGCAGTATGGCGCTTGAAACCGCTACGGCATCGGATTAAATAAAAATAAATTAAATCAATTACTTAATGGCGTTTATGAAAACACCGCCGAAGGTGAGCGGGCGTTCCGCGAAGCACCAGTGCCCGCAAAAGAACAACTCACCACGCTGCTCAACAAAATCATCCATCGCATCATTAAGCACCTCACCCAAACCGGCCACCTCATCGAAGAACAAGGCGAGGTGTATCTTGCCAACACCGGCGCGGATAACGCGCTTGCTCCGTTACAGGCGGCCTCCGCCACCTGGCGCATTGCACACGGCCCACGCGCCGGGCAAAAGGTGCTGCGCATCACCGATGGGCAACCGTATCAGCCACGCCCGGCAAAAGACGCGCTGTGCGCCAACGCCCATGGCTTTAGCCTGCACGCGGGAGTGGCCATCGCCGCCAACGACCGACAGAGGCTAGAACAGCTTTGCCGCTACATCACGCGTCCGGCCATCAGCAACGAGCGGCTGGCGATCAACGGCAAAGGCCAGATCGTGCTCAAACTCAAAACGCCGTGGAAAGACGGTGCCACGCACATCGTGATGGAGCCGATGGAATTCATGCAACGGCTGGCGGCACTGGTGCCAAGGCCACGGCTGCACCTGACGCGGTTTCACGGCGTGCTCGCGCCGAATGCAAAACTCAGATCGAAAGTGGTGCCGGGTGCGCAGGAGCAAAAAACACCGGAGGCGCAGACACCGGAAGAAGACCCCCCTTGCGCGCACGGCGCACGCATGCGCTGGGCGCAAATGCTAAAGCGCGTGTTCGACATCGATAGGGAGCGTTGCGCGTGTGGCGGCAAGCTCAAATTCATCGCCGTGATCGAACAGCCGGACGTGATCGAAAAAACACTCAAGCACCTGGCTCTTGACCCGCAACCGCCGCCGATAGCGCGAGCGCGGCGGGCGGAGATGGGGGAGTTGTTTGAGGCGGCGTGACCGTGCAGACAGGCCAAGCGCGAGCGGGTTTTATCGGAGGCGAGGGTGGTGCTTGGCCTATGCGGATGTGATGGTGGAAAAGTCTAGTTAAAACAGATACTTAAGTGCAGTGTGCTTGATGGGCTATGCGGGCCGCGACGGCTAAATTGCGTGGCATGGCGAAATTGACCGTTTGCGCTCGCGCAGATACATTGGCGC
>JAYTWR010000015.1:0-2041 GCA_043743335.1 Burkholderiales bacterium
CGGTGCCGGGTCTGATGACATGCCGCCAATATTGAACTACACTTTATTTTTGTACAAGCACTTTTTTGCTTTTTAGCCAGCGACGTGAACGATTACCAAATACGCTACTTTGGCCACTGCTTCATATGTCCGTGCTGGAGGTCTTCAGTTAGGTTCTTCGACTTATGCAAGCGATTTTATTGGCTTGGCGCGCATTCAAGATCGTATGCCGGAGACGCTAGGTACGGCACTCTTCAATCCCGCAGACACCACTGCGCCACGATGGCTCGTCCGCCGTTACTACGGCGGCGACATTCCCTCATTCCGCGACCCCATCGCTGCACAGGATAAATCTGGCTTGGGCGCAACCCTTTTCCAGTTGGGGGCCACCGGAGAAAAAGTTCTTGCCCTGCGAGGCACCGAGCCCTTTGTCGACAGTGCCGTAGATTTAATCAGCGCTGACCTCGGACAAATTGGCATCCTCGGCCTTGCGCTCACGCAAGTTGTCTCTGCCGTCAACCTGATCCAGCGCATGCTCGCGGCACCGGGTGCCAATGTAGAGCAAATTCGCATCAACGCCAGCGTGATTCCCCCGTCGGGCGACTATCTGACAGTGTATGGCCTGCCGCCGATGTTTCTGTCGTTCTCCAAATACACGTTTTCAGGTGCGGGGTCGGGCGAACTCAGTGATGGCAGCCAAATCACCGTCACCGGCCACAGTCTGGGTGGAAATGTCGCGTATGCAATATCGAGATTATTCCCCGATTTGGTGAAACCCGAAGTCTATCTCTACAACGCTGCGGGATACGACCCAGCGACGGCGGATTTTCTGGTGCCGGTGACGTTACTGGGTTTTCCTGCGATCCGGGGATATCTGCAGAGGGAGTTTGGCATTGTTGCTGCAGCCGGGATATTGCCGTTGGCCAATCAGTTAACGAACCCCGCGCTGGACTTGATCGTCAAATCGCTGCGTAATGGCGACGCGCGCCAGGGCACGCCCACCGTGCTCAACCTGCGCTCCGAAGACATCGCGCCGGGG
Organism: Burkholderiales bacterium; assembly: GCA_043743335.1. Lineage (GTDB taxonomy): Bacteria > Pseudomonadota > Gammaproteobacteria > Burkholderiales > SG8-41 > UBA5216. The sequence continues at coordinate 1,019 of JAYTWR010000015.1, forward strand.
GATGACTTCAATATCGTTGCAAGCCCGCTGACCGGTAACAACATTTCTCATTATCCCGCGCCTGTTGAATTCCCCACAGAATCAAACAATCACGTCATCGAACCATCGATGGACGGGCTTGCGCTGCTCGCCACGGTATATCAGTTGAACAACACACTGACCTTGCCACAACTCACGCGGCTGATGGAAGTCAGTTCAAATCAGTTGGCGAAAACCGATGAGCGCTTGACTGAAGCGTTGTTCAAGTTGCTGGTACCCGACCGCAAATTCCTCGGTGATCGCACTGAACTGCCCATTTCTGATGCAACGGGCGGCGTTGGTACCAGCAAAGGCGACCTCGCGGCGCGAGACGCATTTTTCGACGCCATCCTGCGCATTCAGCAAGTCATCAAAACCAAACCCGGCCTGCAACTGATATCACTCGCAGATAAAACCGCCGCCGAACTCATCAGCTTCGCGCAAGACCCGGAAGCGCTGGCGGTGCGCTATGCCTTGAAAGAACTTAACCCGTTTGCCGTCATCGACACCCAGAACCAGGGCCTCTACGCGCGCTTTATGCCGGGCGGCGCGGAGCAAGGCGCGCTTGATCTCTACAACCCCGCCACCCGCAGCGGCACCATCACCACCGAATGGATCGAAGACCGCAGCGTATTCCAACGCTGGAAAAACCTAGCCAACACTGTCGATGCGCCAATAAACGCCGACGGCATCACGCTCTACCGCACCACCGATGGCAGTAGCCCGCAGCAATTCATCGACCTGCCGCAAAAAATCGACCTCGGCGTGGTACTACCCGGCGCGGGCACAGCCGCCCTCAACAACGCCCGCCGCTACATCTTCGGCGGCGAGGGCACGGACACCGTGGTTGGCGGCAACCAAGCCGACCGTCTATACGGCGGTGCCAGCACCGACTACATGCTTGGTCGAGGCGGCAACGACTACCTCGAAGGCGGCACGGGGCTGGATGTTTACACCTACAACGGCTTTGCGGCGTTTCAGCGCAGTTTGCTCGATCCTATCGGC
>JAYTWR010000016.1:0-24696 GCA_043743335.1 Burkholderiales bacterium
GACCGATCAGTGTAAAAAACACACACAGCGCCGACCGGGCGTTCCGCCCGGTCACGTTCCTCCGGAATCACCGGTCACGATCACCGGAATACGCAGCAAGCCGCCTCGGCGACGTGGCGCATCGCCCACGGCCCGCGCGCGGGGCAAAAGGTGCTGCGCATCACCGATGGGCAACCGTATCAGCCACGCCCCGCCAAAGACGCGCTGTGGGTCAACACGCATGGATTCAGCCTGCACGCGGGCGTGGCCATCGATGCCAACGACCGGCAGGGGCTGGAGCAACTTTGCCGCTACATCACGCGTCCGGCCTTGAGCAACGAGCGGCTTGCCATCAACGGCAAAGGCCAGATCGTGCTCTACTTAACGCTGATTTAGCGCTGATTGGATACGCTACTCCGCCGTAATCCCCGCTGCCCGAATCAACCCACTCCACTTACTGATCTCAGCTTTCACAAACCCATCGGTCTCAGCCACACTCATGCGCAGCACGCGCCCGCCACCGCTCTCAAAACGCTTGGCCATGTCGGGTGCTTGAATGGCTTTCGCCATTTCGCTTTGCAGCCGTTTTAGTACGGCGGGTGGCGTGCCGCTGCGGGCGAAGATGCCGAACCAGGCTTCCATTTCGATTTTGGCGACACCGGTTTCAGTGACAGTTTGCACGGTGGGCAGGCCCGCGAAGCGTTGCGCGCTTGACACCGCATAGGCTTTGACGCGGCCATCATCAACATACGGTTTGGCGGTGCCAGCGTTATCAAAGAAAAGATCGACGCGGCCGCTTTGTAAATCGAGATGTGCGGCCTGCGCACCGCGATAGGGCACGTGCAGCATTTTCACGCCGGTGATGTGCGCAAGCGCCGCTGCGGCAATATGCTGGCCGGTACCCACGCCGCCGGAGGCGTAGGTGAGCTTGCCGGGATGGGTGCGCGCGAAGTCGATAAGCTCGCGCAGATTCTGCGGCGGAAAATCCTTACGCGATACCAACACGTAAGCGTAGCTCGCGACCATGCCCACGGGTACAAAATCGGCTTGCGGGTCGTAAGGCAGCTTTTTATACAGGCCGACGTTAGCGGCAATGTTGCTCAACCCACCCACCAGCAGGGTGTAGCCGTCGGGCGTGGATTTGGCTGCGACTTCGGTGCCGACCAGCGTGCCAGCACCGGTGCGGTTTTCCACCACCACTTGCTGACCAAGCTGATCGCTGAGTTTTTGCGATACCACACGCGCGATAAAATCAAAGCCGCCGCCGGGCGGGTTGGGCGCGATAATGCGTATGGGGCGATAGGGGTAGTCTTGCGCCTGTGTATGCAGTGCGGGCCATAAAAGCAGCAAGCCGATCAGTCTTGTCATGAGGCGAGTATCTCTGGCTGAAGTCATTGGATTATGGGTTTCCGCCTTTGCGGGAATAACAATAGCAAAGACCAAGGTGTTTTTTTGCGCCGGTAGCTTAACGCAATTGTGCGCGCCCTTGGATTTTTCACGGGCATTGACTACCATGCTCGCTTTCCTGCCACCGTTTTTTTAGAGAACCCGCCATGACCACTATCCATCCCGTTGCCGCCGAACTCCCGCCTCACGGCTATATCATTACCAAACCCGTGCCGGGTTCGGATATTCCCGCTGATTACACCTTTGTGCTCACGCGCGATGAAATCTACGTGCCGATTGCCGTGCGCAAACCGCCAGGAAATGGTCCGTTTCCCGCCATTATTATGGGGCGCGGCAACGGGCGCGGCGGTTTGCCTTTGGTGGAGCAAAAAGTGGCGTTATACAGCACCATGCAGGACAAAATGCTCGCGCGCGGTTTTGTGGTGGCGTATGTGAATTACCGTAATGAAATTCCGTATCACTATGAAACGCGCAGCGCTGCCAAAAACGTTGCCGACGACATTGCGAATGAAGGCCGTACGCTTAAATCTACGGCCATTGTGGATTCCGACGATTTGCAATCCGTCATTCGGTATGTGCGTGCGCTGCCTTTCGTCAAAGACGGCAAAGTGGGTTGTGTGGGCGTGAGCCACGGTGGCGAGACGATTTTAAAGGCCGCCGCTGAAATGGATTTCACCTGCGGCGTGGCGATTGAGGGCGCATCGCATGAGTTTCTGACGGTGGATACCGGGCCTAACGCGCCACGCATCGGCAGCGAGGTGCAATACAACGATATCGCGGTGGTGCGCAAAAACGCCAACAAGGCGCGCGCCATGGAGCGCATACGCAAAATCAACACGCCGATACTGCACGTCGGGCGTGACCCGGATCATTTGCAAGGTATATTCAAGCTCGCGCACGAGTGGATGCTTGAGGCTGGCAAAAATTCCACGTGGGCAAGCTTCAACCACCCGGCGCACGGTTATCCGTTTATCGAGCGTGATGCAGATGGTTCCTACCATCCCAACCCGGAACAAGCGGCGGCATTTGATTTGTTCATGAATTACTTTGAGCAGCATTTGAAATAAAGAAGTAATGTAACTAATTGATTTTAAAAGATAATTTAACTTAGGGAATTGCCATGAAAATCGCCGTCATTCACGACTACGCCGACGCACTGCGCAACACGCGCGCTTATCCCAAACTGAAGGCCGCTGGCCACGAGGTGACGATTTACAACGACGCCTACACCGATCCCGCGCGTGTGGTGGAGCAAGTCAAAGGGTGCGATGTGCTGCTGCTCACACAACAACGCGTGGTCGTTACCGCATCCATTCTCGATCAACTGCCGCAACTCAAATTCATCAGCCAGACCGGGCGCAACGTCTATCACCTCGATGTGCCTGCGTGCACGGCGCGCGGCGTGCTGGTGTCGGCCGGTGGGCATGACGGCAAAAGCCCTTACACCACGACGGGCGAACTGGCTTGGGCGCTGATACTGGCGTCGCTGCGCCACATTCCGTTCGAGGTGGAAAACTTCAAGGCGGGCCAATGGCACTCTACCGCCGGTACACGGCTGTACGGCAACACGCTCGGCATCTACGCGTTCGGGCACATCGGCAGCGGTGTGGCGCGCGTGGGCAAGGCGTTCGGCATGAATGTGATTTGCTGGGGCCGTGAAGGCTCGCTGGCGCGCGCCAAGGCCGAGGGCTTCCCCGCCGCCGCCAGCCGCGAGGCTTTTTTCGAGCAATGTGATGTGATTAGCCTGCACATGCCGTCGAACGCGGGTACGAAAGGCATTATCACTGCCGCCGACCTAGCGCGCATGAAGCCGAGCGCGCTGCTGGTCAACACCAGTCGTACGCCGATTATTGAAGATGGCGCGCTGGTGGTGGCTTTGCAAAAGGGCCGGCCCGGTTTTGCCGCAGTCGATGTGTATGAAGAAGAGCCGGTGATGGGCGGTAATCACCCACTGCTGAAAATGAAAAACGCGCTGTGCACACCGCACTTGGGCTACAGCGAAAAAGGCAGCTACGAAGACATTTACGCCGGCGGTGTGGAACAAATCCTCGCGTATGGGGCGGGCAAGCCGATTAACGTGCTGAACGCGGAAGTAATGGCCAACAAGTAAAACTGTTTAAAATCCATTGCTTATGCTGCAAGCTCGCGCGCGATAGTGGCTGCTGCGGTAGCCGCTTCGCCCGCCGCCGCCAACAGATCGCCGCAGTATCCGGCACGCACTGCACCCACCGCGTAGACCGCCGGGCATGACGATCGCAACTGCGCATCCGTGATCACGGCACCGAAGACATCGCGCGCGATGAGCGTCGGCAGATACTCTGCATTGGGCTGCGAGCCGATAAACGGAAACACGCCGCTGCACGGAAGCAGGTTCGCGCTGCCCGACTTCACGTGGCGTAACGTTACTCCAGTGACAGCGCTGCTACCCAGTACTGCATCCACCACGCTGTCCCACACGAACTTGAGGTTGCCGGCGGCGGTGGCGCGATCAATATAGTCGCGCCGCGCGCGCAACGCACCGCGCACGACGACGTGCACCGTGGCGCAGGCGCGCGCGAGGATCAGCGCTTCTTGCAGGGCCGCGTCGCCGCCGCCCACCACCACCACATCCTGGCCTTTGAAAAATCCGCCATCGCAATCTGCGCATTGCGACACGCCTTTGCCGCGCAGACTGTCGCTGCCCGGCACAGCCAGATTGCGCAGGCGCGCGCCGCTGGCAACGATGACGCGCTTGGCTTTGAGCGTTTTGCCTTCAATCTCAATTTGCAGCGGGTCACTGGGTTGCTCTGGCTGTCCTAGCTGGGCTGGCTCGCCAAGCTTGATGCCCAACGCGGCCTGCGGCGTAATGTCGATACCCGCCGCACGCACCTGATCCGCCAGCGCAGAGGCCAAGGCCACGCCAGAGACCACACGCAGCGCCGGCCAGTCATCGAGCTCGTTAATGGTGCTGACCAGTCCGCCCACCATGGCCGAGGCTTCCAGCATCGTGGTGGAAAGTCCGCGCCGCGCGCAATGCTGTGCGGCGGTGAGACCGGCGATGCCGGCACCGATGACGACCACGTCCCACAACTCTTTACGGCGGCGGATGGTCATTATGAATTTGCCGCAGCGAGTTTGGCTGCCCAATCTTTGGGCAGGCCGATTTTTTTCGCCACCGGGTTTGCCAGACAGCCATTGTGCGCAAACGCCAGCGCATTGGTGCGCGCCGGATCGCCGGTGACGACGATCATGTAATCCTCCGGCTCAAACACCAGCGGTATCATGCGGTTCGGGTCATCCGACTCATGAAACACCTTGGGCAGGCGGCCCAAGCGCGCTTCTTCTGCCAGATTCCAGATCGGTTTTAAGGTCCATTCGCGCAGCAGTTTTTCCATATCGCAGGCGCGGATGCGCGCGTGGTCGAACAAGTATTGCTGCACCTTTTGTTTGGACCAGCCTGCACGCGCGATGGTGCGCGCCAGCACCGGACCCAGCAGCAGCATGGGTCGTAGCGTGCCGTAGCCCGAACCCATGGTGAAGGTGAACTGCCACGAATTCTGTCGCGCCATGGCGTCTGCGAGATACGGCATCATTTCTTCCGGCGTGCCGCCCGAGACCGAGGCAATGAGATTGCCGCCGGTGTGGCGCGTGATGGTCACCGTGTTATCGGTGGCTTCAAAACCCATATCCACGTTGATCGGATCCCAACCGATTTCTTGCAACACGTCTTCGTTTTCTGCACACACCACACGCCAGGTGTTGCCGAAGGTGGATTTGTCGTTTTTGTGCAGCAAAAAGCCCGCAACATTGCGGGTGTAGAGGCGCCAGAAGCGGCCCACTGAAGTGTTCGGCTGAAAACCGTCGCGCAGCACGCCCTGCTCATAATTGAACTTGAGCTGCTTGATGATGGGGCCATTCAGAATAATCAGCGTTTCACCGCCGGGCGTATTGCCGCTGTGCTCGACGCCGTAATCGGGATCGATCATGGCTTCCACCAGCGCGATCAACACCGGCATGTACTCCGGGCGGCAGCCGGCCATCACGCCGTTGACCGCAATGCTCCAGATAGTTGCCACGCGGCTGTCGGGCAGCATGATGCCGAGCTTTTCATCGGGATCGCGGTCGGTGAATTTCAGGAACGCCTCAATTTTCTCCAGCGTCGGCGGCACGATGGGCAGGCCATCGGAGTATTCGTGCTCCAGAAAATAGCGGTTGATGGCGTCGAAGCCGCCCTTCACCACGATGTCGCGCGCGCCGTGCTCCACCGCCAATTGGCCGGGTGTGGTGGGTTGCGTCAGATTGGCAATCACTTTTTCAACGGTGACATCGATGATGTTCTTGCGCAATTCTTCTTTGGTTTGTGCGCCGGGATGACCAGGCACAGTCGCCAGCGGAATGGTGGGTATACCCAGCCCGATGGAGGTGGTGGCGGCTTGGCCCAAAAAGCCTTCGCATACCAATGAAGCGGTCGGCACCCCGGCGGCTTCGGCTGCTGCACTGGCCCGCAACACGGCGGGCGTGCAGGAGCCTCAACAGCCCATGCCGGAGATGGCAGCGTCTATCTTTAACGCTTTGAATTTCTTCGCAAAATTGGCCAGTACTTCGCGCTCTTCGTAGCCGTGCGTGTTACCGAATTCGCGCCAGCTTACCCACTGAATATTAGGAAAGCGTTTATCCAATTCTTCTTCGAGGATGGCGAAAATTTCATCGCCGCGAAACAGGTAATCCCACAATTGCGCCACCCGTTTGCCGCTCAAAGATTCGGGCCGGCGTGCCAGCGGCACCAGCGATACCTGACGCGGCGCGCGCGGCCAGTAGACTTCGTAATAGCCGTCGTTGGGTAACGGAGAAGAAGAAGAAGGAGAAGGAGAAGGAGAAGCAGGAGAAGGAGAAGGAGGAGAAGCAGAAGTAGGAGAAGAAAGGGACGGGGTGGGCGTGGCAGACATGCGTAACCTCAAACGTCGCGGTGGAAGGGAAGAGAATTATCTCGCGTGCGCGGGGGTGCGGCAATACGACAGTTCACACCATGATGCCTTGTTTGGCACGGTACGCGATTGAGCGATAATCGCACCGCCAATCAAGCAAGGCGTATGAGGCGTTTGGCCCGCAGCGCACCTTTTGGGGCAGCGATTTGTCTCGCTCGCCGGTGCCGTACCGTGAGCAAATCGATATGTGGCTGAACGACGCGCCGTGGCTGAAAAACGAAGACAAAGCATGGGTGATGGGGCGCGGCGTGTGTGAGTGGCTGGGGTGGGCGTAGGAAAGTCATTAAAAATCAATTAGTTACGGATTTTTGACTGCGCCGCGTGCCGCGTGCCGCTAATGCCCGTAGCGCGTCGCCGGTCACACGCACGATACGCCATTCGGGCATCACATCCGCGCCCAGCCCTTGGTAAAAGCGAATCGCGGGCTCGTTCCAGTCGAGCACGCTCCATTCAAAGCGCCCGCAGCCACGCTCAATCGCCAAGCGCGCGAGATACACCAACAGCGCGCGGCCCGTGCCTTGATGCCGATGCGCCGGGCGCACATAAACGTCTTCGAGATAGAGGCCCTTGCGCGCGAGAAACGTCGAGTAGTTGTGAAAATACAGTGCATAGCCGACCAGCGCCTCGCCACGGCAGGCGACAATGCCTTCGAGCACAGGCTGCGCGCCGAATAATTCATTTGCCAAATCCTGTGCCGTGCCGGTGACCAGGTGCGTGAGCTTTTCGTATTCGGCCAATTCACGAATCATGTCGTGGATGGCAGGGACGTGGTGGTGCTGAGCGGGGGCTATGGTGCAGTGAGTAGGATTTTGCATTTCAGTCTCGTTCCATCGTTCCATCGTTCCATCGTTACATTTATGCGGGCACGGCAGGTAAGGCAATGGTGATTGTCACGCCGGCAGTGTCGTCGCGATTTCGCGCCCCGGCCCGCCCCCCATGAAACGCCGCAATCAAGCGCACGATGTACAGCCCCAAGCCCAAATGCGGGTTGGTGCCGCTGGCTTCCTTGCGCACGGAGGTCATGGATTCAAATAACCGGTCTGCGGCGTCTGCCGGCAGTAGTGGTCCGCTGTTGCTGAATTGCAGCACGGCTTCGTCACCGGTGCGTTGCAGGCTGATGGCGATGGGCGTGCCGGGTGTGGCGAAGTCAGCAGCGTTGGCGGCGAGTTTGTCGAGCATTTGTGCAAACAAATCGGGCGCGCCGGTGAGTGTCACCGGCCCGTCGCACATCGTCAGTTCAAAGCGGCAATTCGGATACGCGCCACCATAGCCGCTGACGCAGCCCGATAGCACGGCCTTGGCGTCAAACGGGGTGCGTTCTTCGTTGCGCACGGCTTGCTCTAGGCGCGTGGCTTCGGCCATGCGCGTGAGTATGGTTTCGAGACGATTCAAACCGCCTTCGGCGCGCTCGACGTAGACGGCGGCGTCTTGCGGCATGTTTTGCAGTTTGACGTTTTCGAGCGACGAGCGCACCACGGCGATGGGGGTGCGCAGTTCGTGGCTTAAACGCTGCGCAAGTTTTTCGAGGTGCGCGTTGTATTGCGCCAGCCTGTCAAGCATGGTGGTGAAGGCGCGCGACAGGTCGCCGATTTCGTCGTTGGCTTTTTCGGCGGTGACCAGTTCGCGGATGCGGCCTTTGGAGTCAATGGCGTTTTCAGCTTCGTCGCGCAGGTGGCGCAGCCGCGACGACAGGCGCGAGGCAAACAGCAGCAGCACCAGCGCTGCGGCGCCGAACGCGATCAGCGTCACCGCCGCGAGCTGCTGAAACGCACGATTGCCGAGCGAGACGATGGCGTCGGTGTTTTCTTCGACGACCACTGCGCCGACGACTTTTTCGCCGACCCAGATCGGATGCGCTGCCGACAATATCGCCGTGCGGCCTTGAGTGCCCGCGCGACGCCGCAAGCCCGGCGTGCCGTCGAGCGCACGTTCGAGTTCGCGGCCACCGAACACCACATCGTTGGGAATGAATTCCTCATCGGGGCTGACCGGCGGCGGAAACATGCGCGTGAACAGCGGCTGCAACACCACATTCACGATTTTTTCCAGCGGCCCGAAGCTCGCACTGTCGCCGCTGTATTTTTGTTTGGTGTCGAGATTGCCGGCGGTGGCCACCAGTTGCAGCTTGGTATCGACCACCCAAATGCGCAGGCCCGCACGCGCGAGGCCCGACAAAATCACGCGCACTTCTTCGGACACTTTGGTCTGCGGTACGGCGGGTTCGGGCGGTGGCGGCAGCGGCTTGGGTGCTTCGTTATCCGCGGACGGCGTATCCGGTTCTACCGGCAGTGATTCTGGTAACGGTTTGATTTCATTGAGTTTTTTAGTCGGCCCGTGCAGTTCCAGCAAACGCGGACGGTCTTGCAGCGCGGTGGCGATGCCGCGCGCGGCGGCGATCACTTGCTGCTCTTGATTTTCGCGCAGCAGCTTTTCCATCGCTTTCACATAGGTGTAGCCCACCCAGGGGATGACCAGCAACACCAGCGCAACCAAGGCCACTTGACCGTGCAGGCCAAAGGCGCGCGGCAGGCGCGGGGACACGACCATCAGGTTTCGGCCCGCCACCGATACCCCATGCCGTAAACCGTATCGATGCAATCAAACGCCGCATCCACCGCAGCAAACTTGCGGCGGATGCGTTTGATGTGCGAGGTGATGGTGCTGTCGTCAACGACGATATGCACTTCACCCATTAACTGATCGCGGTTTTTGACATGGCCGGGAAACTTGGCGAGTGCATGCACGATCCAGAACTCGGTGAGTGTGAGTTCGACTTCACGGGCATTCCAGCGGACGCTGAAGCGTTGCAAATCCAGTTGCAGCGAGCCGCGTGTGAGCAAGTCTTCGCTGGGCGCAGGTTGTTGCGCGAGATCGGCGCGGCGGAACAGCGCTGACACGCGCGCCAGCAAGTGCGGCAGGCTCATGTTTTTGGTGACGTAATCGTCAGCGCCCATGCGCAGGCCCGCTACGGTGTCAAAGTCGCTGTCGCGCGCAGTGAGAAAAATAATCGGCAGCGTGCCCGACATCGCGCGCAGCTCACGGCACAGCGCAAAACCGCCGTCGATTTCATCCCCCAGGCCGATGTCGAGCAGCACCAGCTCCGGCAGCCGAGTGCGCATGGCCGCCAGCGCTTCGGGGCGAGTGGCGTGCTGGATGACTTCGTAGCCGTATTTGTTCAGCGCTTCGGCGGTGTTGGCGCGAATCACGGGGTCGTCTTCAACAATGGCAATGCGGCGCGGCATAAAAACTCCTGTGTCAGTGCCCGGTGAATATACCGCAACCGGCGCGCGCGTCACCGGCTGGAAACTGCGTGCCTTTTTGTGGCCACAATTGATCGGTGCTTTGCCTGAATCGCGCCTGCTGCGGGCCACGCTTGCTGCGTTAAATGCCTCACACGCCAGATAAAACCCGCATCGATTCCAAGAGAGCCCCGTATGAAAATCAAAACTAAGCCCGCCGTATTCGCGGTAGAAAAAGTCGCCGGCGATATGCTCATGCTGGGTATGCAGGCAGCGCTGGTGGGGACGGCTGCGGCGCTGCTGTCCGGGCTGGTGGTGGCGGCGCTGGTGATGTTGGCGTCGTGAGCACGGCGATAGCGCCGGGGGGCGAGGGTGGTTCTGCTAGGGTGCTTGTGCGTCACGATTGCGGTGTGGATGTTGATGGGTAATTGATTAAAAAGTTCAATAAAAACAATTAGTTACAAAGGATTTGCCATGAGCGATGCCGCCTCTTCCTCGCAGCCGTCTGCCGGTTTGCTGCGGCGTGTGCTGCGTCCGCTGATCGGCGATGTGCAGTGGCAAGCGCCAGGTTGGCTGCGTAGGCTGGGCCATTTGCTGGCGTTTTTGTGGGTGACGCTCGCGCGTTGGATACGCTCTGATGTGCGTCGCGCCGCAATGGCTGGCGGTGTGGGCGTGGCGCTGATCGCGGGCGGCGTGGCGGGCAAGGTGTGGTACGACCGTTTGCCCAAGCCGTTGGAAGTCACAGTTGAAATCGTTGCGCCCGAACCGACGCCCGTGGATCAAGCCAATGCCAAGCCCGCGCCGCTGTTGATCAAGTTCAGCGAATCGGTGGCGACGCTGGCAGGTGTGGGCAAAGACGTCACCGCAGGCATTGCGGCCGAGCCGCGCATCGACGGCGTGTGGCAGTGGGTAGACGACCGCACACTGAGCCTGACGCCCAAGCGCGACTGGCCGGTGGGCACGGATGTGGTGGTGACACTGGCGAAAAAGGGCTTGTTCGCCGAGCCGGTGCGGCTGAAAGACTATCAGGCTAAATTTCGCACCGCGCCCTTTGTGGTGAACATCGCTGAGGCGCAGTTTTATCAAGATCCGGCGGAACCGACGTCGAAGAAAATCGTCGCCACGGTGAATTTCACCCACCCGGTTGATACGGCGGATTTTGAAAAGCGCGTGGTGCTGCGTGAAGAGAGGCGCGACGGCGTTATTTTAGCGGGCTTCACCTTGGGCACCGACGACAAGAAATTCAAGGTGACCTACGACAAGTTTAAGGTCAACGCCTATATCCACTCCGAGCCCATGCCCATACCGTCGCAATCGGTGAAGGTGGCCGTGACGATTGAGGCCGGTGCGCGTTCGTCGCGCGGTGGTAGCGGCACCACCGACGCAGTGAAGCAGTCGGTCGTTGTGCCCGGCCTTTACAGTTTGGCGCTGCAAAAGTTTGAATTAACACTGGCGGAAAACGAGCGCCTAGAGCCGGATCGCATTTTGATGCTCAGTATTTCTGCCGATGCGCATGAAAAAGAAGTCGCGGGCAAAGTGCGCGCGTGGGTGCTGCCGCGTCATCATCCAAACACCGGGCCGGCAGAACGCAAGCAGCCGTTTGTATGGAACAACGCTGCGCAAATCGGCCCTGAAATTCTGTCACAAGCCGAGCCGCTCAAACTCGACGCCGTGCCCGCCGAGCGTGAGCATGCGCAGCAGCACGGCTTTAAATACAGCGCCGACGCCGGGCGTTATGTGTATGTGAAGGTTGAGAAGGGCATGAAATCCTTCGGCGGCTATACGATGGAAAAAGCGCGCGACGGCATTCTGCGTGTGCCGCGTTATCCACGGCAGTTGCGTATTGCGTCGCAGGGCTCGCTGCTGGCGTTATCGGGTGAGAAAAAGCTCGCGGTGCTGGCGCGCGACGTGGAAGGCATTCGATATGAGATTGGCCGCCTGCTGCCGCAACAGTTGCAGCACTTGGTCACTATGTCGGAAGGCGGATTTGCCAAACCCAATTTCGACAAAGGCTTTGACGACGATAATCTGGCCGAGCGCTCGACGCAAATCGAAGATATGCCGCCGCAGGTGCCGGGCAAGCCCAATTATGTGTCGCTGGATTTGGGTAAGTATCTCGACGGCGATGGCGGCAGGCGCGGCATCTTCTTGGTCAAGGTGGAGAGCTACGATCCTAAAACGAAACGCACCACGGGTGCGGCGGACAAGCGTTTGATTGTGGTGACTGATCTGGGCATGGTGGTCAAGCGCGCCATCGACGGCACGCAGGATGTGTTTGTGCAGTCCATTGCCACCGGCCAGCCGGTGGCGGGCGCGTCGATTGAGGTGATGGGCCGCAATGGGCAAGTGATTGCGGCGCAAGCCACCGATGCGGCGGGGCGCGCACGTTTGCCGGATTTTGCCGGCTTTACTCGCGAAAAAGCGCCCGCAGTCTATGTGGCGCGCAAGGCAGGCGACACCTCGTTTTTGCCGTATGAACGCAGCGACCGGGTGATTGATTTTTCGCGCTTTGATGTGGGCGGCGTGAACAGCAGTGCGGACGCGGGCAAGCTGTCGGCGTATGTGTTTTCGGATCGTGGCATTTACCGGCCCGGCGAAGAAATCCGCGTCGGCATGATTGTGAAAGCTGCAGATTGGGCCACGCGCATAGCGGGCGTGCCGCTCGAATACGAATTCACCGATGCGCGCGGGTTGGTGCTGCGCAAAGATAAGTTTAAGTTGTCGCCCGGCGGCTTCGAAGAGCTGCGTCACGTCACGCAAGACACGTCGCCCACTGGCGACTACACGGTGTCGTTGTATATCGTCAAAGACGGGCAGCGTGACAGCCAGTTGGGTTCGGTCACCGTGAAGGTGCAGGAATTTCTGCCTGACCGTCTGAAAATGAGCGCGCGCTTTACGCGTGAATCGATTGAGGGCTGGGTCACGCCGCAGGATTTGAAGGCCAACGTGTCGCTGCAAAACTTGTTTGGCACGCCAGCCGAAGCGCGGCGCGTGACGGGGGCCATGACGCTGCAGCCGGTACTGCCGTCGTTCCCGAAGTTTCGCGACTATCAATTTTACGATCCGCAATTCGCCAAAGAGGGCCTCACCGAACCGCTGGCCGAAGGCAAGACCAACGACAAGGGCGAGGCGGAGTTCGATCTCAATCTGGCGCGGTTCGCCAAGGCCACGTATCGCGTGCATGTGGTGGCGCAGGGCTTTGAAGCCGACGGTGGGCGCGGCGTGTCAGCCGAAGCCGCGACGCTGGTGTCGAATATGCCTTTCCTAGTGGGCTACAAGGCGGATGGCGATTTGAATTATGTGTCACGCGCCAGCCAGCGCAGCGTGGCGTTGATCGCCATAGACCCCAAGGCCGCGAAGACTGAGGCGAAGGATTTGAAACTGGTGCATGTGGAACGCAAATTTGTGTCGGTGCTGACCCAGCAAGCCAATAACACCTACCAATATGAATCGCGTGAAAAGCGCGTGCAGTTAGAGGAAAAGCCGTTCACCATCGCAGCCGCTGGTGCGCGCGTCGCGCTGGCGACGGATGCGCCGGGCAGCTACGCCTACATCGTGCGCGATGCGCAAGGGCAGGATTTGGCGCGCGTGCAATACGAAGTGGCGGGTGCAGCGAATCTCACGCGTTCGCTGGAAAAAAACGCCGAGTTGCAGGTGAAACTCAGCAAGAAAGATTTTGCGGCGGGCGAGGATATTGAGTTATCCATACAGGCGCCGTACGTCGGCTCAGGCTTAATTACGATTGAGCGTGAGCGTGTTTACGCGCATGTTTGGTTTAGTTCTAAAACCACGGCGTCGACACAAAAGATTACCGTGCCCAAGGATTTCGAGGGCAATGGCTATGTCACCGTAACGTTCATTCGTGACGCTGGGTCAGACGAGATATACGCCAGCCCTTTGGCCTATGGCGTGCAACCGTTCTCGGTAAATCTGGATCGCCGCAAACTCAAAGCCACGGTGAAAGCGCCGGATTTGGTGAAGCCGGGGGACACCATCAAATTCCGCCACTCGACCAATCAACCGGCGCGCATTGTGGTGTTTGCGGTGGATGAAGGTATTTTGCAGGTGGCGCGCTATAAGTCGGCAGATCCGCTGGGCTACTTCTTTCAAAAGCGTGCCTTGGAAGTGCGAACTTCACAAATACTCGATTTAATCCTGCCGGAGTTCAAGCGCTTTATGGCAGCGGCCGCGCCCGGCGGTGATGGCGAAGGTGCGTTGGGCAAACACTTGAATCCGTTCAAGCGCAAGTCGGACAAGCCCGTGGCCTACTGGTCGGGCATTGTCGAAAGCGGCCCACAGGAGCGCGAACTCACCTGGCAAGTGCCGGAAACGTTTAATGGTTCCATCCGCATCATGGCGGTGGCGGTAAATGAGGATGCGGTGGGCGTGTTCGAGAAGAAAACGCTGTCACGCGCCGACTTTGTGCTGTCGCCCAATGTGCCGCTCAATGTCACGCCGGGTGATGAGTTTGAAGTGAGTGTGGGCGTGTCGAATAACGTCGCGGGATCGGGTGCCGATGCGCAAGTGACGGTGGCGCTGGCTGCATCACCGCATGTGGAGGTGGTGGGTGTGGCAAGCCATACGCTTAAGGTGGGTGAGTTACGCGAAGGGGTCACGCGCTTCAAGCTGCGGGCCAAGGATGAGTTGGGTTCCGGCACACTTAACTTTACCGCCAGCGGTGCAGGTCCATACGCCAATAAGTCTGCAAAAATGGCTACCACGCTCAGCGTGCGCCCTGCACAACCTTTCCACACGCAACTGGTTGCAGGCGTGGTACGCAACGGCAATGCCGACGCCACGATAGCGCGCAATCTGTATCCGCACTATCGCAAGCTCGCAGCGGGCATCTCGCCTGTGCCGCTGGTGTTGGCGCACGGCCTCACGGCGTATCTGCAAGGCTATCAATACTCCTGCACCGAGCAATTGGTGAGCATGGGCATGCCCGCGTTGATATTGGGTAACCGGCCTGAGTTTGCTTACGTCAAGGCTAAAGAAAATCGCACACTGGATGAGCTGATTAACGTGTTGCGCGCGCGGCAAAACGGCGAAGGTGCGTTTGGGCTGTGGGCCGGCAATGCGCATGTGGTGGATTATGTGTCGGTGTATGCGATGCACTTTTTGATCGAGGCGCGCGAGCGGGGCCGCACCCTGCCCAATGACATAATTATCAATGGAAACAATTACTTACGTGCGCTTTCAAGCAGTGATGGCGGCACGCTGGCGGACGAACGCACACGCGCCTACGCCATCTACGTGTTGACGCGGCAGGGCATCGTCACCACCAATTTCGCAGCGGCGGTACAAAAGCGGCTGGAAGCGAGCCATGCGAAAACCTACGCAGCCGATATCGCCTCGGCGTACCTCGCGGCGAGTTATCAACTGATGAAGCAAGAGCGTTTGGCTAATCAATTGATCGCGAGTGTGACCTTCGGCACGCCGGTCACGCAAGGCGGCGCGTATCAGGATACGTTTACGCGTGATGCGCAGTTGCTCAACCTCACGGCCAGGCATTTCCCGGCGCGTTTGGCGAAACTGAAGCCCGAGGTGATCGACACCATGGTGCGTGAGATCGCGGGCGGTGGTTACAACACGCATTCCTTAGCCAGCACCCTACTGGCCTTTGACGCCATGGCCGCAGCCGGTGAAAAACTGCCCGTCGGCACGCTGGCGGCCACCGAAGTGCTGCGTAACAACACCACGCGCGCACTTGCACTGCCGCCCGGCGTGTTGCCGCGCGTCACCGTGTCCGTGGACGCTGCTAAGGTGCAGTTCGCCAACACATCCGATTTGCCTGCCTACTATGTACTGGAACAGACCGGTTTTGACCGTGGCCTGCCGGAGCAGGAGATCAAGAACGGATTTGAAATCCTGCGCGAATATGTCGATGCCAAAGGCAACCCGGTGAAGCGCGTGAAGGTGGGTGACGAGATTGAAGTGCGGCTTAAGTTTCGCGCGTTGAATCGCGAATTCATCGACAACGCAGCGCTGGTGGATTTGCTGCCGGGCGGGTTTGACCTGGTGCAAAACCCGGTGCGCGCCAAAGACGACGATGCTGAAGAAGCCAACAACCATGGGCGCAACCGCGATAACAATAACCGTGGTGATGCCGAACAGCAATGGCGCGCCCCCATCGGCACCCAGCGCTCTACGTGGCAACCGGATTACGCCGACCTGCGCGAAGACCGCGTGGTGCTCTATGGCAGCATCGGCAAAGACCTCAAGGAATTTGCCTACCGCATCAAAGCCACCAACGTCGGCAACTACGCCGTGCCACCCGCGTACGGCGAAGCGATGTATGAGCGCAAGGTGCAGGCGCGGTCGCTGGGAGGGCGGATTGTGGTTGAAGCACGGTGAGCGCCCCATCACAACATGACTTCCTGTTGCTCAAAGCGCCTCGCCCCGCGTCAGCGGGGAGCGGGTTAGGGTGAGGGGGCGCTGCGATGCAAAGGCGTGCAGGGGAACGCGCGAAAACGGGGTTGCGTAGTCAGGCAATTCAAAGGCTCTTACTAGCCTTTACCTGCCTGTTACTAATTGCAGTAGCCCTACGTCTCTACCCCAAGCCCCGGATAGCTTCGAACTACACCTCGTCCATAGCCGTCTACGACGCCCGTGGCCAACTGCTGCGCCTGACGCTGGCTAAGGATGACCGCTATCGCCTGTGGCTGCCGCTGGATGCCATTGCGCCGGACATCATCGAAGCGTTCTTATTGCAGGAAGATCGATGGTTTTACCAACACCCCGGCATTAACCCGCTGTCACTGGCGCGCGGTGGTTGGCGCACTTATGTCACGCGTGAGCCGCGTCAAGGGGGTTCCACCATCACCATGCAGTTGGCGCGGTTGATGGATCGCAATCAGTCACGTTCTATTACCGGTAAGGTCAAGCAGATTGCGCGTGCGTTGTCGCTGGAACTTAAATTTTCCAAGCACGACATTTTGGAGGCTTATCTGAATCTCGTGCCGTTCGGTGCCAACATCGAAGGCGTGGGCGCCGCGAGCCTGATTCACTTTGGCAAATCGACCAAAGCCTTATCACTGCCGGAAACGCTGACGCTGGCAGTGATCCCGCAAGCGCCCAGCAAGCGCACGCTGATACGCGAGGGGGAACGCGCCGATGGCGCATCGCTAATGGGTGCGCGGCTGCGGTTGTTTACACGCTGGCAAGCGCGCTACCCGCAAGCCGCATCGCAAGCGGGCTTGATGAAGCTGGCGTTGAACTTGCGCACCGCCAACCAATTGCCCTTTCTCGCGCCGCACACGGTGAATCAACTGCTCACACGCGAACTCACACGCGATAGCGGCGGCTCGCGCGAGATTCACTCCACACTCGATATGCGATTGCAACGCACGCTGGAGCGGCAAGTGCATCGCTATGTCGAACGCCAGCGCCGCATTGGTATCGACAACGCGACAGCGATGTTGATCGACTACCGCACCATGGAAGTGAAAGCCGTCGTCGGCTCGGCGGGCTTTCACGACAAGGCAATCAACGGCCAAGTCAACGGCACGCTGGCCAAGCGCTCGCCGGGCTCAACCCTTAAGCCGTTCATTTACGCGCTGGCCATGGATCAAGGGCTGATACATCCGCTGTCGGTACTGAAGGATTCGCCCGCTGCCTTCGGCCCCTTCAGTCCAGAGAATTTTGATGGCGCATTCATCGGCCCCGTAACCGCGCGTGATGCGCTGATCCGCAGCCGCAACATTCCGGCAGTGGCGCTGGCAGCGCGCTTGTCGCAACCCTCGTTGTATGATTTTTTAAAGCGTAGCGGTGTGACGCGTATGCAGAGCGAAAAGCATTACGGACTGGCGCTGGCGTTGGGTGGGGGCGATGTCACGATGGAAGAGTTGGTGACCTTGTATGGCGTGTTGGCGAATCGGGGGCTGTTGCAGCCACTGAATTATCGTATCGACGAAAAGCGCCGTGCCGCCGCCCACCTCCACCCCCACCCCCATCCCAGCTCTCCGCCTGACG
Organism: Burkholderiales bacterium; assembly: GCA_043743335.1. Taxonomy (GTDB): domain Bacteria; phylum Pseudomonadota; class Gammaproteobacteria; order Burkholderiales; family SG8-41; genus UBA5216. The sequence goes on from JAYTWR010000016.1 coordinate 17,561, forward strand.
GTGTGCGCCTAATCTCCGAAGAAGCCAGCTACATGACGCTGGACATCCTGCGCGCCAACCCGCGCCCGGAAGGCACAGCCGCCGGTGCGCGCGCCACCGTACCCGTCGCCTGGAAAACTGGCACCTCATGGGGCTTTCGTGACGCCTGGTCAGCAGGTATCTTTGGCCCCTATGTACTGGCGGTGTGGATAGGCCGCTTCGATAGCGAAGGCAACCCCGCTTACGTGGGCGTGCAGGCTGCGGCACCCTTGTTCTTTCAGATCGTCGATGCCATCGCTGCCGAAGACCGCAGCCTCGCCGAGCCGGTGTTTCGCAATCCGCCGAATCTCACGCGCGTGGAAGTGTGCGCGGCGTCGGGCGATTTGCCGAATGTGCATTGCCCGCTCACGGCAACCACCTGGTTCGTGCCGGGCAAATCGCCGATACGCGTGAGTGATGTGCATCGCGCGCTGATGATCGACACGCGCACCGGGCGCGTGGCGTGCTCGCCGTACGAGCCGGGTCGTGTGCAGCCAGTGGTGTACGAATACTGGCCATCGGATTTGATGCGCTTGTTCGCACAGGCCGGCGTGCCGCGCCGCGCGCCGCCGTCGGGCGAATGCGGCGGTGCTGCTGTGGGCGGCATGCCGCCCGCGATCAGCGCGCCGGTGCGTGGGGCAGCCTACGTGATGCGCGCCGCGCAACCGGAGCGTAACGTCGTACCATTGGTGGCGACTGCCGAGGGCGGCGTCAACATACTCTACTGGTTTGCCAACGACAGCTTTGTGACAGCCGGCAAGCCCGGCGTCGCTTTGCCGTGGAAGCCCGCACAAGCGGGGCGTTACTTGTTGCGGGTGGTGGATGAACACGGGCGCGCGGATTCGCGTGAGGTGGTGGTGAGTGCGGCACCGTAGCGGCGCTGTGATAATGTATGTAACTAATTGATTTTATGGGGTTATTTTTATAATGAATCGATGGTCTCTAATAAAACGGAATGACCTCTTGCGGGGGCTGCTCGCCTCGATGTGTGGCGCGCTGGCCGCGACAGGCAACGCGCAAACTTACCCCGTCAAACCGCTGCGGCTGATCGCGCCATCGTCACCCGGCAGCGGTGTTGATATCGTTGGTCGTTTTTTGGCGCAAAAACTCGCTACGCAAATCAAGCAGCAAGTGATTGTGGAAAACCGCGCCGGTGCCAACGGCAATATTGCGTTGGAAATTGCAGCGCGGTCAGCGCCCGACGGCTACACGCTTTTTATGGGCACGCCCGCGCACACCATCAATCCCAGCGTCTTTCGGCGCTTGAGCAATGACATCATTCGGGATTTTGCGCCAATCACCCAGCTATCGAGCGGGCAATACGTGGTGGTGACGCACCCGTCGCTGCCGGTGAAAACCCTGCCGCAATTGATCACGCTGGCGAAAGCGCAGCCCGGCCAACTCAACTATGGCTCAGCCGGATCAGGCAATGCCACGCATCTGGCGGCGGAGTTGTTTCGCACCATGGCGAATGTGAACATCGTGCACGTGCCGTACAAGGGTAGCGGCCCGGCGTTGATTGATCTGGTGGGCGGGCAAATGCAGTTGATGTTTTCCAACCTCACTGCAGCGCTGCCGCACATGAAATCTGCCAAACTGCGCCCGCTGGCCGTCACCGGTGAAAAGCGCACCCTCATTGTGCCGGAGTTGCCAACCGTGAGTGAAGCTGCCTTGCCCGGCTACGCAGTAACGTCTTGGTATGGCTTGCTCGCGCCCGCCGGTACGACACCCGACATTATCGCGCGGCTCAACGTCGAAACCGTCAATGCCATGCGCGCGCCGGACATGAGAGAACGTTTAGCTGCCGAAGGCGCTGATCCGATGACGGGCACGCCGGCCGAGTTTGCTGTGCTATTGAAAGCGGAGATCGCCAAGTGGGCGAAGGTGGTTAAGTTGGCGGGGATAGTGGCGGAGTGACAATTTGTGGAGCAGACGTCACAGCCATGTTTTTATTCACGCGACTTTCTGCGGCACCAGCCGCACTTGTAACTCGCACCCCACCGCCTTGGCATACCGCGTCAATGTCGTCAGGGACGGCGCATGTTTGCTGGCGGATTCCAGCCGGGAAACTGCGCTCTTGGTGGTGCCTATTTTTTCCGCCACGGCATCTTGCGTTAGCCCGGCACGGGATCGCGCCTTCAACATTTGAGGGCCTGTGGGTACTCAACCGCCAACGCATCGTAGGCCTCAGTGAAGCCTTTGCGCGCGGATGCTTTTGCCAGAATAGCCTTGTGGTCGTGTCGAACCGGGTTGAATTTCAAATCAGCTCTTGCTTAACGCCTTCATGCGCTTGCGCGAGAACGCTATGTAAGGCGTTTCTGTTTTTGGCAATCCGGTGAATTATTGTAACTAATTGTTTTTAAACGATTATTTAACACCAAGCCGAGCGTAAGCCTCGCCCAGCTCGCCGCGTATCTGGGCATGCCGCGACGCCAGCACCAGCGCTACCGTCGCACAGCTTATGCCGGATAGCGTCAGCACGGTCGCGACGCCGATGGTGTCTGCTAACGCCCCCGCCGCCAGCGCGCCGAAAGGCGCCACGCCCATGAAGCTGACGGTGTAAAGGCTCATCACGCGGCCGCGTTTGTCGTCGTCGACGATGGCTTGCACGATCATGTTGACCGACACTGACGTTACTAGAATGCCGAAGCCTGTGATGGCGAGTAGCGGCAGCGCGAACCACACCAATTTGACGTGGGCCACGAGTGCCAGCGCGATGCCGGCGGCGAGCGCGGCGTAGGTGAGCAGGCGCACGAGGCCGCGCACGCTGCTACGGCTGGCGAGAAACAAGGTGCCGGTGACCGCGCCCAATCCGCCAGCGCCGACTAGAAAGCCCATTTGATCGGCACCGCCCTGAAACACCTCGCGCACCAGCACCGGCATCAGGCTGATGTAGGGCGTGCCGAGCAACCCCAGCGCAGTCAGCAGCATGAGTAGCGAGCGTATGGGCCGTGAATGCCATACATAGGCCACGCCCTCGCGCATGCCCTGCAGCATGGCTTGGTGCTTGGCCGCGCGCACGGTGGGCGTGACGCGTATGAACATGAAACTGATGATGACCGCGCTGTAGCTGACCGCGTTGATGGCAAAGCACGCCGACTCGCCCAACCAGCCGATGACGATGCCCGCCAGCGCAGGGCCCACGAGACGCCCGCAATTGGCCATGAGCGAAGTCACCGCGATGGCGTTGGGCAAATCGGCCTTGTTGCCGACGAGTTCCAGCAGATAGGCGTGACGCACCGGCAGTTCGACCGAAATCAATACCCCCATCAGCATGGACAGCGCGATGATGTGCCACGGTTGCAGGTTGCCGGTAAGCGCCAGCGTGGCGAGGGTGATGGCCTGCGCCATTTCTAGCACCTGCGTGGCGAACATCACTTTGTGCAGATTGCAGCGGTCTGACCAAATGCCCGCCCACGGCGACAGCAGCAGTATCGGCAGGCTGCTGGCAAAGCCCAGCAAGCCGAGAAGCGTGGCGGAATCGGTCATTTTGTACAGCAGCCACGATTGCGCAATGCTCTGCATCCAGTAGCCGATCAGCGCAAAGGCCTGGCCGGAGATGAACAGCCGGAAGTTGCGGTGATGCAATGCCCGTAGTGTCGGCAGCGGGTTTTTCATGAAACCAATCGGGGTGGGCAGCGGAGTGGGCGGCGGCGCGCGAGCGTGATGGCCAAAGCGCGTCATTGTACGCCCCTTCGTGCGGTAAAATTGGCGCACCCGCTATGACACGATACGCCAAATATTTTCAGTCGCGCGCGCCAGCTTGCGGGCGGCTTATGGTCAAAGCGGCGCACGCCTGATGTCCATCTGGCTCGTGATGCTGATGGTGGTGTGCAATATGCTGGCCTACAAGGGCAGCAAAATCATCATCACGCTGTTTTCGATTCAACTGGGCGTGCCGCAGGTGGGGATCGGCTTGCTGGTGGCGCTGTATTCGCTGTTTCCGATGCTGCTGGCGATTTACGCGGGCAAGTTGACGGATCGCTTGGGTGTGCGCTGGCCTATGGTCATCGGTTCGTGCGGCATTGCCATGGGGCTGACGTTGCCGTTTTGGTTCCCGGCGACCGTAACGCTGTATTTTCAGGCGGCGTTGGTGGGCGCGGCGCACGTGTTTTATAACGTGTCCGTGCAAAACCTCATCGGCAGCATCGGCACGGCGGAAGACCGCACCAAAAATTACAGCAACTTTGGTCTCGCTATGTCTACCGGCAGTTTTATCGGGCCGCTGATTTGTGGTTTTGGCATTGACCACTATGGGCACCGGATCACCTATTTGCTGATAGCAGTGTTTCCGTTGGTGACCGCCGGCATCATGGCGTCGGCGACGTATATGAAGAGCGGGCGGGTGTCGCGTAAGTCGGAGGGCACCGATGGTGCAGAGCACGCGCGCGCCACGGATAGCAGCGCGGCATCGAGTCCGTTTGAATTGTTTTTTGCCAACCAGCCGTTGCGCCGCGTGCTGATTACCGGCGCGGTGATTTTGACTGGCATTGATTTGTTTCATTTTTACATGCCGATTTACGGGCATCACATTGGCTTGTCCGCCTCGCAAATCGGCGTGGTGCTGGCGGTGTTTTCGGCGGCGTCTTTTGTGGTGCGTGTTGGTATGCCGACAATCGTGCGGCGCATGGGGGCGGAGCGCGTGCTGATCATGTCGATGTTCGTCGCGGCGGCGACCTATATCGCGGTGCCGTATATCACGCACATGGGGGTGCTGTGCGTGGTGTGTTTCCTATTGGGGCTGGGTACGGGCTGCGGCCAGCCGCTGTCGCTGTCGATGATTTACGAGCGCGCGCCGGGCGGGCGTTCCGGCGAGGCGTTGGGGCTGCGTGCTACGCTGAATAACTTTACGCATATGGTCACGCCTTTGTTGTTTGGCGCTATCGGCACGGCGTTTGGTGTGGCACCGGTGTTTTGGTGCAACTCGTTGATGCTTGCCACTAGCGCGTGGATAATCCGTCGGCAGTAATTGCCATGAATTAAATTATAACTAATTGATTTTATTGACTTTTTTATAAGAGGATGCTCATGAAAATCGCCGTGATCGATGATTACCAAGACGCGTTTTGCAAAATGAAATGCTTTGCCAAGCTGCAAGGGCACACGGCCATCAGCTACAACACCTCGGAAAAAGACCCGGTCAAATTCGGCCAGCGGCTCGAAGGTTGCGACGTGCTGGTGCTCACGCAGCAACGCTCGTTTTTGCCGCGTCCATTTATCGACAACTTGCCGGCCTCCATTAAGCTGATCGCGCAAACGGGGCCCCGCGTGCCGCACATCGATCTCGATGCGTGTACTGAGCGCGGCATCGTGGTGTCCGCCAGTGGCGGCGGCAATTCGAGTCCGACGGTGGAGCTGACTTGGGCGCTGATCTTGGCGTCGGTGCGCAACCTGCCCACGGAGGTGAACAATATGCAGGCCGGGCGCTGGCAAACCACCGCGGGCACCGGGCTCAAGGGCAAAACGCTCGGCGTTTACGCCTACGGCAAAATCGGCAGCGGCGTGGCCAGTGTCGGCAAGGCTTTCGGCATGAACGTGCTTTGCTGGGGGCGTGATGGTTCCACGGCGAAGGCGCGCGCGGATGGCTTTGCCGTGGCGGCGAGCCGCGAAGCTTTCTTTGCGCAAAGCGATATCGTCACGCTGCACCTGCCGTTAAACAAAGACACGCGCGGCCTCATTACCGGCGCGGATCTGGCGTTGATGAAACCCACGGCGCGCATCGTCAATTCTAGCCGCGCACCGCTTATCGCTGAGGGCGCGTTGGTTGACGCGCTGAAAAAGGGCCGTCCCGGCTTTGCCGCAATAGACGTTTATGAGAGCGAGCCGGTGGTGAATCGCGAGCATCCGCTGGTGAGCATGCCGAACGTGGTCTGCACGCCGCATCTGGGCTACGTGACGTGGGAAACCTACGAGCAGTATTACGCGTCAGTGGTAGACAATATTTTGGCGTACGCGTCGGGCAAGCCTGCGAATGTGGCGAATCCAGACGTGCTCACTAAAAAATAAGGGGCGTAGTGATGCGAGGGTACGTGTCGGCGCTTTGGCGGGTCGCCGCGGCCTTGCCGGTGGTTTTGGGTGCGCCAGTGCTGGCGCAGGACAGCTACCCCGTCAAACCGGTGCGCTTCATTGTGCCGTATCCGCCGGGCGGTTCCAGCGATGTGTTGGCACGTGTGATCGGCCAAAAGCTTACCGACGCACTCGGCCGCCAAGTGGTGGTTGAAAACCGCCCCGGTGCCACGGGCAACATTGGCCACGAACTCGTGGCAAAAGCGCCGCCCGATGGTTACACCTTGTTGCTCACCACCAAATCGCAATTGGTGAATAACCCGTACCTGTTCAAAAAGCTGCCGTTTGATCCCTTGAATGATTTCTCACTGTTGTCTTTGATCGCCACTGCCGGCCATGTGCTGGTGGTGCACCCGGCGGTGCCGGCGCGCAGCGTGAAGGAACTGGTCGCGCTGGCGAAATCGCGACCCGGCAAATTGAGCTACGGTTCGGCGGGTGCCGGCAGCACGGTCGGTATTGTCGCCGAGGTGTTCAAGTTTGCGACCCAAACAGATATTCTGCCGGTGCCGTACAAGGGCGCGGTGTTGGCGGTCGGTGATGTCGTCGGCGGGCAAATCGAAATGATGTTTTCCGACATGGTGCCCGCGGTGCCGCAAATACGCGGCATTCGCTTGCGCGCGCTGGCAGTCACCACGCCGGAGCGCTCACCGGCGTTGGCTCAAGTGCTCACGATGAGCGAGTCGGGTATGCGGGAGCCTTTGCCGACGCAGTGGTGGGGTGTGTCCGCGCCGAAAGGATTGCCGCCCGCCATTGTGTTGCGGCTGAACGCGGACATCGGTCGCATTGTGCGGTTACCGGACGTGATGCAGCGTTATAACGATTTGGGCATCGTGGCCGCGCACAGTACGCCGGAGCAAATGCTGGCGTTGGTGCGCAGCGAAATCCCGCAAACAGCAAAGATGCTGGCGGCCATAGGTGTGCAGTCAGATTAAAAACTGTTTAAAAACAATAAGTGTCTCTATTCAGCATCTATGAAAAGTCAAAAGCTTCCCTCACCCGGCGCTCCGCGCCGCCCTCTCCCGGAGGGCGAGGGCTTGTTCCCCTCTCCCTTC
>JAYTWR010000017.1:0-4410 GCA_043743335.1 Burkholderiales bacterium
GAAGGGAGAGGGGAACAAGCCCTCGCCCTCCGGGAGAGGGCGGCGCGGAGCGCCGGGTGAGGGAAGCTTTTGACTTTTCATAGATGCTGAATAGAGACAAAAAATGAATAAAATCAATAAGATAGGATTTGTTGGCATTGGCAACATGGGAAGCCAAATGGCGGCGCATGTGATGCAGGCGGGCTTTGACCTCACGGTGTTCGATGCCAATGCAGCGGTGTGCGCTAAGTTTGTCGCGCAGCACGGCGGCACGGTGGCGGCATCGCTGGCGGCGCTCGGAAGTGGCGTCGAAGCGGTGATTACCCTGTTGCCGACCGATGGCATTGTCAACGCTGTACTGCTGGGTGCAAAAGCGTAACAGCCGTAACAGCCGTAATCGCGGACAACAGTTAAAGGACGGCATCGCATGGCCAACGCACAGGAAAAATCCAAACTCGTTTTCGGCACGGCGACGCCGGGCGGTGGTTTTCCCGCCTATGGCTGGCCTTACGCCGAGGTGTTGAACGCGGCCGATGCCACGCTCGGCATCGAGCCGATCAACACCAAAGGCAGTACCGAAAATGTGGTTGCAATCGAGCAGAACCAAATGGATTTGGGGCTGGTCACCGGCGAAGTCACTTACGAGGCGATCAAAGGCATCGGCATGCCGGCTGCGAAGAACCTGCGCATCGTCAACGCCACCTACTCGCAAGCGGGCATGTTCATGGTGCCGGCCAACAGCCCGTATCACACGATTGCCGATCTGAAGGGCAAGCCCATCGTATGGGGTGCGGCGACCTCTGGCTTTATTGTGCTGGCACGTTATGTGATGGACGGCCTAGGCCTAGATTTTCAGAAAGACTTTCAACCTCACTTGCTCAACAGTGCCGGCGAAGGCCCGGCGATGGTACTCGATGGCCGCGCTGCAGCGATGTGGGGCGGCGGCATAGGTTGGCCACCGTTTGCAGCCATTGCCAATGGTAGCGGCAGCGGTGGCGCGCGTTTCATCGGGCCAAGCGACGATGAGATTACGCGCATCATGGCTAGGCACTCGTTTCTTAAAGCCACGAGCATGCCGGCCCATAGTTACGCAGGACAGGGCGCGTCGGTGCAATCCGTCGGCTCATGGCCGTTTGTGCTGGCGCGCGCGTCGCTGCCGGATGCAGTGGCTTACAAACTCGCGCGTGCACTGCACCAGAGCGAAGCTGTGTTCGGCAAGCGCTTGGCGCAGGCGGTCGAATCCACGCTTGCCAATACGCTGGCCGCTGCGCCCAGCCGTGACCTGATACACCCCGGCGTGTTGCAATACATGCAGGAAGCCGGATTGTTGACGTAGTTGCTTGGGGACAGGCCACTCATGACACGAAATCACCCGAAAGGAATCACCATGCCGCAACTCGTTTTCATTCACGGCCCTGGCGCGGGCGCTTGCGCTGACGCCTATGAGCCGCAGCTCAAACATTTTAAAGGCAGCGTCGCGCCCACTTTGCCGGGCCATCTGGAAGGCGAGCGTTGCCTGGACGTGGTGCGCTATACCGAGTGGGTGCGTGGCTGGCTATGGGCGCAAGGGTTGAAAAAAGACTTGGTGCTGGTGGGCTACACACTGGGCGCGTCGATTGCGTTGCAGTACGGTCTGGATTACCCCGATGAGGTGACGGGCTTGGTCATCATGACCGTGGCGGCCAAGCCCAAGACCCGCACGCCCGACACCTATGAAATGCGTCTGCGTGCGGCGCAAGAGCCGCGTGACGCCAAGGCATACGATGAGTGGCTGGCGTTTCAGTTACGCGCCATGCAGTTTGTTGAGCCGGGGTTACGGGCGCGCCTGATCGAGCGGCACAAGCAGGTGGGCCCGATGTCGCAATACCACGACCTGAAAACGATAGATGCTTTTGATGTGCGTGATCGCATCGCCACACTCAAACCGAAGCTGTTGATCATGCGCGGCCTGAACGATCACGGCAATCCGCCTGAGTACGAAAAAGAAATTCACGAAGCCGTGCCCGGCTCGCAGTACATCAAACTGCCGGGTGTCGGGCATTTTCCGCTGACGGAGTTTCCGGATAAATTGAACCCGCTGATTGAAGCATTTGTGGCAGGGTTGTGATGAATATCGCGACACTATGTCATCCGTTCAGGGCCAGTCTGAAAGGCATACTTTTAGCGCTTGCAGCGCTTGCGTTAGTAATCACCACAGGCGCGGTGCAAGCCCAGCAAGAGTACCCCGCCAAACCCATCCGCATGATCGTCGGCGTCACGCCCGGCGGTGCCACGGACATACTCGCGCGCGCGGTGGGTGCGCGGCTGTCTGAATCGTTCAAGCAGCAGGTGATTGTGGAGAATCGCCCCGGTGCTAATCACATTATCGGCGGCGAACTCACGGCGAAATCGGCCAAAGACGGGCACACCATTCAGATGATTCCCGAAGGTTTTATCATCAACGCGTCAATGTATCCTAAGCTGCCGTTTGATCCGCTGCGCGATTTTTCGCCGATTGCCATTGTGGCGCTGGTGCCGAATGTGCTGGTGGTGCATCCGTCGCTGCCGGTGCGCAGCGTCAAGCAGTTTGCCGCGCTAGCGCGTGCGCGGCCGGGGCAATTAAGTTACGGCTCGTCCAGCGTGGGTTCGCCCAGTCATATGTCGGGCGAGCTCTTCAAGGTGATGAGCAAAGTGGATTTTGTGCACGTGCCGTATAAGGGGCAGGCCATCGCGCTGGTGGATTTGATGGGCGGGCACATTCAGTTTTTGTTTCCATCGATACTGGCAGCGGTGCAGCATGTGCGCTCGGGCAAACTGGTAGCGTTGGGTGTCACCACGATTCAGCGTGCGACGGCGCTGCCGGAAGTGCCGACCATTAACGAAGCCGGTATCGACGGTTACGAAGTCAGCGGCTGGTACGGCATCATCGGCCCGGCGGGCCTGCCGCAAACGGTGGTGGCGCGGCTGAACAACGAGGTCAACGCTTATCTCAAGACGCCCGCGACCCACAAGCAGTTGTCCGGCGAAGGTGCCGAACCGCGCACCGGCACGCCCGAAGAATTCGGCGCGGCCATGGCGCGCGATTTGCAAAAGTGGGCGAAGGTAGTGGCGGCTGCGGGCATCAAAATCAAGTGAGGATGCGCAAACGGTTTACGTCGTCGCAATGCACGGGCGCGCCCCGCAGTTGTTCCCGAGCGGGCGGGGGTCCGTAACGCAGCGGCACCGCGTGATGCGCGCGAGCCTCAATGTCTTTAAACCGAGATATCAAGTATAACTAATTGATTTTAAAGGGTATTTAACGCATGAGCCGTAAGCCAAGACTCACCGGGAAAACGGCCTTCCTCACCGGCGGCGGCGCAGGCATTGCCAAAGTCAGCGCGCTGGAATTCGTCAAAGAAGGCGCGCAAGTCGCCATTGTCGACATCAACGCCGAGGCTGGCCAACGTGCCGAGCAGGAAATCAAAGCCGCCGGCGGCGAGGTGATTTTTATTCAGACTGACGTCACACAAGAGGCCGCTGTCAAACAAGCCATAGACGCCGCTGTAGCGAAATTTGGCAAGCTCGATGTGCTGGTCAACTGCGCGGGCGGCTCGGTGCTCGAAGACCTGCCGGTGCACGAGATGAGCCTCGACATTTGGCACAAAACCATTACGCTGAATCTGCTGCATCCGTTTCTGGTGTGCAAGCATGGTATTCCGCATCTGATGAAAGCGGGTGGCGGCAGCATCATCAATTTTTCTTCCATGGTGGGCATGACCGGTCTTTACCGGCCCGCGTATGCCGCAGCCAAGGGCGGCATCATGTCGTTTACCAAAACGCTGGCCGCGCAATACGTGCAGCACAACATCCGCGCCAACGCCATCGGCCCCGGCAGCATACGCACCGAGCGCGCCATCAAGCGCTATGAAAACAAGGCATGGATGCAGGCCGAAAAGCCCACCGGCGCGGTCAGAGAGCGCCTGATCGTGCAAAAGCTCTATCCGTTTTCAGTCGGCAATACGATTGATATCGCCAATATCGTGGTGTTTCTGGCGTCAGACGAATCGCGAATGTTGACGGGGACTACGATTGCCGCGGATGGCGGGAGGTCTTCGTATTTGAAGATTTACTCGGGGGAGGCGTAATGACGTGGTAGTCAGGATTTACCAGGGTCACAGTCAAGGGGTCACGTCTACACAGTCAAGGGGTCATTCCGCGTAATCAGGAGCGTCAAATCCGCTTGGCCAGAAACGGCGTAACTATCGGATTTTATTGAATAAGCAATTAACCGTTCACCACATGCGCAAATTTGATTGAGCCAATCAAAGAGGCGGTGCTCGATATAAATTTGCGACTACCTGCGTATTCCGGTGATCGTGACCGATCAGTGTAAAAAACAGACACAGCGCCGACCGGGCGTTCCGCCCGGTCACGTTCCTCCGGAATCACCGGTCACGATCACCGGAATACGCA
>JAYTWR010000018.1:0-13658 GCA_043743335.1 Burkholderiales bacterium
GCTGACATGGCGGTGCGTGTCGGCAAACTCACCAACACCACGCCGGAAAGCTGGCTGCGCATGCAGGAAGCACTTGACCTGTGGGCGCTGGTGCGCGACCCCAAGCGTTACCGGCACATTGAGCCGATAGCGGCGTAGTCATGGGAAGGTCAATACGATAAGAAAACCCCGCCGAAGCAGGGTTTGTGTTGGCGTGCCTTACGGCTACAGCGCGCACCCGGAACCTTGAATCAGGTCACGATTTTTTAAATCCGTCGTTTACCGGTGACTTGCCCTGTGCCTATTTTTGTTGCTCGAATTGTTTTTGAATGGCGGTACAGTCTATGCCTTCAACAAAGCAGTTGGGGTACATAAAACCGCCCGTGCAAAGCATTACAATCATTCGGAACAGATGCCCGCCAGCGCCACCCGGGCCTATCGGTACTACATTCGGATTCAGCTTTTCGCCAGTCGCTTCTGAAATTTTAGCCATCAAGACCCCCAATTTATCGTTCGTGGAATATCGATCTGAAGAACGCCCGCAGTGCGTGTAAGGTTTTTCCGCATTAAAGCAGAAGTAAGCTACGCGCACAAGCTTTCCGAGACTTACCAATCGAGCGTGCCACGTGTTCTGCGCTGGCACTCGTTGCACGCTGGCACGATGGCGCTGCCGGGACAGTAGGCAATACCATCCCAAGCGTTTGATTACTAAGGGAATACGTGATAATTTCCGCCCAAGCCCCGGTAGCTCAATGGATAGAGCAGCCCCCGCCTAAGGGGTCAATCAGACGTTCGATTCGTCTTCAGGGCGCCAGTCGCAGGTCAGTTCGCAACTTCTACGCTACGACTCAATCGACTTTCAAACCAATCTGCGCCACCAGTTTGCGTGTGGCTTCGTAATCAGCCCTCAGCATCGCTTCAAAATGCTCCGGGCTTTTGCCGACCGGCTCGGCACCTATGGTCATGATTCTTTGTTTGACTTCGGGCGTGAGCAGCGCTTTGGCTGTTTCCTGGTTAACACGCAGGATAATGTCGCGCGGCGTTCCGGTGGGTGCCAGCAAGCCGATCCAAGTCATGTGCTGATAGCCGGGGAAGCCGGATTCGGCCACGCTGGGCACGTCGGGCAGAATCGGCCAACGCTTTTCTGAGGTGATCGCTAGCGCCCGCAGCGCGCCGCTCTGCAAATGTTGACTCATGCCCGGCAGTGCTGACATGGCCAGCGGAATCTGGTTCGCCAACAAATCCTGCGTGGCCGGGCCACCGCCTTTGTAGGGCACTGCCGGGATATCCAGCTTGGCAATGCTCTTGAAGGCCTCCATCGCCACATGCGTGGGTTGACCGTTGCCACCGTGGCCGTAGATTATTTTGCCGGGTGCGGCGCGCACTGCCGCGAGCAAATCTTTCAAACTGCGGTGCGGGCTTTGCGTGTTGACCACGATCACCGACGGCGCTTCGGTCAACTGCACCACGGCGACGAAATCCTTGCGCGGATCGTAGCCGGGGTTTTTGTAAATGAAAGCATTGAGGTTGTGATTGGTGGTGGTTTCCAGCAGGGTATAGCCGTCGTTATTGCCTTTGGCGACGTACTCACTGGCGATATTGCCACCCGCTCCTGGGCGGTTTTCTACCAGCACGGTTTGCCCAAAACTGCGTGACAGGCGGTCAGCAACGATGCGTCCAACCACATCGAGTCCGCCTCCGGGCGCTGTGACGCAGACAAACCGCACCGGCTTGGTCGGATAGCTTTGCGCCTGCGCCGATAGCGGCATGGATGCCACGACACCAAACGGGAGGCACCACAGGCACTGTCGGAAGCACGCAAGCATCATGGGGCATAAGCTTTCGGGTTAAACAGCATTCATCAGCCCAAGCGATCTGGCGCAATATACTACGAACGCACGACGGCCCTCGGTACCGCACAGCGACATGATGTGCGCGGCAATGGTGGCATTTTTGCCAGATCCATTCACCACCGCACCAAAAGGGAGCCTACCCAACACGGTGTTAAGGCCGAAGCTCAATCGCAATGCGCGCAGGCTGCTCGCTAGCGGGTGAATCATCGCATTACACGCATCCCGATTGTAAAATTTTGTTGACAGATTATTCCGTTCACGCGTAAATGGTGGCTTCGTTTTTACTGCGCTTTTTAGATACCTGCCTTGGAATGATTATGAAGCTCGGTTCGATCAGTATTTGGCACAAGTTATTGCTCTTGGGCTTGATTGCCGTGGTGTTATGCGCGGTGCCCACGTACCTTTATGTGCGTGGTGCCAACAAGGAAATCCGCGAAACCCTCACTGAGCTGAAAGGCTTGGCACCGGCGACGGCGCTGGTGCGCTTGCTGCAACCGCTGCAAGTGCATCGTGATGCGGCAGCGGCTGTTTTAAGTGGTGACCGGGCGTTGGCGGCGTTGCGTATCACCAAGGAAAAAGAAGTTTCCGAGGCCTTTAGCCGGGTGCGCGCGTTTGTGCCGCCGTCCGATGCGCCGCTGATCAAAAAGCTGGATACGCTGGAAGGCGAATGGAAATCGCTGGTCACGTCGCTCAAGGATCAATCGTACCCGGTCGAAGACAGCTATAACCGGCACACCAAATTAGTATCGGCTACGCTGAATTTGCTGGAGGCTGTATCCGATTATTACGGGCTGTCGCTGGATCCGGAGGCCAATTCGTACCATCTGATCATGTGGACGCTCATGGAATTGCCCAAACTCACCGAGGCCATGGGGCGTTTACGCGCCACCGGCACGGCTATCCTCGGCATCAAACAGGCGACTGCCGAAGAGCGGGTATCCATCGCCACCATGATCGAGCGCACGCGTGACGGGTTGACGCACAGTCAGGCACAGGCGCAAAAAATCTTAGAAGCCAACGGCGTCGCTTTTGAAAAACTGGATTCTGCCGCCGCGGCTGCGCAAACCGCTACGCAAAAACTCATCGCGGTGACCGACCTAGAGTTCATGCGCATCGAAGTGCTGCGTTTTAGCGCGGTCGAATATTTCAAGCTGGGCACCGCCGCCATTGATGCACAGTTTAATCTGATCGACGCGGCGCGCGCCGAGGTTGAACAGCTATTGCAGGAGCGCGTCGCCTCGTACCGTTGGACCATGGCTCTGCTGCTGGGAATGATCGCCGCACTGCTCATCATCGGCGCAGCCGCCATGCTGTGGATGATGCGTACCATCACGCGCCCGTTGAATGAGGCCATCGCCGATGCCGATGCCATTGCCGCCGGACGCTTGGATTCCGTCATTACCAATATCAGCATGGACGAGGTGGGCAAATTGCGCCGCGCCATGCGGCATATGCAGCGCAATCTCGCGCATATCGTTGCCAGCATCCGCGAAAACAGCGAGTCCGTGGCCAACGCGTCGCGGGAAATCGCCTCCAGCACGCGCGACATGAGCGCACGCACCGAATCGCAGGCGTCCAGTCTGGAGCAAACCGCCGCCAGCATGGAAGAGCTTAACTCGACCTTTCAGAAAAATGATGAAAGCAGCCAGCACGTCACCGAACTGACGGCGCAGGCTGCCAAGGCGGCAGAGCAAGGCGGCGTGGTGGTGGGCAAGGTCGCCCACACCATGCAGGAAATCGATGTCTCATCTAAAAAAATTGCCGAGATCACCAGCGTCATCGACAGCATTGCGTTTCAAACCAATATTCTGGCGTTGAACGCTGCGGTGGAAGCCGCGCGTGCCGGCGAGCAAGGGCGTGGCTTTGCGGTGGTGGCCTCGGAAGTGCGTGCGCTGGCGCAACGCTCAGGGCAAGCCGCCAAGGAAATCCGCACGCTGATCAGCGATTCGGCAAAAAAGGTGCAAACCGGCACACGCGAGGCGGTGGAGTCCGCTAAGGCCATGGATGACATCCTTGAATCCGTGCGTAAAGTCGCCGTGACCATGACCGCCATGCAAACGGTACGCGCCGATCAGCGCTTGGGCGTGACACAGGTCAGCCGCGCGGTCGAGCAAATGAATCAGGGCACGCAACAAACTGCCGCGATGGTGGAAGAAATCGCCGCCACCGCCGATTTACTGAGCGATCAGGCGCAACATTTGTCCGAAGCGGTGGCAGCCTTCAAACTTTCCGGCGAGGTCGCCGCCGACGAAGGCGTTGCTGCTCATGCGCGCTTTGACCATGCCGCGTCCGGCTTCCTGCGGGACAACGGCGGAGAACGGGCGTCAGTGGAAGCATCGACGGATGATCCTTCCTTCGCGCAAGCGCTGCCGGATGGTAGGCATCGCCCCATGCTGACCGCAAACTCGGATCGTTAGTGGCCCCGTCTGCCCTTGGTCGTTGGTCCTTGGGCCTTGGTCCTTGGTATTAAGCCCGCGTCAAACCAGTGACAGCTTGGCATTCGCCTGTATCAGGCGCGCAACCAGCACACTCAAAAACACGCGCTCAAAGCAGATACGGCAGGAATCCGTGGCTTTTTTGTAGGCTGAAACGCTGAGTTTCAGCATGCGCACCTCCTGCGTGGTGGTCACATCGGCGGTGCGCAGATTGCCGGGACTGCCTAGGCACGCCATCTCGCCCAAACACTCGCCCGGCTTTAGCGTATCAATCAGACGCCGCTTGCGCGTCACCCGCGCCTGACCGCTCACCAGCACGCAAAAATAATCGCCGTGCTCGCCCTCACGCAGGATCACGGCGTCCTTGGGCACCGTCACCCACTCCGCCAGACGAATGACTTCCCATAAATCAACATCAGAAAAGTCTTTAAAAAACAATAGCTTACGTATACTATTAAAACGCTCGGTTTCGAACACACCTTGCTTGGGCAACACGGCTGTGCTCTTCATCATGCCAGCCAGCTCGTCGATCAACTGTTCCCAGGTTTGATACCGCTTGTCGGTTTCACGTTGCAGCGCGCGTATCACGATCATGTCGAGTTCCAATGGAATGTCGCGGCGAAACTCCGAGGGTAACGGCGGATTAATGTTAAGCACTTGGTACGCCAACCCCGCGATATTGTCTGCCTTGAACGGCGCGCGGCCGGTGAGCAGCATAAACATCACAATGCCCAACGCGTAGATATCGGTTTGATGATTCAGCGGTTTGTTCAAGTGCTGTTCCGGCGACATGTAGGCCGGTGTGCCGATGCCGTCGATCATGGTGGCTTCAGCTTTCATCATCGCCGCCGAGCCAAAATCAGCAATTTTGACGTCGTTGTTTTCCTTCAACATGATGTTGGCGGGCTTGATGTCACGATGAATCACGCCCTGCTGCGTGGCGTATTCGAGCGCGCGTGCGCACTTGTAAACCACCTCGATCACGTCACCAATTCCCAGCAGATTGTCAGCCTTGGTAAAGCGCGACAACGTGCCGCCATCGACATACTCCATCACGATATAGCCGTAATCGTCATCGATGGACGCATCGAGTATTTGCACAATATGCGGATGATTGAGCTTGCCGGCGAGCGAGGCTTCAGTGGTGAACAGGCGGTTCATCAAGTTGCCGCTGCCCATATCCTGCATCGCGCTTTGCGACACCACTTTCACTGCCACGTCACGCTTGGCGAAGGAATCGTGGCACAGGTAAACTTTGCTGGTGGCACCTTCGCCCAGCGTACGAATTACGTCGTACTTGCCGACGCGCTTGGGCGTCAAGGCGTTTGAATTTTCTGACATATTGAATGGGTAAAGACCGTCTGAAGCATCGGAGTGACGCCAGAAAAATTGTGTAACTAATTGAATAGTAACAGAATTTTACCAATACAGCGAACGCGCTGTTGGCGTTATTTTATTTGTGAATCAGCACGGCCGGCAGCCACGTCACGATGGCGGGAAACACGGTAATCAACACAATCGCCAGCACCATCATCGCAAAAAACGGAATCGACGCGCGCGCGACGTAGGTGCTGTCTTTGCCACTCATGGTTTGCAATACAAAAAGATTGAACCCCAGCGGCGGTGTGACCTCGGCGATTTCCACCAACAGCACAATAAAAATACCAAACCACACCAGATCGAATCCCGCCTTCTCGATCATCGGAATCACGATCGACGTGGTAAGCACAATCATCGACACGCCATCCAGCGCCGTGCCCAACACGATGTAAATACCTGCTAGTACCGCAATCAGCATATACGGATTGGGATTCATCGCCGCCACCCACTCGGCCAGCGCACGCGGGATGCCGGTAAACGCCATGCACGACGACAAAAACGCCGCGCCGCCCAAGATGAACAAAATCATGCACGATAGCCGCGTCGCGCCCATCAGGCTGTCGCGAAACGCGGCCCAATTCAAACCCCCGCTCGCGGCAGCGATGGCGAACGCGCCGAGCACGCCGAATGCTGCGGCCTCCGTTGCCGTGGCCCAGCCCGCCACCATTACCCAAACGATAAACACAATCAGCAGCAAGCAAGGAATCAGATTGCGACTCAGATACAGCTTTGCCTTGAACGTATAAGTATCTGTTTCTAATGGGGTTTTTTCTGGATTCGCCAAAGCCCAAAACACGATGTATCCAGAGAACAGCAGCATCAGCAACAAGCCTGGCAGGATGCCCGCGATAAACACTTTGAGGATCGACACCTCGGCTGCCACCGCATACACCACCATGATGATCGACGGCGGCAGCAAAATGCCCAACGTGCCCGCACCGCACAGTGAGCCGAGACACGTTTTTTCGTCGTAGCCGCGCGCTTTCAATTCCGGCAGCGCCACCTTCGCAATCGTGGCGCAGGTCGCTGCAGACGACCCCGACACCGTGCCAAAGATGCCGCACGCGAGCACGTTCACATGCATCAAACGCCCCGGCAGCCAGCCCAGCCACGGCGCGAGCCCCTTGAACATTTCTTCAGAGAGTTTGGTGCGGTACAGAATTTCGCCCATCCAGATAAAGAGCGGCAGCGCTGCCAGCGTCCACGACGCGCTGGAACCCCAGAACGACTGAAACAAATTCACATCCGGTGGCGTGCTGGTAAAAAACTGCAAGCCCGCCCACGCCACCGCAGCCAGCGCCAGCGCAATCCACAGCCCGCCGAATAGCAGCACCAGCAACAGCGCCAGCAAAATCGCAGCGATGGTCAGCGTGCTCATAGCGTCTCCGAAAAATCGCCCGCCGCGCGTCGCGCTTCTTCCGCCAACTGGTACGACGGTTTGCCGCCGCGCAGCACGGTCACCAGTTCATCCAGCACCGCGATCAAAAAAATGAGCGTACCCAGCACCACACTCAGTTGCGGAATCCAGATGGGAATTTTAATCAGACCCTGCGCAACTTCATTGAACTTCCAGCTCTCAAAGACAAAGCGCGCGATGGCCCAAGTCATGTAACTTACGCACAGGGCCGCTATCAACAGCGACAGGATTTCCGCCCGGCGGCGCGCGGCAACACCCAGCCGCTCCACCCACAAGCCGACACGAATCAACTCGCCTTTGCGAAAGGTATGCGCCAATGCCAGAAAGGCGCACGCCGCGCACAGCCAAGCAGAAATGTCGTCAGCGCCGCGTATCAATAGGCCAGCCTCTCGCGCAATGGATTGCGCCAGCATCAGTACGCAAATGCCCGCCAGACAAACCGCAGCGGCTATGCCGCTGATGTTGTACAGCCTGTCGAGCGCACGCCGCAGCAACGGCTCGCCTTGAGGTTCGTTCATGCGTCGTTACAGGGTCGAGGACTACTTCGCACCCGAAGAACCAGAAGAACCAGAAGAACCAGAAGAACGATATGCCTTAATGATGGTTTCGCCGTCAGCACCGGCCGATTTTTGCCATTCGGCCAAGATCGTTTCACCCACTTTGGCGAACGCGCTACGCATCGCGGCATCGGGCGTGTGTACCGTCATGCCGTTATCCACCAACCCTTTGTTTGCCGCCTGCTCGCGTTGCCTGGACAAATCCCAGCCGCGCGTCTCCGCCGTGGCCGCCGATTCCAGCAAGGCTTTTTTCTGCGCGTCCGGCAAGCGCTGAAATGCGCGTTCGTTTACGGCAATAATATTTTTCGGATGGAACGCGTTGGTCTGGTAATAGTTCTTCACGAACTCCCACGCCTTGGTCGACGTGCCGGTGGCCGACGAGGTAATCATCGCTTGCACCGTGCCGGTGGCGAACGCCTGCGCTATTTCAGGCACCTGTATTACCGTCGGGCTCGCACCCAGCAGTTCTGCCAGACGCGCCGTTTGCGGGCTGTAGGTACGGAACTTCACGCCCTTCAAATCACCCACGGTTTTCAGCACATTCTTGGTATAGATACCCTGCCCCGGCCATGCCACGGCATACAGCAGCCGCACCCCGCGCCCCATCAGTTTCTTTTCCAGCAGCGGCTTTTGCGCCTGATAAAACTTCCATGCCGCGTCGTAACCTATGGCCACAAACGGCACGTTGTCTGCCGCAAATACGGGGTCTTCATTACCGAATTGCCCGAGCAAAATTTCCACCAGATTCACCTGACCGGTGGATACCGCGCGCAACATGTCCGGGTGCTTGATCAACGAACCATTGCTGTGAACACTGATATCCAATTGATTATTGGTGGCTTTACGCACGTCCGCCGCGAACAACTTGACGTTGACGGTATGAAACTCACCATCGCTGTAGGGCGTCGGCATGTCCCATTTGGTTTGCGCTTGGGCCAGCGAAGTCAGCAGCACGGCGGTGACCGCTACTACGGTGGTTTTTAACGGTTTTACGAATCTCATGTGTCCTCCAAATGGGGTTTCTGACCGATAAACTGCTGGAAAGCGGGCGAATGGTACCATTCCCACGTGTTCGGCACACCCTCAAACGTGATTCTTGGACGGGTGAGCATCGGACGATAAACAGTGCTCGAATGGGGAGCAAGCAAGCCCTGTCCGACGTGCTACCGGGCGTTCGTCAGCCTGACCGCTACAACGCACGCCATCGCTGTCGCAAGGTCAAAATGCTGCGGCAAAACCCGGCCCACTATAAGTATTTGCCAAATACTGTGACTTTATGCACGTTTTTCTCGACTTTTTCGGTCAAATTAGTCCAAACGGACTATTGAACTTTATTGACGAGAAGCTTACTCTCAAGCGCAATAAGGTCTACCGGAGAACTGAAAATGTATAAATTAGCCACTAAATCAGCACTATCCGTTGCGGCATGCGCGTTCGGTTTGCTGGCCGCTCCGGTAAAAGCCGACACCATCGAACTCAATACCTGGTGGGCCGGGAATACGTGGGACGCAAACATCGTATTTAACGGCACCAATTACCACAACGGTTTACCGTCCACACTAACCGAAGGCGGCGGCGCGGGCGGCTTCAAGACTTACAACCTCACCACCGATCCGGGGCGTAATAGCAGCTTCCAATCGTGGTGCGTGGACATTTTCCACAGTTTCGGTTTCGCTTCGCAATCGAGCGACATCCTGAATACGGCGACGTCCATTTTTGGCGCATCAAAGGCCACTGACCTTGGGCGCTTGGCCACCAACCACTACGCCAATGTTGCGTCGCAAGCGACATTGGGCGCGACGTCCGCCGCGTTCCAGTTGGCCATTTGGGAAATCGTCAACGAAAACACCGGTAATCTGTATAGCTTGAGCGCTGGCGCTTTTACAGCCACGGGCACAGGTGCCGCGCTGGCGACGACTTGGTTGAACGAACTGAATAACACGCCGTCAGCCAGTACCTATTACGTCAATATCTGGGAAGTGCAAGGTGACGGCCCGAGCGGAATGGGTTCGCAGGATGTCGCGGTATTTACCAGTGTGCCGGAACCCGAAACCTATGCCCTGATGCTGGCGGGCCTCGGTTTGTTGGGATTTAGTGCACGACGTCGCAAACAGTAACCCTTTGTTATTGCAGAAAAAACCCCGCTCTCGCGGGGTTTTTGTTTTCAGGCGCACGAGTGTTTCAATGCCCGCATTTCAGCCATCAGCCATCAACCATTTACTCTGGGACCGGCATTGAGCGTCTCCCAAGAATAAGGCACGGCTTCGCGCGGGCCAAACGGAATTTTGACCTCCATGCCGTGCGGATAGTCCTTGCGATGCTGCTCGCGTAGCCGCAACCGCTGCGCTTCACGTGCGTGCACCAGATCCAGCGGCTCGGCCATCCCAAGGTCACGCGCCGCATGCACTGGCCAGTTGGGATGATCCATTAATTCACGTGCAAGCGCGATCAAATCGGCATGTCCATCGCGCAGCAGCGCCTCAGCGTGACTGGCCTCGGTGATCATGCCGACTGCGCAGGTTGCGATGCCGACATCCTGCCGTATCTCGCGCGCGTAGCCGGCCTGATAGCCTGGCACGCGCGGCAGCGGCGGCATCGGGCCATCACCACTGATACCGCCGGACGAACAATCCACCACATCCACACCACGCGCCTTGAGTTCACGTGCCAGCGCCAGTGTATCGTCGAGACCCCACGCACCGCCTGTGCCGTCAACGACCGAAGTGCGGAAAAACAAGGGCTTGTCGGCAGGCCAAACACGGCGCACGGCATCGGTGATTTCCAGCGCAAAGCGCATGCGTCCTTCGAGCGTGCCGCCATAGCCGTCGGTGCGCTTGTTGGACAGCGGCGAGAGAAATTGATGAATCAGGTAACCATGCGCGCCGTGGATTTCCAGAATGTCATAGCCGGCATCCAGCGAACGCTGTGCGGCAACACGCCATGATTCGATACTTTTGCGGATGTCGTCGTGATCCATCGCGCGCGGCGTTTCACCGCCGGGGCGATCTGTGATTGCGCTGGGCGCAATGGGCTGCCACGGCTTCATGCCCATGCGCGCATCTTCTTCGGTAAGCGCTCTGCGATCCTGTAGCGGCCCGTGCGCCGATGCCCGTCGGCCACAATGCCCCAACTGTATGGCCGGCACAGCGCCCAGCGCGCGAATGAAATCGTTGATGCGGCGGTAATCCGCGACGTGGCTGTCCTTGTACATACCGGCACAGTGATGGGTCTTGCGCCCTTCCGCGACCACTGCCGTTTCTTCGCCAAACACAATGCCGCAACCGCCCATCGCGAAGCGACCAAAATTGACCAATTGCCACTCGCCGGGCGCACCGTCATCCGACACATACTGGCACATCGGCGAGCACACAATGCGATTGCGCGCCACCACGGAACGCAATTTGATGGGGGTAAACAACAACGGGGTATTACGAGCGGTATCGTTCATGGTGCGTACTCTCCGAACATCCTGTCAGCGTGGCGTCTATTGTAATCGAAGGTGCGCGAGCGGCTTGCGCCAAGCGGCTCACGCAGCGTCTAATACCCCGAAGCACATCATCCGGACGGAGATAAAGATGCGAACGTTTTGCAGCCCTATCCAATGGCCAATCCTTATGTCGACACTGCTGGCAACACTGCTGGCGCCGGGCGGCACAGCGCTCGCACAAGCGGGCTATCCGAACCGCCCCATACGATTCATCACGCCCTACGTGCCGGGCGGCAGCACGTCAGTCATGGCACGGCTCGTTGGCCAGCACCTCACCGAGCGCTGGGGCCAGAATGTCATTGTCGACAACCGGCCTGGCGGCAACACCATCATCGGCACCGAAACGCTCGCGCGTGCAGCGCCGGACGGCTACACCATTATGTTGGTGACCAGCACGCATTCGATATTGTCGCATCTCACCAAAACGCCCTATGACCCGATCCGCGATTTCGCACCCGTGACGAGCATCGGCGTCGCGCCGCAAGTGCTGGTGCTGAATATGGCCGTGCCCGCCACCACCGTGCAGGAGGTCATCACGCTTGCCAAAGCCAAACCGGGGCAACTCAACTTCGGCTCGTCCGGTGCCGGCGGGCCCACGCATCTGTCCGGCGAACTGTTCAACATCCTTGCCGGCATCAAGACGCAGCACATCCCCTACAAAGGTGCAGCACCGGTAATCATTGATCTCATCGGCGGCCAAGTACAGATGTTCTACTCCGTGCCGATCAATGTGATCCAGCAGGTTAAAGGCGGCAAAATTAAAGCCGTTGCCGTTACCGGACAAAGCCGCTTGAGCGCGCTGCCGCAAACGCCGACGTTCGCCGAAGCGGGCCTGCCCGGCTTCGACATCAAAACCTGGAACGGTGTGCTCGCCCCCGCCGCTACGCCGAAGCTCATCGTTGAAAAACTGTCCGCCGAAATCAGCGCGATGCTGGCGCTACCCAGCGTGAAAAGCAAACTCGAAGACTTGGGCGTAGTCACCCTGATTTCCACGCCGGATCAATTCAGCACCCTGATCAAATCGGACATGGCCACCTACCTCAAGGTCATCCAGTCCGCGAACATACGGGTCGATTGACAACGTGAGTTGCCAGTGTGAGTTACCCGTGTGGGCGAAAAATAAAAACTCAATAAAATCAATTAGTTATATAAGGTCAATCAAACCCCGGCATCAAACCGTATGCCGATGCTGTCGAGCGCCTCCACGGTTTTAATCCCGTGACGGCTTTCGATTTCCACACGCAGTTCGGGCTGATACGCGATGCGGTCACTCTGCTCCGCTGTTTGCACATGAATAATCACCAGCAGTCGCCCGGTATCCGTCTCGTGCAAATTGGTGAAGCGGCGTGGCACGCCCGGCGGCACCGAAATAAAATCCAGCGGCTCCAGCACCACGCACGCTTCTTCACCGCGATCACCCCAAGCGATTTCAAAGCGCCCGCTGAGGCAAAAGAAATTCTCGATGGTCTGTTCGTGTATATGCATGGCCGGCCCGTCGCCCGGTGGACACTCGGCAATCGACAGCACCATGCCCGGCGCACTCTTGATGGGTGCCAGCGCACTACGTCCGCTGTAGGTTTCCGGCACCATCAGCGGATACACACGATGCGCTGCGATTTTCTCCAGCACTGCCAACGGAATCCCGGCGGCGGATTCATTCTGATATTGATACGACTTCAAATCCTTGAAGCGCGCCATGCGGCGTGCCATTTCTTCCCGCGTGACCTTGATGGATTTCATACAGCCCTCCCAATGCAAGTGATTCAATCCGCACTGCACGCATCATAGCAAAGCCGCGCGTGAAAGCGTTCTTCACAGTCGAAGCGATTCCTTCAAGCCAACCTGCAGCCACGCCGGAAAAAATTATAACCAATTGATTTTATTGAATTTTTCACTACTCACGCGTGCGTGCTGCACCAACCGCACACCACACACCGCACGCCACGTGCCCCTCCCTCCCCCTCACGCGTCTAGCGCTGAATGCGAAATCGCTGGTCGTCATCCGTCGCCATTGGGTTGACGAGCTCGATCTCCCTCGACAAGTAGGCGCGCATGGCCTCTTCAACGCCCTGATGCTGTTCGCGCGCTTTCAGGCGGATATCGTCTGCCTCACAAGCGATGCGTGTGGCCCCATGCTCCAGCGGATATCCGGCTGCAAGCCACGCGGCTGTGCCACGATGGCGAATCCGATAGCACGCCACACCCAAACGACACGCGATGCGGGCTGTTCTAACTTCGCCCCCACCTCCCGAGCGCCCTCACGTACCTCATCATCCGTCCAAAAGGAGACAACAAAAGCTGGCACGACGCAAAGAAGCAAGAAAAGAATGACCTTACTT
The DNA here is from genome assembly GCA_043743335.1 of Burkholderiales bacterium. Classification (GTDB taxonomy): domain Bacteria; phylum Pseudomonadota; class Gammaproteobacteria; order Burkholderiales; family SG8-41; genus UBA5216. The sequence continues at coordinate 13,448 of JAYTWR010000018.1, forward strand.
AGGCGTGCAATGCCGTATCGCAAACTGATGATGTCGGTAAGCAGAACTCCGGCTGCAACTACTGCAGCGAATAATACGATGCAACGCTGCACTCAGACGGGCGGATGGTAGCGACGGTATACGACCGTCGCCGGGCTAGAGTGGCGACATCGGCAAAATGATCTTCCAATTATTGGAAGATCATCAGCATTCTTGCGCGCCAGAATAATCC
>JAYTWR010000019.1:0-21601 GCA_043743335.1 Burkholderiales bacterium
CACTTCTTGTCTATCTTCGTGGTCGCTTTCGCCTTCGAACATGCCCCCGCTGCGAGGGGAAATCGGCTCTTGATAGGGTTTTCGGTCAAGCACTAACTAATTGATTTTATTGAGTTTTTTAATCAAGCTTCGCAGCGCCGTAGTCTATTTTAGTGCAGGAACGGGAGCGAGGTAGCGGCCCAGCATTGCAACCTGCTGGTGAATAACTTACGTTTGCCGCAGTGGCAATTTGAAGGCGTTATTTTTAAGGCAACAAAATCAAACACCCATATTTTGTCGAAGTTAAGTCATCACAAATCTCGGCGGCTCGCCTTGTGCAGGCTCGACAAAGATAGACTAAGGCAAACCCCGAAAACAATATCCTCCATGCAAAACTCTACCCAACCACTCGCAGAAGTATTTGGCTACACGATTGATGATCAAAGCAAGAAGGCTCAGCTTGCCCGTAAGAACAGGCTCTGCCCGTACAACAACAAGGTGCCGAATTGCACCAAGGACAAAGCCAAGAATCCTTTGGGGGTCTGCAGCATCTTTCATGACGGCGCACCGACCATCACATGCCCGGTAAGATTTCGCGAGGACTGGAAAATTACCTCGGATGCCGCAAGTTTCTTTTTTGACGAGGACACGCGGTGGAGCTCGCTTACGGAAGTACGTTTGCTCGACGGTTACGGAAAATCTGCAGGGAACATTGACGTGGTGCTGGTTGCCTACGATGAAAAGGATCGTGTCATTGATTTTGGCGCTCTCGAGGTTCAAGCGGTTTATATTTCCGGGAACGTGCGTGATCCGTTTGAACGTTATATGACAGACCCCAAGGGCCAAGCCTTGATGGATTGGTCCAAGCAACCCAATTATCCTCGGCCTGATTATTTGTCATCGTCCCGGAAACGTTTGGCGCCTCAGTTAATGTTCAAAGGCGGTATTTTTAACGAATGGGGCAAACGATCCGCAGTGGCCTTGAACAAGGCTTTTTTTGATACGTTGCCAACGTTGGATCGCGTGGAAAAGAAAAATGCTAATGTCGGCTGGTTTGTTTACGACTTGGTTTTTGATGCGAATACGCATCACTATGAACTTACGAAAGTTGACGAAGTATTTACGCATTTCAACGATGCCTTGAGGCAGATTACAACCACGAAAGCCGGTCCGATGCTGACGTTTATGAATCACCTGCAAGACAAGCTTGACGAGCAGCTTGAGTCGCCGCCCGTGAACAAATCCATTGAAAAGCCATTCTGAGGGGCTCATGCAACAAGAATTCTTTGCCACAACGCAACCAGAGTCGACCGGTTTGAGGGAGCCGGTCAATGTTGCATCGGTTCCTCAGCGAAGTCCCTTTCGATATCCCGGAGGAAAGACTTGGTTCGTGCCGACGTTTCGTCGATGGATGAGCCAGTCTGTTTTTAAATCCAAACTTTTGGTTGAGCCGTTTGCGGGTGGAGCAACGATTGCACTGACGGCCGTTTGCGAAAACTGGGTGGACCACGCGGTTCTCATGGAACTGGATCCCGATGTGGCCGCCGTATGGCACGCACTCGCTGCGGGTGAAGCCCCGGTATTAGCGCAGAAAATATTGGCGTTTGACTTAACCGTAGATAACGTCAAAGCCGAGTTGATGCGCCCGGTAACAGAATGCGTTGATATTGCCTTCAAAACCATCTTGAAAAACCGCACGTTTCACGGCGGGATATTGGCTAACGGTTCCGGGTTAATCAAGACAGGTGAGGCGGGCAAGGGCATCACGTCGCGGTGGTACCCCGAGACACTTGCGAGGCGGCTGAATGCACTGCATATCGTTCGTCACCGCCTTACAGTTTTGTGTGGTGACGCCTTGCTACTTTCAGTCGCATATGCCACCGACAATCAGGCTGTTTTTTTTATTGACCCTCCCTACACAGCAGGCGGGAAAAAGGCGGGAAGGCGACTCTATAATTTTTCGGAGATTGACCACGGCGCGCTATTCGATCTTTGCGCAAGCATGAGCGGCGATTTTGTGATGACGTATGACGATGCCGACGAGGTTCGCGCTTTCGCAAGTGACCATTGCTTTGATACCCGGTTAATAGCCATGAAAAACACTCATCATGCGCAGATGACTGAATTGGTAATCGGGCGCGATTTGGCGTGGCTAGATTGATAATTCGCGCACCACAAAACAAATGCGTTTCGCTAAATGTAGAGTGATCAACAATACAGATGGCGAAATGCTTCATGCGTCCATGATTCGTAATTTATCGAATTTTTCTTATCGCGTTCAACAGCGCCGTAGTCGATTTCTCATGCAAAAACGGAATCGAGTGCACTGCACCGCCCCAACCCAGCACATCGGGCGCGCCGACGATATCGGTCGGCTTCCAATCACCCCCTTTGATCAACACGTCGGGCCGCAGCGCGCGGATTAACGCGAGCGGCGTGTCGTCTTCAAACCAAGTGACGGCGTTCACCGCTTCGAGCGAGGCTATGACTGCGGCGCGATCTTCGAGGCGATTGATTGGGCGGTCATCGCCTTTGCCCAAGCGCCGCGTGGAGGCGTCGCTGTTGAGGGCGACGATGAGGCTTGCGCCCTGCGCACGCGCCTGTGCGAGATAGGTGACGTGCCCGCGATGCAGCACGTCGAACACGCCGTTGGTGAACACCAGCGGGCGCGGCAGGGATTGCACGCGCGCGGCCAGCGTCGCCAGCGGTGCGGGATCAAAAATCTTTTGTTCGAAGCGGGGTGGCGAAAACTGCAATGGATTCAATCCATACGCAATCAGTGTTTAATCAGTGTTTGATCGGCGCTCAATCCAGATACTCAAACAGACGCACGACTTTTTGCACGCCGCCCGTGGTACGCGCGACTTCGGTGGCGGCGTCGGCTTCAGCGCGTTTTACCAAGCCCATCAGGTGCACCACGCCGTTTTCGCTGGTGACTTTAACGTGCACGGGGCTGAAATTCTGGCCGTCCACAAAGCGCGCTTTGACCTTGGAGGTAAGGTAGGCGTCGTTGGTGCGAACGCTCAGGGCGGTGTTGGGGCCGACTTGCAATTCGTTGAAAACGCCGCGCACGTTTTCGATGCTGCGCGTGACGCGCTCGGCATCGTCGCGCGCTGCCGCAGTGGGCACTTCGCCGGTGAGCAGCACTTGCCGGTTAAAGCTGTTGATGTTGATGTGCGCGCCCTGCACTTTTTCGCCGATGCGGCTGGAGGCTTTGACTTCAATGCCTTGATCTTCGGTGACGGTGCCCACCGTGCGCCGGTCTTCGGCCAGCAACACGCCGCCGCCCACCGCGCCACCCAAAACCACGGCCGCGCATCCACTCAACAACGGCAATGCTACGCCCGCTGCGGCCAGCCATTTTATTGATTTACGCATCAGTCCACCCCCAATAGTAAACAGTCAATCGCGTCGCACAGGCAATGTATCGTGAGTAAATGCACTTCCTGAATCCGTGCGGTGCTGTGCGCAGGCACGCAGATATGGACGTCGTTTTCGCCCATGAGTTCCCCGATGCCGCCGCCGTCACGGCCGGTGAGCGCCACTACTTGCATGCCGGCCTCGTGTGCGGCCTGAATGGCGGCGATGACGTTTTTGGAGTTGCCGCTGGTGGAAATCGCCAGCAAAATATCTTCGGCATGGCCCAGCGCACGCACCTGCTTGGAAAAAACCTGCTCATAGGCGTAGTCGTTGGCAATCGAGGTGAGCGTGGAGCTATCGGTGGTGAGCGCAATGGCGGCAAGGCCGGGGCGCTCTTTCTCGAAACGGTTGAGCAGCTCCGACGAGAAATGCTGCGCGTCCGCCGCCGAGCCGCCGTTGCCGCAGGCGAGAATTTTGCCGTCGTCCTTGAGGCAATCGACCATGCGCTGCGCGGCGGCGGCAATGGGGCCGGCCAAAGCATCCATGCACTCCAGCTTCAAGTGCGCGCTCTCGGAGAAGTTTTCGGCTACGCGGCTGATGAGGTCCATGGCGCTATTTTGCGCCGTTATGGGGCGTTTGTACAGAGGGGGGCTTGCCTCGCGGCGCACCCGCCTGCGTGAGTGCCAGCTTATCAGTCCAGCTTGATGTTGTTGTCGACGATGACTTTTTTCCAGCGTGCGCGCTCGGCCTTCATAAACACATCGAACTCTGCGGGCGTACTGCCCACTGCGGTTGCGCCGTTTCTTGCCGCGAATTCGCGGTATTGCGCCGTCTGAGCCGCACGTGCTGCGGCCTGCGCCAACTTTTCGAGGACAGGTTTGGGCGTTCCTGCACGCGCAACCAGCCCGGCCCAGGCATGCGGGTCATATTGCGCCAACCCCACTTCGCTGAACATTGGCACGTCGGGCACTTGCAGCGAGCGCTCCTTGCCATTGGAGATTGCCAGTGCGCGCAACTTGCCGGACTTCACATGATCGACGATGGTGACCAGCGGAAACATCATGGCGTTGACATGCCCGCCCAGCAGATCAGGCAGCATGGGTTGCGCACCATAGGGGACGTGGCGTAACTGGATGCCTGTCATCGACTGCAGCAACGTGGTTGTCAGGTGCAGAAAGGTGCCGACACCGTTGGTGGCGTAGGTGATGGACTCTGGCTTGGCCTTTGCCAGCGTGACGAACTGCTGAAACGTTTGCGCCGGCACCGATGCGTTCACATACAGCAGCCACGGATGCTTGATCGACAGGCTCAATGGCGCAAGGTCACGCTCAACGTCATACGATGGCCGATCAAACAAACGCGGGTGAGCCGAAAGATTGCCGATGGTGCCAGCCCCCAGCGTGTAGCCATCGGGGGTGGATTTGGCGACGATTTCCATACCCAATAATTGGGCGCCGCCCGGGCGATTTTCGACGACGATGGGCACGCCCAGTTCCGCCGACATATGTTGCGTCAGTTGACGCGCCTCGACATCCGGCCCCGAGCCTGAGGGACTGGGCGAGATGACGCGTATGGGTCTTGCGGGAAACGATTGCGCTTGGACCGCGCTGATGGGCACGGTGAGCACAGCCAATGCTGATGCAAGCAGAGCGGCGGGTAGCGGGGGATTGCGCATCTTTTTTATTCTTTCCATTGGATAACAACGAGATTATGTTGCTGGCGCAGTTTGTTTAAAAACCGGCACGTCGTGCACGCGATCTTCGAGCGCTGCGGCACCCTCGGTCGGCAGCGGTTTGACGTAGTTCAGCGCGGCATCAATATCGCCTTCCCACGTCTCGCGTGGCAGGTCATAAACAAACTCCACGCCGTAACCGTTGGGATCATGAATGTAGAGGCTATGCGTCATGCCGTGCTCAACGCGGCGGTCGAACTTGACGCCCTTGTTTTGCAGGTAGGTTAGCTGTGCCAGCCACGCTTCGCGAGTCGCCAGCGTGATGGCGATGTGATTGACCGCCACCGGCGTGCCGAACATTTGCCATTCTTTGGGCGGCGGCGGCAGGTTCGGGTTTTCGACGAGCGCTATATCGTGGTGGTGCGAGCCGCCATCGCGTTCGCCGGCATAGAAACGCATCTTGGGTGGATTGGGGCGTTCAGCCGTGCGTTTGAGTTCGCCGACTTGGTGAAAGCCGACGATTTCCGTCCAAAACCGGTGTGATTCTTCGATGTCATGAACATTGAGCACCAAGTGGTTAATGCCGCGCGGGGTAACGGGTTTTTCCATGGAAATCTCCTCAGTTCGTGAGGAGTATACACGGCGCTTCGCAGTTACTTGGTGACGCGGGCGTTTTGTGGCGACACGGTCATTAATAATATTTCTGTTTTAAATCAAATAGTTACATTGAGTCAACGCGTACATTACGAGCTAAAAGCATCGCGTATCCATTCCACCTGCCCGCTCTCGCTGTTGCCGGTCAGCAGCAGCGCATCAAAGCGGCATTGCGGGGTGCGGCCTGCGCTGGCGAGGTAATGCAGTGCGGTGCTGGTGAGCTTTTTGCGTTTGGTGGCGGTGATGCTGGCCCCGGCACCGCCGAAGGCGCTGGAGCTGCGCGCGCGCACTTCGACAAATACCAGCGTGGCACCGTCGCGTGCGATGAGATCGATTTCGCCGTAGCGGCAGTGGTAATTGCGCTCGATGATGGTGAGGCCTTGCGTTTCGAGGTAACGCGCGGCGCGGGCTTCGGCGTCTTTGCCGCGGTTGTTCACAGGCGGGTCATGGTTTGGCTGCGCTGGCCGATTTGCCTGCCGGGCCGCTGGCGGGCTTGGCGGTTGCCGGGGGCTTAGGCGGGACGGTAGGTGCGGCAGGCGCGGTGGCGGGCGCAGGCACAGGCCCCACCGGCGCGGCAGGCAGCGCCGCACCGAGGCGTGCGGTGGCTAGCTCGCGCGTAAACTGGCGGTCACGCATTTGGGTGAGTTTACCGGTTACGCCGTCGAGTGAAATATCGCTGTGGCGCGACTGCATGGCTTGACCGATACGCCACGCATCGATGCCGAGCGCGTACAGCCGCGCCAGATCAGCGTCGCTGCTCGCAGCGGGTCGCGGATAGATCATCACGGCAGGGTGGTCGGGTTGCAGCAGCCACGGCATGTCGAACACGCGGATGCCCGCCAGATCAACCACCGCGCCGGGGCTCAAGTCGCCGCCGTAGGCCTGCGACGTGGCATACAGCGTGAGGGGCTCAAGCGTGGCGCGCACAGCCCGCGCCTGGCGCGCATCGAGTGACAGGAAGGCCATATCCGCCGAGCGCGTTTCGACGGCCTGCCGCAGCCGCGTGAGCTCCGCCGCGCTAATGTTGTAGAGGAACTCGCCCACATGCTTGCCGCCGAGTTTGACGAATTCCTCAATGAAGGCGCGATTCGCGCGGCGCAGCAACTGGCTTTCGCCGGTGAGGGTGTAGGCACTGCGGCGGCCTTCGCGCCACGCAAGTTGTGCGGCCTGCTGCGCTTCGGTTTCGATTTGCAGGCTGATCACATACAGGTTGGGTTTGTCGGGCAGCGCGCCGTCGGGTGCGTTGAGCAACAGCGTGGGCACGCTGATGTCGCCCGCAGCCACTGCGGTCGCGGCGCTGCGGATCAACGGCCCGATGACCAAGCGCGCACCCGTGCTGGTGGCCTGCTTGTAGGCGCTGACGGCTTGTTTAGCGTCTTCGCCCACGGCGTACACGCGGATCATCAGCTTAGGGGGATCGGGGATTTTCGACGCCGCCAAAAAGCCGTCACGCAGCGCTTCGGCGTGCCGCCGGAAGGTGCTGGAATCCACCGGCAACAGCAAAGCAATGTGCGGCGCATCCACGCCCAAGGGCGTGGGTGTGGCGGGCGGCGAGGTGGCGGGCAACGGAACTGGCACCGGCACCGGCGCTTGCGCCAGCGCGCTGGTCACGAGGGCGGGCGCACCGTATAGTAGTGCGGCCTGCCATAGTGCTTGCCATAGTGCCTGAAATTTTCTGAACGCTTTCAACATGATCGTTTGTAAATGAGTGCAGCCGCCCAAGATTCGCCGCCGTCGTCCCCGCTTGCGTCGCCGCCCACTGGGGCGGAATCGACTGGGGTCAACAAGGCCACATTATATGTAGTGGCTACCCCCATCGGAAATTTATCCGACATCAGTGCGCGTGCTATCGGCATTTTGTCACAGGCGGGTCACATTGCCGCCGAAGACACACGGGTGACGCGGCGGCTGCTGGATCATTACGGCATCAGCGCGCGCCTCATCGCGGTGCACGAGCATAACGAACAGCGCGCGGCGGGCGACGTGCTGGATATTCTGGCGGGCGGCGGCAGCGTGGCGCTGGTCAGCGATGCGGGCACGCCGGGCATTTCCGACCCCGGCGCGCGGCTGGTGGCGCAGGCCCGCGCAGCGGGTTACACGGTTTGTCCGATACCCGGCGCGAACGCGGCGGCCGCAGCGGTGTCAGCCAGCGGGTTTCTCTCGCCGCACTTTTTGTTCTACGGCTTTTTGCCGGCACGCAGCAGCGCTCGGCGCGCGGCGCTCAGCGAATTGGCCGCAGCGCCGTACTCGCTGGTGTTTTACGAAGCGCCCCATCGCGTGGCCGAGTGCGTCGCGGATTTGGCGGCCGTGATGGGCGCTGCGCGACGCGTGTTGTTGGCGCGTGAACTGACCAAGTTGTTTGAAGAAACGCAGGTGTGCGCGCTGGGTGATGCACCGGCGTGGCTGACCGCCAACGCGCATCGCAGCAAAGGCGAGTTTGTGCTGGTGGTTGAAGGCACCACCGCGAGCGCGCCGGACGATGGTGCGCTGGATAAAGTGTTAACGGCGTTGCTGGAAGAATTGCCTTTGAAGCAGGCCGTTGCGCTGGCCGTAAAAATCACCGGCGCTGCGCGTAATGATGTTTATCAGCGGGCGCTGGCGATGAAGGGCGATCAAAGGTGAATAAAAAGGTGAATAAAAACGTAAGTAAAAACGTACGTAAGTGACCTCGATGCCGCGATTCCGCCACTTCACGATTCACGCACTACCCTTTACACTCTTCGTATCATGAAAACCCTGACCCTTATCCGCCCCGACGATTGGCATTTACACCTGCGCGACGGCGATTATTTGCGTGCGGTATTGCCTGACACCGCAAAACGTTTTGCGCGCGCCATTGTGATGCCCAACTTGAAGCCCCCGGTGACCACGGTCGCGCTGGCACGGGCGTACCGGCAACGCGTGATCGATGCCTTGCCGCCCGGCGCAACGTTTGAGCCGTTGATGACGTTGTATCTCACCGACAACACACAGCCTGAAGAAATAACTCAATTAAAACAATTAGTTACGAATGATTCTCCGGTGCGGGCCGTGAAGTATTACCCGGCTGGGGCGACGACCAATTCCGATGCCGGGGTGACCCATCTCGCGCGCTGCGCGGCGGTGCTGGAAGCGATGCAAGCGTGCGGCCTGCCGTTGCTGGTGCATGGGGAAGTCACCGACGCTGCGGTGGATATTTTTGATCGCGAGCGCGTGTTTTTGGAGCGCGAACTGGCACCGCTGATCGAGCGTTACCCGCGGCTAAAAGTGGTGGTTGAGCACATCACCACGCGCGAGGCGGCGGCGTTTGTCACTAACGCACCGGCCAATATTGCGGCGACGATTACCGCGCATCACTTGTTGTTGAATCGCAATGCGCTGTTCGCCGGCGGCATGCGGCCGCACAACTACTGTTTGCCGGTGTTAAAGCGCGAGGTGCATCGCGAGGCGCTGGTGGCGGCAGCGATCAGCGGCAACGCCAAATTTTTTCTCGGCACCGATAGCGCGCCGCATGCGCGCCACACCAAAGAAGTGGATTGCGGCTGTGCGGGTTGCTACACCGCGCATGCGGGCATTGAGCTCTATGCTGAGGCGTTTGAGGCAGCGGGCGCGCTCGACAAGCTCGAAGCCTTCGCCAGCTTCCACGGGCCTGATTTTTACGGTGTGCCGCGCAACCGCGACACCATCACGCTAGTGCGTGAGGCGTGGCACGTGCCGATGGATGTGGCGTACGGCGACGACCGGCTGACGCCCTTTCGCGCGGGCGGCGAGGTGGCGTGGCGCCTGCGGTAACGCACCCGCGTTGCCGCGTGCGGCCACGTAGCGTGCGCATCACCGTTAATGTCAGCACGGGAAAGCAGGCGCTAGCCGTGAGCACTCCTGCAACTCACGGCGCAGCACCGGTGGCGTTCGTCTTGCGCTTACACCACATTGCGCTTGCGTAAATCCGCGATCTGCCCGTCTTGATAACCCAGCTCATGCAGAATGTCATCAGTGTGTTCGCCGCAGCCGGGCGTCACCGAGCGAATTTCGTTCGGCGTACGTGACAGGCGTACCGGCTGATTCACGAGGCCGATGTCGCCCAAATCAGGGTGGTGTATCGGCGCGGACATCACGTTGTGCTGCACCTGCGGATCGGCGAACACCTCGTTCATTTTGTAAATCGGCCCACCCGCCACGCCGCCGGCTTCAAAGCACGCTGACCAATGCGCGCTGGGCTGCTTGATCATCGCATCCTGCAATGCCTTGTTGAGCGCCGCGCGATTGGCGGAGCGCGCCTTGCTGTCTTTGTACTCGGGCTTTTCGATCAGGTGCTCGAGGTTGAGCGCCTTGCACAAGCGCCCGTACATTTCGTTGCCGCCAGCGGCGATATTCATATAGCCATCGGCCGTCTGAAACACGCCGGTGGGAATCGATGTCGGATGGTCGTTGCCTGCCTGCTCCGGCACTTCTTGTTCTATCGTCCAGCGCGCCGCCTGAAAATCCAGTAACGCGATCATGGCGTTAAGCAGCGACACCTCCACCCACTGCCCTTCGCCGGATACTTCGCGTTCCAGCAGTGCGGTCATTATTCCCAGCGCGCAATACAAGCCCGCCGCCGAATCCGATACTGCGCAGCCTGCGCGCATCGGGCCTTGGCCCGGCTCACCGGTAATCGCCATCAAGCCGCCCATGCCTTGCGTGACTTGATCAAACCCCGGGCGCTTGACGTAAGGCCCGCTTTGGCCAAACCCGGAGATGCTCGCCAAGACGATTTTTTTGTTGATCTTTTTCAGCGATTCATAATCAATGCCGAGACGGAATTTCACGTCCGGACGAAAGTTTTCCGCCACCACATCAGAGCGCTCGACCAGTTGGTTAAAAATTTTCAGCCCTTCTGTGTCTTTCAAATTCAAGGTAAAGCCGCGTTTGTTACGGTGCAAGTTCTGAAAATCCGCGCCGTTACGCGAGCCACCCCACGCTTCCGGCAGGCCCAAGCCCGGCGGCGATTCGATCTTGATGACATCCGCGCCCCAATCGGCGAGTTGGCGCACGCAGGTGGGGCCGGAGCGCACCCGTGTCAGATCGATTACCCGAAAACGGGCCAATGGGCCGCGGCGCTGGGTGGTTGTGTTGATAGTGCTGGTGGTGCTGGTGGTGCCCGCAGTGCTCATGGTGCTCATGTTGAATGGCCTCGCATTGAAAAGGTAATGACTGGAAACTGTTTTTGCCGACCCATGGCTAGCAAATGAGCCATAAGTTTCGCACAAAAGCGATAGGCAAAGTCGGCACCAGAGCGCTGCACCTCCACTATAATCACCAGCAGTCCGCTAAACCGTAGAAGGAAATTTCGCTATGCAAATCGTGCCTGCGCTGGATGTCATCGGTGCCGAAATTCAGAGTGTTGATCTGTCGCAACCGCTGACGGATGCCGATTTCAGCCGCATTGAAGCGGCCTTCAACCAGCACGCCGTGATCTGCTTTCCGCAGCAAAAACTTAACGAGCCGCAAATGATTGCTTTCGCGCGGCGCTTTGGCGAAGTGGAAAAAATATTTCTCAAGCACTATGCCCATCCGGAATTTCCCGAAATCATGTACGTGTCGAACATTCAGGAAAACGGGCGCGACATTGGCCACGCCGATGCGGGGCGCGTGTGGCACACCGATATGTCGTACACCGCACGCCCACCGCGCGCCACCATGCTTTACGCGCTGGAAATCCCCGTCGACAATGGCGTCGTGTTGGGAGACACCCTGTTTTCTAGCGCAGCCGCTGCACACGACGCGCTGCCGCTCGCAACACAGCAACGCATTGCCGGCTTGCGCGCCATTCATCAAGTCGCGGGCCGGCGCGCGCGCACCGGTACCGGGCAGGGTGACCAAGCCTTGCGCTACCAACAACCTGCGGTGGTACACCCGGTGGTACGCACACACCCGCACACCGGGCGCAAATGCCTGTACGTGAGCAAGGGCGAGTGCGAGGGGATCGAAGGCATGCCCACAGACGAAGCGCTGGCGCTGATCGACACGCTGGCCGATCAAACCATCGCGGCACCATTTCGCCATACGCACCGCTGGCGCGTGCACGATCTGCTGATGTGGGACAACTGCGCCGTGCAGCATCTGGCGTCGCTCGATTACCAGTGGCCGCAGCACCGGCGGCTGATGCAGCGCATTACGGTCGGTGGCGCTGTCCCGGCATAGGCCTGACGCTAGTCGACGGTAGCGCCTGCTGCGCGAATCACCTTCGCCAAGGTTTCAATCTCGGCGCGGAAATATTTGTCGAATTCAGCCGGTGTGTTGCCCGCGGCGAGCAGCCCTTGGGCAGCCAGTTGCTGTTTGACATCCACTGAACCCAGCAGATTTTTAATGGATGTATTGAGTCGCAACACTATATCGCCTGGCGTGCCGGCAGGCGCGAAAAAACCGTACCACGTTTCGAATTCCGCCCCCTTGATGCCGGCCTCAGTTAGCGTGGGAATGTCCGGCACCGTAGGCGCGCGCTGCGCGCTGGTGAGCGCCACTGCGCGCAGACGCCGCTCTTTCACAAACGGCAGTGCGCCGGGAAGTGCTGCGACCATGGTTTGTGTTTCGCCGGAAATCAGTGCGGTCATTGCTGGCCCGGTGCCCTTGTACGGCACGTGTACCAAGCGCACGCCGGTGGCGAGCTTGAATAATTCCGCCGCAAGATACGCCGCACTGCCGGAGCCGGACGACGCATACGTGATTTGATCCGGCCGCGCCTTCGCCAACGCGACGAATTCCCGTGCGCTATGCACCGGCAACGACGGATGCACCACCAGAATGTTCGGCGTGGCGGCCGCCAGAATAATCGGCGCAAAATCACGCAGCGTGTTGTACGGCAGCTTCTTGTAAAGCGTGTGGTTGGCCGCAAGGCCATTAACCGCCAGCAGTAGGGTGTAGCCGTCCGGCGCGGCTTTGGCAACCAGATCGGCACCGATCACGGAGCCCGCGCCGGGCCGATTCTCGACTACAAACGGTTGACCATGCACCTCGGTCAGCTTGCGTGCGAGCATGCGGCCCAGAATGTCGGTGCCGCCGCCGGGCGGCACGCCCACGATGATACGCACGGGCTTTAGCGGATAGGTTTGCGCCATGGCCGTTGCACAAGCAAAAGTGCATGCGCCCACGTAAAGCGCACCGTGCAAGAAGAAAGTTCGCAAGATCATCGGCGTTACGCGGTTGGTTTGCCGATGCAAGCTGGCAAGAGGTGTTAAAAAAAGCTTTATAAATCAATGGTGTAACTATTCCGCTTAACCGTAGGATGTCGGTGACGAAGGAACCGCATCAGTCGTGGTGCTGACATCGTGATAGGGCCTTGCGTAAGCACGTCACGCGAACGATGCGGTTCGCTACGCTCACCGGCATCCTACGAGAAGCTGAACAGTTACCAATTGGGGATAAGCCATCGCTGAGTCACGGCGAACGCTCAGGGTTTCTTCCCCATCAAGCTGCGCACGCGAGTGATTTCGGTTTGCACGAACGCGCCGAATTCTTCCGGCGTGCTGGGCCGCGCGACCAACCCCATGTCGCTGAAGCGCTTGCGCAAATCGGGCGCGGCGAGCGCTTTGCCGATTTCCGCATTGAGCTTTTGCACCACGGCGCGCGGTGTGCCTGCGGGCACGAGCATGCCGCCCCAACTTGAAAAATCGTAGCCAGGCACGCCCGATTCTGCGACCGTCGGCAAGTCGGGGAATGACGGATTGCGCTGCGGCGTGCTCACTGCCAGCGCGCGCATCAGCCCGCCGCGAATGTGTGGTGCAGACGCCGCCAAGGGGTCAAACATAAACGTAATGCGATTGGCGATAATGTCGGGGTGCGCGGGCGTGCTGCCTTTGTATTGCACCTCCGTCATGCCCGGAATGCCGCCCGCCATTTGCGCCATCAACAGCGTAGCCAGTTGATGCGGGCTGCCGCTGCCACTGGCACCGTAGGACGTTTTGGCCGGATTGGCCTTGGCGAACTTCAGCAACTCCGGTAGGGATTTCAACGACGACTGCCCGCTCACCACCAGCACGTACGGCGTGACATGCGTCATCGACACCGGCGCGAAATCCTTGAGGGTGTCGTAGGGCAAGTCCGGCACATTGGCTGCGTTGATCGCCATGTTCGCCGCCGCCTGCAAGATGGTGTAACCATCCGGCTCTGCCTTGGCCACGATGACCGTGCCGATAATCTGCGAGGCACCCGTACGGTTGTCGGTCACCACTTGTCTGCCGAGCGCCTGCGCGAGTTTGTCGCCAATCAAGCGCGCTACGATGTCGCTGGGCCCGCCGGTCGGTGAAGGCACAATCACGCGGATGTTTTTAACCGGATACGTTGTTTGACCGAGCGCCGGAAACGCTGCAGACACCAAAACCATCATTGCGGCAAATGCAGTCGAGACGGACGGGTAACGCATGAATGGCTCCTTCAATTGGGCTACAGCAAGCTTAACGCCGATTGGCGAGCGCAACAATCTGCGCGCGCCGTTGCGGTAGCATTACCCCCTCACGCTACCGCAATCGAGGACCGCATGCCCGCACGCCCAGCCTACACTGTCACAACCCGCGCTTGGCTTCGTCCGCTGGCAGGCGGCATCCTGTTGGCAGCGGTATCAGCCACTGTCACAGCCGCAGCCGCCGACAATTATCCCAACCGTCCGCTACGCATTATTACGCCCGCGCAACCCGGCGGCACCACTGACTATCTTGCGCGCCTGTTGGCGGCGCGGTTAACGGAAGTGTGGAAACAGCAAGCGGTCGTCGACAATCGCGGCAGCGCGTCAGGTGTGAACGGCGCTGAAATCACCAAGAATTCCGCACCCGACGGCTACACGCTGTTTCTCGCTTACCACCAGCACGTTATCAACGGGACCCTGATGCCGAACCTGCCTTACCACGTGGTCAACGACTTCACGCCGATCTCGCAAATGACCGAAGCCGGCACGCTGCTGATCGTCAATGCCGCGCACCCCGCAAAAACGCTTAAGGAATTTATCGACTGGAGCAAAACTACCAAGGAGCCGATCAATTTTGGTTCCGCCGGAATCGGCAGTGGCGGCCACCTCGGTGGCGAACTCTACAAAATCATGACGGGCGTCAACGCACAACACATCCCCTACAAAGGCACCGGTCCCGCGTTAGTCGATCTCATCGCTGGGCAATATCAATTCAGCTTTTCCGGACTGACCACATCGCAATCGCAGGTGCGCGCGGGCAAACTACGAGCGCTGGCTGTTTCCGCGCCCCGACGATTGAAATCGCTGCCGGATGTTCCCACCATGTCCGAAGCCTTGCCGGGATTTGAAGTCGTGGGCTGGTACGGCTTGATGGCCCCCGCTAGACTGCCGAAGCCCTTGCTGGTGAAAATACACAGGGAAACGGCCGCCTACGTCAAGTCGCCTGACTTCATCAAACGCGCGAATGCGGACGGCGCTGAAGCGATTGGTTCTGACCCTGAGTCTTTTCGCCTGTTCATGCTGGCTGATCTCAAGAAATGGGCCGAGGTGGTTAAGCGTAGTGGGGCGACGTTTAATTAGGCTCCAAAACAGGTATCCACACCTGCCATTGATTCCCTGCACCACCTGCGCATCGATTGCCGGAGGCTGATTACCCAGCGGCCATCGCCACTTCCGCCGCCGCGTTCATTCCCGCAATGCGACCAAACACAATGCACTCCGCGAGATTGCCGCCGCCTTGATAAACAAACTGAAACGCTGAAGAGATTTCGCCTGCGGTGTATAGCCGGGGAATCGGCTTGTCGTCCCAATCGAGCACTTCGCGCCGCGCGTTGGCGCGTATGCCGCCTTTGGTGTTGGGGCCGCCCGGATACAGCGGAATGGCGAAAAACGGGGGCTTGCGTACCACGCCCATGGTTTTGGGTTCGGCGTTGAAATCGGGGTCGGTGCCGCTATCACAATAGTGGTTCCATTTTTCGACTTGTTGCGTCAGGGCTTCGACATCCATCAATTCGCGATTGTCAGGATGCGCGCGGATTTTCGCAGCGAGCTCGGCGATGGTATCGCCCTGCAAAATCCAGCCGTTACGCAGCGCATGCTGGTTGCCTTTGTCCCAATCAATACCCAAGTACGCCACTGCGGCTGAGCTGACCAATGCGCCGGCATTCATCAACGTGGCATCAAAAATCATCCACGACGGTATGCGCGGATAGGTGAGCGTGATGGTGTCGAATTGCAGCGCTTCCTTGAAAAAAATATAGCGGCTGGGGTCTTTGGTGATGCGCCGTTCGGCGGCGTAACGTCGGCCCAAATTGTCGACGACGATTTCATTGGGCTTGCCGACCGATGAGGTGTTGAGCCCGATCTTGAGCCCGTGCCGCCGCTCGGGTATCGCGCATATCACGCGGCCCGCAACGCTGCCCACCTTGGCCAGCGCCGCACCGGCTTTGACCGCCATGCGAATACCGTCGCCGGTGTTGGCGGGCGTACCATAGAACGCCCAGCCCTCTTTGCCGGGGCCGTCCAGAAACGCCTTGCGCATGCGTATGTTGTACTCGTAGCCGCCGCTGCAAATAATCACCGCACGCCGTGCGTGATAGGCAATGCGTTGCCCGTTGTGCTCTGCCACCACGCCGGTAACTGCGCCGTCATCGTCCACCAGCAGATCCTGCGCCACGGTTTCATAGTGAATGGGGACGTTGCGCGCCTGTACGCCGTTCAACAAACAGGCATGAAACGCTTCGCCAGATTCTTTTTTGGCCTTGGGAAAATGTCGCGTCCAAGCGCCTGCAGCGGAATCGATTTCCGTGCCGCTGTAGCTGCTGCGCAGGCACGCATACTTGGCACGATCCGCGCCGGGAAAATCGGCAAACGCTGCACCCGCGCTGCTGAAGGTTCTGAACTCGGGGTCCAGCCCGCGCATGAAGGCTTCGTTTTGCGGCGAGTACTTGGCCCATGCTTCAGCCAACGCATCGGAAAACTCCGGTTGCTCGCCTTCGAGTTTGTAGGGCAAATTTTCACCGCTAAACATGGCCTTGGCGTAGGTTTTGATGGATTCAAAATCGCCATCCGGTGCCGGGCAGTGAAAGCCGCCACCACTCATACGCGAGTTGGAGTAGTGCGTGGCCTCGGGTTGTTTTTCGAGAATGACGGCAGTCGCACCAGCGTTGTGCGCTTCAACCGCTGCGCAGCCGCCGGCCGCGCCAAAGCCGATGATCACAATATCGGTGGTTTCGTGACGGGAAATCTTTGACTTCATGTTAGGCAATTATTATTAAAAGTTGTTTAAAATCAATTAGTTACAATAAACTGGTTGCAATAAGCTAGTTACAATAAATCAGTCCGCACGGGCACCAGACGACTTTACCACCGGCCCCCACTGTTCGATTTGCGTTTTAATGAACGCCCGATATTGCGCGGGCGTGCCAGCAGCGATATCCATCGCAAAGCCGTTGAGCTTTTCGCTGACGTCTGGGCGTTTGAGTATCTTGACGATTTCAACGTTCAGACGCGTGACAATGGCGTCCGGCGTTTGTCGCGGTAGATGCAGTCCGTGAAAATTCAGCGCGTCGTAGCCGGGCAGCACACTGGCAATCGCGGGCACGTTGGGTAAATGCGGCGTGGGGTGTGCGCTGGTGACGCCGAGCGCGCGCGCCTTGCCGGAAAATACCTGAGTCTGCGCAGTCGATACCGCCACCATGGCGTATTCCACTTCACCCGACAGCATGCCGGTCAACGCGGGGCCACCACCCTTGTACGGCACGATGATGACCTTGATGCGCGCGAGGCTGTTCATCCACTCTGCAAATATGTGCGACGAGGTGCCGATGCCTTGCGCGCCGAAGCGCAGCGCACCGGGCTTGACGCGCGCGACGTCGATCAGCCCTTTCACATGGCTGATGGGCGAACCGGCGGGCACCACCAGCGCCAGCGGAAACGTCACCCACAACCCGGCATGCGCAAAATCATGCAGCGGTTCATAGGGGATTTTGGCGTACAGCGCTGGCGCAATCGCCATGGTGGAAATCGCCCCCACCAGCGAGGTATAGCCGTCGGGCTGCGCCTTCGCCACGAGATCCGCGCCGATGACGCCGCCCCCTGCCGGGCGATTGTCGACTACCACCGCTTGTCCGAGGCTTTCCGTCAAGCGCTGGCCGACGATACGCGCCAGCGTATCCGTCGAGCCACCGGGCGCAAAAGGCACCACCAGTCGCAGGGCGCGCTGCGGGTAGGCTTGCGCCGCTGCCACCGATGAGATGGCCGACACCAGTAACATCAGGCTGACTGCGGCGGTGGCGCACCACGCGCCGGTCTTGTGCAACAGCATTCGATCAGCCCCACAACTCAGGTAATTTTTCAATAGAATTTATTAGATACGTATGCGGCTCCGCTGCCAGTTGTGCGCGCTGGTGAGCGCCCGACAGCACACCCACGCTCACCGCTACGCCCGCATTGAACGCCGCTTGTAAATCCGCAACCGTGTCACCGACGTTGAGCACTTGCCGCACGTTCGCGACGCCGCAAGCTTCCATGGCGCGAAAAATCATGTAGGGCGCGGGCCGACCCTGCAACACATCATCGCTGCAAATCACTGCATCCGCCACGGCTTGCCAGCCCAAAGCATCCTGCAATAACTGCATCGTGTCACGGTCAAAGCCGGTGTTGAGCGCGAGCTTAATACCGCGCTCACGCAGCCAGGCAAACGTTGCAGTGGCACCAGGCACGGGCTGCGCCTCGCGCGTGAACACACGCTGCAAATGACTTTTGAACGCCGTGTAGACCGCCGCCACGCGCGCCGCATCAGTGCCATATTTGGGCGCAATCAACGTCGCGATGGCCGCACGTTTGGCGGCACCGCGCACGGCATTGATCTGCGCGGCTGAGGCTTCAACGCCGTGATCGGCGAGCGCCGCCGTGAACGCGCGCGCCACCTCGCCGTTGTCTTTGACGGTGGTGCCCGCCATGTCAGACACCACCAGCTTGACGTGCTGAAGCAATTCCCAATCGTTGCGTTCAGCCACCACGCAATCCAACACTCGGTGCAAACATCAATCCAGCGGCTCCAGCTTGATGATTGACGCGCCATGGTTGCTGCCGATCCAAAACGTGGTGCGCGGGCCAGACTGGTTTTCCACGAACACGCGACGGATATTGACATTCGTGCGCGGCAGCAGGTACTCCACAAACTCGCCGTTCTTGGTATTGAGCCGCGCGACACGGTCGTTCAACATGGAGCCGGTCCAAGCCTCGCCGTTTTTATCCAGCGCCACATCGTAAGGCGCGGACCACGGCGTGGGCACCAGCCACTCCTTGGCCTCAGTGGTTTTGGTGTCAAACATCGCAATGCGGTTACCACGGTACTCGCCGATCCACAGACGATCCTGCGCATCCATCGACGCGCGGCGCGGGCCGGAGTTTTGCGTCGGCGTTTCATAAATTTTCACTTCGCCCGTCTTGGCATCAATGCGGCCTATGTGATTGCGCCCGATGTTGGTAAACCAACCGTTGTTCTGTGAATCCGACACCACGTCGTAAATATTATGGCCCTGTGGTGCGGCTTTGTAGGGTTCCCACACTTCCCACTTACCGGTTTTCAAATCAATGCGGTGTACACCGGCAAAGCCGTTGTTTTGCGCCCACACTTTGCCATCGACACCGATATTCATCGGGCTGGTCATGTTGATTTGTGTGTTGGGCCGGTTCCATTCGGGTGGCGCTTCCCAGTGTTCGAGCTTGTTGTTTTTGGTGTCGTACTTGAGCACCGCCGCCTGATACATATTGCCCAGCCACATGTTTTCATCGCGATCCATGCGGATCGACAACGCGCCCAGCGGCGAGCCTTTTTTCAGCACCGGTATGGGGATTTCTTCAAGCTTGCCGGTCTTGGGATCAAACTTGCCGATGGTTTGCTCACCGAAATTGGAGAACCACGCCATGCCTTTGCTGTCGACCACCACATCATGCGGCTCTATGGTCGGTCGCGGCAAATCCCACTCGGTAATCACCACGCGCGTGGCTCGCCCTTTGGGACGCGGGAATGTTTTCAGATCGTATTCCCACGTGGTGTGCGGATGCAGATTCACCGACGCGAAGTATGCCGCCTGCGAACGCTGGATACGCGCGCGGTCTTCACCCACCACATCGGTATCGCGCCCGGTCAGGCGGCGCTGCGGCAAGAGCGGCGTGCTCTGGTTCGCATACGTGCCCATGCGTGCGATGGTTTGCAAAAAGCCATCGGTGTCGTACTTGGAACGCAAAATGCGCTCCAGTGTATGGCAGGTCACGCAACCCAGTAGCGCGCGTTTTTCGTCATCCTTGCCGGGCATGCTGTGCAGCCACTCGGCATTGGTCAACTGCGAAGCCAGATCGCGGGTGCGTATCAAATTAAGATCGTTTTGCGCACCGCCGCCCGCTGGCACCACCACCGCTGCGCGCCGCGCCAGATCGTAACCCGCAGCACGGATCGACAATTTGTAATTGCCCGCTTCGAGCTTCGCCGCCGGAAACTGATACCGCCCTTTGTCATCGGTAACCACCGTCACCGTCATGTTCGAGCCGTCACGGCGGGCGTTGACCAGCACGCCCTCCATAATGCCTTCTTCAGCGGACGACACCGTGCCCGACAGCGCAACCCCCTGCGCCAGCGACAACGCGGGCACAAAACTACTGAGCAAAAACAACAGTGCTAACCGAACGACGCGCATAACGCCTCCCCTAGTAATCAAAGCCATCAAAAAAATTCTCTTGCACCCCTGACGAGCCCAATGGCGAATCCACAACTATCGTATGCCTTGTGCAGGCGTTAAGCAACACAGAGAAGCTGAATAGAGACCATCGGACCATCGGACCATCGGACCATCGGGTTAAGCCGCGCCGCGCAGAAACGCCATCAGATCGCGATTGAATGGCTCGGCGCGCGTGGTGGTAAACGAATGTCCGCCGCCCTTGCTCATCACCAGCTTTGCGCCGGGGATCGCCTGCGCCAGCGCAACAGAAAAATAGCTGGGCGTGATGAAGTCGCCGTCACTGCCCATCACCAGTGTCTCGGCCTTGATGCCGGGTAACCCTGCACGACGGTCGAAATTCAACAGCGCGTTAATACGCCCCACGGAAACTTCCACTGGCGACGATTTGGTTGGTGCGTTTTTGCGCTCGGCTTCGATCTCGGCATCGTGTTCATTCACATAATCCGGCGAATACAAAAACAGCGGATGAAACTGCGAGTGCAACTCCGGCCCGGCTTGTAAATACATATCGCGGCGCGCGTGAAACAGTCGGCGAAACCACGCATCGCAATGCGTCCACGTGCTGCACAGCGCAAGCTTCATCAAGCGCTCAGGATGCTCAATGGCAATGGTTTGCCCAATCGCGCCGCCGGTGGACATGCCCACCAAGTGCGCGCGTTCGATCTTCAGCACATCCATCAACCCGATCAATTCTTCCGCCATTTGATCGACCGAAAACTCGCGCTGAATACGATCACTGCCGCCTGTGCCGCGCTGGTCGTAGGTGATCACACGAAAGTGTTGGGCAAACAACGGTACCTGTGGCGCCCAGTAGCGCCCCACGCCGTTTAGTCCGCTAACAAATATCACGACGTCACCCGTGCCCACGTCCTCGTAGGCCATTTCACCGCCTGCTACTGCTGCTTTGGGCATTCACGCACTCCTTGTATCGCGGTGGTCTTGAAACCAAACCCACACACCGTTGCGCGCGCTGCGCCACCGAGTGCGAGAGCATGATCCGCCAGAATTCGCGGCGGCTCCTGCGCGCTGCCGGCAATGGCGACAGCCACGCCGTCGGCGATCAGCCGTTTGACCATCGCAACGGTGTCCGCGCCCAGATCGGCATAGCGGATGGGGCATACACGCTCCGCTATCGCCCGTGTTGCATTGCCTGAAGTCATCAGTGCGTTTGTTGTGATTGTCAGAGATGGCACCGCATTATAGTCGGCCAGATAGTCGGCCAGACCACGGGCGTTACTCCGCTTTGATGCCTGCCGCGCGTATCACCTTGCC
>JAYTWR010000020.1:0-22508 GCA_043743335.1 Burkholderiales bacterium
GCAATCTGGCGAAATCAGTGACAGTCGAGTAACTTCGGGGATTCCAGCCGAAGCAAGACTAGCGGGCGGTCAAAGTCCCAGGTCCCGCCAGATTTCATCCACGCGCGCTTTCACCGCTGCATCCATCGCAATCGGCGTGCCCCATGCGCGAGTGGTTTCTCCCGGCCATTTGTTGGTGGCGTCCAGACCCATCTTCCCGCCCAGACCCGATACCGGGCTGGCGAAATCGAGATAATCTATCGGCGTGTTTTCCACGATCAGCGTATCGCGCGCAGGATCGACGCGCGTGGTGACGGCCCAGATGACTTCCTTCCAGTCGCGGATATTCACGTCGTCATCGGTGACGATAATGAATTTGGTGTACATGAACTGGCGCAAAAAGCTCCAGATGCCAAACATCACGCGCTTGGCGTGGCCAGCGTACTGTTTTTTCATGCTGACGCAGGCGATGCGGTACGAACAGCCTTCGGGCGGCAAGTGGAAATCGACAATTTCCGGGAACTGCTTTTTCAGCAGCGGCACGAACACTTCATTCAACGCCACGCCGAGCATCGCGGGTTCGTCGGGTGGCTTGCCGGTGTAGGTGCTGTGATAAATCGCGTTGCGCCGCTGGGTGATGCGCTCGATGGTCAAGACGGGAAATTTTTCCTGCTCGTTGTAGTAGCCGGTGTGGTCTCCGTAAGGGCCTTCGAGGGCGGTTTCTCCAGGGTAAATAAAGCCTTCTAAAATTATTTCGGCACTCGCGGGCACTTGTAAATCGTGTGCAAGGCACTTCACGATTTCTGTTTTTTCGCCGCGCAGCAGGCCAGCGAACTGGTATTCCGATAGCGAGTCTGGCACCGGCGTTACCGCACCCAGCACGGTAGCGGGGTCGGCGCCCAAGGCAACCGCCACCGGATACGGCTCGCGCGGATGGGCGAGACAGTGATCGCGAAAATCCAGCGCGCCGCCGCGATGCGCCAGCCAGCGCATGATGACTTTGTTTTTTGCGATGACTTGCTGCCGGTAGATGCCGAGATTCTGCCGCGCCTTGTGCGGCCCGCGCGTGACGGTTAGCCCCCAGGTAATCAGCGGCGCAATGTCGCCCGGCCAGCAGGTTTGGATCGGCAGCCGGGCCAGATCAACTTCATCGCCCTGCCACACGATGTCCTGACACGGCGCGCGGGTCACCACGCGCGGCTGCATGGTGATAATTTGCTTCAGTAGCGGCAACTTATCCCACGCATCGCGCAGGCCCTTGGGCGGCTCAGGCTCTTTCAGGTACGCCAGCGTTTCGCCGATTTCACGCAACTTGGCGAGCGGGTCTTCATCGGGCGCGGCGCCCATGGCCAGCGCCACACGCTTGACGCTGCCGAACAAATTTCCCAGTACCGGCATGTTGTGGCCCACCGGTTTTTCAAACAGCAAGGCCGGGCCGCTGGCTTTCAACACGCGGTCGCAAATCTCGGTCATCTCCAACTTGGGATCGACCTCAATCGCCACGCGCTTTAGCTCGCCCAGTTGTTCAAGGCGAGCGAGAAATTCACGTAAGTCTTTGAATTTATTCAATTATTTATTAACTACTGTATGCGCGCTTTTGCGCCCATAGACGACTTCCGGCTCCGGCAATTCCATCGCTACCATGATGGCGGAAAAACTTTTGCCATGCGGATCGCTCGACAGCGATGTCGTCACACCGCCTGCGAGCGCGTCGTGCAACACAAAATTCAGCGCGCCGATGTTGGGCATTTCGTAGCGTTCGATGTCGCCTTTGACCAGATTGCCGTAGGCGCTGCGCACGCGCGCCACGGTGACTTGATCCTGCAGTAAGCGAAAGTCGCGCTCGTCGTGGGCGATCACGGAAATGTTCAACGTATTGCCCTTGTCGCCGGCACGGCAGTGGGCGATTTCGCGCAGTTTCATAGTGACAGCACGCGCACTTCGGTTGTGACGCGCCTGCGATCCAGCAAAATGGAGCGCACGCCGATGACTTCTTTCACTTGCATGAAATCACTCGCGCCGCCATACGGGCCGTTGGTGTACAGCGTCTGCACTTCTTCGCCCACCGCGGCGGCATCGGCGCGATTCGCGGCACGCCCCGCCACACGCAAGCGCACTTCGTACGGCTCTTGCGCAACGGATGACGCCGCGCTGTGCAGCGCCGTGTGCCCCACCAGATCCACACGCAATTCTTCCAGCGGAACTTGGCGCAGCGCCAGCCGCTCGCGCACGATGTCACCCGCGAGTTTGGCGCGCGCCAATGCGCCTGGCCCGGCGTAGGCCATGTGCCCTTCGCCGACATACCCTGCGCGATAGCCGACGCTCACTTTGTAAGTGGGCGTGCGCGGTGCGGCGCGGCCGCCGCTGAACGCCACTTGATCCGGCGCGGCGTCACTAAAGCGCACGCCGGTGAAATCCGCCACACAATCCGGCGTAACGTAACGGGCGGGGTCGTGCACCTCATAGAGCAATTGCTCCTTGCACGTCGCGCGCGTTACTGCGCCGCCGCTGCCCTCAGGCTTGGTGATGAACGACTCGCCCGACGCACGCATTTCACAAATCGGAAAGCCCAGCCGCGCAAGATTGGCAATGTCCTTGAAGCCGGGATCAGCAAAATAGCCGCCGGTAACTTGCCCCGCGCACTCCATCAAATGCCCGGCGACCGTGGCCTGCCCCAGCTTGGCGTAATCGTCGTCGCGCCAGCGCAGGCCATCGAGCATGCAGCCCACAAACAACGAGGGGTCGGCCACGCGCCCGGTAATCACCACATCCGCGCCGGTGGCCAGCCCCGCCGCCACCGCATCGGCGCCGAGGTACGCGTTGGCGGACACCATCATCGGTTTAATGCTTTCCAGCGGCGCGCCGTTTTCCATCAGCGGCGCATCCATGCCGCGCACGAGTTCTGTCACGTCGTCGCCCAGCACCACCGCCACCCTGAGCTTGCTGATGCCAAGATTGCGCGCCACGCGCAACACGGCTTCACCCGCAGCCACGGGATTTGCCGCGCCCATATTACTGACGATGCGCACGCCGCGTTGCAAGGCGGGTTTAAGCACCAACGCGAGACGCGCTTCGAGCATGGGGTTGTAGCCACGCGCGGGATCGCGCAGCTTTTCGAGCTGGCCCAGCGCGATGGTGCGTTCCGCCAGCGTTTCATACACCAAATAATTGATGTTGCCGCGCTCGACACACTCAAGCGCAGGCTCCCAGCGGTCGCCCGCGTAACCTGCGCCGCAGCCTATGCGTATGCTGCCTGTTCCGATGGCCTGATCCACGCGCTTACTCCGGCTGAATGCTAGCATCCTTGATCGCCTTTGCCCACTTGACCGTCTCAACGCGCGTGCGCTCGGCCAGTTGTGCGGGCGTGTGCGGACTGGTTTCGACGCCGAACGCAATTAGGCGGTCTTTCACGTCTTTACTGTTGGCCGCCTGATTGATGGCGGTATTCAGTCGGTCGATCACCGCCTGCGGCGTGCCACGCGGCGCGTATGCGGCAAACCACGCTATCAGCTCATAGCCTTGCAGCCCGCCCGCTTCTTCAACCGTCGGCAGATCAATCAACGCCGTACGCTTGATGGACGTCACCGCAAGGCCGCGAATTTTGCCGGCCTTAACCTGCGGCATGGTTACCGCAAGGTCAGCCGTAAACATCATCACCTGCCCCGCGATCAAATCAGTGATCGCGTGCGGCGAGCTTTTATACGGCACCATGGTCAGCTTGATGCCCGCCATGTTGGCGAACATTTCGGTCGACACGCGCTGCGAGGTGCTGGCCGACGCATATAAAAACTCGCCGGGTTTGGATTTTGCCAGCCCAATCATGTCGCGCAGCGTTTTCACCGGCAGGCTGTTGTTGACGGCGACAATCAGCGGCACGGAACCCAAAAACGCGATCGGCACAAAATCCTTGTCCTGATCGTACGGCAGCTTTTTATACAAGCTCACCAGCGCTGCGTTGGTGCTGTTGGTGCCGCACAAAATCGTGTAACCGTCGGGCACCGCTTTGGCTACTGTTTCGGCGCCGATCAAACCATTGGCACCGGGGCGGTTATCGATCACGCCCGATTGGCCCAACAGTTCGTTAAATTTGGCGGTGTAGCTGCGGCCCACCGTATCCGTGGCGCTGCCCGCCGCAAAAGGCACAACAACGCGTATGGCTTTGGCAGGATAATTTTGTGCCTGCACGCCGTGCGCTGCTACCACAGCGGCGGCACCGGCCAAAACGAGAAATGGGTAACGCATGGCGACTCCCAGAAATTAAGTGCGGAAAGCGCCATTGTAAACGCTAGCGACGGATTACTTGAACAACGGTATCCGGTGCGCGTAATCCGTGGCCAAGCCTGCGAAAACGGCGGCACCCAGCCAATTGTTATTCATGAAAGCCTTGAAGCATTGATGACGATCACGATTTTTGATGAGATGGTATTGGTAGACCACCATGGCTACCGCGAGCGCCAGCCCGACAAAATAAAACAGCCCCAGCTTGAGCCAAGCACCCACCCCCGCCATGATGGCGATAAACAGGCCATGGCACAGCATCACCATCGCCACATCAAAGACGCCAAACAACAGGGCCGACGACTTGAGATTCAATTTCATGTCGTCGTCGCGATCCACCATTGCATACTCGGTGTCGTAAGCGATGGCCCAGAAAACATTGCCTGCCAGCAAAATCCACGCCAGCGGCGGCACCTGGTTTTGATACGCCGCAAACGCCATCGGAATTGAAAAACCAAACGCAATGCCCAGATACGCCTGCGGCAGAGGAAAGAATCGTTTGGTAAACGGGTAGCTGATCGCCAGCAACAGCGCCACCACCGACAGCAGGATGGTGAGCTTGTTCAAAAACAGCACCAAACCAAACGCCAAAGCCGCCAGCAGGCCCGCCAGCGCCAGCGCTTCCTTGGGATCAACCCTACGCGCCGCCAACGGCCGGTTCGCGGTGCGCTTCACATGCGGATCGATATCACGATCAGCATAGTCGTTCATCACGCAACCGGCACTGCGCATCAACACGGTGCCCATCACGAAAATCAGCACAATTTCAAAGCGTTGGTAGATGGGTGACGCAAACCACAATCCCCACAGCGCGGGCCATAGCAGCAACAGTGTGCCGATGGGCTTGTCCAGCCGCATCAGTTTTTCGTAGGCGTCGAGCCGTTCCTTGAGCGACATTTTTTGTGTCTGTTCTTGCGTCATAGCGTCAACACCTCTGGCAAGAAAACTTCCGAAACGAGTATAAGCGAATTGCCCACGCGAAACAGCGACCGCCGCGCCCACAAGTTGCCGTTGCGGCTAGCGACACCGACAGCCCGCAGGGCGTGCAGGGCACGCCGGTGCAGTTCGTGCCCCTGCGACAGCTTCTGCTGCCGCAGCGCTAACCGCCGGATACGTGGATCGGTGAATAGCGCCGCGCCCAGAGGCCGTGCGCCCATGCCGCGCATCAGACGCCCACCTGCGCCGAAATCGCCGGGCCGCCCGGGCTGCAACACACTGTGCGCGTAGACCACGGGCTTTGCGCCGCACAGGAGCAACACATCTCGCGTCAGCGCCAAGGTCGCCCCGCGCGCCAAAAAGCGTTCGTCGCGATGCAGGCGGCGACGTCCCTGAAATAGCCGCTTGACGGTCATCCCTGACGAACGCGCCTCAATGCGCGCTGTCAGCGAGCCGGTATCCGTGAGCCAAGGCCGATAAGCGCCCGATGCGGCAGGTGCCGCCTGCCACGCCGCATCGCGTGGCGTGCGCACTACGCGTGATGTGGATGGCGTACGGGATTCGTGTTTCTTGAGCATGCGCGTTCTTTTTTTGCGCCATTATCGCAGAATCACGCTCGCTCAGACCTTGAGAAAATCCCCGCGCCCGCCCAGCCATCGCGCAAGATGTGCGCGTGCCGCTTGCGGATGGCGCGCGAGCAACAGCTCGGCAGCCTCGCGCGCAGCGTCCAGCAAATCGATATCCGCCGACAAATCTGCGAAGCGCAGCAGCGGCACGCCGCTTTGCCGTGCACCGAGTAATTCGCCGGGGCCGCGCATGCGCAAATCGTGGCGCGCAACTTCAAAGCCGTCGGTATTTTCGTAAATGATTTTTAGCCGCTCGCGCGCCATCGCCGACAGCGGCGTGCGGTACAGCAAAATACACGCGCTTTGCGTTGTACCGCGCCCGACGCGCCCGCGCAACTGATGCAATTGCGACAAGCCCATGCGCTCGGCGTTTTCAATCACCATGAGCGAGGCGTTCGGCACGTCAACGCCCACTTCAATCACGGTGGTGGCCACCAACACTTGCACCGCGTTTTGTTGAAACGCCGCCATCACGGCGGATTTCTCCTCGCTTTTGAGGCGTCCGTGCGCAAGGCCCACGGTGAATTCAGGGAACACGTTGCTCAGGTTTGCAAACGTTTCCATCGCGGCTTGAAGTTGCAAGGCTTCCAGTCCCGCCCGCCCCGGTTTGCGCGGCGCAGCTTTCTTGGGGGGTGCCGCTTCAGTGTCACTTTCGCTTTCAATTTCCTCAATCAGCGGGCACACCCAATACACTTGATGGCCCGCCGCGCAGGCGTGCCGCACGCGCTCGATGACTTCCGCGCGGCGCGTATCCGATACGAGTTTGGTCGTCACCGGTGTACGGCCCGGCGGCAGCTCGTCGATCACCGATACATCCAGATCGGCGTAGTAGCTCATGGCCAGCGTGCGCGGGATGGGCGTCGCGCTCATCATTAACTGGTGCGGCTGCGTGGGGTGCGTGTCGTGCGTGTGGTACGTGGGGTGCGTGTGGTGCGCGTCGTCCTTCGCGCTGTCGGCGCTGCCCGGCGTGCCTTTCAAACGCAACGCCAGCCGTTGCCGCACGCCGAAGCGATGCTGCTCGTCGATGATGGCCAATCCCAGATTATGAAATTGCACCTCGTCTTCAAACAACGCATGGGTGCCCACCACGATGCGTGTCGTGCCATCAGCAATAGTCGTAAGTATTTGTTTTCTTTGAGATTTTTTGGTGCTGCCACTAAGCCATGCCACCTCAAGGCCAAGCGCCGCCAGCCAGCCCGCGAATTTGCGGTAGTGCTGCTCCGCCAAAATTTCTGTCGGCGCCATTAACGCCACCTGATACTGGTTTTCCACGCACTGTAGCGCGGCTACAGCGGCGACCACGGTTTTGCCGCTGCCCACATCGCCCTGTAAAAGGCGTTGCATGGGATGCGGCTTCATCAAATCCTCGCGAATCTGCGCCACGGCGCGCTGCTGCGCCGCCGTCAGTTGAAACGGCAGCGCCTTCAGTAGCCGGGTTACCAGCGTGCCCTTGGGCTGCAACGCGGGCGCGCCCATGCCGCGCCGCCGCTGCTGATGCACGCGCATCGACAATTGCTGGGCCAACAGCTCATCGAATTTCATGCGTCGCCACGCAGGATGCGTGCGTGCCTGCAAATCGTCCTGCGCCACATCGGGCGTAGGATGGTGCAAAAACATCACCGCGTCGCGAAACGCTGGCAATAGGGGGCGCTTTAGCAGCGCTTCCGGCAACGTGTCGTCGAGTGCTTCAGCGGCCAGCGCGCGCGCAATCAGCTTACGCAGCGTGTCTTGCCCCAAGCCTGCGGTGGTCGGGTATACCGGCGTCAAAGCCTCGGCCACCGGCGCGCCTTCGCTCACCACGCGGTAGCGCGGATGCACCATTTCTGCGCCGAAAAACCCCTGTCGAATCTCACCGAACGCGCGCACGCGCGTGCCGGGGGCCAGTTGTTTGACCTGACTGCCGTAGAAATTCAAAAACCGCAGCACCACGTTACCGCTGCCGTCTTCCATGAAACACACCAGTTGACGGCGTGGCCGGTACTTGATGTCGCACGCCACCACAGTGGCTTCGATCAACACATCACGCGCTTCGGGCGCGTCCTTGATCGGGTAAATGTGGGTTTCGTCGTCGTAGCGCAGCGGCAAATGCAGCACCAGATCGAAGTGGCTCGTAATGTTGAGCTTGGCGAGCTTGTCGAGCGTGTTTTTGTTGAGGCCTGTTAGCGAGGACTGAGGATTGGGGATAGCGGATTGCGGGGGCGCACCGCGCGGCGCAATGACTGGAGCGGTCTTGTTGGGCTTGAGCGTCATGCCATGACTCGCTTAGCGACGCAATTCCGAATCCGCAACCCTCAATCTTGGAGCACCATCACCGCGTCAATCTCCACCAGCGCATCACGCGGCAAACTCGCCACGCCTATCGCTGCGCGCGCGGGATACGGCTCTTGCAGATACGTCGCCATGATCTCGTTCACTTTGGCAAAGTGTTTGAGGTCGGTAAGATAAACCGTGAAGCGCACCACATCATTCAAGCTACCGCCCGCCGCTTCGGCCACCGCTTTAAGATTGTTGAACACGCGCTTGATTTGCGCGTCGATGCCCGCCGCCATTTGCATGGTTTGCGGATCGAGACCGATTTGGCCGGAGCAATAAACCGTATTGCCGGCTTGCACCGCTTGTGAATACGTGCCGATGGCCGCGGGGGCGTGGTCAGTGTGGATGATTTTTCTAGGCATGATCAGGCCGGCAACTGCAACACATACTTCGACAAAATATTGCGCTGAATTTCATTCGAGCCGCCGTAAATCGTGCCGGGGCGCGAGGTGTAAAACGGCGTCATCATGTCGATCTTCTCGCCGCCCAGTTTGATTTCGTCGGCGTACGCGCCGTACTCAGCGCCGGCTTCAAGCAGCAGTTCGGCGAGCTTTTGGTAGGTGTCCATCGCAAACACTTTGAGCATGGAAATATCCGGCCCCAGCGGTTCGCCTCGGCGCACCTTGTCAGCGAAGCGCTCATACAACGAGCCGAGGTCATTCAAATCCATTTTCAACTGTGTGTAGCGATCCACGAAGCCGGCGTCACTAAACAGGTTTTGCGCTCGCGCCAACGAATCGAGTTGCTCAAACGCCTGTAGCGGGCGGCGCGGGCTGCCGATGTTGAGGCGCTCAAAGGTAAGCAGGCCTTTGGCGATGGTCCAGCCTTCGTTGAGTTTGCCGACGAGGTTGTCTTTGTGCGTGCGCACGTTGTCGAAAAACACCTGACAGAATTCTTCGTGGCCCGCGATGTTGCGAATGGTGCGCAGTGTAATGCCGGGGGTATTCATGTCTACCAGCAAAAAGCTGATGCCGCGCTGTTGTTTGACGTTTTTGTCGGTGCGCACCAGTACGTAAATGTTGGTGGCGTGATGCGCCATGGAGGTCCAGATTTTGCTGCCGTTGATGACGTAATGGTCGCCTTCCAACACGGCCTCGGTGCGCAGGCTGGCGAGATCGCTGCCGGCATTCGGCTCGGAATAGCCTTGGCACCACACGTTGTCGCCCGCGAGAATTTTCGGCAAATACTGCGCGCGTTGCGCGTCCGTGCCAAAGCGTATCAGCGTCGGCCCCACCATGGTCACGCCCTGATCGGGCATGCGGCCTATGCCTGCGCGTTCGGTTTCTTCCCAATAGATAATGAGCTTGCCCGGTTCGAGGCCCATGCCGCTATGTTCCATCGGCCAGTTAGGCGCGAGCCAGCCTTTTTTCGACAGCTTCACCCACCAGTCTTTGCTTTCCGCCCAGCTCAGGCGGCGCGGCATGAAGCGCAAAGCGTCGGGATATTCGCTTTCAAAAAACGCGCGCGCCTCGGCACGAAAGGCCTCGTCGGTCATCGCGTTCCACGGGTTCACGGTGTTGAGTACGGCGCTCATGGTTATACCGCTCCTACGAGAATTTCTGTTTTGGCGTAGCGGCGGCGATGCGCAGTGCCGTTGCCGAGCCACGCGGCCAGCGTCATGGCGCGTTTCACATACAGGCCCACGTCGCAGTCTTCGGTGAAGCCAATCGCGCCGTGCATTTGTATCGCTTGGCGCGTGATCAGCAGCGCGGCATCCGTAGAGCGCGCCTTGGCGCGACTGGCGGCGGCGCTGCGGGTTTTGGCATCAGGCTCGCTGGTGCTGTCCTTTACCCCGTCCAAAACGCCCAACACATCATCGAGCACCGCAGACGACAATTCTTGCTGAATATAAAGATCGACCGCGCGGTGCTGCAGCGCCTGAAAGCTGCCGATGGCTTTGCCGAACTGTACGCGCGTTTTCAGATACTCAAGCGTGATTTCCAGCGAGCGGGCCATGATGCCGTTGAGTTCCGCGCTGGCAATCACGGCTGTGTGATCGATAGCGCGCGCCAGCGATTGCGCCGCAGCATCGCCGCTGTTGAGCACGTTGTCTTGGCTGACGGAAACGTCGCTTAAATTCAGCGTGCCGGACAAACGGCCGTCGGCCAAGGTGTCGAATTGCGTGCTCGCGCCCGCCGCATCACGCGGCACCCACAAGAGTTGTATGCCGCCCGGCGTTGTATCGGACAAGCGGGCCGAAACGATGAAACCATCCGCGTTCGATGCGCCCACGATAAATCGCTTGCTGCCGTTGACACGAAAACCGCCTTCGAACGGCGTAGCCTGGGTGCTGATTTTGCCCACGTCGAGCGTGCCGGCTTCTTCCTGCCAAGCGGTCGCGGGCAGGATGTCGCCGGACACCAAGCCTTCGAGCAATTTGGCTTTAAGCGGCTCGTTGTGGCTGTCAGTCAACACGCGTGCGGCAAGCACCGCAACCGCCGTCAGCGGCTCGGGCACGACCGCGCGCGCAAGCCCTTGCGCGACAATCGCCATATCCGCCAGTTGTAGGCCCAAGCCGCCGTAGGCTTCGGGCACCAGCACGCCAAGCCAACCGAGATCGGCCATTTGCCGCCACACTTTGCGGTCGCATTCGGCTTTGGTTTCACGCAGTTTACGCACGCGCGCAAGGTCGACACCTCGCGCAAAATCGGTGACGCTGTTGGACAACATCACGCGATGTTCGCTGAAATCCTGTTGCGCCATACAAGGCCTCTCATAAAAAGTCAATAAAATCAATTAGTTACGCGAATTCTATAGAATGAGCGTAGCGCGAGCGTAACGGGAAAGTCGCACTGTAACGAATATAATTGCGCCGCTCAACAACGTTGCAGCGTTGCGGCGCCGATGCGCCGCGCAAACCTCAAACTGACGAACCCAAAAGGACCCTCATGCCCATCTCCCTGTATAACGCTGCCATCCCGGTAATGCTCAAATCGCTGGGCAATCTCGAAGCCATTCTCGACAAAGCCATCGCCCACGCCGCCGCGCGCAAAATCGACGACGCCGCGTTTGTCGAAGCGCGCCTGTTTCCCGATATGTTCACCTTCGCGCGGCAAATCCGCGTTGCCACGGATATGGCCAAAGGCGCGGGTGCGCGACTGGCGGGCGTCGACATTCCCAAATTTGAAGACAATGAAAAAACGCTGCCGGAATTAAAAGCCCGTGTGCGCAAAGCCATTGATTTTCTGCACACGCTCACGGCCGCGCAAATCGACGGCAGCGAAGACAAAGCCATCACCCTCACCGCCGGCAAAAACACCTTCAACTTCAAAGGCCTCGATTATCT
The DNA here is from genome assembly GCA_043743335.1 of Burkholderiales bacterium. Taxonomy (GTDB): domain Bacteria; phylum Pseudomonadota; class Gammaproteobacteria; order Burkholderiales; family SG8-41; genus UBA5216. Next base: position 11,419 of record JAYTWR010000020.1, read on the forward strand.
GCACGTGTGGGTGCTGCCCAATATGTATTTCCATGTCGCCACCGCCTACAACCTGCTGCGCCACGGCGGTGTGGAAATCGGCAAAATGGATTTTCTGGGCAAGGTGCAGTAAGTCCACGCGGCCCAAGCGTAATCCATCACTGCGAGCGCAAGCGATGAACGCCTCTCGTCACAGCCGGTTGCAACGCCCGGCGGCTGCGCTGGGTGCCGTGTGCGCAGGCGCGCTCATCGGGTGGAGCAGCGGCGCTGCCGCGCAACGCGATTTCCCCGTGCGGCCGGTGCGTATGGTTAACCCCTACACGCCCGGCGGCTCAGTGGATTTGGTGGCGCGCGCGGTGGCCAACGGCTTATCTGAAATCTGGGGCCAGCAAGTTATCGTGGACAACCGGCCCGGCGCGGGCACGCAAATCGGCACCGAAATCGTGGTGCGCGCCGAGCCGGACGGCTACACCATGCTGTGTACCAGCTCGGCCATCGCCATCAATCCCAGTATTTACAAAAACATGCGCTACGACTCGGTGCGTGACGTGTTGCCCACTGCGCTGATGTCCAACTCGCCGTCGTTTCTGGTGGTACACCCCGGCGTGCCCGCCAAATCGGTGAAGGAACTGATCGCGCTTGCGCGGGCGCAGCCCGGCCAACTCACCGGCGCATCCAGCGGCGTAGGAACCACCGTCCACCTCACGCTTGAAATGTTCAAGGTGGCCGCCAAGATCGACATCCTGCACGTGGCCTACAAAGGCGGCGCGCCCGCGATCGCCGATCTCATTGGCGGCCAGATCAAAGTGTTTTTCAACACGCCGGGCACGCTGCTGCAACAGGTCAAAAGCGGACGCCTGCGCGCGCTCGGCATCACCAGTGCGCAACGCGCCGACTACGCGCCTGAGATACCCACCCTCGCCGAATCGGGCTTGCCCGATTTCGAGGCCTACATCTGGTATGGCATTTACGGCCCGCGCGCCCTGCCTGCTGCGCTGGTGCAACGCTGGAACGACGCATCCAACCGCTACCTGAAATCTGCCAAGGCGCAGGACGTGCTGCGCGCCTCGTTCATGACGCCCGTGGGCGGCACGCCAGAAGCCTTTGCGCAATACCACCAAGCAGAGATCAAACGCTGGGGCGTGGCGGTGGCTGCGGCGGGGATAAAACCGCAGTAGCAGCGCGGCCTTTCCTTCGTGTTGCCGGTCTGCCAGAACCTACAAAAAACTCAATATAATCAATTAGTTATGACCACATCCCTTGATCTGCTCCGGCAACAAATTTTCTCCCCGCGTTCGGTCGCGCTCATCGGCGCGTCCAGCGACGCCACCAAGAACACCTCGCGTCCGCAGCGTTACATGCGGCGCTACGGCTATAGCGGGCAATTGTTCCCGATCAATCCTGGGCGAGACGAAATTTTTGGCGAGAAGGCCTATCCCGATGTTTCTGCGGTACCGGGCGAAATCGATCACGCGCTGATCATGGTGCCCGCGCAGCGCGTGGCGAAGGCGCTTGAGCAATGTGTGGCAAAAAAAATTCCCGTGGTGACGATATACACCGACGGCTTTGCCGAAGTCGGCGCCGAGGGGCGCGCGATGCAAGAAGATCTGCAGCGCATTGCCAAGGCCGGCGGCGTGCGGCTGGTGGGGCCCAATTGCATCGGGCTATTCAGCAGCCAAACCCACCTCGCGTTGTCGGTAAACGCTGTGCTGGAGCATCTCGACATCAAGCCCGGCCCCATCGCCGTGGTGTCGCAAAGCGGCAGCATGACTGGCGGGCTGCTGTCGCGCGGGTTGGGACGTGGCGTGGGGTTTTCCAAGCTGGTGTCGGTGGGCAACGAAGCGGATATCGCGCTGGGTGAATTCGCCGACATGCTGGTGGACGACCCGCACACCGAGGCGATTTTGCTGTTCATGGAAACGCTGCGTGACGCGGAACATCTGGCGCGCGCGGGCCGGCGTGCTTACGCGGCGGGTAAACCCATCATCGCCTTTAAACTCGGCCGCTCGGAAATCGGGCAAGACTGCGCCGCCTCGCACACCGGCGCGATGGCGGGTTCGGATGAACTGGCCGATACGTTCTTGAAGGCCAACGGCATTTTGCGTGTCGATCATTTGGAAACTTTGTTTGAACTCGCGCCCATGATTATGGGTAAAAAGCCAAGTAAAGCGCATCGCGTCGCAATCATGTCCACCACCGGCGGCGGTGCGGCGACGGTGGCCGATCGGCTGGGCACGTTGGGCATCGACGTCGTAGGTCCCACGCCGCAAGTGATTGAGAATCTCGCCAAAAACCACAACATCAAAATCAGCAGCGCCCGCGTGACCGATCTCACGCTCGCCGGTGCGAAAAAAGAAATCTACAGCGCGGTGCTCAACGAATTGCTGGCGTCCGACCACTGCGATCTGGTGATCCCCATCGCCGGCAGCTCGGCGCAGTTTCAGCCGCAAATTGCCGTGGCACCGGTGGTTGAGGCAGCGCCGGGCGACAAACTCATCGCCGCCTTCTTGGCGCCCCACGCCGAGAAATCGCTCGCGCTTTTAAGCGACGCGGGCATCGCGGGCTTTCGCACGCCGGAATCCTGCGCCGATGCCATTTGCGCGTGGCGCGACTGGGCACCGCCCATCACACAGCCCGCGCAAGACACGCTGCGCGTGGCCGAGGCTAAAAAGCTGTTGGATGCAGCAGGCACGAAACAACTCAACGAACTCGACGCCTGCCGCGTGTTCGGCGCGCTGGGCGTAACGGTGGCACAAACGGCGGTGATCAAAACGCCGGACGACACCGCGAACATCGCCTATCCGGTCGTGGCGAAAATACTCTCGCCCGACATCGCGCACAAAACCGATGCCGGCGGCGTGGTGCTCAACATCGGCGATGCCGCAGCATTAAAACAAGCCGCGCGCGACATCCTGAATAGCGTCGGCAACAAGCACCCCACTGCCCACATCAACGGCATCCTCGTGCAGAAAATGGAAAAGGGCCTCGCCGAAATTATCCTGGGCTTCAAGCGCGATCCGCAAGTGGGGCCGGTGGTGGTGCTCGGCATCGGCGGCATCCTTGCGGAAATCTACAAAGACTTTGCCTCAAGGCTTGCGCCCGTGAGCGTGACAGACGCCGCTGCAATGATCGAGCAAGTGAAAGGTTTGGCCATTATCCGCGGCTATCGCGGCATGCCCAAAGGCGATTGCGCTGCGCTGGCGCAAACCGTCAGCGCGTTCTCGCAACTGGCGTATATCGACAGCATCACTGAGGCAGAAATTAACCCGTTGATCGTCAAGCGCGAAGGCGAGGGCGTGGTGGCCGTGGATGGCTTGATTGTGCAGCCATAGATGCGCGGCCCCCTGTTGCCCTGTTGTTAGAGCGCCCTTTCGATGCCGGAAGCGGTTGCTTGGGATACGCTGATTGCTCTATCCCTGTTCGCCCTCGTGACCTCCATCACGCCGGGTCCGAACAACCTCATGCTGCTCGCGTCGGGGGTGAACTTCGGTTTTAGGCCGACGGTGCCGCATATGCTGGGCATCAGTTCCGGCTTTCTGGTGATGGTGATCGCGGTGGGCTTGGGGCTGGCGGAAATGTTTGCGCGCATGCCGTGGATTTACGCCGTGCTCAAATGGGTGGGCGCGACGTACCTGCTGTATCTCGCGTGGTGTATCGCCACCGCCGGGCCGCCTGCGGAATCGAACGAGGGTCGCGCAGCCAAGCCCATGACCTTTTGGGGCGCCGCCGCGTTTCAGTGGGTGAACCCCAAGGCGTGGGTGATGGCGATCAGCGCGTTCACGACTTACGTGCCTGCTTCCAGTGGCGTGCTCACGGTCATTTTGGCAGCGGTCATTTTTGCCGGCATCAACCTGCCCTGCGTCAGCGTGTGGGCACTGTTCGGGCAAGGCCTGCGGCTGGTGCTGCGCGTGCCGCGCTATCGGGTGGCGTTCAATTGGGGTATGGCGGCGCTGTTGGTGGTGTCGCTGTATCCGTTGTTTCGGGCGTTTTAGGCTATAAAAAACATCAATAAAATCAATTAGTTACACACGCTTTCGCAAAGTGCGATTTATGCAGCACCGGGCGATGGTTTAAACTGCGCACCACCCATTCACTCAAGGATCGAAAATGAAAATCAAACGAATCGAACACGTCGGTGTGCTGGTGAAAGATGTCGATAAAAGCCGCGCGCTGTGGGAAGGCTGCTTCGGCATCAAGCTCGGCGAGGTGGAAACCAACCCGCTGCGGCCGGTGAAGCTGGCGCTGTATCCGGTGGGCGAGTCGATGGTTGAGCTGATCGCCGGCACCACGCCCGACAGCAAGCACGCCAAAATGATTGCCGAAGGCAAAGGCGGCATCAATCACATTTGCTTTGAAGTCGAAGATATCGACGAAGCGCTGGCGGAACTCAAAGCCAAAGGCGTGCCGCTGCTCGACGAAACCCCGCGCATCGGCCACGCCGGATGTCGCATCGCGTTTCTCGATCCGGCGGGGACAGAAGGGTGCTTGATCGAGTTGGCGCAGTTGCCCGAGGGGCATCACGCTTAACCACAGCGGATGTCGGGCGCAATCCCCTACCGCCCGACCCCAGCACGTGGGTTTCTGCCGCATGAACGGCCACGCACGCCATGGCCAGCACCCTGCACAAGATGGTTTTCTGGGAACCTTCTGAGAACCCTTTCCTACAGGCATAGGTATTGCAAATGCGCCTTGCAAAGCGCAGTGCAAAGCTAACGCCGCAATGCGGCCAACGCCTATTTATGGCGGCCCGGTGCGCACCATGAGCGCATCTACGGCGATCACATGTTTACCGTTACAAATCAACGGGTTAACATCAATTTCTGCAATAAGCGCCTGCTGATCTGCCGCCAACTCCGACAGCCGCACGATCACGTCCGCCAGCGATTCCAGATCAACCGGCTCGCTGCCGCGAAATCCGCTAAGCAGCGCGCGGCCTTTGAGTTTGTTGAGCATCGCTTTGGCTTCCGTGTGCGTCACGGGCGCGAGCGCGAGCGCCGTGTCTTTCAGCAACTCGACGAAAATGCCGCCCAAGCCCACCACGATCAACGGCCCGAACAGCGGGTCGATACGCGCGCCCGCCATGATCTCCAGCCCGGCGGGGGCCATGGGTTGCACGAGAACGCCGTTGATATGCGGCTTGGGCAGCACGTTGCCAGCGTTGGCCATCACGGCGTCGTATGCGGCTTTTACGGCCTCAGGTGTATTCAGGTTCAAGCGGATTACGCCGGCTTCGGTCTTGTGCGGAATATCGGGGGATTCGACTTTCAGCGCGACCGGAAAGCCCAAATTTTCTGCCGCGCTCACGGCAGCAGACGCAGACTGCACCCGCTGCTCGGCGACTACCGGCACGCCGTAGGCCGCCAGCACTGGCTTGGCTTCGCGCTCCGTCAGCGTGGTGTGGGGCGATGCCGCGATCAGCGCAGCGGCGCGCGCGGCGGCATCCGCAGGCGACGCGCGCACCCACTGGCGCGCGCCGTGTTGCGCCTCGGCCTTGATGCGTTTGAGCCGCTCATCGCGCTGGTGCCACGCAGCGAGTGTGGCGAAACAGCGGTCGATGGATTGAAACGGTTGTAAATGCGGATTCAACTCCGCTTCCCGCACGCTGGGCCCGCCGATCCAGCCGCCGGAATAGGTGACGCACACCGGCTTGCCTAGGCGCTGGCCAATCGCGCTCATGCCTTGCGCGCGGGGCACGTTGCCTTGGCTCAAACTCGTGTGCGGCACCACCAGCGCGCCGTAGGTATCGCCCGTGAGTAGTGCTTCGGCAGCGCTGCCGGCGATGCTGTTGTCTTTGGTAAACATTGCGGTGAGATCGCACGGATTGCGCAGCGCACCGAACTCTGGCACATAAGGCCGCATTTTTTGCTGGATGTCGTCCGGTAGTGGCGGCATGGCGACGCCGTGCGTTTCCGCAGCGTCGGTGGCGGCAATCAACGCGCCGCCGGAGGCACCCATCACCGCCACGCCACGCGATTGTGGTCGCCCTACCTTGGCGAAAAACGCTGCGGTTTCAAGCACGTGCTCAATGGCGGGCGCGACAACAAACCCCGCACGCTCAAACAGCGCCATGTAGGCTGCGGTTGAGCCGGTGAGCGAGCCGGTGTGCGACAGTGCCGCCGTGGCCGCCGCAGCGCCCTGGCCGAGCTTGCATATCACCACCGGCTTGCCGGCTTGCCAAGCGAGTTCGCCGGCTTCGAGCAACTGCATGGGATGCGGCATACCCTCGAACAGGCAGGCGATGGCCGCGCAGCCGGGGTCGGCGGCGAGAAACGCGATTTCGTCGGCGATGTTTACGTCGGCCCCATTGCCGAACGTCAGCACGTGGCTGATATTCGCGCCGCGCCGCTCGGCCTGCCCCAGCGCAAAACCCAGCGCGCCCGATTGACTGACAATGCCGATGCCCGGCCCGCGCGGTGGATTCACCTGCATTTCGCCGGAGGCGAACGACACCATTGCGCTGGAACCAAAGTTGATAAAGCCCAGGCAGTTCGGGCCGATAATTTTGATGCCGGTCTCGCGCGCGATAGCGGTCAGGCGCGCCTGATCGGCGATGCGCTGCGGCTGGCCGATTTCGCTATAACCAGAGGCAAAAATCACCGCGCCGCCCACCCCGTGCGACGCACAATCCCGCAGCGCGGCTTCGACGCCGTCGCGCGGCATGGCCAGCACGGCGCAGTCGGGTGCTTCGGGTAGCGCTGCGATGGACGGATAACACGGCGCATCGCCGATGGCCTCGTAGCGCGGATTGATGCGCAGAATGTCGCCCTTAAACTGCTGCATATTGGCAATGGTGCGCGCGCCGATAGACTGCGGGTTAGGCGACGCGCCATACACAGCGACGCAGCGCGGGTTAAACAGGCGCGCCAGTGCGTCGCGTCGGTAGACTGCACGCGGTTGCGTGGGTGGCGCGTTCACGCTTACCGGCCCTTAAACACGGGTTTGCGTTTTTCGGCGAAAGCGCGCTGCGCTTCGCGTGCGTCTTCGGTGTGCGACAAACGCTCGGTGATGTTTTGCTCAAAGCGGTAACCGTCGCGCTGTGGCATGTTCTCGACCACGTTGTAGGCCTCTTTGGCGAGCATGATCGCCAGCGGGCTTTTCGAGGCGATGGCGCGCGCGATGTTCATGGCCTCTTCCAGCAACTGCTCGCGTGGCCCGCACCATTCGATCACGCCCAGGCGATACAGTTCTGCGGCCGTAAAGCGTTCACCGGTAAACACCATGCGTCGTCCGCGCGATTTGCTGAACAGGCGCGAAATAAACGCACAGCCGCCCGCCAGCCCCACATCGATTTCCGGCATGCCGAAAGTGGCGTTGTCGGACGCCAGCATAATGTCGCACGCCGACATCACGCCAAAACCCGCGCCCAGCGCCGCGCCGTTCACCGCCGCGATCACCGGTTTTTTGCACTCGCGGATCGCGTTCGAGTATTCGCGCGCGCCGCGATTGTGTTTCCAGTAGTCGCCCGGCTGTTTCACCAGACCGATACGCTCTTTGATATCCGCACCGGCGCAAAACACCTTGCCCGCGCCGGTGAGCACGGCCACGCGCACATCGTCGCGGTCGCTGAAAGAATCGAACGCGTCGATGATTTCTTCACGAAACTGCGCGTTTTGCGCGTTGACCGGCGGACGGTCCATGGTGACGACAGCGATGTAGTCGTTCACCTCGAGCTTGATGCATTGGTAAGCCATGGTTTCCCCTGATGGATGTGGAACATTATGCCGGACAACGTTTCGCTGACGCCAGCACTCGCAAAAGAATTGAACTATAGTTGCTGCTCGCCACGCGAACGAGGATACGTCATGCGCTTGATCAACAAAACAGTAATGGCAGTCGCGCTGTGTTCAGTGGCCGTCTGCGGATGGACACAGAGTTATCCCGTCAAGCCGATACGCATGGTGGTGCCCTTTCCCGCTGGCACCAGTGTGAACGACGTGCTGGGCCGCGCGTTGGCGCAGCGCCTAGCCGAGCCGCTGGGCCAGACGGTGATTACGGAGAACCGCGCGGGCGCGGGCGGCACGGTGGGTACCGATTTGGTGGCGAAGTCCCCGCCCGACGGTTATACGCTGCTGGTGGGTGTGACCGGCGCGCTCAGCATCGCACCATTTGTCTACCCGAAGCTCGGTTACGACACCCTGCGCGATTTTGTGCCGGTAGCGATGGTGGCGTTAGCACCTTACATCATGGTGGTACATCCGTCGGTACCCGCAAAAAACGTCAAGGAGCTGATTGCACTCGCCAAGTCACGCCCCGGCGAGCTGCGCTTCGCTTCTGCTGGCGTGGGCAGCACGCCCCATTTGTGCATCGAGTTATTCATGAATATGACAGGCATCAAAATGCTGCATGTGCCTTACAAGGGCGGCACACCGGCCATGATTGACACCATCGCAGGTCACACCGAGGTGCTGTGTACCAGCGTCACCAACGCAGCGTCGTTCATCAAGCAGGGCAAAATTCGCGGTATCGGCGTGACGCCACTCAAGCGTTCACCGGTGCTGCCGGATTTGCCCACCATCGATGAGCAGGGCCTCAAGGGTTACGACGTGTCGCAGTGGATGGGCTTGTTCGCGCCGGCAAAAACACCGCCGCAAATCGTGCAGCGCCTGCATCAGGCGGTCGCGCAAGTGGTCAAAGGGCAGGACTATGCCAATTTCATCCGCCTACAGGGTGCCGAGCCGGCACTGATGACGCCGGATGAAGCGCACGCGTTTGTGCGCGACGATCTGGCGCGGTGGGGCAAGCTGGTCAAAGCCATAGGCGTAACTGCGCAATGATATAAAAAGTGAATTAAATCAATTACTTATAGTATATTCGCTACGTTCGAAATCTCGTTGAGCGCAGATTGACGCTGTGCAGTGGCGCGTATAAATTGGCGGTATTGGCACTATAAAATGTCGGGTAGATTCATGGAGGTACCGTGATGCGCGATGACCGTCCATTAAACCGATTACACCGATTGCGCCCAGTGCGCCCAGTGCGCCCAGTGCGCCGAGCCGTCATTTTCTCCATCGCAGCCGCAGCCGCAGCCGCAGCCGCAGCCGCGCTGATGCCACTGACGCCGTCTGCACAAACCTTTCCCGTCAAACCCGTGCGTTACGTGGTGCCGTTCGGCGCGGGCGCGTCGCCTGACATTGTGGGGCGTCTGCTGGCGGATCGCCTCACCCGACTGTGGGGCCAGCAGGTCATCGTCGATAACCGCGTCGGCGTGGCGGGCGTGATGGGCACGGCGTTTGTCGCCAAATCGCCGCCCGACGGGCACACCATGGTTCAATGCAATGTCGCCTCCAGCGCGATCGCGGTGTCGCTGATGGCGAAAATGCCCTACGACCAGCTACGCGATCTGGCCGCGGTGACGCGCATCGGCAACATGGCGAACATCATCCTCGCGCACCCCTCGATGCCGTTTCGCAATCTCAAAGACATGGTGGCTTACGCCCGTGCCAACCCCGGCAAACTGTCGTATACCTCCGGGCTTCCCGGCGTGTCGCCGCAGCTTTCGTTGGAACTGATTAAGCTGCTGGCGAAGATCGACATCGTGAATATTCCGTACAAGATTGCCGCACAGGGCCTTACCGACACCATCGGCGGCCAGGTGCCGCTGAATGTATCCAACCTGCCGGCGTCCGTGCAGCCGGTGGCGAGCGGCCGCCTGCGCGCGATCGCCGTCACCAGCGCCAAGCGCACACCGCAAATGCCCGACGTGCCGACGGTGCAGGAAGCGGGTTTCCCCGGTTACGAAGTGCAATCGTGGTACGGCGTATGCGTTGCGGCGGGCACGCCCGTGGCGATGCTCGAAAAATTGAATGCCGATATCCACTCAGTGCTGCGCATACCGGAGATCCAGCAACGCCTGACCGATCTGGGTATTGATGTCGCTCCCACCACGCGCGAGGAATTTGATCAATTTATTCGCGCCGAGATCCTGCGCTGGGCACAGGTGATCAAGGATGCGGGGATAGCGCAGCAGTGACGTAGTGGACGAGAATTCGCGCCGCATACTACAGCTTGACTCCATTACTCACATGACTCATTGTTGCGGCAAGCGTGCCTACGTTCGCGTAGCCAAGTTGTCATTTCGGGCGCGTATACTGGGAAGGTAAAAATGTGTCTAAACCAAATTAAAGGAACCCTATGAAAACGATGGAGATTGCGCAGAAGCTGGTGGACCTTTGCCGCCAAGGCAAAAACAGGGAGGCACTTGATACGCTGTTTGCCGCTGATGTGGTCAGCGTAGAGGCTTGCGAAATGCCAGGCACGCCATCGCGGGAATCGAAGGGGCTGGCGGCCGTAAAAGGCAAAGGTGAATGGTGGGTGGCCAATCACGAAATTCATTCCGCGAATGTGAGCGGCCCGTGGCCCCATGACGACCGTTTTATCGTGGGCTTCCAATACGACGTTACCCACAAACCGTCGGGCCAACGAATGAAAATGGACGAAGTCGCCCTCTACACGGTGCGCAATGGCGAAATTGTACGGGAGGAGTTTTTCTACAACATGGGGACGTAGCGCCCCTTAGGATTGAGGGGCATGCACTACAGTTCGACTGCCTAAGGTCGAGAATAAGGGCGCATAAGCGTGTCCGATCCCAATTCCATCTATTTACCTTGCTTGGAAATCGGGGAATGTTGAAATGTAATAACTCAATTAAATCAAATAGTTTTTTATATCGTGTCTGACCGTTCGCAGTAACAGCAGTGAATCTAGCGGGTTGAAGTCCCGTCCAAGGAATTGTCCGTACGCCTTGGTAGCATGAGGAAGCGGCGTCGTGGTAACGCGAGGTCGTGAGTTTCCGAAGTGCAAAAGAGCAGGCCGTAATGCAAATGAACCTGTATGTAGCCTCGTAAACGAACTGGAGACGCCGACCCTGTGGTCAGAAGGGGAAGGCCGCTGGACGTGTGCCCGAATAACGGAAGTGGCGCACGTTGACTCCCGGGGTAGCAGGGACGGCATGTTATGGAAGATACACTGCCCAGTGCTGGAGACCCGTTGTGTGGGGTGGGGAGGCCACCGATCGCTGCGTATAAGGCAACGAAAGCGCAACGTCACGCAACGGGAGTCGGAGGGGTTCACAGTACCGCTTGCAGTCCAGGGACAACATAACTCTGGACGAG
>JAYTWR010000021.1:0-1604 GCA_043743335.1 Burkholderiales bacterium
CGCCCCGCCGCGCCCGCGCTGCTTGGCGACCTCAACACGCTGGGCGCCAGCCTCGACGAATTGCAGAAAAAATTCCTCGCCGAGGAGTATGCGGCGATGGCGGCGATTCGCCGCGGCACCAGCAAATCAAAAGATTGGGACGCCATCTCGGGCACCATCGACCCGCCGCCGCCAGAAGACGCCAGTGCTTCGGCCAACGCATCGAGCATCAGCGACACCATCAAAAAGAGCAGTGTATTCGGCCTGTTGCGACAGCAGACTGGCCCGAATCTCAAAGAGCAGGCCGCTGCCAAACGCGCTGCTGAAGCTGCCGCCCTGCTCGCATTCGACGCCAAACTGCGCGCCTGCTACAGTTTTCTGCTGGAGTTTTTTCGCGAAGCCAGCAATGCCAATCCGCAGTATGCCGGCCAGCACACGCTCGACTACTACGGCGCCTGCCCGCCGCTGTATTTTGCCGAAGGCATCGTCAATACGCGGATGAAGCGCATCGAAGACACCGGAAAATTGAAAGACATCGTCGATCACTTGATCGTGTCCTACCACCTAACGTCAACTGAAAAGCGGCGCGTGTCGGTCAACGCGGCCGAGTTGCCGAAGTTTCAGGCGCTGCTCGCCGAGCATGAGATGAAGTTTGAGGTGACTGAAACACGCAACGATTTCAGGCAGGTGATCCGCGCCGCCTTCGATGTCGAAATCAAGTTCATTTGCTCGTTCACCTTGCGTGCCGACTACACCGCACAGACCGCAGAATTCAACTGCCGCAATATCGGCCCGCTCGGACGGCGCCGCTACCAGGTTCCCGGCGCGATGGTGAGCAATCAGTTGTTTGAGGAGCTCTCAAAGGTGATCCTGGGATACCCGAGCGCGATGCTGGAGCGCTTCGCCCTGGCGGCTTGATCAGCCCGGCACTGGCACCGGCGCAACTTGCGTCATTGCCGGCAGCATGAAATCAAAATCACAACCGAGCGGCGCCTGCGTCACATGCTCGACGTACAGCTTGCGATACCCGCTCATCGGCACATGCGCCGGAGTTTTCCAGTTTGTGCGGCGGCGCGCCAGTTCAGCATCATCGACCAGCAACTCGATTTTGCGAGCAGCCACATCGAGCGTGATGCGATCCCCGTTTTGCACCAGCGCGAGCGGCCCGCCATCAGCCGCTTCCGGCGCCACATGCAGCACGATGGCGCCAAACGCGGTGCCGCTCATGCGCGCATCCGAAATGCGCACCATGTCCTTGACGCCGGCTTGTGCGAGCTTTTTCGGGATCGGTAGATAGCCGGCTTCGGGCATTCCAGGTGCGCCCTTCGGGCCGGCGTTTTTGAGCACCAAAATATCGTCGGCTTTGACATCAAGATCAGGGTCATCGACGCGATTGGCCATGTCTTCGAGCGACTCGAACACCACTGCGCGGCCAGTATGCTTCATCAGGGATTGGGTTGCCGATGAATGCTTGATCAGCGCACCATCGGGCGCAAGGTTGCCGCGCAATACTGCCAGGCCGCCGGAGGGGAAAATCGGCGCCGAGCGTGGTGTGACGACTTGCTGGCCGGCCACTGGCTTGCCGGCCTCGATCACTTCACCCAGGGTGCGGCCATCAATCGTGA
>JAYTWR010000022.1:0-9417 GCA_043743335.1 Burkholderiales bacterium
AAGCTGGCGCAGTTCCGGGTCGCTTTCCTCCTCGGCGGTCACCAGCGCAGCAACCTTGGCAAGCTTGCTGTCGTGTTCCTCAATCGCTTCGCTCAGCCGATCCACGATAAACTGATTGCGCTTGCGGCGAGGAATAACGGTCTCCAGTCGACTCGCGATTTGCTCCGGGAGCCTGACTACTATTTGTCTGAGTTGCATATTTGTTTTCATATTCAATAAGTTACGTTACTCGTTTATAACGAGAATGATATCTTATGACTATAACTCAAATAACAATTCAGCATTGCCCGTTCAGTGTCACGCGTCAGGTTAGCCCCTGCGATTCACCTTCACCAAATCGTCCTGAACGCCCTTGTAAAGTATCTCGCGTTTCATTTCCGCATTTCGCTGCGCGCGCTCCCAGTCTTCCGCCATTAATCGGCCAGTGGGCGCGGGCATGTGCTCGAAGTGTCCGTAGCGATCGTCGCCACTCACCTGCGACACCAGCAGTTTGTCGCCGGAGGTCTGCTTCATCGATGGCGCGACGTAACGGATGGCCACACCCACTCGGCGCGCGTTGGTGGTGTTGGGGCCAGAGGCGTGGAAGAGTTGCCCGTGATGGAACGAGGCCTGGCCCGTGTGCAGCAGAACGTTTTCCGCGTTCGCTTCGTCCACATCGACCGCGATCTCCTGCCCGCGCGTGAGTAGATTGTCCGGTGCAAATTTATCGACGTGGGCCACATCGCGCTGGCGATGGCTGCCGGGCACGAAGCGCATGCAGCCCGTCTCCACCGTCGCTGGTGTCAACGCAAACCATGCGGTAACTTCGTCGTCGCCGTCCAGGCCCCAGTAGTTCAGGTCTTGATGCCAACTCACAAAACTTTTCGAGCCCGCTTCCTTGATAAAAAAACTGCAGCTCCACACCAGCAAGTCGGGGCCGATGATTTGTGCGGCTACATCGAGCATGCGCGGATTACGAATCAACGCGGCGAACGAAGGCAGCAATTGCGACGGGTAGCCCCTTATCAGTGAGAGCTTCATGCGGTCACCGGCGCACTCGGCCTCTGCCGCTTGCAGATCAGCCAGCAATGCTACGGCTTCGTCCGCATCGGTGACATCGTGTGGAAAGTAGTAGCCGTTTTTGTCGTAGGCAGCGCTGATGCTTGATGCAGCAACGGCAGAAGGGAGTCTATCGTTCATGGATGACCTCACGCAGGTAGAATCCGAGCATTCTAAACTCAATGCGCAAACCCCTTGGAGTAACCTCATGAAACTCGCCCTCGCAACAAAAGCATCGGCAACGTCGGCAGCGTCGGTGGCTCTTTTATTCACGGCGCTTGGCGCATCAGTGAGCGCTTTCTCCGCCGACTATCCGGCGAAACCGATCCGCATCATCTCGCCGTTTCCGCCGGGCGGCAGCGTCGATCTCGTCGCGCGCATCTTGGGCGCGGACTTGGGCAAAGCGCTGGGCCAAACGATAGTCGTCGACAATCGCAGCGGCGCCACGGGCATGATCGGCACCGAGGTGGCGAAGAACTCGGCGCCCGATGGCTACACGCTGCTCATCAACACCCTGCCCTTTGTGACCAACCAGTTCGCGTACGCCAAGACGCCGTACGACCCGGTCAGTGATTTCGCACCGGTTTCGCTGCTGGCTTCGGTGGCGTCGGTGCTGGTGGCGCACCCTGCCCTGCCGGTGATGACGATGAAGGATTTGATCGCGCTCGCGCAGGCCAAACCCGGCGCGCTCACTTACGGCACAGCGGGTGCGGGCTCGAACCCGCACATCTCGGGCGAGCTGCTGAATAATATTGCCAAGATCAAACTCATTGCCGTGCACTACAAGGGTGGCGGGCCAGCGACGATAGCCACGTTAAGCGGTGAGACACAGCTTTACTTTGTCAATGCCATACCGGAAGCGCTACCGCACATTCAGGCAAAGCGCTTGAAGGCACTGGGCATCACTGACACCAAGCGCAACCCCGGCGCACCGCAAATCCCCACGATGGCGGAGGCCGGCCTGCCCGGCTACGAGTTTGTTACGTGGCAAATACTCGCAGCGCCCAAGGGCACGCCCGCCACTATCATCGCGACGCTAAACGACAAAGTGCGCGCCGTGCTGAAAACGCCCGATGCTACCAAGCGCTGGCAGGATCGCGGCCTGGACGTGATCGCGAGCACGCCCGAGGAAATGGCCGCGCATTTAGCGCGGGAGATCAAGAAGTGGGGCGCGGTGTTTCGCGAGCAGGGAATACGGGCAGAGTAGTGCGTGTCGGCGAACCAGCCCTACGCCTTCGCATGCTTAGCCGGATGCGCCCGGCGTATCGTCGGTGACGCAACTTTATCCGACACATGAAAATCCCACACCGCAGCACCACCACGCTCACTAAATTCTTTCACCAGTTTCGGCAACTCATCCAAGTTTTTGACCGATTGGCCTTCGATGCCGAAACCGCGCGCGATGGCCGCAAAATCGTTGTAACCGAACACGGACCCCGCCTCGGGCAGCGCTTCTGCGCGTAGTTTGTGTACCTCGGAGCCATACGCACCGTCGTTGATGACGATAATCAGGATATTCAACTTGTGGCGCTTGATGGTTTCAAGCTCTTGTATGTGCATGATCAGGCTGCCGTCGCCATCGAACAACACCACCGGCCGCTCCGGCCGCGCTGCTGCCACGCCCATGGCAAATGAGATGCCGTTACCGATAGCGCCAAACTCGCGGATGCTCAGAAAGCGCTCGTTCGAGCGCGACGGCATTTGGCCAAAGAACCAAGAGCAGTGGCCGCCGGAATTCACCATCTCCCAATCGGCGGGCAGCGTTTTCTCCAGCCCCTCTACAACTAGGCGCGGATCAAGGTACCCCGGCGCAATGTCGAACACGTGACTGTCGGGTTTGGTATCGCGGATGCGCTCGGCCATCGCTTCGGTGCGCCACAGATTGCTGCGCGCAGGCACGGCTGCTGTCAGCGCCTCCACACCCAGCCGTGCGTCGGCACGCAGATGATGGCGCGCCACTTCCTGGCCTTGGGCCACCGCAACAGGATCAACGTCGATATGTAACATCTTGGCCTTGCGCCACAGTTGACCGCCGCCGCCCGCGTGGTAGGCCAGCGAGCCGCCCACCACGATGACCAGATCGGCCTGTGCCAGATACTCCAGTCCAAGCTCAGTGGAGAAGCTGCCCGAAATGCCGATGCAGTAAATGTCCTCATGGAACAGGCCTCTTGCGGGCAACGATGTAGTCAACAACCCGCCGGTCTTGGCGGCCAGCGCGCGGCACGCAGCCCCCGCCTTGGCTTCAACCGCACCCAAGCCGGCAAATATCACGACGCGTTCAGCGCTGGCAACCAGTTTCGCAGCCTGCGCCAAATCATCGGGGTGCGGCGGTATGGGCGACAGGCGCGGCAACAACTGCGCCGAGGGCGTGGGCAAGGTCTCTGGCCCAGTCCACAGCCGCTCTTGCAGATCAAACGGAATACCCAGCACCACTGGGCGGCGCTCGCGACGTGCTTGCAGAAAGGCATCGCGTATCGCAATCGGCATGCGCTCGGGCAGGTGCAGTTGATGATACGCCGCGCCCGTGGCGTTGATAACCGGGCCTTGATTCAGCTCTTGGTTGTACCAGCCCATCTTGAGCGGCGACTCACCGGCAAACACCACCATCGGCAAATGCGCGCGCACCGCAGCCGGCAGCGCGGTAATCAATTGCGTGACGCCAGGCCCGCAGGTCACCGTGGCAACGCCAATTTCGCCGGTCTTACGCGCATAGGCCATACCCGCTGCGACCGCGTTATGCTCGTGCCGCACATACACCATGCGACAGCCCTGCTCGGCCAAACGCGCCGCCCAGTTCATATTGGCATCGCCCATCAGCGTAAAGCAGGTGCGCACGCCCTCCTGCATAAAACATTTCGCAAGAACATCATAGACATGGAGTTTGGATTCAGTTGTCGTCACAGGGGCGGCCTTGATAGGTTGAATTGAATCGGCAAATGAGTGGCACTGAGTAGCAATGCGTGGCAATGAGTATACAAGGTAAAATCCTCGCATGAAATTCTCCGATTTTCTGCCGTGGGCTGCGCGAACTGCGCTGCCCCCATCATGAGCTTGTCCGCTGGCGCGCGCAGCGCCTACATCGGCGTTGCGTGCGCACTCTTTGGGTCCATCGCCTTTTCCGGCAAAACCATACTCGTCAAGCTGGGGTATCAGCACGGCGTGGATGTACTGACGCTGCTTGCGCTGCGCATGCTGTTTGCGCTGCCCTTTTTTCTGTTGATGGCTTGGTGGGCGGGTGCGGCCCACTTGTCGCGCCGTGATTGGTTGGGCGTCATTGCACTGGGCTTCGCCGGTTATTACGTCGGCAGCTATTTGGATTTCGCTGGCCTGCAATACATCTCGGCGGGCTTGGGGCGATTGATTCTTTACCTGTATCCGACGATTGTGGTGCTGATGTCGGCGCTCTTTCTCAAGCATCCGATACGCAAGCGGCACATCATTTCGCTCGCGTTATCGTACAGCGGCATCGCACTGGTGTTCAACGAGGAAATCCGTCTCGGTGAACACTGGAAAACCAGTTGGAGCCTGATGCTACTCGGTGCGGCGCTGGTGTTTGCCAGTGCAGTGACCACCGCAGTGTATTTCATCGCCGGTAGCCGCTATGTGCAACAGTTGGGCTCGATGCGTTTTACCGCGTATGCCTCAACCTCAGCGTCGTTTTTTGTCATCGCGCATTTTATGGCGGTGCACGGCCCCGCGCGGCTGGCGGTGGCGCACGATGTGTATGTGCTGACCATCATCATGGCGCTGTTTTCCACCGTGCTGCCGCTGTGGCTGATTGCAGAAGGCATCAAGCGTATCGGCCCCAATCAGGTGGCGCTGATCGGCTGCGTGGGGCCGCTTTCCACCATGGGTTTGGGGCAATTTTTTCTCGGCGAACACATTACCCTGATACAGTTGATCGGCGCGGGGCTGGTGCTGTCGGGCGTGTTAATTATCAGCCTGAAGCCGCAATCCGCGCCCAGCGGGAAATCCACCTAACTAGTTGATTTTATTGAATATTTTATAGAAGCTAATTATGACTGCCGTCACCGCAACCCTCGCTGAATGGGCGCTTGCCCGCAACACGTCACAACTGCCCGCTGACGTGCGCGAAGCCGCACGCCGCTGCGTGCTCGACTGGATGGCGTGCGCCACGGCGGGGGCGAGCGATCCGTTGATCCCCATTCTTATCGGCGCGGCACATGACGAAGGCGGCAACAGCGCATGCACGCTGGTCGCGCAAAAGGATCGCGTCTCGCCGTTACAGGCCGCGCTGATCAACGGCGCAACCTCGCACGTGCTGGATTACGATGACGTCAATACGGGCATGACTGGCCACCCCACGGCGGCAGTGCTGCCGGCGATACTCGCGCTGGCCGAATCGCGCAACGCCAACGGAACCGACATCATCGCGGCCTTTGTCGCCGCGTACGAAACCGCCGCGCGCGTCGGCACGCTGGTGTCGCCGGGGCATTACGCGCGTGGTTACCACGCCACCTGCACCATCGGCGCGATTGCGGCTGCAGCAGGCTGCGCGCGGTTGCTGCAGTTGGATTTGGATGCCACCCGGCGTGCGCTAGGCATTGCCGCCACGCAATCCGCCGGGCTCAAGAGCCAGTTCGGCACGCAGTGCAAACCGTTTCACGCCGGGCTGGCAGCGCAAAACGGCTTGCGTGCTGCGTTGCTCGCCGCACGTGGCATGGAAAGCCGCATCGACATGCTGGAACGCCCCGGCGGTTTCGCCGCCACCTTGAGCCCGGATTTTCATCCCGATGCGGCGCTGGCGGAGCCGGGCCGCTACTTTATCCGCGAAAATCTCTTCAAATACCATGCCGCGTGTTACGGCACGCATTCGGTGGTTGAGTGTATACGCCATTTGCGCGCGAACCACCCGCTGGCACCAAAGGACGTTGCGCGCATCGTGGTGCGCGTCGCCCCCGGTGCCGACACCATGTGCAATATTCAACAACCGCGCACCGGCCTCGAAGCCAAATTCAGCCTGCGCTTCATGGCGGCTGCCACCCTGCTCGGGCTGGATACGGCGGGCTTGGCCACCTACAGCGCCGCCACCTGCGCCGACGCGGCGCTGGTCAGAATGCGCGACAAAGTGACGGTGGAACTCGCGGGCGCGGATTGGTCGCAGCGCTCACTGCAAGCCGAAGTTACCATCGAATCCACCGCTGGCGAGCGCCTGCACGCGGCTTACGACGCGTCGATTCCTGAAACGGATTTGTGCACGCAAGGCTCGCGGGTGTCCATCAAATTCGATGCGCTCGCGGGTGCTGTACTAGGCGTTACGCGCGCAGCCGCATTGAAGGGGCTCATCGAGAATCTGGAAAGCACTTCAGCACGCGCATTGCTATCGGCGTGCGCAGGCTGACGTCACAGGGTTCCCGCACAAACACATCGTACTCGCCCATCCTTGAACCGAACGGACTACGCATGAAACTCTGGTATCAAAGTCTTGCCCGGCAAACCGAATCCACGCCCTACGGCAAGCTGTTGCGCGCCACCATCGCCGATGCGGTTGATCCCGGCACCACGGTGGACATGCGCGGCGTGGCGCAATCGGCAGGCATCGGCGTGCATTACAAGCTGCTCGAACACCACGACGTGCGCGAAGTGATCTACAACGCCATGCAGGCCGAGCGCGAGGGTTACGACGCGTTTCTCGTCGGCAACATCAGCGATGCCGGGCTGCGTGAAGCACGCGAGTGCGTGAACATACCGGTGCTCGGGCTGTGCGAAACCAGCCTGCACGTGGCGTGCATGATGGGCGCGTCATTCGGGCTAGTCACCATCAGCCCCAAGTGGGATTTGCGCGTGCGTGAGAACGTAGCGCGTTACCGTCTGGAGCACCGCTGCGCGGGGCTGGAGCCGATTGAAACCTCACCCATTGAGCTCAAGCGCGCGATGGTCGATCTGCCGTTTCGCCAAGGCATCATCGAACAGTTCAACAAGGCGGCGAAGAAGCTGCTGGACAAAGGCGCGGAAGTCATCATCCCGGCGGGCGGCGACATTATTGTGTTTCTCGCCGAATCACACACTTATGAATTCGAGCGCGCGCCCATCGTCAACGGTATTGTCGAGTTGGTGAAAATGGGTGAGATGGCCGTGAAGCTGCGTCGCATCACGGGGCGCTTTACCAGCAAGCGGCTCACCTACGCGCCGCCCACGGGGGATTACCTTGAACGCACGCGGGCGTTTTACGGTGCGGATGTATATCCTGACCCCCAGCCCGACCCCAAGCCCGAGAATTAAACAATGCGGCGCATCCTGTTCGTGATGGGCGTGCTCATGAGCGCAGGCGTGCTGGCACAACCCGCCCCCGCTTACCCCAATCGCCCCATACGCATGGTCGCTGGCATGCCGGCGGGCGGTGGCGCGGACGTGAATGCACGGCGCCTCGCGGCGCACCTTGCGCGCATTCTCAAGCAAAACATCGTGGTGGAAAACATCGCGGGCGCGGCCGGCAATGCCGCAGCGGTGACGGTGGCGGGCGGCAATCCCGATGGCCACACCATCTTTTTTTCTTCGCACCCAGTGTTCGCGGTGAATCCAGTGTTATACGACAAGCTGCCGTTTAACCCGAAAGATTTTCAGCCGGTGGCGCGCGTGAGCCAAGCGTCGCATGTGTTGCTGGCGACGCTGTCGTTGCCCGCCACGCGCGTGTCGGACCTGATGGCGTTGGCCAAAAGCAAGCCACGCAGCATTAACTTTGGTTCCGGCGGGCCGGGCACCTCGTTGCATCTGGCCGGCGAGCTGCTCAATTACACGGCGAAAATCGAGTTGACGCATATCCCCTATCGTGGCGCGGCACCGGCCATCGTGGCGCTGATCGGCAATGAAATTCAGTTACTGTTTGATAACTCCATTACCGCCATCGGCCACATTCGTGGTGGCAGAGTCAAAGCCTTGGGCGTCGCCGCCAAAACGCGACTTGTCGCTTTGCCGGATTTGCCCACGATGGACGAAAGCGGCGCGCCCGGTTTTGAGGCGGGCATTTCGCACGGCGTACTGGTACTCACCGCCGTGCCCAAGGCCACGGTTGCGACGCTCAATCGCGCGATTAACACCGCCATCAGCGACGCCGATTACAAGGCGGCGATGACAGACTTGGGCGCATCCATGATCGGCGGCAGCGGCGAGCAATTTGCTGCCTTTATCGCCGCTGAGCGTGCGAAATACGCTGACTTGATCAAGAAGCAGGGCATCAAGGCGAATTGATCGATGCACCCTAATCGGATTGCACGAATGGCTGCGCGGTGGGTGCATCGTGTCGCGCGCTGGGCAACACTGTGCAAGCAATTGATTTTATGGGGTATTTTATTTTCATCGCTAGCGGGCTTTAGCCACGCGCAAGCCCCGGCGGGCTACCCCGCACGCCCCATTCGCGTGCTGGTGCCGTACCCGCCCGGCGGCGGCACCGACATCATCGCGCGCACCGTCACCACCAAGCTAACGGCGCAACTCAAGCAGCAAATCGTGATCGACAATCGCGGCGGTGGCGGCGGCAATGTCGCGCACGAGCTGGTGGCGCGTGCCGCACCCGACGGCTACACCTTGTTGATCGCCATCAGCGCGCTGGTCACCAACCCGGCGATCAATCCACGCAGCACCTACGATCCGGTGCGCGACTTCACGCCGCTCATGTTAATTGCGCGCTCGCCGTATCGCGTCGTAATTTTCCCCGGCACGCTGGCGAATACCATGCCCGAGTGGGTGGCGTTGGCAAAAGCCAAACCCGGCTCGATGAACTACGGTTCGGCGGGCGCGGGCAGCGCTATTCACTTGGCAGTGGAGTTGTTCCGCATGCAGGCTGGCATCAGCATGGTGCACGTGCCGTACAAAGGCACCGGCCCTGCCATCACCGATTTAATCGCCGGGCAGATACAAATGATGTTCGCCGGCACGTTATCGGCTGCGCCGCACATTAAGTCCGGTCGCGTTCGCGCACTGGGCGTCACCAGCCTGAAGCGTCGCGCCGACGCGCCCGACTTGCCCACGCTCGCCGAAACGGTAGCGCCGGGCTATGAAGCCGGCGAATGGTTTGCCGTGTTCGCGCCGGCGGGCTTGCCCAAACCGTTGATCGACAAGCTCCACGCCGACCTGATAAAAACCGTCAACGACGCCGAGATAAAAGATCGCCTGATCGTCGGCGGTATGGATTTCGTCGGCAGCTCGCCGGCTGAATTGGGCGAAGTCATCCAGCGCGATTTTGCGAAGTGGTCGCGCTTAATCAAGGCCACCGGATTGAAAGCCGATTGAGCCGTACGAGTTTTACGAGTTTTACGATATAGGGCACCTCTAAAAATTGCATAATTTTGAGGCACATTGTAAACGTTACGTGAGCATGTACGTTGTAAGGTTAAATCACCAACACGAAGCCAGAGCAAA
>JAYTWR010000023.1:0-45796 GCA_043743335.1 Burkholderiales bacterium
GACACTGACTTTCACCCACGGCGCTTTGAATTCGCCGCGCACGATTTGGGCGATGTGTTCAGCGAGCTTCTCCAGCAACTGAATTTTATTGTCGCGCAGGCTTTCTTCAATGCGTTGCACGACTTTGGCGTAGTCGATGGTGTCACCGAGGGCATCCGAGATTGTGGCGTGTGCGCCGGGTATGCCGATTTCCAGATCAAGCTGCACGGTTTGCGGCGCGATGCGCTCCCAGTCGTACAGCCCGACGGTGAGGCTTAAACGAAAATCGCGAATAAAAATGATGTCCATGCGTTTGATGTGTGGCGCTGCGGTTCGGCTAAAATGGGCATTGATTCTAGTTGAAAACCCATGAACACAGTAATTCTTGCGGTCGCGGCGTATCTGGTTGGTTCGGTATCGTTCGCGGTCATTTGCAGCGCGGCGTTCCGCTTGCCGGATCCGCGTACCTATGGCTCTGGTAATCCGGGCGCAACCAATGTGCTGCGCTCGGGCAACAAGGCTGCGGCCATACTCACGCTGCTGGGTGACGCATTCAAGGGCTGGCTGGCCGTGTGGCTCGCACAGCATTTTGCGGCGGCGGATACGGCGGCGTTGGCCATGGCGTTGGCCGGTGCGCTGGCGGTCATCGGCCACATGTACCCGGTGTTTCACCGCTTTCAGGGCGGCAAGGGTGTAGCGACCGCGCTGGGATCGCTGTTTGGCTTCAGCGTTTATCTGGGGGTAGGGGCGATTTCGACTTGGCTGATCATTGCGCTGTTTTTTCGCCTGTCGTCATTGGCCTCGATCATCTCGGCGCTGTTTGCGCCATTTGCGACGTGGATGCTATTCGGTATTGGGCATCCGTTTTTTGCCAGCGTGGCAGGGGTGTCGCTGATGTTGATCTACCGGCATCGGCAGAACATCAAAAACATTCTGGCTGGCACCGAGACCAAGCTGGGCCAAAAATCGTTGCGGTAACAGCTACCGTTTGAGTTCCAGCACATCAAAGCCTAGGTAGCGATCCACCAAGTAAATCAGCCCGCGCTCATCGACATCGACATCGTTGGATTGCGGGCAGGCCTTGCCGCCCACCGGCTCGGGAATGTACCAGCCGATCTCTTGTGGTGCTGACGGGTCGGCCACATCCACAATACGCAGGCCGCCCGCGAACCAGGCGCAATACACCAGCGTGTCGCCGCCTTTCCAGTGCTCCTGAAACTGGTGCGCACCGAAGCGGCCGGGGGCTACACGCGCCCACGGTGATTCGAGTTCGCTCACTTCAAACACGCCCAGCGGCTTGATGTTGGCGGTGTCGGTGATATCAAATGTCCACAGCGCTGCGTGCGGCCGACCGCGGCGTTTGGCGACTTCCGCGTCACTGTGCACATGGTCTTCTTCATCGATGGCCACCGCGATGTCACGGCCATTGAGCTTGCGCGTGAGGCCCATGAACGTGTGCGAGGGCTCCGGCATCGGCGGATGGTAGTTGTAAGCGCCGATGGTGGTGGGCTTGCGAATGTCGTTCACATCAACAATACGCACGCCGCCATGCCAGCAGCCGGCAAACAGGCGATTGCCGACGCGCACGGTGTGATGCAGGCGGTGTTGGCGCCCCGGCCACGTGGGCTTTTCGCCGCCCGCGATATGCTGGCCGGGGATGTGCCAACGCGAAATTTCTGCCGGTTTGGCGGGGTTCTTCAAATCGTAAATGACCAAAATGTTGCCGATGTAGCCGGGCATTTCGGTTGAGATGTAGGCGTAGTTCGCGTCCATATCAAAGCGGTGCACGCCGCGCCCGTGCGTGCGGTGATGGGTGATGAGCTTGGGCTTGGTGCGATCCTTGATGTCCCAAATTTTGAAGCCGCCTTCGCTGTAGGGCTGCTTGGCCAGGGCATCCACGGCGGGGATGTCTGCCGCGCTCACGCCCAACCGTGCGGCAAGTTCAGCATCGGTGGCGTCACGTCCCAGCTCTGCTTGGAGCAGCGTGCGCAACTTGGGCAGTTCATCGGCTTTGCGTCCGATGGCGGTCATGTTCTGCTCCATATTCGTGATCATGATGTCGCCCACCACGCGCGCCTTGTGGCTGTGCGAAACGTTGTCGCCCACCGGAATTTGACATACCACACGCGGATTTTTCGGATCAGCTACATCAACAATGCTGGTCGCCAAGCCTTCCTTGTTGGTGATGTGGCCGACGTAAGCATAGTGGCCTTCCACCAGCACTTGGCCCGCACCTTGCAAGTCGAGATGGCCGAGGCGGGTGACGTTATGCGCAAGTTTGACCGGGGCTTGATCCATGGTGAGTCCTTTAGGCGGGTATTTATTCGGCGACCAAACATTCTACCGCAGCGCCACTGCACGAATGCGGTAAAGTGTCGCCTTCGACACGGGAGTGGTTTGATGTTTTTGTTACGCAGGGTTGCGCTATGTTATGAGTGGTATGTAGCCGTGCAGTGGTGGCGCACGCACGGGCTGAACCCGTGAAACCGATACAGCGCATCGCCCCTGTTGCGATTTCAGTCAGCCGGTATCCGCAACTCGACTAACGCCATGCTGCGCCTCAACGAAGTGAAGTTGCCGCTCGATCACAGCGAGCGCGATCTGCGCGATGCGATCGTCGCGCGGCTGGGCGTTGAGCCTGCGCAATTGCTGCGATACGCCATCTTCCGGCGCGCGGTGGACGCGCGTAAACGCTCGGCGATTCATTTGATTTACACGCTGGACGTTGAGGTCAATGACGCGGCTACGCAGGGGGATAATAAAAAAACCAATAAAATCAACGAGTTAAAGAATTCCCCTGATACCAACTACCAGTTCGTCTCGCAGGCGCGCCGTGGTAGCGCGCAGCGCCCTGTCGTAATCGGCACCGGCCCATGCGGTTTGTTCGCGGGCCTGTTGTTAGCGCAGATGGGCTTTAACCCGATCATTCTGGAGCGCGGCAAAGCCGTGCGCGAGCGCACACAGGATACCTGGGGCTTGTGGCGCAAATCGGTGCTGAACCCGGAATCGAATGTGCAGTTCGGCGAAGGCGGCGCAGGCACGTTTTCGGACGGCAAACTGTATAGCCAAATCAAAGATTCGCGTTATCTCGGGCGCAAAGTGCTGAGCGAATTTGTCAAAGCCGGTGCGCCGGAAGAAATTTTATATGTGAGCAAGCCGCACATCGGCACCTTTCGGCTGGTGGGCATAGTGGAGGCGATGCGCGCAACGATACAAGCACTCGGCGGCGAGTTTCGCTTCCAAAGCAAAGTGGTCGATGTGGTGATTGAGCAGGGGCAGATGCGCGGCGTCACGCTGGAAAACGGCGAAACGCTGGCGACGACCCACGTGGTGCTCGCCGTCGGCCACAGCGCACGCGATACGTTTCACATACTGCATCAGCGCGGCGTGTATATCGATCCCAAGCCGTTTTCGATAGGCTTTCGTATTGAGCATCCGCAGTCGTTGATCGACCGCGCGCGCTACGGCAATTACGCTGGCCACAAGCTGCTGGGCGCGGCGGATTACAAACTGGTGCATCACTGCAGCAATGGCCGTTCGGTCTACAGCTTTTGCATGTGCCCCGGTGGCACGGTGGTGGCGGCGACATCGGAAGCGGGGCGCGTGGTAACCAACGGCATGAGTCAGTATTCGCGCAATGAACGCAATGCGAATGCGGGCATTGTGGTCGGTATCACGCCAGAGGATTTTTCACTTACGCCGCATACGCCGCATACGCCGAATAGTCATCCGCTGCACCCGGCGAGCGACTGCACCGGCGGTGTGTTGGCGGGCATAGATTTTCAACGCTATTGGGAATCCGCCGCGTTTGAGGCGGGCGGACGCAACTACAACGCACCGGCGCAGCGCGTGGCGGATTTTCTCGCGGGCAGGCCGTCTACTGCATGGGGCGAGGTTGTGCCTTCCTACAAACCGGGTGTGACGCCCACCGATTTGCGCGGCTGCGTGCCGGACTATGCGATAGCGGCCATACGCGAAGCGCTGCCAGCTTTCGACCGGCAGATCAAGGGCTTTGCCATGGATGACGCGGTGCTGACGGGCGTCGAGACGCGCACCTCATCGCCGCTACGCATCAAGCGCAATGCCGCGTTTGAGAGTATGAATACGCGCGGGCTGTATCCGGCGGGCGAGGGCGCGGGTTACGCGGGGGGTATTCTCTCGGCAGCGGTAGACGGGATTGAAGTGGCTGAAGCGGTGGCGCTCAGCATGGTAAACGCATCGGGATGAAAAATTTATGAGCGATGAAGCCGAAGTGCAAAAAGTGCGTGTGTCGAAGCTGATGTCCGAGCAGGGCATTTGCTCACGTCGTGAGGCCGACAGCTATATCGAGCAAGGCTGGGTGCTGGTGGATGGGGTGCCGGTGACCGAACTCGGTACGCGCGCTTTCCCCCATCAAAAGGTCACGCTGACGCGGCAGGCGCAATCGAAGCAGGAAGCGAGCGTCACGATACTGCTTAACAAACCCATCGGCTATGTTTCCAACTTGCCGGAGCTGGGTTATCGCCCGGCGATGGAATTGATTAAACCGGAAAACCGATCCAAGGACGACAAACTCCCGCTGCGGTTCAGCGCTACGCACTTGCGTGGCTTGGCACCGGCAGGTCGCTTGGATATTGATTCGGTGGGACTGATTGTATTTACGCAAGATGGCCGCATCGCCAAGCAGTTGATCGGCCAAGATTCTAAAATCGAAAAGGAATACTTGGTGCGCGTCGAAGGTACGCTGTCGGCGGAGAATCTGGCGAAACTCAACTTCGGTCTGAGCCTCGATGGCGCTGCGTTGAAGGTTGCTAAAGTGAGTTGGCAAAACGAGGATCAATTGCGTTTTGCCCTGCGCGAAGGCAAAAAACGGCAGATACGTCGCATGTGCGAACTGGTCGGCCTGAAAGTCACCGGCTTGAAGCGCGTGCGCATCGGCAGCGTGGTGCTCGGCAAGTTACCGGAAGGGCAGTGGCGCTACCTGCGCGCGGACGAACGTTTCTAAGTGCGCACGGTAAGATGGCGGTGAGGGCAGCGAACCGCATCGGTCGTGGTGCGAGTATCGCGAACGTTGGGGTTCGCTGCGCTCACCGCCAACCGACAAAACTGCGGCGCTCCCGCAGCACCGCTCCTCGACTGCTGTAGCCGGGGACGTGAGCCCCTAAGTCAGCGCGCGAAAAAATTTCAAACACAGAAACGAAAGCAAATCATGGACCTCAACCTGAAAGGCAAAAAAGCCATCATCTCCGGTGCCAATCGTGGCATCGGCCTCACCATTGCGCATGCCTTTGCGGCGGAAGGCATGTCGCTGGCGCTGCTGGGGCGCAATGCGCAAGGCCTAGCCGATGCCGCGTCAGAAGTGCGCACGCGATGTCCCTCGGCGACAGTTGTGACAGCGGTAGTGGATCTGGAGCAGCCGCAAACCATAGACCCCGCCGTCGCCTCTGTGGTGCAAGCGCTCGGCGGCGTGGATGTGCTGGTGAATTGCGCAGGTGGCGCCTATCGCGGCCGGCTCGAAGAAATCCCCGATGAAATGTGGGAGCGCTACTTCAAGGTGAAACCGTTGGGCCTGCTGCGCATGACGCGCGCCACGCTGCCGCATCTGAAGCAATCGAATCAGGGGCGCGTCATCAACATTTCCGGCACACGCGGGCGCGAACCGGAATCGCATTCAATGATGTCGGGGCCGATTAACTTTGGCACGCTGAGCGTCACCAAAGCGATGGCCAATGAATTCGGCGCGTTCGGCATTACCGTGAACGCGATTTGTCCCGGCTCCACGGCGACGCGACGCTTTACCGAGTTGGTGAACATTACCGCGCGTGAACGCGGGCTGTCGCTAGAAAAGGCAGAGCAATATCTGTTGCAGGAAGTGCCGCTCGGCAAAGTGATTGCGCCAGAAGATATCGCCGATCTCGCGGTGTTTCTCGCGTCGGCGCGCGCGCGGCTGATCAGCGGCACCGCCATCAATGTCGATGGCGGCAGAACGCGTAGTATCTAAGTAGTTGATTTTATGAGGTTTTTTTAACCGCGCGCACTGATTTTGTTGCAATAGCCTTGAGTGCCAGTGTTGTCGCGCACGCGCAAACCTTTCCCCCGCGCCCGTTGCGTCGAGTCGTGCCGCTGGCCCCCGGTGGTGGCAACGATACAACCGCGCGGCTCGTCGGCGCCAAGCTGTCTGATCTGTTGGGCCAGCCGGTGGTGGTGGAAAATCGGCCCGGCGGTGCGGGGTCGATAGCGGCGGAATCGGTACTCAAAGCGCTCGCCGACGGCACGCGCGCCATGGTGATGACGCCACAAGCATTCGGCAGCTACCTGCGCGACGAAATCGCCCAATGGGGGCGGGTGGCGCAGGCTGCCGGAATACGCGCAGAGTAGCGGCGCAAAGCGCGCTGGCGCTGGCGTTTGCGCACCGCTACTGGACTGTTACTGTACCTTTACCCCACCTGCTTTCATCACCTTGGTGATTTTTTCCACTTCGGTGCGCACGAACGATTCAAATACTTGCGGCGCAGAGGTTTTGATAGCCGCGCCGCGCACGGTGATTTTGTCTTTCACATCGGGAATGTTGAGGATGCGCGCGACTTCCTGCGACAACTGGCTGACGACGGCGCGTGGCGTTTTTGCCGGCGCGAACATGCCGTACCAGTGGTCGAATACGTAACCGGACAAGCCCGCCTCAGCGATGGTGGGCACGTCGGGCAGCGCCGCTGAGCGCGTGGCGGTGCTCACGGACAAAGCGGCCAAGCGCTTGTCTTTGATGAATGGCAACGTGTTGCCAATGGGCGCAAAGGCGTAATTGAGTCGCGCAGCCATGGCGTCGGTGATGACTTCGGGCACGCCCTTGTACGGCACATGTGTGAGGGTCAGGCCCGCCATCTGGCGAAAGAGCTCGCCGGTAATGTGCGTGCCGCTGCCGACACCGGCGTGGCCGTAGTTCATATCGCCTTTTTGCTTAACCAGCGCGATCAGATCTTTTTGTGTGCGCACGCCTGCCGCTGGCGCGATGATCAGCACGTTGGGCAAGCTTGTGGCCTGCGACACGCCGGCAAAATCGCGCAGCGTATCGAACGGCGCGTTCGGATACAGCGCCGGCGTCGCCGCGTGTGATACGGAGTTAAAAAACAGCGTGTAGCCGTCGGCAGTGGCGGCAGCGACAATCGCGCCCGCCACCGTACTGCCTGCACCGGGGCGGTTATCCACCACCACGCGCTGGCCCCATTTTTCAGTCATTTCGTGCGCGATCATGCGTCCGATCACATCTACCTCGCTGCCGGCGGTGAAGCCGACGATGAAGCGGATGGGTTTAGTGGGGAAAGCCTGTGCTGAGCTTGTCGAAGCAGGCTGGGCTTGGATGGCTGATGCGACGCCGAGCAGTGTAAGGGTGATTATGATTTTTTTCATGATGAGGTGTTGTTGGTGGGCTTATTTTATCTATTTGATTTTAAATGGCTATTTGGAAATGGTCCTAGCGAAGCTGACGCCCTACGGTGCCTTTGTTACGGCACGTACTGCTTCCCAATTCCCGGCTTGCTCCGGCCCATCCCCGGCAATTCCCAAATCCCCGCACCCGTCGGATTCAAATCGCCATTGATGTTGGCGTCAATCACACAAGGCTTGTTGGCCGCAATGGCCTTGCGTATCGCTTCGTTCAAATCGGCTGCACGATCCACGCTCACGCCTTCTACACCTGCTGAACGTGCCATGGCGGCGAAGTCAGGGTTGTAGGGTGTCTGCGTGCCGGGGTGTTTAAAGTCTGTCGCTAATTCGCGCCCACCGAGGTAGCCGCGTTGCAGGCCGCGAATGGAACCGTAGGCGTAGTTGTTCCAGATCACATACACCACGGGGATGTTGTATTCGTAGGCGGTGGCGAGCACGTTGGCGTGCATCATGAATGCGCCGTCGCCGACCACTGCCACGCACGGGCGATGGGGTGCTGCGAGCTTCGCGCCCAACGCACCCGCCACGCCAAAGCCCATGGGGCCGAAGCCCATGGAGCCGATTAATGAATCGGGCCGTTTGGGTTTGCAGAATTGAATCAGCCAGTTGTGATGCACGCCGATGTCGCTGACCAGTATGGTGTCTTCGGTGATGGCTTTGTCGATTTCAAATGCAGCGCGTTGCGGTTCGATGGGCGTGGTGTCGGCTTTGTAACCGGGCGCGATAAAGTCGTTCCACTCTTTGCGGTAACCGGCGATGGCGTCAAGCCACGGTGCGCGTTCGGCAGGCAACTCACCTCTGTTAAAGCGCGCATCGAGTTCACCCAGCAACTGCCGCATAAAGGTGCGCACATCAGCCATCAGGCCCAACGCCACCGGGTAGTTGCGGCCGATTTCGTCGGGGTCGATATCCACATGAATCAGCTTCGTCGGCGGTATGGTGAACGAGAAGCCCGGTATCCAACTGCTTGAGGTGCGGTCATCAAAGCGCACGCCCAGTGCCAGCAGCACATCGGCTTGGCGCGTGGAATGATTCGCGTGATACGGGCCGTTGCGCGCGACGAGTGCTAACGCCAGTGGATGATCCGCTGGTATCGCGCCGATACCACTGGCGGACATGGCCACGGGGATGCGCAACTTCTCAGCGAGTTGCAACAACTCCTTGGTTGCACCCCCGTAACGCACGCCTTGGCCGACGAGGATCACCGGGCGCTGTGCTTTCATCAGCATGTCAGCAGCCTTGCGCACGCCCTCCGGGTCTGCGCCGCAGCGGCAACTGATGTTGGCGTCCCAGTCTTCCGGGCGTGGCGTGGGTTCGTTGATGGGTTCGTTGAAAATATCGAACGGCACATCCAGCACCACGGGGCCGGGGCGGCCGGTGACCATGGTCTTCCAAGCCTGTCGCACGAACACCGGTAATTGCGCGGCAGTGGTGGGTTGAAACACGCGCTTGCAATAGGCTTTTACCGTAGACGGAAAGTCCGCTTGGTAATGGCGATAAGTCTCTTGAAACGCGCCGCGATTAAATTGGCTGGTGGGCACGTTGCCGGTGACCGCATAAAACGGCACCGAATCAAAAAACGCATTGGCCAGACTAATCGGCAGGTTAGCCGAGCCGGGGCCGCACGAGGTAAACGTGGCGGTGGGCTGGCCCGACACGCGGTAATACACGTCAGCCATGAACCCGGCGACCGACTCATGGCGCACGGAAATGGTTTTGATTTGATCCTGCCGCGCATGCAGCGCATCGAGAAAACCGATGTTGCCGTGGCCGCACAGGCCGAACACATACGGCACTTTTTGGGCGATCAGGTATTCAGCGATAACGGCAGCGCCGTCGTGTTGGGTGTTGATGTTGGTGGTCATGGTTGGTCTCTAAAAAATTTCTGTGCCCTCTGTGGCTAGGTTGTTGAGGCCTAGTTCTAAAACCCGTACAACTTAGCCGGATTCCGCACCAGCACCTGCTCGCGCGTAGCCGCATCCGGCACCCAGCTAGCCAGCAGATCGCACAAATCGCCATCGTTGGGCATGGCGCTTTTGACCATCACGTGCGGCCAATCGGTGCCCCATAACAGGCGCTCAGGGTTGGCGTTGATGAGTGCGTGGGCGTAGACGTTGGTGTCGGCATGCGGCAAGGCTTCACCGGAGATGCGATACGGTCCGGTAAATTTGACCCAAGCCTTGCCCTTATTCATCAAGCGCAGCAGCGCTTGAAAGCCGCCGTTATTCACGCCTAGGCTGGTTTTCATATAACCCAGATGCCCCAGCACGATGTCCACCGGGAAATCCGCAAACGTGCGATCCATATCGGCGAATTCATCACAGTGCATCAGGAACTCCATGTGCCAGCCCATGGGCGCTATGCGTTTGGCCAGTGCGGTGAGTTCGGCCATCGGCAGCGTGCCGGGCTTGCGGTCTTTGACATCGACGATATTCACACGTACGCCGCGCACGCCAGCGGTGTTGAGTTGGGCGAGTTCGGTATCGGCAATGTCGTTGTCCACCACCGCCACGCCGCGAAATGCGCTGCCCCCTGCTTTCATCGCTGCCAGCATCACCGTGTTATCGCTGCCGTACACACTGGGTTGCACCAGCACTGCGCGTTGCACACCGAGTGTGGCAAGCATTTTTTGATAGTCACTCAACAAACAATCAGGCGAGGTGTAGACGCGTGCGGGTGAGTACGCGTACTGCGCAATAGGGCCGAGGATGTGCGCATGGGTATCGCACGCGAGTTGAGGTAAGGTGATTTTGGGTTTACGCGGGCTGAAATCCGGCGGCGCGCACGACGGTGCGCTGGTGGCGTCTGTGGTCATGGGTGAGGTCGTGTGAAGGTTGGAATTGCTGCTGCGACTACACCAAGCATAGCACAGCGACCTTGCAGGCGCGGCTAGTGCTTATGTAAAAAATTCAATAAAAACAAATACTTACGATGAATTCTCGCTATAAGGGCTGTGCTCATTCGACGGCTACATGTGAACGGCGAGGTGCGTTACCACACACTATTTCAATCCCGCCGCACGCGCGACTTCATCAAAGGTCACCAACATTTCGCGCAGTATTTTGTCCAACTCCTCTGGCGTGCTCGCGGCAGAAATAAAGTCCATGGTCTCCATCTGTTTTTTGACATCGGGCATGTCCAACACGCGCGCCACATCACGGCTGATTTTATTGACGACAGCGCGCGGTGTCTTTGCCGGTGCCATGAGCAAGTGCACGGCATCGCGGCGATAACTCGGCAAAATTTCAACCACGGCGGGCACATCTGGCAACAACGGTGATCGCTTCGGCGTCGCCACCGCCAGCGCGCGCAGGCGACCATCTTTGATCATGCCGAGTGCCACGCTCAAGGTGGGTACGCCAAAGTGCAAGCGTCCGGCCAGTATCTCGATGACCATTTCGGATTGGCCTTTGTACGCCACATGCGTGCCTTTGATACCGGCTGCCATGTTGAAGCGCTCGGTGGTCATGTGCGTGCCGCTGCCCGCGCCTGCCGAGCCGTATAACAGCTTGCCCGGTCGCTCGTTGGCAAGCGCAATCAACTCTTTCAACGATTTGATACCGAGTGACGGCGCCACCACGATAGCACTGGTTGAATAACCGATTTGCGATACGCTGGCGAAATCACGCAGGGGGTCATAACCTGGATTGGATCGCAACACCGCGTTGATCGCGAGAGACGCAGAACTCAGCAGCAGCGTGTAGCCATCGGGCGTGGACTGCGCCACCAGCACCGTGGCGATAGAGCCGCCCGCGCCCGAACGATTTTCCACGACCACCGGCTGCCCCCACAGCTCGGCGAGCTTGGGCGCGAGGATGCGCGCCGAAATATCGACAGGCCCGCCCGTCGTGAACCCGACAATGAGCCGCACGGGCCGCACGGGCCAGGCCTGTGTAGCGCCTTTAGCCGCAGCAGGTTGCGCGTGGGCTTGGGTGTGGGTGTGGGGCAATAGGCACGCAACAAGCAAGGGCAATACCAAAGCAAGTAGGGTCGAATTCACTGCTCGTGTCTCCTGTAGTACGTAAGTGCCGGGAATATCACAATGCTGCGAGCGTGATATTACGATATTGTGACCGTGCCGTCGGGCATGTGGCACGGATAAAATGGGGCTGGCATCAACTCAGCCCTGAATACTACAGCGATCAACCCAGCCGGAGCGCACCATGCCTTTTCACCGTTTTGAAAACTACAAAGTGCATCATCTCAACCCGCATCTGTCCACCGGTGAAGGCCCGGTGATTGAAGGCGCTTACATGTATTTTCGTATTGTCACCAAAAAAGCAGGCACGGGATCGACGTTGCACTATCACCCGAATGAACTGATGGCGTTCCCGTTGAAAGGCAAGATCAACGCGGTGGTCGGGCGCGAGCGGCGCATCGTCAAGCCCGGCACCTTTGTACACATGCCGCCGTATGCGCGGCACGGCTTTACCGCGTGCGAGGATGGTGATCTTACTTACCTTTACATCAAGGATCGCACATGGACGCTGATCGGATCCGCTGAAGATGAAGCGCTGCCAGACGAGGCGCGCTCCGCACACAACGGCGGCGTTGAGCTTGGCGAGTTCTCCGTCGGAGACATTGTTTTCTACGACCGCCACGCCGCGAAACGCGCCGCCCGCCGCTTTCATCGCAGCAAGCATCACCGTGTTGTCCAAGCCATACACACTGGGCTGCACCAGCACCGCGCGCTCCACGCCCAGTGTCGTGAGCATCTTGCGGTATGCGTCGAGCAAACCATCGAGGGCGTATACACTCGCGCTGGCGAGTACGCGTATTGCGCGATGGGGCCGAGGATGTGCGCGTGCGTGTCGCAGGCGAGCTTGGGTAGCGTGAGTTTGGGTTTGCGCGGGCTAAAGTCGGGCGGCGCGCAGGGAGGGGCACCAGTGGTGGCGGTGCTCATCGTAAAATTCGTTTTCTCAGGAATTTATAGCGCGCGAGCATAACATGTTCTTTGCACTTCCACGTCGAGCGGGAATCAAAAAATTAAATAAAATCAATGCCTTACGATAACCCTATCGTGCAGTATGAAGTCACGCAATAATGTATTTTTCGCCCCGCGCGATGTCCGGGCGGATACTATTGGCGATGCCGCGCGGCACTGAGTTTCGCGCCGGCGTCTGAAGCGTTGCCGGATGCACAAGGCACGCCAAGCAATCGGCGGAGACGAAAAGTGAGCAAAAATTGATGACGGGGAATAGCTTCAAGCGTCTGCTTTTATTGATATTTTATGTTGCGTCCGTCGAGGCATGGCATGCCGCTCACGCTCAAGGCGTACCCGGAGGCGTGCGTTTACCGGAAGCGCCCGGCGAGTCGGCGCCTTCGTCCGCCATACGCATTCCAGCGCCGCCGCCACGTTCAGAAATTCGCCCGCTGACAGCGCAGTTGAGCAGTGTCCGTTTCGTCGGCCTTGATGCGGCGCCCGCCGAGCCGTTGCAAGCCATCGCTGCTCGCTGGATCGGCAAAACGCTCTCGGCGGTCGAGGTTCAGTCGCTGTTAAACGCACTGACTACGCACCTGCGTGAACGTGGCCTGTTTGTGGCTGAAGCGTATTTATCCAGGCAGGATATGCCGGATGGCCAACTGGAAATCGCGGTGATCGAAGGCCGCGTGGGTGCAGTGCATCTTGATCTGCCGCCGGGCGCGCGGGTGTCGCGCGATTTCGCGCAAGATATCCTGCGTCCACTGGCGCCGGGCGCACTCGTGCGGCGCGGTTCGTTCGATACCGCGCTGTTGCTGCTAAACGATCTGCCGGGCGTGCGCGCGATGCCGGAGCTTCGCGCTGGCGCAACACCGGGAACGGCGGATGTGTATGTGCGCGTGGAAGATGAACGCATCGTCGCAGGCAGTCTGCGGCTCGACAATCACGGCATACGCGAGGCCGGCAGTTATCAACTCACCGGCAATCTGCGTCTGCGCAACCCGTTCGGTATCGGCGATCTCGCCACGGTGGAGGCAACGTCCTCGCACACGCGCGATCTGCTGCGCGGGAGTGTCAGTTACAGCCTTCCGGTGAACGCGTTGGGCACACGCGTGGGCGCGCGGTTTACGCAGCAGGAATACCGGGTCAAGGGTGACCTCGCAGCGCTGCAAGCCAATGGCCGCCACGCCAGTGCGCGGCTGATGGCGGGTCACCCGTTTTTACGCACCAACGACACCAATATCACGGGTTTTTTGTCCGTCGAGGTGCTCACCTTCCGCGACAACATCGATGCCGCCGGATTGACCAACGATATACGCCATCATTTGCTGACCGCGCGCATCACCGGCGACCGCTCGATGGATGGTGGGGCGGTGGGCGCAGCGAGGCTTATGTCGAGTATCAGGCTGGCCGCGTGCATCTGGAAACGCCAGCAAGCGCCGCCGCAGACGCCACCGGGCTTAACGTGGCGGGCAACTTTGGCCGCTGGCGATTATTCGGCGCGCGCGAGCAAACGTTGTGGCGTGATGGCAGCGTGTGGGCCTCTGTGCTCGGCCAGGCGGCATCGAAGAATCTCGACGGTGGGCGCGAGTTAAGTCTGGGCGGGCCGGAGGGCGTGCGTGCGTTCTCGCCCGGCGCGGCTTTTGTCGACGAAGGCTATCTCGCAAAACTGGAGTTTCGCCACGCGTTTCAACTGAACGATAGCTGGCGTGCGCGCGCCTCGGTGTTTGCCGACCACGCGCACGGCCGCATCAACAAGAATCCGTTGCCGGGCGCAGGCAATAACGCGGTCACGCTGTCAGGCGCGGGCGTGGGTTTGGCCGTGGGCAAGCGCGACAGTTTTGTGTTCGATGCGATGGCCGCGTGGCCGCATCGGGGTGACGACACTGAGCCGAGGCGCCATCCAAGGGCCTGGTTTTCGCTGACCGCATACTTTTAAGTATTTGATTTTATTGATATTTTTATTGTCTCGGCAAAATGGCATCGTGCCGCAGAGGCGAGTGGTAAAGTAGTCGCAGGTTTACACGCAACATCGCGCACGCAAAAATTCGTTTTGGAGGTTGCCATGAATCGTAAGCGTTTTGTCCTCAAGGCTTGTGCGGCATCGGTGTTCATTGCCCTGCAATGGGGCGCGGCGCATCACGCGTTGGCCAATCCCACGGGGGCAACGGTGGTTAGCGGCAGCGCGACGATAGCCGCATCGGGCAATACACTGACCGTGACCAATTCGCCCAACGCCATTATCAACTGGCAGTCGTTCAATATCGCGGCGGGGGAACTCACCAACTTTGTGCAGCAGTCGAGCGCCAGCGCGGTGTTGAATCGCGTGTTGTCGAGCAACCTGTCGTCGCTGTTTGGTACGCTGCAATCGAATGGGCGAGTGTTTTTGGTGAATCCTAATGGGGCGGTGTTTGGCCCCGGGGCTCAGTTCAATACCGCTTCGTTTACGTTCACTACCAGTCCCATTGCCGACAGCGGCTTCTTGTCTGGGGCGTTTACGGTTGGCGCGTCTCAATTTACCGTCACGGGGCCAGCGACGATAGAAGGGATGTGGAATATATCGAGCACTGGCATTGCGGGCGGTGGTTTGACTGGCGCTCCAGATAGCCAATTAATATTGGCCGCAGATTCGATTAATTTAACCGGAAATATATCAGGATTTTCGCCTGTTTTGAGCCCACTGGCTGTCCCTTCCTTGATAGCGGGACCTTCTTCGTTAAGCGTTTGTTCGCCCGAAGGCTGTGTTGGTGTAATTAACAAGAATTCCGGAAATACGCGCGGGAACATTGATCTCGGTAATAATTCCGGGATCTCAATTGGCGCTACGACGAACGTTCAGGCAGTTACGCCAACCCCAAACGCAAATTTTTCTTCTTACCCTGGATCGATTTGCTTAACCAGTTTGGGTAGTGGTGGCTGCGGTGGATTTACTCCAACTCCCGTACCGTTCATTGTTGCGGTCTCAAATCCACAAAACAGTTCCAACAATGTGACTATTCCATTGCCCTCTCCCGTAACGAGTACTGTTGCGGCCCCGAATCCATCAGCTGGTTCCAATGGTGCAAATCTTTCAACGCCGCCGCTCGTGACGATTAATGTTGCGGTCACGAATCCACCAATCAGTTCCAACAATGTGATTCCTCCAACGCCGACTTTGGCGGTAAATCAGTTACCTGTTCCAACTCAATCAATTAATAGCGGCGTCAAAAGTTTTTCTCCCACGCGTACCACAACGTCGGTCACGGCGCGCGAGAATATATCAATCGGAACCAGTAGCTTGACTGCCAGCGCGAATCGTTTCGTATCAGGCCCGGCGATCAGCGTCAATTTAGGCAAACGGGAGCCGACGTTTTAGTCGAAGTGCGTTCTGCTTGGCTAGGCTCAACGCTCCAAGGTCAATAGCATTTGCGCGGCGCAATCGCTGAATTCTCTCCCTTCGCGGTTGGTGTTGACCATTGGACTTCGACTTCCTCTACCGCACCGAATCCCGCCGCGTACTGGCGACGCTGATACGCCTGCTCGGCGATTTTGAGCTTTCCGAAGAAGCGCTGCATGATGCCTTTCGCGCCGCCATGGAGCAGTGGCCTGCGGAAGGCGCGCCCGCCAACCCGCGCGCGTGGCTGGTGTCTGCGGGCCGCTTCAAGGCCATCGACAAGCTGCGGCGCGATGAGCGGTTTACTGAACTCGATGAAGACGCTGCGGAAAACATCGTCGCCCCTGACACGCCGGAAGCCGAAGATATCGAAGATGACCGCCTGCGGCTGATCTTCACCTGCTGCCACCCGGCGCTAAACAGCGATGCGCAAGTGGCGCTGACGCTGCGTGAAGTGTGCGGCCTCACCACCGAAGAGATTGCGCGCGCATTCCTGACTGGCACGCCCGTCATCGCGCAGCGTATCGTGCGCGCCAAGGCGAAGATACGCGACGCGAGAATTCCCTACCAAGTGCCCGCGCCGGTGGAGCTGCCCGCGCGGCTGGAGAGCGTGCTGCGCGTGATTTACCTGGTGTTTAACGAGGGCTACTCGGTCACGTCGGGTGCCTCCCTCACGCGCGCCGATTTGTCGGGAGAGGCGATACGTGTGGCGCGTTTGCTCAACACGCTGTTGCCCCACGCAGAGGCGCAAGGGCTGCTGGCGTTGATGCTGCTCAATGAATCACGCCGTGCGGCGCGCACCACGGCGGCGGGCGATATTGTGTTGCTCGAAGATCAGGATCGCACGCTGTGGGATGGCGCGCTGATACGTGAAGGGGTTACGCTGGTTGAGCAGGCGCTCGCCGCGCGCGGTGGCGTGTATGCGTTGCAAGCGGCGATTTCGGCAGTGCATGCTGACGCGCGTGATTTTCAATCGACCGGCTGGCGCGAGATCGTTGGCCTCTACGATGTGTTGTTACAGTATGACGCGTCACCCGTAATCGAACTCAATCGCGCGGTGGCGGTGGCCATGCGCGACGGCGCGCAGGCGGGCCTTACCTTGATCGATGGCTTGTTGCAAAGAGGCGAACTCAAGGACTATCGTTACGCCTACGCCGCACGCGCGGATTTGCTGCGGCGTCTGGGTCGCCATGCCGAGGCGCGCGCCGCGTATCAACAGGTGTTGACGCTTGCACCGCCGACGCCGGAGCGGCGCTTTGTCGAACGACGGCTGGCACAGATGGCGTCTGCTGCTGAAAAATAATTTTTGCGAGTGTGTCGAACAGGCGCTGTGCTGTTCGATTAGTCTATGCAGGCGATTCAGAATCAATGCGGCTGATAGTAAAAATATCTAATAAAAACAAATACTTACGTTAACTCCCCCTATGGCCACAAGAAACCGCTACACGACCGCTGAGCAATACATCGCTGCTGCTGCGGTGGATGCACAACCGGTGCTGAAAAAAATCCGCAGCATTGTGCGCAGCGTTGCACCGCAAGCCAAAGAGGTGATCCGCTATCAATTGCCGGCGTTTCGGCAAGGCCGCGTGTTTTTCTATTTTGCGGCGTTCAAGACGCATATCGGCATTTATCCGCCGGTGAAAGGCGATGCAGCGCTGGAAGAAGCGCTGCTGCCGTATCGCGGCGAGAAAGGCAATTTGAAGTTTCCCCTGAATCAACGTATGCCGTATGCGCTAATCAAGCGCGTTGCCCGCGCACTAACGGCGCGATACGGCAAGTAAAAAAACAAAGTGTCTGTTCAGCCGTAATGAAACAACAACACCTTCCCTCACCCTGCCCTCTCCCGGTGGGAGAGGGTTCAAAGCCCTTCTCCCCTCGCGACAAGGGCGCACTTGAAGCGCAGCAGAAGGGTTGGGAGAGCGAAGCGAGGGGGCCGGAGGCGGGAATCGTTTGACTTTTCATAGCAGATGAATAGAGACAAAACAAAAAGGATTCTTCATGCATCCCATTACACCGTGTTTGTGGTTCGATAATCAGGCCGAAGCCGCCGTGAATTACTACGCGTCGGTATTCAAGTCGGCGCGCATCGGTGCCACCACGCGCTATGGCAAGGAAGCCGCGGCAGCGTCGGGGCAGCCCGAAGGCGCGGTGCTGACCATCGAATTCGAACTCAACGGGCAGCCGTTCCTCGCGTTAAACGGCGGGCCGCATTTCAAGTTGAACGAAGCCGTGTCGTTTATCGTTAAATGCGACACACAAACCGAGATTGACCACTACTGGGACAAGCTCGCCGCGGGCGGCGACGCCCGCGCGCAGAACTGCGGTTGGCTAAAGGATCGCTTCGGCGTATCTTGGCAAATCGTGCCAGCGGCGTTGTCGGAATGGATAAAGGGCACCAGAGCAGGTGCCGTGATGCAGGCGTTATTGCGCATGAGCAAACTCGATATGGACGTCTTGCGCCGGGCGGCTGCAACGGATTAGAAAGCTGAATTTGAAAACGACTTCTTGGGGAGTTTTATCATGTTGAAAATCATTGGCATTGTGGTCATCGTATTGATCGTGGGCGTACTCGTGCTGGCCGCGATGAGGCCGGACACCTTCAGCTTCGAGCGCAAAGGCGTGATCAAAGCGCCGCCAGACAAAGTGTTCGGCTTTATCAATGACTTCAAGAACTGGTCGCACTGGTCGCCGTGGGAGAAAAAAGACCCGAATATGAAACGCACTTACGGCGCATCGACTGTGGGCAAGGGTGCGACGTACGGCTGGGAGGGCGACAAGAACGTGGGTGTGGGCAATCTGGTGATTTTTGAATCGACACCGTCGTCGAAGATTGCGCTGAATCTTAATTTCGAGAAGCCGTTCAAGGTGAGCAACGTAGTGAGCTTTTTGCTGACGCCGGTGGGCGACACCACTGAAGTCGTGTGGCGCATGGAAGGCGCGAGCAATTTTATGTCCAAGGTGATGCAACTGTTTATGAGCATGGACAAAATGGTCGGGCGGGATTTTGATGCAGGGCTGGCGAGTCTTAAAGCGGCGGCGGAGAAGCCGTGATGAAGTATCTGTGCCTAGTTTATCTTGACGAAAATCGCCTCTCGGAATTGCCCGACGAAGACTGCGTCGAGTTCGACACGGGCATACGCAAGAGCGGGCATTGCATTGCTTCGGAGGCGTTGCAATCTGTCACCACCGCCACCACCGTGCGGGTGCGTAATGGCAAGCTGTCGATCACCGATGGCCCTTTTGCCGAAACCAAGGAGCAGCTTGCGGGCTTTTACATGATTGACGCGCGCGATTTGAATGAGGCGATCCAGATCGCTTCAAAGATACCGCCCGCGCGCGTGGGCAGCATAGAAGTGCGGCCGATAAGGCCGATACGCGAAACGGTGGAACACAAGCGCGCGCTGCGGGCGCATGCCTAACGCTGTTGACAAACCAACCTTACAGACCAATATCAGGAGACGAGCAATGAGCTACATTGATGGATTTGTTTTACCCCTGCCGCAAAAAAACCTGCAACGTTATTTGCGCATGGCCCGCCTGTGCCGCAAAGTGTGGTGTGAGCACGGCGCGTTGGCGTATACCGAATGTCTGGCTGACGATGTCAAGCCGGGCAAGCACACCTCGTTTCCACAAAGCGTAAAACTCAAGCCGGGTGAAGTGGTGATTTTTGCGTTTGTCACTTACAAATCGCGGGCGCATCGTGACAAGGTAAACGCCAAGGTGATGAAAGACCCGCGTCTTGCCGCTCTGCTGAGCGGCAAAGACATGCCCTTTGATGGTAAGCGTATGTTCTGGGGCGGCTTTAAAACGATAGTGAGCAGTTGATCTGCCTTTGTTTCGTTCACAGTATATTGAAATTGATTGAGCCGCCAAGGAGCCAACAATGAGTGCGGCAAGCAAGAGATCTGTGAAACGCAAAGCAGCCCCATCAGCCAAGCCCGGTAAACTTACGCTGCTGATTGCCACGCGCAAGGGCCTGTGGATCATGCGCGGCGACACGACGCGCAAAAAATGGCGCATGGATGGCCCCCATTTTTTAGGCCAGATCATCAACCACGCCGTACTCGACCCACGCGATAAACGCACGCTGCTGGTCTCTGCCAGCACGGGCCACTTGGGGCCGACGATGTATCGATCCACCGATGCGGGCCGCACCTTTAAGGAGATTGCCAAGCCACCGGCGTTCCCCAAAGCGCCCGAGGGCGAAAAGGGCCGCTCGGTGGCGCACACTTTTTGGCTCACTCCCGCGCACGCGAATGAGCCGAAGGTGTGGTACGCGGGTACCTCGCCGCAAGGTTTGTTCCGCACGGCGGATGGCGGCGACACTTGGGCACCGTTCTCCAGTGTGAATGACGATCCGCAATACCGTGAGTGGATGGGCACGGTGCAGGACGGCACGCCGGATGGCCCCAAGATGCACTCCATCATTGTTGACCCACGCGACCCCAAGCATCTGTATTTCGGCATGTCGGGTGGCGGTGTGCATGAGACTGTGGATGGCGGCGCAACGTGGCGGGTGATGATTGATGGCATGGATGTGGTGGAAGGATTTGGTTTTGATCCCAAGCTGCCGACCTTTCACGACCCACATGTATTGCGCCTGTGCCCCAGCAACCCGGATCGCATTTACCAGCAGAATCATTGCGGCATCTATCGCATCGACCGACCCTCGACCACCTGGAAGCGCATCGGCAAGACCATGCCGAAGAAAGTGGGCGACATTGGTTTCCCGCTGGTGGTGCACCCGCGCAACGATCAAACCGCATGGGTGTTCCCGATGGATGGCACGCAAGTGTGGCCGCGCGTCAGCCCCGATGGAAAACCGGCGGTCTATGTGACGCGCAATGGCGGCAAGACGTGGCAAAAGCAAAACGCGGGCATGCCCAAGTCACAGGCTTGGTGGACCGTGAAACGGCAGGCGATGAGTGGTGATGTCTGCGCCAATGTGGGGCTCTACTTCGGCACCACCAGCGGTGAGGTTTGGATGAGCCGTGATGAAGGCAAAAAATGGAACTGCATTGCGCAGCACCTGCCGGAGATTTACGCCGTGGAAACGGCAGCGTTGTAGTGGGTAGCGGTGTGAGAGGGTGTATAGGGTGAACGTCCTCATCCCTGATGCCCTGCGCTCTTACACAATCAGCGCGCGTGCCAGCGCGCAAGGCACCACATTGGCCGAACTGTTGGATGATCTGGAGCGCCAGTACACGGGTATTCGCTTTCGCATGATTGACGAGCAAGGCCAGGTGCGACGGCATATGCGCATCTTTGTGAACGGCGAGCAGGCGTTTGACTTGTCGCAACCGCTGCGCGCCAGCGACGAAGTGGTTATCGTGCAGGCGCTGAGTGGCGGTTGAGTGCTAGGCAGGGGTAATGTAACTTAAGGTAACTTAATGTAACTAATTGATTTTAAACAGTTATTATTAACTAACCTTACAGTTTTATTTTCGCCGCTTTGATCACTCTGGCTGATGCGGCAATTTCATCGCGAATAAAGCGCGCGAAATCCTGCGGCGTATTGCCCACCGGCGTGCCGCCGTCGCGTGCGAACGCCGCGATCAGATCGGGG
The DNA here is from genome assembly GCA_043743335.1 of Burkholderiales bacterium. GTDB lineage: Bacteria > Pseudomonadota > Gammaproteobacteria > Burkholderiales > SG8-41 > UBA5216. The sequence continues at coordinate 21,259 of JAYTWR010000023.1, forward strand.
TCTTTCAGCACCTTCACGCTCTCGGTGTAAAGGCGATTGATGATAGCCGGAGGCGTACCGGCTGGCGCAACCAAGCCATACCACGAGCTGTGGTCGTAACCGTGGAACCCCATTTCACCGTAAGTCGGCAGGTCGGGCATGATCGACAGGCGCTTGGTGGTGGATGCGGCGATCGGGCGCAACCGCCCCGACTTGATGTGCGGCATGAACACGCCGGGGTTTGCCGACATGATGTCGATCTCGCTGCTCAGCAACGCCAGCGTGCCGGGGCCTGCGCCTTTGTACAGCACTTGCGTCACGTCTATGCCCTGCTCCAGCCGGAAGCGCTCCATCGACAGATGGCCCGGTGAGCCCATGCCCGATACGCCCCAAATCAATTTACCGGGGCTGACCTTCGCGTAGTCAACGATTTCTTTAAGCGTGCGTGGCGCAAAGCCGGGGCGCGTGGCGAGCAGGCTGGCCACATCGGCGACGCGGGTGATGGGCGCGAAATCCTTCACCGGATCAAACGGCATTTTCATCAAATTCACCGTCACCGTCATCACCGCCACCGCACCTGCCAACAGCGTGTAGCCGTCGGGTGCCGCGCGCGCCACCGTTTCGCCCGCCAGCACGCCGCCTGCGCCGCCGCGGTTCTCATACACGATGGATTGGCCGAGGTTGTCGCTTAGCTTCTGCACAAAAGGGCGCATCACCACATCGGTGCCGCCGCCGGTGGCGAAGGGGATCAGCAGGCGAATCGGTTTGCTTGGGTAGGCCGCTGGCTGCGCCACGGCGGTATGCGGCAGCATCAGCAGCATCAGCACCGGCAGCACCGCCAGCAGTGTCGTGCAAACGCGCACCGTGTCAGTTGACGGGCGGTCACTTAGCGTGTGTGTCATCAATGGCCTCACGGTCGCATGCGAAGCGTTAGTGTACGTTGGTGTACTATACCCTTCAAGTATCCCAAGCTTTTAACCGATACGCGTATGCCCGCCCACCGCGCCCCCGTTTCGTATGCCGAGCAACTCTACGATTTGCCGCTTGATGAGCGCAACATCGGGCGCTTTTTGCGTTTGCGTGCGGCGGCAGATGGCCATCGTCCGTATCTGACTTTCGGTGACACCACCTACACGTTTGCCGAAACCGAGCACCGCTGCCGCGATCTTGCACGCGGGCTGGCGCAACGCGGCGTTCATGACGGCAGTCGCGTGTTGCTCTTGCTGCCCAACTGCGTGGAGTTTGTATTGGTGTGGTACGCGTGCAGCCTGCTGGGCGCGACCATTGTGCCGCTCAACACGAACCTGAAGGGGTTTTTACTTGAAGCGCAAATCGCGGATGCGCAAGCCGAAGCCGTCATCGTCAAGGATGAGCTGCTGCCCGCGCTGGATACCCTGCAGATATCATTCAAACGTCTGCTGCCGTGGATGGCGGTGGTGGGCGATGTCCGTGGCGCAGACAATATCGTCGAGGCGGCTCGCGTCGTGCGCTTTGATGCGCTGTACGTGGCGCAAGGCGCAGACCCCGAAGTGGCCGCCGATTACCGCCGCATTCAAATGATTTCGTACACCTCGGGCACCACTGGGCCGTCCAAGGGTGTGATGTTGCCCGACGCGCTGACGTTTACGTCGGCGTGTACGTTCATGCGACTTTCAGGTATGACGCGCGACGATGTGCTGTACACGCCGCTGCCGCTGTTTCACGGCCTGTCGAGTCGCATGTGCGCGTTGCCCGCGTTGGTGTTGGGTGCGCATGCGGTGATCGACGAGCGTTTCAGCGCTTCGCGCTACTGGAAGCAGGCGGCAAAATGTCACGCGACATTAGGATACATAGTGCATGCGCTTGTGCCGCTGATTAAAGCGCAACCGCCCTGCCCTCAAGATCGCGCCCATCGGTTGCGCGCCATCTTTAACGCGGCACACGATTTGGCATTCGAGGAACGGTTCGGCGTGCGTACGCTGGAAGCGTTCGCCATGACGGAAACCAGTTACCTGCTCTACAACCACTATCCGCAGCGTGTGGTGGGTTCCACCGGTCGCCCGCATGAGGATTGGGATATCCAACTGGTAGACGATCACGACGTGCCGGTGCCGATGGGGCAGCCCGGCGAGCTGGTGGCGCGCCCACGCAAGCCTTATCTGTTGATGCAGGGCTATTACAACAAGCCGCAGGCGACGCTGGAAGCCTGGCGCAATCTGTGGTTTCACACCGGCGACATTTTGCGCAGCGACGCGGACGGCAATTACTTTTATATCGACCGCAAAAAAGAACGCATTCGGCGGCGCGGCGAAAATGTTTCGTCAAGCGAGGTGGAAAACGGCGTGCATGCGCATCCGGCCATCGCCGAATGTGTGGTGCTGGCGCATCCGGCTGGCGCGGGCGAAGACGATATCCGGCTGGTAGTGGTGCTGCAGCAAGGTACTGCCCTTACTCTTACGCCGTTCGAACTTTTCAGTTGGCTGCAAGCACGTTTGCCCAAGTATATGTGGCCGCGCTACATTGAATTCGTGGACGCGCTGCCGCGCACCGCTACCAGCAAGGTCGAAAAGCAGCGGCTCGCGCAGCAAGGGTTAGGGCCGACCACATGGGACGCGCAGTCGTGAAAGCAGTGGTTTGCACCGCGCTCACCGGGGCGGCGTCACTCAAGGTGCTGGACTGGCCGTCGCGCGCGCCGGGCACCGGAGAAATTCGCGTGGCCCTGTATGCGGGCGGTGTCAACTTTGGTGACCTGCTGGTGACCACGGGCCGCTATCAAGTGAAGCTCACCCCGCCTTTCGTGTTGGGCACCGAGGGTGCGGGCCTGGTGATGGACTGCGGGCCGGGCGTCACGCGGTTTAAGTCAGGCGACCGCGTGCTGGTACAAAACAACGATGTGCGCGGCTGCTTTGCGGACGAGTTAACGCTGCCCGCAACGCGCGCAGTGCACGTGCCCAATGACATTGATCTCACCGCCATCGCCGGGTTTCCGTTGAACTTCGGCACCAGCTATTACGCGCTGGCGTATCGTGCCAACCTTCAGGCGGGCGAAGTGCTCGCGGTGCACGGCGCATCGGGCGGCGTTGGTTTGGCAGCAGTCAAGCTCGGCAAAATGATGGGCGCGACGGTCATTGCAACCGGCGGTGACGATGAAAAGCTGCGTGCTGTGCAAGCCGAAGGCGCGGATTTCGTGGTGAACTATCGCACTGAGCCACTGGCGGAACGCATCCGCGAGTTGACCGGCGGGCGTGGCGCAGATGTGTCGTACGATGCTGTCGGCGGTGATGTGTTTGACGCGGCGATACGCTCAACCGCTATCGACGGGCGTCTGCTGGTGGTGGGCTTCGCGGGCGGTCGCATAGCGTTTGCACCTGCGAACAAAATACTTTTTGGTGGACTGTCGGTGGTCGGCGCGCCCTACGGCGGTTTTACCCAACGCAACCCGGATCGCTGGGCCACGTTAATGTCTGGCCTGTTGCAACACGTGCGCGCGGGTCAATTGAAGCCGCTGATTCACACGCGCTTTGCTTTCGACCAAGCCCCCGAGGCGTTAGCGTTGCTCGCGGATCGCAAGGTCGTGGGCAAATGTATTTTGCTCAGCGAGCGTGGATGGTCTACCCGGCAGTGAAGCGTCAGTGGCGGGATGAAGTTTTGTAACTAATTGATTTTATTGAATTTTTATGAAAGAAACGGCTGAATGCGTGGTCATAGGCGGGGGCGTGGTGGGCGCGGCCATCGCCTATGGCTTGGCCAAACGGGGCACGAAGCCGGTCGTGCTGGACGAGAGCGATATCGCCCTACGCTCATCGCGCGTGAACTTTGGCTTGGTGTGGTTGCTCGGCAAGGGCGACGGCATGCCGGAATATGGTTTTTGGACACGACGCTCGGCAGACATCTGGCCGGCGTTCGCGGCGGCGGTATTGGACGCGACCGGCATTAACACGCACTACGTCAAATCCGGCGGCCTAACCTACTGCCTGAGCGAATCTGAGTACGACATGCGCGAGCAAACCGTGCGTCGCATGCAAGCGCAAGGCGAGCAAGACCCCTACGAAGCGCGCATGCTGGATCGTGCGGAATTATTGCAGTTGATGCCTCGTGCCAAGTTCGGGCACGATGTGCTGGGTGCGTGTTATGGCCCGCACGACGGCACCTGTAGTCCACTGAATTTATTGCATGCGCTGCACGCGGGCTTCACCCAGCACGGCGCTGACTACCGCGCCAACTCGCCTGCGCTGAGCGTAAAACCAGTGAACGGAAAGTTCGAGGTACACACCGCGCATGGTGTGATCGAAACGCCGAAAGTGGTGCTGGCCGCAGGGCACGGCAGCCTGCCGCTGGAAAAATCCCTGGGCTTTGATGTGGACATCATCGCCGAGCGCGGACAGATACTGGTGACCGAACGGGTCGCCCCCATGGGCATACTGCCCGCGAATGGCGTGCGGCAAACGGCGGAGGGCACGCTGCTCATTGGCGGCACCAATGAAGACGTGGGCTATAACGTGTCCACCACCCCCAGCGCGGGCGCGGTGATGGTGAAGCGCGCGTTACGCGTGTTCCCGGCGCTGGCGCAAGTGCGCATTGTGCGCACATGGGCGGGCCTGCGCACACTGACCCAAGACGAGTGCCCCGTGTATGAGCAAAGCGAGCGTTACCCCGGTGCATTCATCGCCACTTGCCATTCGGGCGTCACGCTGGCGGCGGTACACGCCAATGAATTGGCAGACGCTATCCACCAAGGCAAATTCACGCCGCAACTAGACGCTTTCCACGGACGGAGGCTACATGGCTGAGACTGTGACCGTCTATGTAGAAGGCAAAGCGCTTGTCGTGGATGCACGCGAAACCGCCGCAGGCGCGGCGTTGGTCGCGGGGCTTGTCTACACGCGCGAGTCGCCTGTGAACGGTGATCAACGCGCGCCGTACTGCATGATGGGCGTGTGTTTCGAATGCCTGATGGTGATCGACGGCGTGCCCTCGCGGCAGGCTTGCATGACGCCCGTGCGCGAAGGCATGCGCATAGCACGGCAAGTCACCACCGGCGGGGTAGCGGTGTGGGCATGAGTCACACCGTTGACTTGCTGGTGATCGGCGCAGGGCCGGCGGGCTTGGCGGCTGCGGTGACTGCTGCGACACGGGGTTTGCGCGTGACCCTGGTCGATGAGCAGGCAGCGCCGGGCGGGCAGAGTCATCGCGCGATTGAAACGCGCGAGGTGCCAGCGGGCAGCGTGTCGCACGCCGATGCGGTGCGCGGCGCAACGTTGATTGCTGCGTTTCGTTCCTGCAGCGCACAGTACTTGCCCGCTACTCAGGTGTGGCAGATGGAGCCGGATCGCAAGGTCTACATCACCGATGGTGCGCGTGCATCTTGCCTGCAAGCCAAACGCGTGTTGATAACCACGGGCGCTATGGAACGCCCCGTGCCCATACCCGGCTGGACGCTACCCGGCGTGATGACCGTGGGCGCTGCGCAAATTCGCTATAAAACAAGCGGTTGGCTGCCCCCCGAGAATACGTGGTTGGCTGGCAGCGGGCCGTTGCTGTGGCTGTATGCGGCACAAGTTGTCGAAGCGGGTGGACGTATCGCAGGCATCCTCGACACCACGCCGAAGCATAACTACGCGCAAGCGCTGCGCTATGCGGCGGGCGCGTTGCGCAACCACGGCTACCTGACACGTGGCAGGGCGTTACAAAGCGCGGTGCGCAAGTCGGGCGCGTGCGTGGTGCAAGATGTGTCGGCGCTGGCGGGCCGAAGCGATGGGCAAGGCGAAGGCCCAGTCAGCCATGTGCGTTATCGCGTGGGTGACGCTTGCGCTTGGCGCGACGCATCAGCGGCGATGCTGCTGCTGCATCACGGCGTTGTGCCGCACGTGCATGCCAGTCGTTCTCTCGCAGCCAAGCATCGGTGGAATGCACTGCAACGTGCGTTTGCACCAGAGACCGACGCCTGGGGCAATCTTAGCGTTGAGGGCTATGCGGCGGCGGGTGACTGCGCGGGCATCGTCGGTGCGCAAGCGTCGGCGCTGCAAGGAAAGCTCGCCGCGCTGGAAGCGGCGCGTGCCTTGGGTGCCATCACTGAGCAACAGCGTGATCGTGACGCCATACCCCTACACGCTGAACTCGCGCAACACCTGCCGGTGCGGCCCTTTCTCGATCAACTGTTTGCGCCGCGTGCGAGTCTGCTTGCCCCGCAGGATGACGTGGTGGTGTGCCGCTGTGAGTGCGTTACTGCACGTCAACTGCGCGATGCAGTGAAGCTGGGTGCGATGGGCCCCAATCAAGTCAAAGCCTTCACGCGCTGCGGCATGGGGCCGTGTCAGGGGCGCATGTGTGGGTTGGCGGCGGCAGAAATCATTGCGGCCGCGCGCGGGGTGGGCATGGCGCAAACGGGCGTATTTAACGTGAGACCGCCGCTAAAGCCTTTGTCGTTGAGTGAGTTGGCCGCGCTCGCCGATTGACACTGCGGGCGTTACAGCACGCCCTTTATCACCAAGTGCAGGCCGACCAACAGCAAGCCGGCGAAAAACACGCGCTTGAACAGCGTTTCGCTCAAGCGCCCGCGCAGCGACTGCCCGATCGCCATCCCAAGCAAGGCGACGAGCAAGGGCACGATCAGGTTCCATCCGCCCGTTGCCGCGCTCAATACGAGCGAGCCATCCATCGCCAGGCGAACGGCCAGCGCCGCCGTTGAAACCGAGAACGATAGTCCCAGCGCCTGTATCAGTTCATTTTTTTTCAGGTCGAGACTTTGTAAATAGAGCGCGGCGGGAAACACAAACACGCCGGTGGCCGCAGTGATGACGCCGGTGAAAAGGCCCACCATGGGTGACGCCCAACGTTGCGCGTTGCTGGGGACTTTGCATTGAATTGCGCTCAAGCCCAGCGCAGCGTAGACCATCAACGCTGCGCCGAGGCCCGTCGATGTCATGCGTGGATCGAGCGTGGCTAGGCTCAACGGTGCCCACAACGTACCGATCACTGCGGCAAGTTGCAGAGGCCACAGGCGGCGCAACAGCGAACGCAATGCGCCGCCCACCAGCATCTGCTGCACGTTGGTGACGAGCGACGGCACAATCAGCAAGGTGGCCGCTTGTGCGGGCGGCATGACTATGCCGAGCAGGCCCATCGCCACCGTCGGCAAGCCCAGCCCTACGACGCCTTTGACGAACCCGGCGAGCAGAAACGTCAGCGCGATGGCTATAGCAGAAAACAGTGCGCTGGTTGAGGTATCGATGATCATGGGCCCGCGATGGTGGTGAAGCGCGCGTACGGTGGCGCGTGAGGTGGCGTGTGAGGTGGCGCGTAGGGTGTTATGCGGCCTTTGCCACGTCTAGTCTGCACGCCTGTCAATAGGGGCACGCTGCGGCACAGCGTTGAACAGGCCCGACGTTTGCTGCGCAGCGTGAGTGCGGAAACGGCGGCAGTGGAAGATAAGGGTATTGCATAACTAATTGATTTTAAAGAGAATTAATTGCTCCGTGCTCAGCGCGCTGCCAGTACACGCGGACTGGTGCCGTGGGTGGAATAACGGCGAGTCTATCAAGACCCCACGACGCTGCCGCCGCGATTGAGTTCCGCGAGCACATGCCGCAAAATTGCGCCGACCAAACGCTACTGGAATCGCCACTGGAATTTCACATGACTTTAAAGCACAAACTTTTCGCCGCCGTACTGGCATTGCTACCGGCATGCGCTGCCGCGCAAACCTATCCCTCCAAACAACTGCGCATCGTGGTGGCGTTTCCGCCCGGCGGGCCGATTGATATCGTTGCGCGCATGATGACCGCCAAGTTAAGTGAGGCGATGGGACAATCGGTGATTGTTGACAATCGCGGCGGCGCGGGCGGCACCATTGGCGTCGATCACGTCGCCAAATCTGCGCCGGACGGGCACTCGATGGTGTTATCGAGCACCTCGCTGGCGATTTATCCGCACGTGTATGCGGGGCTGCCGTTTGATGCGTTTCGCGATTTGGCACCGGTGTCTATCGTGACCACCACGCCGGAGTTGCTGGTGGTGCATCCGTCGCTGCCGGTCAAAAACGTGAAGGACTTGATCGCACTCGCCAAGGCGCGCCCCGGCCAATTGAATGCCGCTTCCACCGGCAACGGCGGTTTGCCGCATCTGGTGATTGAACTTTTCAAGGCGGAAACCGGCACGCAAATCGTACATGTGCCGTACGGCGGCGCGGCTGCCGCAGTGACCAATACCATGGGCGGTCACACGCAAATGCTGATTGCAGACTTGCCCGTGCTGCTGCCGCATGTGCAAAGCCACCGCCTGCGCCCGCTCGCCACGCTGGTGGCCAAGCGCTCGCCGTTATTGCCGGATCTGCCCACCACGGCAGAGCAAGGCGTGTCGAAAGTGGATGCCGCCAACTGGTATGGCATTTTTCTGCCCGGCAAAACGGCGCGTGAGATTGTTGACCGCTTGAACGCCGGGGTGAACAAGGCGCTCGCTGACAAAGATTTGCGTGATCGTCTCATCGCGCGCGGCGCAGACCCGCTGCCCGGAACGCCGGAGCAATTAGCCGCGATGTTGAAAACCGATTACAACAAGTGGGGGCCGATTATCAAGGCAGCGAATGTGAAGGTGGATTGAGGCGCGGGCGTATCAGCCGGGTTTGGCGGCGCGTTTTTTCGCCAGCCCTTCGAGATGAATGCGCCGCGCTTCTGATTGGCGCGCTTTCTGTTGTTGGCGACAGGCGTTGCAGTAAATGGCGTTGGTGTTGATATTGGATATTGGATATTGCCCTTCGCCACCTCATACCACCATGGTTGGCGTTCGGCGGGCCACACTTCCTCAGTACCGCAGGTCTGGCACACACGTAGCACGGTGGAACTCTGCCCCAGATACGCTGAGCCGCTACAGTGCCTGCGCCCCGTCGACCTTGCTCAAACTTCGATCAAAGGTTCCCAAAGGCACGTGCCCTGCTTTGCGTGCGACTTCCAGTATCAGGCAATCAGAAAATCCCAAAGCCGGCTTCTTGACAAAGTGAGCCAAAGCGGCAGCGACGACATCGGGGTCTTGTATCGACAGATGTTGGTGATTTAGCAGCATATCTACCGCTGTGGCGATGCCCTTGGGTGCAATAGCGTAGACAGAACTCAACACCGATGTCGCTTCAACAAGCACCAAGTGAGATACCCATGCGCCACGTGCGATAAACGCTTCCGCCCGCGCGGCTTGACGCGGATCGTCCAGCGTGACGAGTCGAATCAGTACGTTGGTATCAATGGCCCGCACTTAATCTGCCGCGCGCACTTGAGGTTCATGGCGCCGCCGCATTGCCAGCCCTATACCTTCCTTTAATTCAGTCAGCGTACGGGCCTTGGGCGGCGCAGGAAACAGAGCTTGATGAATATCTGCTGACGAGTAGCGGCTGGCACGGCGGACGATGACGTGCCCGTCTTCTTCGTCCCAAGCCAGCATGGAGCCGGGGCCTACGCCCAATTTGCGGCGGATGCGCGCGGGCACCGAGATTTGTCCTTGGGCAGTAAGTTTTGAGTGTGTCGTGGTCATTATGCGAATACATTACCACGGTAATGTATTAAGGGCAATGCTAACGCACCACCAGCGACGACGCCAGCGGCAGCGCCGCCCCACGCAGCGCGTTAATCGCCAGCGCGGCTTCATCCATAGTCGCCAAAGTACCCGTATCTACCGGCAAAGCCTGCGCACGTTCTTTGCGAAAGCGCCGCTCGGCGTCGCCCGGCACTTCTATCGGCGCATCGGCATCTACGCGCTTGGCTGACTGCACGTAATCGATAAACGCGCGGGCCTCTTGCTCGTAATGTTCGCCCGCACCGAAGCGCGTGGGGTCGAACACGATGGCGAGCATGTTGTTGTAAAGACCGGGAATACGCAGACGGCTAGGCTGCGGCGTCACGCCACCGAATAGCGCGCTACCCAATAGATCGCACACCATCGCCAACGCATAACCCTTGTGACCGGCGGCGGTGAGCAGCGCGCCCATCGGCTCTTCATACATCACCGCCGGGTTAGTCGTGGGCTTGCCGGCGTGATCCACCAGTGCGCCGTCCGGGGCTGGCCCTTTGCGGTTATAGGCCACGCGTATTTTCCCGACCGCGACCGCGCTGGTGGCGAAATCGAGCAAGATCGGCGGTGCGTCGCGGCGCGGCAGACCGACCGTAAGCGGGTTGGTACCGAAGCGGCGCTCGCTGCCGCCATGCGGTGCCACAATGGCGCGGCTCACCACATTGGTGAAGTGGATCGACGCGAGGCCAGCGGCTATCGCCTGCTCCGCCCAATGTCCGACGCGGCCGATGTGATGCGTGTTCTTCAGCCCCACAATCACCACGCCATGCTTGCGCGCCCGCTCGATAGCAAGATTCATGGTCTGAAACGCCATCGATTGCCCGATGCCGCGTTGGCCGTCCACCACAAGCAGCGTGTCGGTGTCGGTGACGATGTTAAGCGTTTGATTTAATTGAAGTTCATTGGCTTGCAGCGAACGCACATAAGGCATCACCATCCCCACCCCGTGCGAATCGTGCCCGGCGAGATTGGCGCCAATCAGGTGGTCAGCGGTGAGCTGCGCTTCGTGTTCGCTGCTGCCGGCGGCGCGCCAGAGGTTGAAGAGCCACTGGCGGGTTTGTTCGGTGGGGAGTTGGACGTTGGAATTCAATGGGTGCCTCCTGGGTGCCGTAAAGTCGGCGACGATTCTATAGTCGATGCGGTTCAGTGCATATCGATTGCGATTTCGATTTCGATTTCGATTTCGATTTCGATTTGCGTCGCGCTCGACCACTGGTGCTAAATGTAACGCTCGCCGTCGCGTGATGCTTGGTAGAAGCAAGCGTAGCCGTGCTGTTAATTTTACTTCGATAAAAACGCCGTTGCCGGTAACAACAAACGCCCCGCTTGTCCCGGCAAATTCAGAAAACCAAAGTGCCGGTAAAACTTGATAGCCGCATCGTCTTTCGCGTCCACAATAATGCCCGCCACAGCCAATGTTGCACTTGCGTGCGCCACTTTTTGGCAAGCGTCCGCCAGCAGTATCGCACCCAGACCTTTTCCCTGAAAGTCGGCGTCCACCGCAAGGCGCCCGATGAGCGCTACAGGTATCGGGTAGCGCGGCAGCTTTTTGGCCAGCGTTTCCGGCAAGTCGGCGCAACTGACGCTACCGGCGCTGAGCGTGAAAAAACCCGCGAGGCGGTGGGGGGCATCTTCCGGCACTGCCATAAATACCCGCGCTACGTTTCTACGGATATCCTGAGAAGCATAGCGATGAATGTAGACATCGAGTAGCGGTTGCCCGCAGCGAAAAGTTTCCGTGTCGATGCTGTGGTCAAAGGCGTGTATTCGGTACAAGGCTACCGCGCAATCTGTGTGGCGTGGCGCTTGTAGGCCTTTTTCAACGCCGCGTTGGGCTTGGCGGGTTTGTCGAGCGCCGCCAGAAACGCCCGAAAGTCATCCGCCCTTAAAGTGATGCTTTCATTTTCGAGCACGACTTTCTCGGCTGAGGCCAGTGCATGCGACAACACGAACTCCGACACGCTTACGTGCGAATAGGTGGCGGCCTTATCGAGCAGTTGACGCGCGCGGCTGTTACAGCGGATATTGAGGCGGCTCTCTTTTGTTGCGGTGGTTTCCATGGCCCAAGCCTTTGCAAAGGGGTGATCGATATTGTACGCCACTTGTGAGTACAAGCCAATCGCGTTCGTCGGCCCCTATAACCGCATCAACTTCGCCGCATTCCCAAACAGTATCTTCTGCAAATCCTGCGCTGGCAAATTCAACGATTCCACCAGCGCATTCGGATATTCCACATCCATCTTGGCATAGTTGTCGGTGCCGATGACGATGCGATCCGCGCCGAGTAAATCGATCATGAAGCGCAGGGTTTCGGGGTAGTAGGCCAGCGTGTCGTAGTGAAAGCGGCGGATGTAATCGCGCACGGAGCTTTTCAATTTTGACGCCACCTCAACCGCGCCTTTTTTGATGCTGTGCTCGACACGCCCGGCGATGTACGGAAAACAGCCACCGGCGTGCGGCAGCACAACGTCGAGCTTGGGGTATTTGTCGAGATAGCCGCTGTAGATGAATTTCACCGCAGTGGTGGCGGTCTCGAACGGAAAGCCCAGCGTGTTGTAAATGAAGTTGTCGCCGGCGAGTCGCTCCGGGCCGCCGTAGTGGTTGGCTTGGCCGTCGAGCGGGTGGAACAGCAGCGGGTAGCCCTGCGCCTCGCAGCGCGCGACGATGGGTTCATACGCGGGCGTAAACAGATAGTCGATGCCCTCAACCGAATTGGGCAGATGCATGGCGCGGATGCCGGGCTTGCCCGCCATGCGATCCATTTCGCGCAGCGCCGCTTTCGGGTCGCGCATGGGAATTGCCACCGCCGCGACAAAGCGGTCGGGATAGGCTTGATGGGCTTCGACGGCGGCATCGTTGACGATGCGCGCGAGTTTGTCAGCCGCGTCGAGCGAGGCCCATTGCCACGGCATGCCGCCGGATAAACTCAGCACTTGTGTTTTGACGTTGCGCGAGTCCATCCACTGCACGCGCGCAGCGAGGTCATACATCAAGCGGCTGGGCACGCCTCCCGATACTTTGCCACCTTGTTGTTCGGCGTACTGGATGTAGGGTTGGGGTGACCAGTGGGCATGGGCGTCGATGGAGCCGCAGGGGATGGGGGGCGGTGGGTTCATGGCATACCTATGAGTCAGAGGGCGGCCGGACAGCGATACGATAAAAAATTCAATAAAATCAATTAGTTACATTTTATCTTGGATGTCGGTCAATGCGAGTGGGGCTGTAACGACGGACGATGGTATCGCATGTGCTTGCGGCGGGCTTTGCGTTATGCGACGGCGTCGCCTCGGCAAAAGTGACGCAGCGGTAAAATCGGTGCATGGAGTCAAGGCACAGTCATGTGATTCGAGCGTCGCCCCGTATCGGGCGGCGAGTGCTGGCGCTGTGCCTGATGCTGGCCGCACACAGTGCTGGCGCACAGGCGCAGCCTGAACCGTATAAACCCGTCGCGGGCCAGCCCGGCAAGGACGTGGTGTGGATTCCCACGCCCGACATCACGCTCGACGCAATGCTCGATATGGCGCGGGTTACGCCGCAAGATTTTGTGATCGATTTGGGTTCGGGCGATGGGCGTATGGTCATCGCTGCGGCCAAGCGCGGCGCGCGCGCGCATGGCGTTGAATTCAATCCGGATTTAGTGGCTTTGTCGAACCGCGCCGCAGTCAGCGCCGGCGTGGCGGGCAAGGCGACATTCTCGCAGGGCGATATGTTCGAGGCGGACATTTCGCAGGCGACAGTCATGCCGCTATTTTTACTGCCGAATCACTTGAGCACGCTTGCGCCGAAATTCCTGAACCTCAAGCCCGGTGCGCGCATTGTCTCTAACACCTACGAAATCGGTGGGGGCTGGGAGCCGGATGAGACCGTGCGCACGAACCCGTGTAATAGCTGGTGTATTGCGCATTTATACGTGGTGCCTGCGCAGGCCGCGGGCAGTTGGCATTTGGCCGATGGCGCTTGGTTGGTGTTGGAGCAGGGCTACCAAAAACTCGTTGGCACGTACCAGATTGATAGCGCGGCTGTGCCGGTTGAAAACGGCCGCCTGCGCGGCGAAGAGATCACCTTCGCGGTAAACCGTGTGATTTACACCGGGCGTATTCAGGGCAACACCATGTCGGGCATCGCCCAAGGGCGTGCTACGCGCGCGTGGAGTGCCACGCGGGTTAGCCCGTAGTTCAAGATTCAAATGCGGCTAGAATGCACGTTCTCTTAATTACCACGATGTCCAAGGGGTAAACAATGACCATGAAACGCATGGCAATCGAAATCGGCATGGGCACGGATATCCGCGGCGCGGATTACACCAAGGCGGCGGTGCGTGCGCTGCGTGATGCGTTGTGGCACAACTCGCTCAATGTGGCGGACGCCATCGGCAAGCCCACGGATTCCATGGTGGTTGAAGTGCTAATCGGCGTACCCAAGCCGGATCTGGTGGATAAGGCCGAAATACTCAAAGTGCTGCCGCACGGTACGGGTACGGTGAAGGTGTGCGAAGGCGGACTGGAAATTTTCAATGACGCGGGCACGAGTTCCACGGTACTGGCGCATGCGGCGGCGATTGTCCGCCTTGATATTTAGGAGGGCAGTATGGCACTGAAACGTTTCATACTCGAAATGGGCGCCGGTAACGATCTGCACGGCGGCGATTACACCAAGGCCGCGCTGCGCGCGGTGCAGGATGCGTTGCATCATTCGTCGCTGGCGTTTGTGAATTCGCTGGGCCTGAATTCCAAGGACATGCAGGTGGAAGTCACCATCGGCGTACAAGAACCGGCCAAGGTAGATGTGGCGGCGGTCAAGGCGAGCTTGCCGCGCGGGCAAGTTACGGTCAAAGTCGTGAAAGGTGGTTTGGATATACCGCAAGAGGGCACGCACGATCTGGCGGTGATCGCCAGTGCGGCCATCGCAGTGCGCTTTGACAGGGAGGCGACAAAATGAAGGCGGTTCAAATCACCGAAACCGGCGGTCCTGAGGTACTCAAATACATCGATTTGCCCACCCCCAAGCCCGGCCCCGGCCAAGTGCTGGTGAAGGCGCACGCGATTGGTGTGTGTATGCCGGAAATATATGTGCGCCAAGGTGTCTACGCTTGGATGCCGCCACTGCCGGTGGTGCCCGGCATTGAGATGAGCGGCACGGTGGTGGAGGCCGGCAGCGGCTGCACCCAACTTAAAGTGGGGCAACGGGTGTTTGTGTGCGCGCGCGAATTCAAAGAGCGCGCTAACTGCTATGCGGAGTATTTTGTCGGGCCGGAAAATCTGATTTACGCCGTGCCCGATGGCGTTGATCTTGATCAAGTCGCGGGCCTGGCCAACTACCAAGTGGCGTGGCACTTGCTCAATTCCGCGTTAAAAGGTTTTCAGTATGACTCCGCGCTGGTGGTTGCGGCGGCGGGCGGGGTGGGCGCGGCGTTGGTGCAGTTAGCCAAGGCAGCCGGTAAGCGCGTGATCGGTGTCGCTAGTTCGCCGGCGCGTGGCGCGTTCGCGCGGGCGCAAGGCGCCGATGACATCATTAATCGCACGCAAGGCGGCGCAGGCAGTGTGGTGGAGCAAACACTAAAGCTCACGCAGGGCCGCGGCGTTGATCTCATACTGGATTGCGTCGGCGGCCCGCAGATGACCGGGCTCTTCGAGGCGCTTGACCGCTTCGGCATGCTGCTGCTGTATGGCCGCATCGGCGGTTCGCCCAGCGGCAACATCCACGACGCCATCCACAAAAAGCCGTGGCGCAGCAATGCGTTTCGCTATTTTAGTATGCACACATTGGATGATTGGCCCGAGTTGCGCGCGACCTGCACGCATGACCTGCTACGGCTAATGAGCGAAGGCAAAATCAACGTGCCGATTTACGACCGCATTCCGCTCGCTGAAGCGCCGCGCGCGCACCGCGTGTTTGAATCGGGCGCGGTCATGGGCAAATTGCTGATGAAGCCGTAACGCGGTTTCGCATTACGGCGCGGCGTGGTGCGCGGTGTCGTGCCATCGCGCTAGGTGATGCGCAATAGCTTCGCCGCGGTTTCACCCAACATCGCAATGCGTTCGTCGTCGCTCAAGCTCGGCGTGTTGAGGATGTGATCGACCGCTTTGTCCTCCCAAGGGTAAGGGTAGTCGGTGCCGAGCATGATCTGGCTTGATCCGACGTTGGCGGCGAGATGGCGCAACGCCTCTGGCGTGAAAATCAGCGCGTCGTAATAAAGCTGCTTCAGATATTCTGTCGGTCGTTTCTTGAGCGTGCGGTTGCAGCGGTTGGGGAAGGTGAGGCAGCCGTGGTCTGAGCGGTCCATGTAGGACGCGAGGTAGCCGCCGCCGTGCGCCGAGCAGATCTTCAGCCCCGGAAACGTGTCGAGCGTCCCCTCGAAAATCAAATGCGACAGTGCGATGGTGGTGTCGAGCGGATTGCCGATCACGTTGTCGAGCACGCCATTGCCTTTGAGGCGCCGCGCGAGATCGGGCGTGCCCTGCGGGTGCAGAAAGACGAGGACATCAAGCTCCTCGCACTTGCGCCAGAACGGGTGAAACTTCGGATTGGCAAACTCGTCCTCACCCACGCTCGCCCCCACCGCGGCACCGCGCAAGCCGAGTTTTTTCACCGCGTGTTCAAGCTGCTGCGCGGCGAGGTCGGGAAACTGCAGGGCAACCGACGCAAACGCGACAAAGCGATCGGGATTGCGCGCGCAGATTTCAACCAAGCCTTCATTGTTAAGACGCACCACTTCTGTGGCGGTATCGCGATCGGCCTCATACCAGAACGGATTAATGCTGAGCGCTTCCATGTCGATGCCCTGCATGTCCATGTCACGCAGCCGCGACGCGGGATCCGCCATCACGATGCCGCCGGTGTGGTGCTGATGGGCATCGTGCCCCATGAGTTTCGACGCGGCGGGAATCAGACAATGCGCGTGTACGTCGATGGTTTTCACACGGCGGCCCTTGACCACGACTTCGCGGCGCTTGACCGTGGGTTGGGCCGCACCCGAGCTCGAGCCGGCTCCCGCTGCTGCGGCACGCCGTGGTTCCTGTGCGGCCATCAGCGCGCAACCGGTGAAAACAATCGCGGGATCGACCGCGTGCGGTTGAGTTGCGTTGTGAAGGTTCATGATATTTTCTCCGTTAGTGGGATTGTTTGAATCAGTCACGCTGATAGGCAACCTACTGAGCAAGCTGTAGTGCCGTGTGGAATATGTATAAGCTATTGTTTTTATTGAATTTATTTTGCTTCCACGCCCGAGACTTTGACCAGATCGGTGAGGCGTCGGGTTTGGTCTACGCGGAAGGTATCCATCTCGGTGCGTGAGCTGCCGACGATTTCGATGCCGAGGTTCTTAAGCTGTTCGCCGAACGCGGGGTCCTTGACCACTTTCATGACTTCCGCGCTGACTTTCGCCAAGATGTCTTGCGGGGTGCCGGTGGATGCCACCAGCCCGTACCATCCGTAGGCTTCATAGCCGGGCACGGTTTCGGCGACCGTAGGCACATCGGGCAACAGCGGCGCGCGTTTGCGCGTGGTGACCCCCAGCGCACGCAGACGGTTACTTTGCACGAACGGCATCGCCACCGGCAGCACCGCATGGGTGAAATGCACCTCGCGCGCCACCGTATCGGCCAGTGCCTGCGGTATGCCTTTGTAAGGCACGTGCAGAAATTGCGCGCCCGTCATGTGGCCGAGCAGAAACCCGGTGAGATGCTCGGCACCGCCGGCACCCGCCGAGCCGTAGCGCAGGGTACCCGGCGATTTCTTGCCGATCTCGACCAGCTCAGCCACCGTCTTCGCCACCGTGGGATTTATCGACAGCACATAGGGCACGGTGCCAATCAAACTCACCGAGGCAAAATCGCGCGCGAGGTTGATCTTGTGATGGGTATAGACGGCCGTGGCGACAAAAAGCTGCGAAGTCATCATCATCCAAGTGTAGCCATCCGGTGCCGAGCGCGTGACCAGATCAGCACTCAACAATCCGGCGACACCGGGGCGTGGGTCGACGACGATGCGCTGTCCCCACGTCGCGTACAGACGGTCAGCGATGAGGCGTGCGATGATGTCCGGGCCGGAACCCACCGCGCTGCTGACGACCAGCCGCACCGGCTTGTCGGGATAGGCCGCCTGCCCTTGCGAGGGTACAAACCATAGCGGCGAGGCGATGATGATGAGTGATCGGATTGAGCGGATTGAGCGCATCGATAACTTCTCCCGTTTGCTGAAATGGATTGGCGTTGCAGGTGCGAGACATGACAAAGACGGCCAAACAAAGACGGTCAAACAATCGGGCAGGCAGGAGGAATGATCCGGTCGTGTGGACATGCTCCCCAGCCACGCTGCCGAAAAGCACACATCACGCCACCCATACAAGCATACCGGGTATTCGGTGTCGATGTCTGCCTGAAGTCGGGGCGGCTGAATTCAGCACGCCAAATCCTGCGCTCCCGCTACTTCGTATCCACCCCGGAAGCCTTGATCAACTCTAGGGTGCGCCGCGTCTGATCGGCACGAAAGGCATCGAGTTCCGCGCGTGAGCTGCCGACGATTTCTATGCCTTGGCTTTTGAGTTGTTCGCCGAAGGCGGGGTCTTTCACTGCCTTGACCACTTCGGCGCTGACTTTGGCCAAGATACCTTCGGGCGTGCCTTTGGGCACAACCAAGCTGTACCAGCCGTACAGCTCGTAGCCCGGCAGGGTTTCCGCGATGGTGGGCACATCAGGCAACAAGGGGCTGCGCTTGCGCGTGGTCACACCCATCGCGCGTATGCGGTTAGCTTGCACCATGGGTAGTGCCGCAGGCAGCACGGGAAATGTCATGTGTACTTCACGCGACACCGCATCGGCGATGGCTTGTCCGATGCCTTTATACGGCACGTGCAGCATGGTGGTGCCGGCCATGCGGTTGAATAACACGCCGCACAAATGTTCGGTTGCGCCAGCACCGGCTGAACCATAGCGCAGCGAGGGCTGCGATTTTTTTGCGATATCAATGAGCTCAGCCACGTTTTTCGCCGGCACTTGCGGATTCATCACCAGCGTAAAGGGCACGCTGCCGATCAGGCTGATAGAAGAAAAATCGCGGTCGAGATCGATTTTGTGGTTGCTGAAAACCCGCGTGGCAATCAGCAATTGTGAGGTGAGCATCATCCAGGTGTAGCCGTCCGCAGCGGAACGCTGAACAATATCTGCGCTCAACAGCCCTGCCACGCCAGGCCGAGAATCAATCACCACGCGCTGCCCCATCGCCGCATACAAACGGTCGGCCACCAGCCGCGAAATAATGTCGGGGCCGGAGCCGGGCGCGCTGCCGATCACCCAGCGTATGGGTTTGTCGGGGTACGTGGTTTGCGCGGCTTGTGCGGCTTGTGCGGCAGGCAGCATCACCGTCAATGACAGGGCGGGGATAGCCATCAATCTGGGGTAGTGCATACGTTTCGACTCCGTTTTGTTCTGGTGTGGGTTGCAGCGAGGGTGCCGGTGTGTGTCACCGGGTGAACGCTGAAATAGGGCGTGCGGGCTAGTGGGTTTAGGTTTTAACTAGTTGATTTTATTATGATTTTTTGTCGATGTGAGTGCGACTGAGAGGCGCGCCAGCGCCTGCACTTCGAAGACCAAAGAGTGTACGCGTCAGGGAGCGAAGTCAAGTTGCCCGCGTGTTTCGCTCGCGTATACTGGGCTGACAAACCACGTCGCTGCGCAGCCTCCTCTTTGTCAGACAAGCGCGCCAATGGGCGTGGACACGGATCGTAGCGCCAACCAGTGACTTGCCCAGAGATCAGCATGATTAAATTACAGCGCATCGGCCATATTCTGCTCACCGTACGTGATCTGGAACGATCCAAGGCGTTTTACACCAACATTCTGGGGTTCAGGGTGCTTGAGCAAGACCCTGACCACGGCGGGCTGTTTTTGTCATTGGGCGAATACGGCAACACGCTGGATCTGTTCCCCAGCACCAATCCCGATGCGTTTCCGCGCCCGCCGTCCGGGCTGGGCAAGCGCGACGGGCTGGGTCTCAAGCACACGGCTTTTGCTGTGGCAACCGAGGCGGATTTGCGGCAGGCGTATTTCGCGTTGAAGGATGCCGGTGTGGCCATTCATCGCGCGGTCGATCACCAAAGCCAGATGAGTGTGTATTTTTTTGATCCTGACGACAACCTGTTGGAGATCGTGTGGGAGCGTCCAAACACGCGTGAAATTTTTGCGCAAGGCCGCGCGGATACGGATACGCAGATCGAGTTTGAGCGGCCTGCGGCGCAGTAAGCTGCGCGCGCGGGCGCGACGCTCGCAACACAGCGGGTTGAGATGTATCTTATTGTTTTTAAATGACATTTGACGTATGATGCGCGCCTTTTGCGGCCCGCGCATCCTGCGCGGGTGCCGCTTGCGGGCACACCCATGAGCATCGATAAAGAAGTTTCCCGGCGCCGCACTTTCGCCATTATTTCGCACCCTGACGCGGGCAAAACCACGCTCACTGAAAAGCTGTTGCTCTACGCAGGCGCGATTCATATCGCCGGCAGCGTGAAGTCGCGGAAGGCCTCGCGCTATGCGACGTCCGACTGGATGGAAATCGAAAAGCAGCGCGGCATTTCGGTGGCAAGCTCCGTGATGCAAATGGAGTACCAAGACTGTGTAATCAATCTGCTCGATACGCCGGGCCACCGCGATTTTTCTGAAGACACGTATCGCGTGCTCACCGCTGTCGATGCGGCGCTGATGGTGATAGACGCGGCCAACGGTATTGAACCGCAAACGCTGCGCTTGCTGCAGGTGTGCCGTCAACAAAACACGCCGGTGATTACCTTCGTCAATAAAATGGATCGCGAAGTGCGCGAGCCGATGGATTTGGTGGATGAAATCGAACGTACGCTGGGCATGCCGGTGGTGCCGTGCACCTGGCCCGTGGGGATGGGCAAGCAGTTCAAAGGCGTATTTGATCTGATGAATGACCGCATGCGTGTGTTTCTCGCGGGTGAAGATCGCGTGGCAGAGCATGAAATCATCAGCGGGCTGGATAACCCGCAAACTGCGCAACGCTTTGGCGATGTGTTCGAGCACGCGTTGCAGGAAATGGCGCTGGTGCAGGGCGTGTCGCCCACCTTTGATCGCGATACCTTTCTCGCAGGCAAGCAGACACCGCTGTTTTTTGGCTCGGCGATCAATAACTTCGGCGTGCAGGAAGTGCTGGATGCGCTGGTGCAATTTGCACCGCCGCCGCGTGCACGTCGCGCCATACAGCGCGTCATCGAGCCGGTGGAATCCAAGTTCACCGGCGTGGTGTTCAAGATACAGGCCAACATGGATCCGGGCCATCGTGATCGCATCGCGTTTATCCGCGTGTGCTCGGGCCACTTTGAGCGCAGTATGAAGCTCAAGAACTGTCGCACCGGCAAGGATTTTCGCCCTAACACGGTGGTGTCGTTTTTGTCGCAGCGGCGTGATTTGGTGGAAGACGCCTACGCGGGCGATATTATTGGCATCCCCAATCACGGCGTGTTGCAACTGGGCGACACGCTCACCGAAGGCGAGGAACTACAATTTACCGGATTGCCGTTTTTCGCACCAGAGCTGTTTCAAACCGTCGAAATCGCTGACCCGCTGCGCAGCAAGCAGCTACGCACCGGCCTTGCCCAGCTCGGCGAAGAGGGTGCAATACAGGTGTTCAAACCCATTGCTGGCGGTATGTTGTTGCTGGGTGCTGTCGGGCAATTGCAGTTTGAAGTGGTGGCGCACCGTTTGAAGCACGAATACGGCTGCACTGCACGACTCGCACCGTCGCGCTATAACAGCGCGCGCTGGGTAACGGCTGATGATCCCAAGGAGTTGCAGCGGTTCATCGATGCCAACGCGCATCGCGTGGCCCATGACGCCGTAGAAGCACCGACATTTTTAGCCGCGCACGACGCCGAAATCAAAGTCGCGCATGAGCACTGGCCACAAATCAAATTTCACGCCCTGCGTGAGCACGCGGGGCTGGTGTTTCACTCGCACGAGAGCTAAGGCCCGCAGGTGTTGCGGCGCACCCAGGCGCTCAAGCGCCCGCGTCGGCCAACACCAGAGCCGACGCTTTTTCGCCGATCATGATTGACGGCGCGTTGGTGTTGGAGGCCACCATCGTCGGCATGATCGAGGCGTCACACACACGCAGACCCTCAATGCCGTGTACCTTGAGTTTGGCATCGACTACGGCACGCTCATCGCTGCCCATGCGACAGGTGCCGATGGGGTGGTAGGACGTCATGCCGGTGGCGCGGGCGTGATCGAGCAGCGCTTCATCGGTATGGGCCGCTGGCCCTGGGCGCGTTTCGCGCACGATGTACGGTGCGAACGCCGGTTGCGCCGCAATTTTGCGGATCATGCGCAGCGCAGCGACGATGGTGCGCATATCGTGTTCCGCCGCCAGATAGTTGGCGCGGATTTGCGGCGGGTCGCCGGCCTGCGCGGTCTTGATATGCACTGAACCTTGCGATTCAGGTCGCAACACATAACAGCCGATGGAAAAGCCGGGATACGGATCAAGCCCCATGCGGTCAGCGATATTGCGCGACTTGGTGCTGCCGCCATAATGGCTGCTGGCCATCGACAACTGGTGCAACTGCATTTTGATATCGGGGCGCGACAGTGAGGGATCGCTGCGAGCAATCGCCATTGATGTGGCTGACGAAGTGCTCATCAACCCGCGACCGAGGAACAACCAGCGCGCGCCCATTTTTGCTTTGAGAAACGGATTACGCAGGATGGAGTTCAGCGTGATGTTGAGCTGAGTTTCAAAGCCGAGGCGCACGTGCAGATGATCGCGCAGGTTTTCGCCCACGCCGGGCAGATGATGCGCGACACTCACGCCGGCTTGTTTTAATACATCGCTGTTGCCGATGCCGGAGAGTTCCAGCAATTGTGGCGACTGCACCGCGCCCGCGCTGAGCAGCACTTCGCACCGCGCTTTGACAGTGATGTCTTGCCCGCTTTTGCGATAGACCACGCCTGTAGCACGGCGATTTTCAATCAGCACGCGTTGTGTGAGCGCGCCGGTTTCCACCGTTAAATTCGGTCGGTTCATCGCCGGGCGCAAATAATTGTCGCCGGTGTGGCGCCGCCAGCCACTCTTGGTGTTGTATTGCAAATAGCTCACGCCTTCGAAGCGCGGCCCGTTGTAATCTTCAACTATCGGCACGCCCGCCTGCGCCGCGCCCTGAATGAATCCTTGTGACAGCGGATCGCGGTCAAGGTAACGCGTGATGTGCATGGGGCCATCGTGACCGCGATACTGCGGATCGCCTTGCGAAAAGCTTTCCATGCGTTTGAGGAACGGCAGTATGTCTTTATAGGCCCAGCCTGAATTGCCGAGTGCTGCCCAGTTGTCGAGTTCGAGCGGATCACCGCGCACCCAAATCATGCCGTTTACGGCGCTTGAGCCACCGACGACGCGGCCACGCGGCCAGAAAATGCTGCGTCCGCCGACTTTTTCGTCCGGTTCAGTGTGAAAGCGCCAGATGGCGCGCTCGCCGGTGAGGATGTGGGCGATGCCTGCGGGAATTTTGATCCACATCCAGCGGTCGTCTTCGCCCGCTTCGAGCAACAGCACGCGGTGCTTACCGGACGCGCTTAAACGGTTGGCCAGCACACAACCGGCGGAACCCGCGCCGACGATGATGTAGTCGTATTCTTGGGCGGAGGCATCAGACATCATGTGCAGTATCCCTGTGGGTGAGTGATGTTACTTCGCGCGCGTGGCGTTCCAGCCGCTGCCGACAATGGTGTCGTCGCCGACGCGACCAGTGTAGGTTTTGTCGCCTAGGCTAAAGGTGATTTGGTCGCCGCGCAAACGCCCGTTGGAGACTTGCGTCACTGCACCATCCACGGTGTAGCTGCCGCTGAGCATTTGAAACTTCTGTTCTAGATTCAGCTCGCCATTTTGCATGCGCCAGCGGCCTTGCGCCTGCGCCGGTACGATGAACAGCAGCCAGTTGCACCAACTGCCGCAGTCGCCGTCGGCACGGCCGCTCTCGTCGGGCTCCCACCCGCTGACGGCAAAATGATTGGACACAATGCGCGAGCCGGGCTTTAGCGCGAGAAATTTATCCTGTAGCTTGTTCATGTTTTCGGGCAGTAGAAACAAGGCCAGCACATTGGCCTTTGAAATATCGGCCACGTACATATCGCCTTGCACGAACTGCGCTTTGTCCGCCACGCCGGCTTTTTCAGCCATGCGGCGCGAGAGCTCAACCATGTCCGAGTTGTACTCCACGCCCACCGCACGCGCACCGCGCTTGGCGGCGGCGATGATGTTGCGGCCATCGCCGGACCCCAAGTCCATGACGAAATCCTGCGCTGTGACTTTGGCAACATCCAGCATCTTCTCTACCAAAACCTCGGGTGTCGGCACCCACACCACGTCACGGCCAGCCTGACCGACTTCGGGCACGAAGAGTTTGTCGCCTTCGGCTGCCGACACGCCCAGCGGGGTTATCAACACGCCGCTGATCAGCAAAATACTCAGGGCACGCAGGGATAGTCGCAAACGCAAGATCACCTCCAACAAGTTAACTAGTTGATTTTATTGAGAATTTTTATTCTTTGCCCTACACCGTGACTAACCCGCGCCAGACTTTTTTTGCGCAGGCATAATGCCCATTTTAAGGGGAGACGCACACCGATGCGAGCGTTAGCCACACTTGCCGTTACTCAGGCGCTAGCCGCAACACTGACCACATTGGCTACGGGCGTGGTCGCGCCTGCGGCAGCGCAACCGGCTGCGCCGGGTGCCGGGCCGGTGTATCCCGACCGGCCGGTCACTTTGCTGCACGCCTATTCTCCAGGCAGCGGCAGCAGTGTCATTTTGCGCTCGCTGGCGGAATTTGCCGGCAAGTCGCTGGGGCAGCGCTTTGTGGTTGAGGATCGGCCCGGCGCAGGCGGTGCGCTGGCACCCACGCATATGCTGCGTTCCAATAATTGTACTGTGTTAATAAATATGTCATTCTCCCGCCATCATCGTACATTCAGGGAGAATTGTCATGGGAAATGGATTGGAAGCACGCTTTGAACGGTAT
>JAYTWR010000024.1:0-63152 GCA_043743335.1 Burkholderiales bacterium
GAAAATCCACAGCCGCCCCGCAAATCCCCGGCAATCGGCTATTCCGGCTACACTTCTTGTCTATCTTCGTGGTCGCTTTCGCATTCGAACATACCCCCGCTGCGAGGGGAAATCGGCTCTTGATAGGGTTTTCGGTCAAGCACTATCTACGAAACCGCGCACGAAACCGCGCCGCAACTGCCCGCACCCAGCGAAGGCCAGGATATCGCCGCCGATTACATCAGCACCGGCCTCACGCTGGGCCGCCACCCGCTGGCTCTGCTGCGCCCGCGCCTCACGCGCATGAAACTCGTCACCGCCGAGGAACTAGCGAAACTGCCCAACGGCTGGCAAACGCGCGCGGCGGGCCTCGTCACCTGCCGTCAACGGCCCGGCACGGCCAGTGGCGTGGTGTTCGTCACGCTCGAAGACGAAACCGGCTACGTCAACGTGGTGGTATGGAAACACGTGGTCGAAAGGCAGCGCCGCGAATTGATCGGCGCGCGGCTGATGGGTGTCGAAGGCGAGGTGCAGCGCGAGGGCGGCGTCATTCATCTCATCGCCCGGCGGCTTGTCGATCACACGGCAATGCTGGGAAAGCTTTCTACGTCGTCTAGGGATTTTCACTAGCACCGCGCACCGTGTATAGCGCGCCGCCTAAAACGAAAAACGTTACCTGCGCGCTATGGCTGAATTGGGCCCCGGGTCTCACCGTTCAGGTGATATCGCGGGGGTACTAAAGCGTGGCGTGACCTCGCTGGGCCCCACCCGTAATCAGTTAATCGCCAAGGGCATGATCTGGAGTCCGAACCACGGCGACACTGCGTTCACAGTCCCTATGTTCGACGAATTTATGCGCCGGATAATGCTGTGGGCGGATTGGAATACTTGAAGCACCACGACTGCGCTTTTGTCGGTAGCTAGCGTGATAACCAGAGCCATATCCGGCGTATAAGTCCGGGCTTTTCATTTGAATTTCTAGCCAGTACGCTTTGGATGGCTTCGACCTTTCGTTCGAGTTCCAGAACGCGCGCTTCAAGCCTCTCCACGGCAGGTTGATTGGGATTGGCTACATTGCCGGGCTGTGCCCCAGGTCGCCAATTCGGACTAAGATTGGACTGTGCAGTTGGTGCAATTGGTGCAATTGGCTGTTCGGATAACTTTCCATTAAGGTTCACTTCGTGCCGGTTAACCCAGAGGCCTGCACCATAAAATGCAGTGCGTTGCCCGGCGATAGAATTTGCATAATGGTAAGCGCCGCTAAATACCAGTCTTCGGGCCCGTCATCTGCATCGGGAACGCGTACGCGCTGTATAACCCACAATGTGCTGCGTCATGGCCGCTCGAGGCCCTTCCGACCGTTGCTATCAACGACGTTCTTCGAAACCGCTACACGTCACCCGGCGCGCGCTGTTTCACCTCCGCGGGCGTCCCCACCAAATCCATATCCGCCAGCGACGGCCCCCACCGCCACGGATCGACGCCGAGCAACACACCGAGTATCTCGGCAAAGGAACGATGCAGCGGCACCGCAATGCTCCTCCGCATTCTTCAAAGTTTAACTTGTGATATAGTGAATACAAGCATTCACGTTAAAAACCTGACTTCCCCCACCCCGCCCCATGGCAACCTCAATTCGTCTCGCGCCGGATACCGAGCAACGGCTTGACTACCTCGCCGCTCAAACCGGGCGTACCAAAGCCTACTACCTGCGTGAAATCATCGAGCAAGGCATTGAGGAAATGGAAGATTATTACCTTGCCGCCGATGTGCTGGAGCGTGTCCGCAAAGGCCGGGAATCTGTGCATTCCTCCGCCGACGTGAGAAAAGACCTTGGCTTGGACGATTGATTACGCCAAAACCGCCAAGGATCAGCTTCGAACGCTCGACCGGCAAACCGCGCGGCGCATCGTCGATTTTATGGACGAGCGTATCGCGGGTTTGGAAGACCCTCGCAGCACAGGCAAGGCATTGACCGGCCCGCTGGGTGGTTTGTGGCGCTATCGAATCGGTGATTGCCGGGTGATTTGCGACATTCAGGATGGCGCATTGCGCGTTCTTGTAGTGCGGGTCGGCAATCGACGCGACATTTACCGATAGTGGCTGAATGAAATACCGGTCGGCCCGCGCAAGTATCCCACGCCGCTAAGCACCACCCAACGCACGCCGTGTCACCGCCGCTGGCGTGCCCGCCAAGTCCATATCCGCCAGCGACGGCCCCCACCGCCACGGATCGACACCCAGCCTTCCAATTGCGGTTGGAACAAAAGCAGGCGGAGGGTAAGTGAGGGTAAATAAGGGTACATAAGGGTACATAAGGGAAGTAGTCCCGCACACCGCCGTACTAATGCAGCGTCGGCCGATAGGCAACTGCAAAACGCTCAGCCAGTTCTGCAAGTCGCTTATCTAGCGTCCACAACTCAGCGCCCGGCGTGATAAGGGTGGATGCCAATAGCGACATGTCCACCAGTCCGCATCCAAGCCCGTACAACTTCTCGCGCTCGATGAACTCCATCACCTCGCTCAAGCTGACTTGATGGCACGGCTGCAACAAGCCTATGCCGCTGAGCGTCTGAATTCGCGGCGCTGAGAGCGTCCCGCACGCAATCTCGCCGATGACCATGGGGTGAGTTAGCGCGTGGTCTGACTCGATGAGTTCAACCAGCACAGCGTTGCCTTTGCGGAAGTGGTCTATCCACACCGAGGTATCGATAAGCACACTCATTTAGCGGCTGGCTTCCCGCGACGCGGTATATCCTTGATCTTGGGCATGGTGCCGCCTAGCGCTGCAAGGCGCTTGGCCGCTTGCACACGCACAAAGGTCTGGATGGCTTCTTTGAAAATGTCAGCCTTGTCCATGTTGGGGTCAGCCACTTCCAAGGCCTTTTCGTAGAGCGCGTCTTCGATGGTCACTGTGGTACGCATGGGGGAATCTCCGCATAATTAATGATGCTATATTGCATCAAATTTTCAATAAATGTTTTTCTAGGATTAAGTGCACCAGCCGCACTCACCCCTTGCCGTAACCCCCGCCGCCCGCAGATTCCATAATCACCTGGTCACCGGCCTTCAGTACCCAGTGATCGGCAGGGTCGATATCCTTGCCGTTCAGGCGCAGGCGGCCCGGTTGCCCGTCGGCACCGCCGAAAAGGCCATTCGGCGGCACTTTGAGCCGCGTCATGATGAACGAGGTCATGCTTGGCGTGTCGCCGCGGAATTCAAACTCGAACCGGCAGCCATCACCGCCGCGCTGCCGGCCTGCGCCGCCACTGCCCCGGCGGATGCTGCGGCTCTTGACCAGCACTGGCGCCAAGCTTTCGACTACTTCAATCGGCGAATTGCCGAGGTTGGAAGGGAACGACAGCACCGATTTGCCGTCGCGCCGCGCCGACCCGCCCTGCCCGGCATTCATGAAATTCACCATGGCATAGCGCCGACCTTCGTGCTCGCCGGACATGGTCACCGATGAATTCGCCGAGCCCGGCGCGTGGATACGTTGCGGCAACGCTTTCGCCAGCGCCGTCATGATGGCGGGCGTGAGCATGTGCCCGATCATGCCGCGCGCGCCACTCGCAGCGGGGTAGGTCGGATTCAACAGGCTGCCAGCCGGCGCCCACGTGGTAATCGGCAAGAACGAGCCTTCGTTATTCGGGATCGACGGCGACAGCAACGCTTTGATGGGAAACGCTGAATACGCAAACGTGTAAATCGGCACCACGTTCACCGCACGCGGCAGTTGCGGCGTGGTGCCGGTGTAGTCGATGTGGATGCGGTCGCCCCGTATCGTGAGCTTGCAGCGGATGACGATGCGCTCTTCAAAGCCGTCATGCACGACCTCAGAGCGATACTCGCCATCAGGCAATTCGCGGATCGCCCGCCGCATGCCGGCTTCGGAACGGCGGCGAATCTCGTCGCCCAAGCGGTCGATATCGATCTCCTTCAGTAGCCCGGCGAGGCGCTCCTCCAGCATTTTGCAGGCCGCGACTTGCGCCCAAATATCGCCCATGCCCTGCTCCGGCACACGCACGTTCTGGCGTATCAGCGCCATGACCTGCGTGTCGGGCTTGCCCGCGTGCAGCAGCTTGAGCGGCGGAATCTGCAAACCTTCTTCGTAAATTTCACGGATGCCGGAATTGCGCAGCCGCCCGCCGATGTCCGGCAAATGCGACACCACGGCAGCGAACGCGACGAGCTTTTTATTGCGGAAAATCGGCATCGCCATATTCAGATCATGAATATGGCCGGTGCCCATCCACGGGTCGTTGGTGATGAATACATCGCCGGGCTGCATCGTCGCTGCGGGGAAATAACGCAGAAAATGTTTCACCGTCGCTGGCAGGCTGCCGATGAACGACGGGATGCTCATCGACGACTGGGCCAGCGAGCGCCCCTGCGCGTCGGTCAACACCACGGCAAAATCGTTCGCCTCGCGCACCAGCGTCGAGAACGAGGTGCGCACAAAGGTAGCCGACGCCTCGTCCACGATGGATATCAACCGCGTCCACAGTATCTCCAACTCAACCGGATCAAAACGCTTCGCTTTGGCCATGATCAAAACTCCTTCAGCACAACAGATACCGTCAGGTCTTTCAGCACCGTGACATCCGCGCGTATCGGCACCACCAGCGTCGACTCGCGCTCTTCCAATACCAGCGGGCCTTTCAGCTTCGTGCCTGGCGGCAAGGCATAGCGGTCGTACACCGGCGCGGCAGCGTAGCGGCGCTTGGTGGGCAGGTAAATCTGCCGCTGGCCCGTGGGCGCAACACGCGCGACTTTCTTCGCGCGCGCATCACCCCAGACAAAGCTGCGGTTGCGCACGGGCGAGCGTCCCGTGAGTCGCCAAGTAATGACTTGCAGCACGCCCTCGGGCACGATCTGGCCATACAAATGGCGGTAACGCGTTTCAAACGCCTTGGTGAGTACAGCGGCCAGCGATGCATTCGCCTTCGCCTTGCGGTACGGCAGCGTGACCACAACATTATGACCTTGCCCCACGTAACGCATTTCGACATTGAGGAACCAGCCAATCCGCGCGGAAGGCCCCGCCGACGCGCCAGCCGACGCCAGTTCTTTCGACGCGTCGGCGTGCATGCGCGCGAGCGCGCGTGCCACCTCGCCCCAGCCAATATCAGCCAACACGCAGGGCCGCGACCACGCACGATCCGTGCGCGCCGGGGCGGCAAGCAGCCCCAAGCAAGACCCGGCACCGGCGGCAATGGTAGACAGCACACGGGGTATTTGCAGCTTGCGCGCCACCTCAATCGCGTGCACCGGGCCTGCGCCACCGGTCGCCACCAGCGTAAAGCGGCGCGGGTCATAGCCCTTTTCCGCAATATGCACACGGGCCGCCGCCGCCATGTTTTCATTGACGATATTACAGATGCCCCACGCCGCAGCTTCCGCCGAGAGCTTCAGCGGCGCACCGAGCCGCCGCATGGCATCCAGCGCGAGATCGCGGCGCAATTTCATTTCACCGCCGAGAAAATTGTCCGCCGACAAATAGCCGAGTACTAGATCGGCATCGGTCACTGTCGCATCAGCGCCGCCGCGCCCGTAGCACGAAGGCCCCGGCTCGGCGCCAGAACTTTCCGGCCCGACATTGATGAGCCCTAGCGCATTCACCTGCGCGATTGAGCCGCCCCCCGCGCCGATTTCAATTAAATCAATGCTGGGAATGAGAATGGGCAAACCGCTGCCGCGCTTGAAGCGATGCACGCGCGCCGCTTCAAAGCTGTGCGCAATCAGCGGTTCGCCATCGACCACCACGCAGGCCTTCGCCGTCGTGCCGCCCATGTCAAAAGCGAGCAGGTCTTTCACGCCAGACTGCAACGCCGTATTGACGGCGGACAACACGCCGCCCGCCGGGCCGGATTCCAGCAACAGTATCGGCACTTCGGCAGCCGCCTTGGCCGAGGTAAAGCCGCCGCTCGACACCATGATGCGCAGCGGGCCTTTGACGCCCACGCTCGCCATGCGCTGATCGAGCCGGGTGAGATAAATATCCATCAGCGGCTGCACATACGCGCTCGCCACCGTGGTGGACATACGTTCGAATTCGCGTATCTCGCGCGCAATGCCAGCGGAGATCGACACCGCAAGTTTCGGGAAGCGTCGCTTTAGCGCAGCACGCACCTTACGCTCGTGAACATCGTTGGCATACGCGTGCAAAAAACAGACCGCCACCGCATCCACATCCACACCGGCCAAACGGTCACACAGATCATCGAGCAGCTTGTCCGTCACCGGGCGCACCACCGCGCCGCGCACGTCTAGGCGCTCGTCGATCTCAAAGCGATCTTTGTGCGCCGTCAACGGCTGCGGCAATTCGAGATCGAGATCATAAAGGTCGTAACGTGTCTCGCGCCCGATATCCAGCGCGTCGCGCGTGCCCGACGTACACACCAGCGCGGTGCGCGCGCCCTTGCGCTCAATCAGCGTGTTGGTGACGAGCGTCGTGCCGTGTACAACCTCAGTCACAGCCGCCGCAGGCGTGCCACCCAGCACCTGCGTCACTTGACGCAGCAAATCTTCAACCACCGTTGATACCGCCTCACCGGGATCCTGCGGCGTGGTGAGGCATTTGCCCACCCAAATCCGCCCGCCGGGTGACAACTCGGCTACCCCATCGGTGAAGGTGCCGCCGATATCGACGGCGATGCGCACCGAAACCGGGGAACGCCCCGCGCGTTTGCCACTCGCTTGAAGATCCGCCATCAATGCCTCCGTCTTTTACGCACCGCGCAGCGCCGCGTTCACCCGCGGCATGACTTCTTCCGCCATCAATTGCATGGAGCGGCGCGCGAGTTTTGCGTCCACCCAATCGTGCCCGCAGTACAGCAGCGTGCCAAAATCGCCAATCACGTCACGGAACTTAAGTATTTGATTTACAACAGAATTTACGCCACCTGCAATCACCAGCGTGTCGATCACAAATTCTGTGGTCACCGCTTCATCGGGCATGGACAGATCGGGCTTGTAGATATTCGCTGCGCCGCGCGCGCGGCGTTTGGTGAGCAGGTTGTTGAAATAAAAACCGTGCGGACCATCGAGCGATTTACCGTACTTTGCCGCAGTGGCGTCATCATCGGCGACAAAAATACTTTTGCACACGCGCCAGTCCTGCCGGTCAGCCTTGAGCCCCGCCAGCTCACAGCCTTTGGCGTAACTGGGGAAATGCGTCGCCACCCAATTGGGTTGCAAAAAATTCGCAGAGATCGGCTTCCAGCCGCGCTGCGCTGCCGCTGTGACGCCTTTGGAAAAGGGTTCCACCACCGTCACCATAATCGGCGGATGCGGCTGCTGATAGGGCTTTAACATGACGCCCTGCCCCACTTCGGGAATCATGGTTTCGCCAGTGCTGATGTTCCAGTAGTCGCCCTTCAAGTCATACGGCGGCTTGCCCGCCCAGATGCCGAGGATGTGGTTGATCGACTCAACGAACATTTTGGTGCGGTCGTTCTTGATGTTGCCGAACACCTCTTGATCCGAACGCAGCCCGCCCGGCCCGATGCCGAACAGGAAGCGGCCTTCGAGCAGGTGATCGATCATCGCCACATTCGCTGCCACCGCCGCCGGATGGCTGTTCGGCAGATTGACGGTGCCACTGCCCAGTTTGATTTGCTTGGTGTCGTGCGCGAGGCTGGCGATGAAGGCAAGGCACGACGGAATGTTTTCGCAAATGTCGGTGGTGTGTTCGCCGATGTAGGCCTCGGTAAAACCGAGCTTGTCCGCCAACAGAATCGCCTCACGATCCTCTTTCAGCGTCTGCGTGTAGTTACGCTCTGGCGGATGGATGGGCATGGTGAAGTAGCCGAGGTTCATGGCGGTCCTTGGAATTAAAGAGTCAACACGAAATGAATTTTCCCCTATTCAATTGGGCGTAGCGTCAAGCACGGCCCTCACCCTCGACCCTCGACCCTCTGCCGGCGGGAGAGGGGGACACACACATTCTGCGGTCGGCCAGACGGTCGTGAAACGGCGCAGAAGCCTGTTTGCCCCCTCTCCCTGCGGGAGAGGGCTGGGGTGAGGGAGGCCCTTGAGTTCATTCCTCGCATGGATTGAATAGATGAATAATTTCTTTTAAAATCAATTACTTATAAACATTGCTTATAACCATTTCTTAGAAACATTACTGACGGCTAAATCCGCTGAATCTCGCGCAAATTCAACTGCACCAGACAATGATCCAGCCACTCGCCGGTGAGCTTTTCCTGCACGGTATTTTGCCTTAAGCGCTGATTCAGGCCCGCCCAATCGACGTTATCCAACGGCTGATCCTGATTGAAACACGAGAACACATAGCTCGTCTTGCCGGTCACGGGATCAACATGCGGCTGCAAACATTGTGCGCAGATTTCTTTCATCATGCACTGCATCGGTGAGTTAATCGAGCCGATGGCGCAATGCTGCGCTTTGACGAAAGGTTTCAGCACCTCATGCCGCGCACGCGCGACCGCCGCCATCATGCGATCCGAGCCGATGGCGATAATACGATCCGCGTCCTGCAAACGATGAAGCTGCTCGCCCAATGCACCCGACGCGTACGCCTGCATGCACTGCACGATATTGCCGACGAACGTTTTATCCTGCGGGCGCGCGGGCGCGGGCGTAAAGCCCGGTTCTTCATCGCAGCACCACACCACCACATCAGCCGCCGCTTCAATTTCAGCAACCTTGTAGCGGTCGATCATTTTCTTGTAACCGGCAAAATACAGCACCTTGCTGCCGGCCTTGCGCATGGCCTGCCCAATGGAGAACAGCACCGCATTGCCCAAACCGCCGCCCACCAGCGCCACGGTTTCGTCGTGCGGAATTTCAGTCGGCGTGCCGGTGGGCCCCATCAACACGATGGGCTCGCCCGGTTTCAGTTGCACGCACAAATCGGACGAGCCGCCCATTTCCAGCACGATGGTAGAGAGCAACCCTTTTTCCGCATCGACCCACGCACCGGTCAGCGCCAAACCTTCCATTGCCAGCCGCGTGTTGTCGGTTTGCATCGCCAGCGATTCATAATTCTGCAGCCGGTAAAACTGCCCCGGCTGAAACTGCCGCGCCGCCAATGGCGCGCGCACCACTACCTCAACGATCGTCGGCGTGAGACGCTTCACCTCGTGCACCGTGGCACGCAAATCGTCATTCAGTCGGGCAATAAATGCCGCGCTACTCAATGCGGATGCCGGCTTTGTCAGCGCCAGCATGCGCGTCACCACCGGGTAGCCTTGCTTCGCGCTGCCGATGGCTTTGACTACATTGCCGAAGTACGATGGATGCACATCACCGAAATAACTGATGCTGCGCCCATCCGCACGCCTCGACAGTAACACATTGATTTCATTGGGTTTTGCGATTGCTTTCTCAGCCGCCACCGGCTCGCCATTGGCGTTGACAGCCTGAAAATATCGCCCATCCAATTTAAAATTCGCCGCATCTTCGCGCGCCAATACCGTGTTGGGCTGGGTTCCCGCCGCGATCAACAAAGTGCGTGTCGGCAATTCGGTCTGCGCGGTTTCTGTCCATTGGCCATCGTCACCGCGTTGCTGTGCAGACACCTTAAGCGCACGCACATAGCCCTCGCCGTCGACTTCCACTTTCAGCGGCGTCAGCCCCTCTGCGAAGAAAATGCCTTCTTCCAACGCCTTATGCACTTCCTCGTGATTCAAGGTGTACGAGGGGCTGTCGATCAAGCGTCGGCGATACGCAAGCGTTGCTCCGCCCCAAGCTTGCAACAACGCCACCACGCGCGCCGGACGGCCTTCGGCAGCAGCGGCCTTGCGCTCGTCGCG
Organism: Burkholderiales bacterium; assembly: GCA_043743335.1. Classification (GTDB taxonomy): domain Bacteria; phylum Pseudomonadota; class Gammaproteobacteria; order Burkholderiales; family SG8-41; genus UBA5216. Next base: position 9,762 of record JAYTWR010000024.1, read on the forward strand.
GATGGCTTGTGCGTGCTTGAGAAACTCATCGGCGATGCCGCGCTCTTCTTCGTTCCAGGCCAAGCGCGCAGCCATTTCGCCGTGCTCACGCGCGAGGCGCTCGTAGCGCTGCAAAAACTTTTCAACTTGCAACGGGTAGTACGCCAGCGACTCTGTGGCAGTATCGATTGCCGTCAGGCCGCCGCCAATCACCACCACCGGCAAACGGATCTGCATGTTGGCGATGGAATCAGCCTTGGCCGCGCCGGTAAGTTGCAGGCCCATCAAAAAGTCAGACGCCGTGCGCACGCCGCGCGCAAGGCCATTGGGCATGTCCAGCACGGTCGGCCGGCCTGCGCCCAGCGCCAATGCCACATGATCAAAGCCCATTTCAAACGCCGAGTCAGCCGTGATCGCGCCGCCAAAGCGCACGCCGCCAAACATCGCGAATTCGCTGCGACGCTCGATCAGTAACCTTATTATTTTTAAGAAGTTTTTATCCCAACGCACGGTAATGCCGTACTCCGCTACGCCGCCGAAGCCGGCCATCACACGCTCATCCAACGCATCGTACAGCTCGTGTACATCGTGTATGGGCTTGAACGCCACGCGTTGCCCGCGCGCATCGACGCCAGAAAATTCCGCAGGCAACGGCTCAATTTTCAAACCATCAATGCCGACCACCGTGTGCCCGTCGTTCATCAAAAAGTGCGACAGCGAAAACCCTGCCGGCCCCATGCCCGCCACCAAAACGCGCTTGCCGCTGGGCGCTTGGGGATACGGGTTACGCAGGTTCAGCGGATTCCAGCGCGTCAGCAGACTGTAAATCTCGAAACCCCACGGCAGTTCGAGCACATCTTTCAGCGTGCGCGTTTCGGCTTGCGGGATATCGACAGGCTCCTGCTTTTGATAAATGCAGGCCTTCATGCAATCGTTGCAAATACGATGCCCGGTGGCCGCGGCCATCGGGTTATCGATGGTGATAATCGCCAGCGCGCCGATGGCGTAACCTTCGGTCTTGGCTTTGTGAAACTCGGAGATTTTCTCTTCGAGCGGGCAGCCAGCCAATGTCACACCGAACGGGCTTTTCTTAAACGACGCTGTACCGCGACCCGTAGCCCCCTTTTCCAGCAAGCCCTTGGAGCAGGAATCCTTGCCTTGCTCGTGACACCAGATACAGTAGTTGGCGTGGTCGAGCGCGCCGGTGAGATCCGTGCCTTGATCGGTGAGTTTGAAGCCTTCGCGACGGCGCAGGCGACTGACATCGAAACGAAATTCGGTGTAGCCCTTGGCTTTGTCCACCGTGGCTGGCACCAAGTTTTGCGCATCGAGTTTGTGCGGCGCTTTAAACAGCACCCCGGCGTGATGCTTTTCCCGGCCCTGGGCGGTGAGCAAAGCCCACGCAGCGTATTGCAGAGCCACATCGAGTTTGTCTGCGTGGGCAACTTCGTCTTTTTGCCACTCGGTGACTTTTTGTGCGAAGGCGAGTTCGCTGAAATTCTCGCCCAGCAGCGGCACTAAGGTGGCGCTGAGTTCCCTGCCATTCAATGCGTCTATCGCAGCGCCTTTGAATTTATTCGCCGCCTTGCGCTGCACGAACAGACGTTTCACTGCATACAGCGGCGACAGCGCAAGATGCGCCTTTGTCAGCGCATCAACGTGAGATTCAATACCAAACAACCAAGCAATAAAATCATCCACATGATGCGTCAGCGTCAGCAGCAATGCCGATTCCTGCTTGGTCGCCAGCGATGCGGGTTCGGCACGGGCGGCCAGCAGTTGCGTGCGCAAAGCGGCATCCGTCGCCGCGAGCTTTTCAAGAAACAGGGCATCGATGCGTAACAGCCCATCGCGCGCGTACAGCGCCGCAGCATCCAAACCGGAAGGCGACGAAAACAGAGGGTTGCTCAAGATAAGGCCATCAGAATTACAGAATCATTGATTATAGCAACCCTAACGCCCTGATTCTATTCAGATTATGTATCAGGCGCGTGCTCGCCAGTGGACACAGCTCATGGCGCTTGGCGGGCGAGAAATTTGATTCATCACGGCCTACGTTCAAAAGTCCCGATGTTCAAATTTTTGCGCATCGGCGTATGATGTTCTGCAACCCTGAAAACCGCGCGGCCCTAACGCTTACCCAAACGATGATTGCCTTGTCTCCCAAACGCCGGGTTATCGCGTGGACGCTGCTGGGCCTATTCACTGCCCTGCTTTGCTACTTCGGTTTCCGTGGCTATTTGAGCGCGGAAATGCTGATGAACTTCGCGAATGCGTTTTATTGTTGACTAGGCCGCTGTACGTGCCGCCGCGTTAACGGTATTTTCCACCAGCATCGCCACGGTCATCGGCCCTACGCCACCCGGCACTGGGGTGATCCAGCCCGCTACGGCTTTGGCCTCGTCAAACAGCACGTCGCCCGCAATTTTGCCGTTGGGCAAGCGGTTGATGCCCACATCGATCACCGCCGCGCCGGGCTTGACCATGGCGCCGGTCACCAACGCCGCTTTGCCGGTGGCCACCACCAAGATGTCAGCCTGCCGCGTAATCGCGCCCAGATCCGGCGTGCGCGAGTTGCACACGGTGACGGTTGCGCCGCGCCCGATCAACAGCAGGGCCACGGGTTTGCCAACAATATTGCTGCGCCCCACCACCACGGCGTGTCGGCCTTCGATGGGGATATTTGCGTTGTCGAGCATCACCATCGTGGCACGCGGCGTACACGGCAAAATGCCCGGTGCGCCTTCGACGAGCGCGCCGAGGTTTTGCCAGTTAAAACCATCCACATCCTTGCTCACCACTATCGCTTGCGACAAGCGGCGCGCATCAAGGTGTTTGGGCACGGGCAATTGCACAATAATGCCGTGCACCTTGGGATCACGATTGAGTTGATCCAGCAGTTGCAGCACGTCCGCTTCGCTGCTGGTTCCCGGCAAATCGTGATGCACTGACGCAACCCCGGCCTCGCCGCAGGCGCGCACCTTGTTACGCACATAGATGCGCGATGCGGGGTCGTCACCCACCTGCACCGTCGCCAAACCGGGCGTAATGCCACGCGCCTGAAGGGAGGTAACTACTTGTTTTAATTGAGAAAGTTTCTCTCGCGCCAAAGCAGCGCCGTCGATGATTTGTGCAGTCATAGTGCGCGATTACCTGAAAATATTGGCATTACTTGACGGCTGCTTTAGCCGAAGGGGGCGGCGCGCTTTGCCCTGGCTGCAAAAACTGAAAAAAGATTTCGTCGTTTCTGGTCATGCCGAGTTCGCTGCGCGCGCGTTCTTCAATGGCCTCGGTGCCCTGCTTCAAATCGCGCACTTCGGCCTCCAGCACGCTGTTGCGCGTTTGCAGCTTGGCATTTTTATCGCGCTGGGTTTTGATTTGCTGATCGACATCCCACACGCGCATCCAGCTACCTTTGCCCAGCCACAACGGATACTGTATCAGCGCAATCAGCGCGACCAGCGTCAGGCTAAGCACCTTCATCGGCGGCTACTTGATCTGGTAAAACGCGCCGCGCCCAGGGTAGCTCGCGGCATCGCCCAAGTCTTCTTCAATGCGCAGCAACTGATTGTATTTCGCCAGCCGGTCAGAGCGCGACAGCGAGCCGGTTTTGATTTGTAGCGCGTTGGTGGCCACGGCGATATCGGCGATGGTGGTGTCTTCAGTTTCGCCAGAGCGGTGCGACACCACCGAGGTGTAGCGCGCGCGCTTGGCCATTTCAATAGCGGCCAGTGTTTCACTCAGCGTGCCGATTTGATTGACTTTGATCAACACGGAATTCGCCACGCCCAACTCGATACCTTTCTGGATGTAGCGCGTATTGGTGACAAACAGGTCATCGCCCACCAGTTGCACACGGTCACCCAGCCGCTGGGTGAGCAGTTTCCAGCCGTCCCAATCACTTTCGGCCATGCCGTCTTCGATGCTGATGATCGGGTATTTGTCTACCCACGCTGCGAGATAATCCACGAACTCGGCAGACTTCAGCGCCGCACCTTCCGAGGAAATAGTGTACGCGCCATCGTGATAAAACTCAGAACTCGCACAATCCAGCGCGAGCGCAATATCTTCGCCTGGCCGGTAGCCGGCTTTTTCGATGGCTTCGAGCACCAGCTTGATCGCTGCTTCGTGCTTGGGCAAGCGCGGCGCAAAGCCGCCTTCATCGCCCACCGCGGTTGACAGCTTTTGTTCCTGCAAAATGCCTTTTAGCGTGTGAAACACTTCGGCGCCGTAGCGCAGGCACTCGCGAAAGCTCTGCGCGCCTATCGGCACGATCATGAATTCCTGCATGTCGAGGCCGTTGTTTGCGTGCACGCCGCCGTTGATGACATTCATCATCGGCACCGGCATGGCCATCGGCCCAGCGCCGCCGAGGTAGCGATGTAACGGCAGGCCGGATTCTTCCGCCGCAGCCTTGGCCACCGCCATCGACACCGCCAGTATTGCGTTCGCACCCAGCCTTGATTTGTTGTCCGTGCCGTCGAGATCAATCAATGTTTTGTCGATGAAACCTTGCTCGGTGGCATCGACGCCGATGATGGCCTCGCAGATTTCAGTGTTGACGTTCTCCACCGCCTTCATCACGCCCTTGCCAAGATAGCGCGACTTGTCGCCATCGCGCAGCTCCACGGCCTCGCGGCTGCCGGTGGACGCACCCGACGGCGAAGCGGCGCGGCCCATCACGCCCGATTCAAGCAACACGTCAGCTTCAACCGTGGGGTTGCCGCGTGAATCCAAAATTTCTCTTGCGATAACGTCGACGATGGCGCTCATGAGGGTTCCTGATTTAACTAATTGATTTTATTTATTAAACCACAAGATTTTCCGCAAAACCGGCCTGCTTGGCCAGCGTATCTAATTGCTTTAAGGTTTGCAGCAGCACTTTCATGTGTTGTAACGGCCAAGCATTGGGGCCATCGGACAACGCTTTTTCGGGATTCGGATGCGTTTCCATAAATATACCTGCAATGCCCGAAGCCACCGCCGCGCGCGCCAGCACCGGAACGAACTTGCGCTCGCCGCCGCTGGCATTTCCCTGCCCGCCCGGCAGTTGCACCGAATGCGTGGCGTCGAACACCACCGGGCAACCGGTGTTGCGCATCACCATCAGCGAGCGCATATCAGAAATCAGATTGTTGTAGCCGAACGTAGCGCCGCGTTCGCACACCATGATGTTGTCGGTTTGGCTCGCGCTGCGCGCTTTGTCGACAACGTTTTTCATGTCGGCGGGCGCGAGAAATTGCCCTTTTTTGATATTCACCGGCTTGCCCGCGCTGGCCACCGCGTGAATAAAATCCGTCTGGCGGCACAAAAATGCCGGCGTTTGCAGCACGTCCACCACCGCAGCCACCGCGCTGATTTCGCTGGTGTCGTGTACGTCCGTTAACACCGGCACGCCGATTTGTTTGCGCACGTCGCCCAGGATTTCCAAGCCTTTGTCCATACCCAAACCACGAAAGGACGTGCCGGAGCTGCGATTAGCCTTGTCGTAAGAAGCCTTAAAAATCAACGGGATACCGACTTCTGCGCAAATCGCTTTGAGCGTGCCCGCGACATCCATGGCAAGCTGCCGTGACTCAATGACGCACGGGCCGGCTATCAGGAACAGCGGCTTATCGAGCCCAGCTTCAAAGCCGCACAGCCTCACAGCATCTCCTCGTGCGCTATCGCCGCTTGCACAAACGCCTTAAACAGCGGGTGCCCCTCACGCGGCGTGGAGGTAAATTCCGGATGGAACTGGCACGCCACAAACCACGGGTGTCCGGGCAGCTCGATCATTTCGCACAGGCCGTCTTTGGTGGCTTGCGTGGAAAGCCCGCTCACGCGCAGGCCTGCCTGCTTAATGCGCTCAAGGTAATGATTGTTGACTTCATAACGATGGCGATGGCGTTCGCTGATGCGCTCAGCGCCGTAAATCTTGCGCACTTCAGAGCCGGCTTCAAGCACGCACTCTTGCCCGCCCAAGCGCATGGTGCCACCCATGTCGGATTTTTCGCTGCGCTGCTCAACGCGGCCATCACGATCTTGCCATTCGGTAATCAACGCGATCACCGGATGCGGCGTCTGCGGATCAAACTCGGTGCTGTGCGCGTTGGCAAGCCCGACCACATCGCGCGCGTATTCAATCACCGCCAATTGCATGCCCAGACAAATGCCCAGATAGGGAATTTTCTTTTCGCGCGCGTAACGTATGGCTTGAATTTTGCCCTCGACACCGCGCTTGCCGAATCCGCCCGGGACCAAAATTGCATTCATGGCCGTCAGGCAATCCGTGCCGTCTTTCTCGATGTTTTCAGAATCAATGTAATGAATATTTGTTTTGGCGCCCGTGTGTATGCCCGCGTGAATCAAGGCCTCAGACAGCGATTTGTACGATTCCGTCAAATCCACGTATTTGCCCACCAGCGCAATGTTGACCTCGCGCTCGGGATGTTCCAACTTGTAAATCAGATTCGTCCAACTCGACAAATCGGCCGGCGGCGGATTCATATTCAGCTTGCGGCAAACAATTTCATCCAGCCGTTGCTCGTGCAGCAGGCCGGGAATTTTATAAATGCTGTTCACGTCCACCGCCGAAATCACCGCGTCGGCGACCACATTGGTAAACAAAGCGATTTTCCGGCGCTCGTCATCCGGTAACGGGCGATCCGCACGGCAGAGCAACACGTCGGGCTGGATGCCGATTTCACGCAACTCCTTGACCGAGTGCTGCGTGGGCTTGGTTTTGATCTCGCCGGCGGATGCAATATACGGCACCAGCGTCAGGTGGATAAAACACGCGTTATCGCGCCCCAACTCAATGCCCATCTGGCGTATGGCTTCAAGGAACGGTAACGATTCAATGTCGCCCACGGTGCCGCCGATTTCCACCAGCGCCACTTCGGCATCGCCCGCGCCGCGCTGAATGAACAATTTGATTTCGTCGGTGATGTGCGGAATCACCTGCACCGTGCCACCGAGATAATCGCCGTGCCGCTCTTTGCGGATGACGCTCTCGTAAATTTGCCCGGTGGTGAAGTTGTTGCGCTTGGCCATCTTGGCCGAGATAAAACGCTCGTAGTGGCCAAGGTCAAGATCGGTTTCCGCACCATCTTCGGTAACGAAAACCTCGCCGTGCTGAAAGGGACTCATGGTGCCCGGATCCACATTAATGTAAGGATCGAGCTTTAACATGGTGATTTTGACGCCGCGCGATTCGAGGATGGCGGCGAGCGAGGCGGCAGCGATACCTTTGCCAAGTGAAGAAACCACACCACCCGTCACAAAGATATATTTGGTCATTTCATCTCTAATTCGTTTTCCTATTTTATCGCAAAATCAATGCGCGGCCAATGAAAATTGTTCGGGCACTCCTCGCAAAACCATCGCAGCATCAAGCCTCGCCCTTGGCCGCGCGTGCCAGATAAAGCCACGTTTCCACCACCGTATCGGGGTTGAGCGACAGGCTTTCGATGCCTTCTTGCACCAGCCATTGCGCAAGATCGGGGTGGTCGGATGGCCCTTGCCCGCAGATGCCCACGTACTTGCCCGCCTTGCGGCAGGCTTGTATTGCCAAATGCAGCATATGTTTGACCGCTGGATCACGCTCGTCAAAGCCTTCGGCAATGATGGCGGAGTCGCGATCTAGCGCCAGCGTCATTTGCGTCATGTCGTTTGAGCCGATGGAAAAGCCGTCGAAGTGTTCAAGAAACTGATCGGCGAGCACGGCGTTTGACGGTATCTCGCACATCATCACAATGCGCAAGCCATTTTCACCGCGCTTTAAGCCGTTGGCCGCCAACAAATCCAGCACCTTGGTGGCTTCGGCCACGGTGCGCACAAACGGCACCATGAGTTCGATGTTAGTGAGGCCCATTTCGTCGCGTACTTTTTTCATCGCACGGCATTCGAGCTCAAATGATTTACGAAAGCTGTCGGAAATATAACGCGATGCGCCGCGGAACCCCAGCATGGGGTTTTCCTCATGTGGCTCGTATTTGCTGCCGCCGGTAAGGCTGGAATATTCGTTCGACTTAAAGTCGGACAACCGCACGATCACGGGCTTAGGCCAGAACGCCGCGCCCAAGGTGCTCACCCCTTCCACCATTTTCTCAACGTAAAAACTCACTGGGTTGGCGTAACCGGCGCTGCGCTCCTCAACAGCGAGTTTTAAATCCGCTGGCAAATCGGGATACGCCAGCACCGCTTTCGGATGCACGCCGATCATGCGCGCGATAATGAATTCCAGCCGCGCGAGGCCCACGCCCTCATTCGGCAAGCGACGGAATTCAAACGCCAGCTCCGGGTTGCCGACATTCATGGTGATTTTCACCGGCGATTTCGGCATGGCATCCAGCGACAAATCAATCACTTCAACTTCCAACTTGCCACGATAGACAAAGCCGGTGTCGCCTTCTGCACACGACACAGTGACCTCCTGCCCCTCGCGCAACAAGCGCGTGGCGTCACCACAGCCCACCACCGCCGGCACGCCCAGTTCGCGGGCGATAATCGCCGCGTGACAGGTGCGTCCGCCGCGGTTGGTGACTATCGCCGACGCGCGCTTCATCACCGGCTCCCAATCGGGGTCGGTCATGTCGGTGACAAGCACATCGCCCTCACGGACGCGATCCATTTCCGCCGCGCTCGCCACCAAGCGCACTGGGCCGCTGCCGACACGCTGACCGATGGCACGCCCGCTGGTCAGAACCTCAGAGCGCGCTTTCAGCCGATAGCGGCGCAGCGTATCGACCTTCTCGCTGGCCTTCACGGTTTCAGGCCGCGCTTGCAAAATGTAAATCTGGCCGTCGATGCCATCACGGCCCCACTCAATATCCATCGGCCTTTGATAGTGCTTTTCGATAATGACGGCGTAGCGCGCGAGCGTTTCGGCCTCGGCGTCGCTGATGGAAAACTTGCGACGGTCGGCCTCTGCCACCGGCTCGGTCTTCACCGAACGGCCAACCTGATGCGAGGTGTCGTACACCATACGCAAGGCCTTGCTGCCCAGCCCGCGCCGCAATATCGCCGGCTTGCCATTCGCAAGTGATTGTTTATAAACGTAAAATTCATCAGGGTTCACCTGCCCCTGCACCACGGTTTCGCCCAAACCATAGGCCGCAGTGATGAACACCACCTGATCAAAGCCTGATTCGGTGTCGATGGTGAACATGACCCCGCTCGCGCCCAGATCGCTGCGCACCATGCGCTGCACCGCCGCAGACAGCGCCACATCGGCGTGGATGTAACCCTTGTGCACGCGATACGAAATCGCGCGGTCGTTATACAGCGAGGCGAACACGTGCTTGATGGCGTCGAATAAATTGTCGAGGCCGTGCACATTGAGAAATGTCTCTTGCTGACCAGCGAATGAGGCGTCAGGCAAGTCCTCAGCCGTGGCCGACGAACGCACAGCGAACGTGACCGCAGGCCCCGCTGCCTTAGTCAGTGCTTCGTAAGCGCCCCCCACCGCCGCGCGCAAGGCGTCCGAAAACGGCTGCGCGACAATCCAGTCGCGAATTTCTTTGCCTGCCGCTGCCAGCGCGTTGACATCATCCACGTTCAAGGTTTCAAGCCGCGTGGCGATGCGTTTATCCAAACTACCGTGCGCCAGAAAGTCACGATAGGCCTGCGCCGTTGTCGCAAAACCACCGGGCACGCGCACGCCCGCACCCGTGAGGCTACCGATCATTTCGCCCAGCGAGGCGCTCTTGCCACCAACGATGGCGACATCGCTCATGCGTAGCGCGGAAAGGTCAAGCACATAGGTGGGCACGGTCATCGGTGAATCCCTGTTTGAAAATGGTTGCAGCGTGTGAAAACCGGTATATTACAGACAAACTCGTATCTGAATAAGGTTGATAATTTACCGTTGCAGCAAATTCATTTGCAGCAACTTCAATTATTCCATTCTCCATTCTCCTCCATTCTTCTCCAATCTTCTCCATGGTCGCCCAACACCGTAGCGCCTTCTTTGTTTCTGACCGCACCGCCATCACCGCCGAGATGCTGGGCCACAGCCTGCTCACGCAGTTTGATGATCTGAATCTGCGTGAAAATACCCTGCCCTTTATCGACAGCCTTGATAAAGCGCAAGAAGCCGTGCAGAAGATCAACGCCGCAGCCGCTGCCGACGGCGTGCGCCCCATTATCATCAGCACGCTCGCCAATACCGAAATCGCTGCCGCTGTAGGCGCGGCCAACGCGCTGTTTCTGGATTGCTTTCAGATATTCATCGCGCCGCTCGAAAACGAACTCGGCGCACGTGCCTCACATGCCATCGGCCGCACGCACAACGTCAACGATATTGTCAACTACTACAAGCGCATGGAGTCGGTGAACTACACCCTGTCGCACGACGACGGTGTGTCCACCCGTGATCTGTCCGAAGCTGACGTGATTTTGGTGGGCGTATCGCGCTGCGGCAAAACGCCCACCTGCCTGTATCTGTCGATGCAATTCGGCATACGCGCCGCCAACTACCCCTTCATCCCCGAAGACTTCACCAGCCACCGCCTGCCGGCCTCGCTGCGCTCGCTGCGCGACAAACTCTATGGCCTGACCATCACCCCCGCCCGCCTGCAAAGCATCCGCAGCGAACGGCGCCCCAACAGCACCTACGCCGAACTCAGCAACTGCGAATACGAAATCCGCGAAGCGGAGGCCTTGATGCGGCGCGAAAACATTCCGCATTTGGATGCGACGAGCAAATCGGTGGAGGAACTGGCTACTACCATCATGCAGCAAGCCAAGTTGGAGCGGCGGATTTATTGAAGGCGGCAGTCGTCACAGGCTATTTTTCTAATACATCCTGCCGACCGCTCTGCCGCACCCGCTCAAACAAACAGATCGCCGCTGCCGCCGCCACATTCAGCGATTCTGTCGCGCTACTCATCGGTATCGCAATAGCCTCGTGGGCGCATTGCGCCAGCGCATCCGTCACGCCTGCGCCTTCATTGCCGAACATCAGTGCGATTTGGCCGCGTAGATCCGCTGCAAAAACAGACGTCGCCGCACGCATTTGCGTCACCAACACACGCCCTGGAAAAGCGCGCGCCAGTGCATTCAAGTCGGCGCGTTCATAAATCTCCAAACTAAAATGCGCCCCCATCGCAGCGCGCAGCACACGGGGCGACCATGCGTTAACGGATTGTTTTGAAAGGAATATTTGTTTAACGCCCGCGGCTGCACAAGAGCGCAGTATGGAGCCTAGGTTGCCGGGGTCTTGCACGTCTTCAAGCATGACGCAGGTGTCGAGCACCGCCGGCAGCGCTTCGCGACGCGGTGTTTTGATGACGGCTATGATGCCGGTCGGTGTGGCCACGGACGACAGTTGTTTGAACAGATGATCGCTCAGCAGCACAACATGTGCCGTCGCCGACATCTGCGCTTGGATTTCCGCCTGCGCTGCGCCGGCTTCGCTGACCACGAGCTGTTCAGGCGCGCCGATGCCGGCTTGGTACGTCTGCACCAGGTGCACGCCATCCAGCAATGAATTCCCCGCCAGCCGGCGCTCGCGTGACGAATGCGCAAGTTTCAGCAGCGCCTTGAACTGCGGATTGTCCGCCGAGGTAATGTGCTTCATGGTGTTTGGACCGAGGCGCTCATGCGAGCGCGCAGGTTCGGAACCCGGCCAGTACATCGCGCCGATCCGGCATGTAAAAATTGCGCCAAGTGTTGCGCAGCAAACCCGCGCGCGTGGCGTAGCAGCCACCGCGCAGTACTTTGTGATTGCCGAACCACGGCTCAGAATATTCTTTGTAGGGGTCGCGCACGAAACCGGGGTACGCGTTAAACCAATCCGCCGTCCACTCCCACGCGTTACCCAACAATTGACGCACGCCCCACGCGCTATCGCCTGCCGCAAAGGCGCGCACGTCTACTGTGCCCGATGCCGCGCCATACAAGTTCGCCAGCGCGACAGTGGGTGACGCGTCGCCCCACGGATAGCGGCGTTTGACCGACGCATTTCCCGGCGCGGTAGCAGCGGCGAACTCCCACTCGGCTTCCGTCGGTAAGCGGCGCTTGGCCCAGCGGCACCAAGCTTCAGCTTCGTACCAGTTCACGTGAATCACGGCGGCTTGCGGCTCCAGCGGCAACCACTGATCACGACGCCGTATCAACCACTGCGCGCCCTGCTTTTGCCAGTACAACGGCGCGGTAACGCTGTCTTGCTCGCGCCACTGCCAGCCTTCGCTACTCCACAATTCACGCCGCGCGTAACCGGCGTCGTCGGCAAAAGCCGCGAACGCGGCGTAAGTGACAGCGGTACGCGCCATGCGAAAAGGTTGCACCGTCACTGCGTGCGCCCATTTTTCGTTGTCAAATGCGAAACCGTTCTTCGCTTCTGCACCGAGCATGAAACGCCCGCCGGCAATGGCTGCGTCGCCCTCGCATTGGGATATCGTAACTAATTGATTTATATCATATTTTTTACAAGGAACCGCCAGCGTTTGCAAGCTGTAATCAAACGCCTCGTTGTGCATGTCTTCGTGAAACGCTGCGAGCTGCGTAAAGTAGCGCAGGTGCGCGGTGGCACCATCGCATTCAAGGCGCGCCAGCACGGCATCCAGCACATCACGCAGATACTGCAACGTTTGCTCGACTGTGGGCAGCGGCAGTTTCCAGCGCTGCGCGTGCGGCACTGTGGCTGAGTTATACAACGCATCCGCACCCGGCAAGCACGAATCGGCGAGCGATCTCTCGGGCCGATAGCGCAGACACCAGTGTTCCTGAAACCATGCCAGATGTCCCAGCTCCCACTGCGGCGGGTTGACGATGGTCAGATACGGGCCGAGCCATTGATCCGGCTGCAGTTGTGCCGCGTAGCGCAAGGTGCGTGCGCGCGCCGTGTGCAGCATTTCGCGCAGCGTGGCGGCATCCGGTTGAGGGTCAACGATGGGCATGGAGAAATTTGTTATAGTCGCTCTTAAGTGTACTCTTGATTACCCTTCGTGAAAATCGCCCTGATTACCCCTGCTGCCCCCGGTTCGCGTCACGGCAATCGTGGCACCGCCACGCGCTGGGCCAGCATGCTGCGCGAGCTCGGCCACACGGTTTCGATTCAGGTGGATTGGGACGGCGCTGCGACTGACGTGATGCTGGCGCTGCACGCGCGTCGCAGTCATGCGTCGATACGCAACTACGCGATGTGTTACCCCGATCAGCCGCTGATACTGGCGCTGACCGGCACGGATTTATACCGCGACATTCGCACCGACGCCGAAGCGCAAGCCTCGATGCAGCTTGCCACGCGCATGATCGTATTGCAGGACATGGGCTTGGCCGAACTCGCCCCGCCCCTGCGCCGCAAGACGCGCGTGGTGTACCAATCCGCGCTGGTAGTGCGACACCCGCCACCGCTGAAATCGTGCTTTGAAGTCGTGGTGAGCGGACATTTGCGTGATGAGAAAGACCCGTTTCGTGCAGCAGCGGCGCTGGCGCATGTGCCCACCGAAAGCCGCATTCGCGTCACGCACATGGGCGGTGCCATGTCGGCGAGCATGGCCGCCCAGGCAAAAACATGGATGGCCAGTGACAGCACACACAAGCGCTATCACTGGCTGGGTGAAGTCACGCATGGCAAGGCGCTGCGGCTGCTTGCACGCAGCCGGCTGATGGTCATCAGCTCGCGCATGGAAGGCGGCGCGAACGTGGTGAGTGAAGCGCTGGCGAATGATGTGCCGGTGATTGCCTCGCGCGTGTCAGGCAACATCGGCATGCTCGGCAAGGACTACGCGGGCTATTACGCGCTGGAAGACGAACGCGCACTGGCGCGCCTGCTCACGCGCGCGGAAACCGACCGCGCCTTTTACCAAAAACTGGTCAGCCAGTGCCGCGCACGCAAACCACGCGTGAGCCACGCGAGCGAACGCGGCGCACTGCAACGCGTGCTGACGGAAGCACGCTGACGGTTGCGTGGAATATAGTTAACTAATTGATTTTATTGATTATTTTTTGTATAGGTGCATAGCTGCGCCGATGCACCGGCGACACCCCGTGTGCCGCCAATGCCGCCGCGTGCACCGCCGTGCCGTAGCCTTTGTGGGCGTCGAAACCGTAGTGCGGATATTTTTTGTGCAAGCGCTGCATTTCAATATCGCGCGCGACTTTGGCGAGTATGGATGCCGCCGAGATTGCCGCTTCCTTAGAATCGCCTTTCACGATTGCGCGAGCAGGCATGCCGACCTTTGGACAATGCAGGCCGTCGACGATGATTTTATGCGGCTGCGTGGCCAAGCTTTCGACCGCACGTTTCATCGCCAGCAAACTGGCTTGCAAAATATTGATGCGGTCAATTTCTTCAACGCTGGCGGTGGCGATGGCCCATGCCAACGCGTCGCGCTGGATCAGATCATAGAGCTGCTCGCGTTTTTTCGCCGTGAGTTTTTTGGAATCCGCGAGCCCGGCTATGGGGTGTGCCGGATTCAGTATCACCGCAGCAGCATGCACCGGCCCTGCCCACGGGCCACGACCCGCTTCGTCCACCCCGGCAATCAACAGGCGTTTCATGGCTGTTTTTCCAGATAAGGCATGATCGCGTCGGCGGCCAGTAGTGCCGTGTCTTGCTTCAAATCGAGCAGCATTTGTGAAAAGCGCTCACGGATTTTTTGCCGACGCGGCGCGTTGTTGAAAAGGTCCAACAGCGCACGCGATAGCGCCTCCGGCGTGGCCCCCTCTTGCAGTAGCTCGGGCACAACAAACTCACCGGCCAGAATATTGGGCAAGCCCACATAAGGCAAAGCGCCGCCGCGCCGCCGCATCAGCCACGCCGACAAACGCGGCATGCGATAGGTAATTACCATGGGACACTTGAGCAAGGCGGTTTCCAGCGTGGCGGTGCCGGATGCGACCAGTGCCACGTCGGCTGCGGCCAAGGCTTCGTGCGATTGTCCGTCGAGCCGCGTGATGGGCGCACCGGGATCGTTTGCCATGGCTGCTTCGAACAGTGCGCGCGTTTCGCGATTCACCAGCGGCGTGACGAACCGCGCCTTCGGTAATACCGCATGCACGCGTTTTGCCGTCGCGACGAACACCGCCGCCATCGCCCGCAATTCGCTCACGCGGCTGCCGGGCAACAAGGCGAAAACGGGTGCATCGCCTGCCAGACCCAGCGCGTGTCGCACGTCAGCCTGCGCCGGAAAGTCGGCCAGCATGCCGGCCAGCGGATGGCCAACGTAGGTGGATGGCACCGCAGCCTTGTCATAAATACTGGTTTCAAAAGGGAAAAGACACAACACCCGATCCACCGCACGTTTGATAAAGTGGATGCGTTCGCCACGCCACGCCCAGATGGACGGGCTGACGTACTGGATAGCCGGAATGCCCGCCTGCCTGAGATCAAACGCCAGACCGAGGTTGAAATCCGGCGCGTCGATGCCGATAAACGCTGCGGGCGGCTGGCGCAAAAAATGGTGCTTTAGCTTGCGCCGTATACCCACCAACTCAGGATAGTGACGCAATACTTCGACGTAACCGCGCACCGCAAGTTTTTCCATGGGATACAGCGCGTTGGCACCAGCGGCGATCATGCGCGGCCCGGCGATGCCCTCAAATTGCAAATCCGGGCGACGCGCCTTCAATGCTTCAATCAGATGTGCGCCCAACAAATCGCCCGACGCTTCGCCGGCCACCAGCCCGATCACCGGCGCGGCGCTCATGAATTTCAGCGAATGATGCCGCGACCCGGCACCGCCAAGAAATCCATCAGCGGCTGAATTTCCGGACACGCAACGACTTGTTGCCCCAGTGTCGCCAACGCCTGCTCCACGGTATCCCCCGAACGAAAAACCGCCTTGTAGGCACGTTTGAGCCCGACAATAGCCTCGGCACTGTAGCCACGGCGCTTCAACCCTTCTGAGTTAATCCCATAGGGCTTGGCCGGGCTGCCGGACGCGGTAACAAACGGCGGCACGTCTTTCAGCACATGTGTGCCAATGCCGGTGATCACATGGGCACCCACGCGGCAAAACTGGTGCACGCCAGTGTAACCGCCGAGTATGGCGTAATCGCCGATGTGCACGTGTCCTGCCAACTGTGCGTTGTTGGCGAAAATGGTTTGGTCGCCGATCTGGCAATCGTGCGCGATATGCACGTAGGCCATGAGCCAGTTGTCGTTGCCCACTCGGGTGACGCCAACGTCTTGCGCGGTACCGCAATTCAAGGTGCAGAATTCACGAATGGTGTTGTTATCGCCGATTTCAAGGCGCGTCGGTTCGCCGTTGTACTTTTTGTCTTGCGGCACTTCACCCAGCGACACAAACTGAAAGATGCGGTTGTTTGCACCCACGCGCGTGTGCCCGGTGATCACGCTGTGCGGACCAATCACGCAGCCCGTACCGATCTCGACATGCGGCCCGATAATCGTATACGGCCCGATTTGGACATCCGCAGCGATGCGCGCGGCTGAATCTACGATGGCAGTGGCGTGAATACGACTAGTCATATAACCAATTGATTATTAACGGTTTTTATACATTTACTTTTGTACATCGCGCTTGGCGCACAGGAGTTGCGCCTCGGCCACCAACACGCCATCAACCTTTGCCTGCGCGTTATAACGCCACACAGTGCGCTTGTGATTATCAATGGCCACATGCAAATGCAGCGCATCGCCCGGCGACACCGGCTTCTTGAAACGGGCGTTATCGATGCCGACAAAATAATACAGCGAATTGGCGTCGGGCTTTTCATTCATAGTCAGAAACGACAAAATCGCCGCCGCCTGCGCCAACGCTTCGATAATCAACACGCCGGGCATGACCGGGTGCGTCGGAAAATGCCCATTGAAAAACGGCTCATTAATAGTGACGTTCTTCAGCGCGCAGATTTCCTTGCCGGGCTCACACGTTAGCACGCGATCCACCAGCAAAAACGGATAGCGGTGCGGCAAATACTCCAGCACCTTGTGTATGTTCATCGGCATCATGATGCTTTACCTTCCAATTGCGCGAGGCGCTTTTCGAGCTGCTTAATGTGCTTGGCCATTTCGTCGAGATGGCGGATTTGAATCGCGTTGCGACGCCAGGCGCGGCTTTCCTCGAACGGATAGCCGCCACTGTACACGCCGGGTTGCGCGATAGATTTGGTGATCAGCGTTTTGCCGGAAATTTCTACGTGATCGGCAATGGTCAAATGCCCAGCAATACCGACAGCGCCGCCGATACGACAATAGCGTCCGATTCGCGAGCTGCCCGCAATGCCCGTGCATGCGGCAATCGCCGTGTGCGCGCCGACATGCACGTTGTGCGCAATCATAATGAGGTTATCGAGACGCACACCGTCTTCAATCACGGTATCGTCAATCGCACCACGGTCAACGGTAGTGTTTGCGCCGATTTCGACATCGTCACCGATGACGACGCGGCCGACTTGCGGGATTTTGACCCAATGCCCGCCGTTGCCGGCATGTTCGTTACGCTCCCAAGCGTTGCCAAAACCATCCGCTCCGATTACCGCGCCGGCATGCAGCGTCACCCGATCACCCATACGGCAGTCCGGGTAAATCACGACGTTCGGCCATAGCCGTGCGCTCGCACCGATTTTGACGTTGTCGCCGACGAAGCAGTTCGCGCCGATCACGCTGCCCGCGCCTATCTGTGCATTGCAGCCTATCACTGCGTTGGGACCAACGCTGACGCCTGCGCCAATCTGTGCTGAAGCATCCACAGTCGCGCTCACGTGAATGCCTTCGTTTTCAACTGGGGCGGGATGTAATAGCGCGGCCACCTTGGCAAAATAAACATGAGGATTGGCACACACAATGCGCGGTAATACCGTGGCATCGCGGTGAGCGACGGCGACAACCACCGCGCCGGCACGCGTGCTTTGCAGATCTGTCAGGTAGCGCTCGTGCATCAAAAACGTAATCGCGGTGGCGTCAGCACCTTCTAGGGTGCCCACTTTGGCGACTCGCACTTCGGGATTGCCCGCAACCTCGCCGCCCAGTACGCGGACAATTTCGCCAAGGCTTAGAGCGCCTGACCTCATGAACTTAAGCGCGCGCCAGCGCAGAATGGAAAAGGTTCATCGAATGTCGCGACGAATGCAATGACACGGTGCGATGCGCCCGCGTCAAGGCGGAGAAACTACTTGCCGCCCGCAAGCGCTTTCAATACCCGGTCAGTAATATCAACGCGCGGGCTACGGTAAACAGCTTCCTGCAGGATGAGATCGTATTTCTCGGATTCGGCGATTTGCCGAATGATTTTGTTCGCGCGTTCCAGCAACCCACCCAATTCCTGATTGCGCCGCAGGTTCAAGTCTTCCTGAAACTCGCGCTGCAAACGCTGCAAATCAACGATTTGCCGAGAAATATCCTGCTCTCGGCTACGGCGATCATTTTCGCTCATGGTCAAAGCGTCTTTTTCGAACTGTGTCTGAGCGGATTTAATCTGCCCTTCACGGCGCTGAATTTCCTGCACGCGCGGCTGGAATTCCTTTTCAAGCCGCTTGCTGGCCTCGTCGGCTGGCGCGGACTCACGGTTGACACGTTCGGCATCGACAAAGCCGACTTTCAAATCGGCCGCATGTCCGCCATTCGCCAGCAGCAGCGGTGCCACAAACACAAACATCATCATGAAATTACGCATACTTGCCATCCTTGCTGTCAAAGCACGCTAAAACGCGCCGCCAAATGTGAACTGGAATATCTGCCGATGATCGCCGACTTTGTTGACCAGCGGGGCCGCCAAGCTGAATTTTAACGGGCCAAACGGCGACACCCAAGCCAAGGCCACGCCGGTGGAATAACGCAGCGCACTGGAATCGAATTTGTTATCCGATACGCCACCCGCATCAAAAAATCCACTCAACCTGACCGAGCGGTCATTATTCAGCCCTGGAAACGGAAACAGGTATTCCAAGTTGGTCAATAACTTGCGATTGCCGCCACGCGGATCACCATTGGAATCGCGCGGGGCGACGGTATTGATACGGTATCCGCGCACGGATGAGACGCCGCCGGCAAAGTAATTCTTGAAAAACGGCAGGGATTTTCCGCTGTAGCCGTCGCCATAACCGATCTCACCGTTCCACAAAAGCGTGGTTGTGCGCGTGAGCGGAAAGTAGCGCTGATACTGATAATTCGCGCGATAGTAACGCAGGGTGCCGCCCGGCAATCCGCCATCGGCAAACGCACGCTGCATGGCACCGTTGGTGGGATAAATCAGCGAATCACGGCCATCCCGAAACCAGCCTATACTGGGCATCAGCGCAGTGTTATGTGCACCGAATGTGCTCACATAATCGGTATAGAAAAGCGGGCTGGTCGGAAAGATCGTGATGCTGGTCTGCTCGTAAGCCAAACCATACTGAATGGTATCGATTTCAGAAATCGGAATACCGAATCGAACGCCCGCGCCTGTGGTCTTGGTCACGTACTGCCCAAGATTGCTGCCCTGCGCATCGATGGTGCGATGGTAAAGGTCATATCCGACACTGACGCCATCTGCCGTGAAATACGGATCTGTGAACGACAGTGAGTAAATCTTGTTGAGCTGACTGCGGCTGACCTGTACGCCCAAATGTTTGCCGGAACCGAATATATTGTTCTGTGAAACCGACCCCGACAAGATAATGCCCGAGCCACTGCCAAACCCCGCGCCCAACAATATATTTCCCGTAGGCTTTTCCACCACCGTGAAATTGACATCGACTTGATCCGTCGTGCCTTGCACTGCCGGATTTTCCACCGTGACTTCTGTGAAATAGCCCAGCTTGTCGATGCGCTGTTTAGATAACGTAATGCTGCCGCCTGAATACCAAGCGCTTTCCATTTGGCGCATTTCGCGACGGATGACCTCGTCGCGGGTACGCGTGTTGCCGGCAATGTTGATCCGGCGTACGTAGACACGACGGCCCGGATCAATAAAGAAAGTGAAATTCGCTTCGCGCTTTTCCTTATTCAGTTCCGGTGATGCATTGACGTTAGCAAAGGCATAACCGTCGTTACTGAGCCGGTCGGTAATTTTTTTGGTAGACTCATTTAGCTTTACGCGGGAAAACACCTCGCCCGGCTTGACGGTGATCAGCTTGCGGATTTCTGCCTCGGGCACCAGTAACTGACCGTCAATCTTCACATCGGCCACGTTGTATCGCTCGCCCTCGGTGATACTGACGGTAATGTAGATATCTTTTTTGTCCGGGGTAATGGATACCTGCGTCGAATCAATATTGAATTCGAGATAGCCGCGATCCTGATAATACGAGCGCAGGGTTTCCAAATCGGCTGACAGCTTTTGGCGGGAATATTGATCCTGCTTGCTGTACCACGTCAGCAGCCCCGGCTCGCGCAATACAAACAACGACAGGATTTGTTTTTCCGTAAAGGCTTTTGCGCCGATAATCGATATCTGGCGTATCTTCGACGTATCACCTTCGACCACGGTGAAATTGATCGCCACGCGGTTGCGTTCAAGCGGCGTCACGGTGGTGGTGACTTCGGCGGCGTATTTGCCCCGCGTCAAATACTGGCGCTTCAGCTCCTGCTCAGCGCGATCAGCAATGCTGCGGTCGAAAATACGTCCCTCAGCGAGCCCGATCTGCCGCATGGCTTTGTTGAGAGTGTCTTTGTCGAATTCCTTCACGCCGGTGAAATCGACTTGAGCGATGGAGGGCCGCTCCTGCAGCACTACCACCAGCACGGCGCCGTCCACTTCCAGCGTGACATCTTTGAAAAACCCAGTGGCGAACAACGCGCGGATGGATTCCGACGATTTTTCGTCGGTCAGGGTGTCGCCCACGCGCACCGGCAAATAGCTGAATACGGTGCCCGCTTCAGTGCGTTGCAACCCCTCGACACGGATGTCTTTGATGACGAAGGGGTCTATCGCCAGCGCAGCGGAGGCGTGAAGTGCGGCAAGAATCAGGCAGATACGAATGCACCAGGCGCGTAGAACGCTAAAAGCCATGAACTAGCCGCTTATGAGTCGATTAACATCATTGTAAAGCGCAAACGCCATCATGAGTAACAGCACACCCATGCCAACGCGCTGCCCGATTTCCATGAACTGCTCCGATACCGGCGCGCCCTTGAAAATCTCGACGATATAATACATCAAATGCCCCCCATCTAATAAGGGAATAGGCAGCAGATTTAGCACGCCAAGGCTGATACTGATCAGCGCCAGAAATACAAGGTACGATATCCATCCATATTGCGCGGATTGCCCGGCGTAATCTGCGATGGTAATCGGGCCGCTTAAATTCTTGAGCGACACCTCGCCGATAACCATCTTGCCCAACATGCGCAAGCTGAACATTGAGGTATCCCATGTTTTCAAAATGGCTTGCGCCAAACCATCGACGGGCCCGTAACGCACTTCGACACGGTATTTGTTGAAAACCTCGCGCAGCGGCTGTAAAGACGCGCCGATGCGCCCAATGCTGCGTCCGCTGGCATCGACGGCGGGGTCGGGTGTTACTTGCAGCGGCGGCAACGTTGCGCCGTCCCGGCGCACTTCGGCAATCAAGGGTTTGCCGGCGTGCTCCTGAATGATTTTGATCGCCTGTTCCACGGACTCAACCTGCGTGTTGTTTAACGCGACAATGCGATCGCCGGTCTTCAGGCCGGCACGCTCGGCGGCGCTGCCCTGTGCCACGCGCGCGATTTCCGGCGGCGCTTTTATCTGAAACCGGGTAACCCCCAGCGTTTGCAGAAAATCACCATCGAGATCCGCAGGCGTCAGCGCGCTCATATCCAGACTACGGGTTGCCGCTACATCCGCATCAGTGAGCACTTGAATCGCAACTACTTGTTTATTAACAGCATTTTTAAGCAGCATCCAGCGGGCGTCCTGCCACGTGGAAACGCGCTCGCCCCCTACGCTGATGATGGTGTCGCCCGCCAAAAACCCGGCTTTGGCCGAAGCGCTCTCCGCCACCGGCGTTCCCATCACAGGACGCACCCCCGGCACGCCGTGCATGAACAGCGCCCAATACAGCACAATCGCCAATAGCAAATTCGCGACGGGCCCCGCCACCACGATGGCGATGCGTTTCCACACGTTTTGGCGGTTGAACGCGCGCGGCAATTCTGCGGGCACCACCGGCCCCTCACGCTCATCCAGCATTTTGACGTAGCCGCCCAGCGGCACCGCAGCGACTATCCACTCGGTTTCATCCGCGCCGCGCACCCACGTTTTCAGCGGCTTGCCGAAGCCCACTGAAAAACGCAGCACCTTCACATTGCACCAGCGCGCAACCCAGTAATGTCCCAGTTCGTGGATCACCACCAGCACACCGAGCGCTACCAAAAACGCGCCCAGCTTGAAGAGGATATCGATCATGATCGTCAGTGTTGCATCGTATTGTGACTGGGTTAAGACCGTGCCACAGCAGCAATGGTTCCGGCAGTAGTTCCGGCGGTAGTTCCGGCAGTACCCCGGTTGCCGTGTCGCCCGCGCCACGCCCACGCCTGCTCGCGTGCCACATGGTCGAGGTTCAGCACGTCGTCGATGGTGTGCGTCGCTTCTGTGCGCACCGACGCTAACACGGCTTCAATTAAACGCGGAATATCAAGGTAGTTCAGTCCCTGTTCGAGAAAACGCTCCACGGCCACCTCATTGGCCGCGTTCAGCACCGTCGCCGCGCCGTTGCCCGCGCGCAGCGCCTCGAACGCCAAGGCCAAACAGGGAAAACGCGCCAAATCGGGTTTCTCAAACCGCAGGCTGCCCGTCACGGTCAAATCCAAGGCGCTAACGCCGCTCTCAATGCGCTGCGGGTGCGCCAACGCATGCGCGATGGGTGTGCGCATATCTGGGTTGCCCAACTGTGCAATCACCGAGCCATCCACGTATTCGACCATCGAATGCACAATGCTTTCTGGGTGCACCACCACGTCGATGCGTTCCGGCGGCGCACTGAACAGCCAGTGCGCCTCGATCACTTCCAGCCCCTTGTTCATCATGGTGGCTGAATCCACCGATATCTTGCGCCCCATCACCCAGTTAGGATGGGCACACGCCTGATCGGGTGTGACCTGCTCAAACTGATCCGACGGCAGATCACGAAACGGCCCACCGGACGCGGTGAGCAATATACGCCGCACCCCAGCACGATCTAGATGGCCATCAAAATCACGTGGCAGCGACTGAAACACCGCATTGTGCTCGCTGTCGATTGGCAGCAACGTCGCACCGTGCCTGCGCACCGTATCCATAAACAAGCCGCCCGCCGTCACCAACGATTCCTTGTTCGCGAGCAGCACCTTCTTGCCGCTGCCCGCTGCGGCCAACGTTGCACGCAATCCGGCTATACCGACAATCGCCGCCATCACCGCATCCACTGCGGGCAGGCTGGCCACTTTTTCCAGCGCTTCGACGCCGCACAACACGCGGGTGGGCAATCCGGCTTCAATCACGCTTTGCTCAAACGACTTCGCCGCAGTCGGGTCCATCAACACCGCGAATTGCGGCGTAAATTGTTTGCATTGCTGCAGCAACACATCCGTGCGCGATTTGGCGGTGAGCGCCACCACTTTAAACCGCTGCGGATGACGCGCCACCACATCCAGCGTGTTCACGCCGATGCTGCCGGTGGAGCCGAGGATCGTGAGATGCTGCACCGGGGATATCATGCAAATGCCGCCAACAACAAGGCCGCTGCGGGCATGCTTGACGTCAACGCATCGATACGATCGAGTACCCCCCCATGTCCGGGGAAGGCCACTCCGCTGTCTTTCACACCCGCCGTACGCTTGATCCAAGATTCAAACAAATCGCCCTCGATGCCCAAGACTGCAACCCATAAAAATATCGCCAATCCGGAAAATCCGTGCAATGCGCTGTGTTCCGCAACACCCGCTGCGCTGACCAAGCCGAAATATAGCGCGACGCCCGCCAGCGCGCCAAAAACACCTTCCCAAGTCTTGCCGGGGCTAATACTCACCGCCAACTTGCGGTGTCCCCACTGCCGCCCACAGAAGTAGGCCACGGAGTCGGAAATCCACACAATGGCCATTAGCATCAGCAACTGCGCCGGCTTGACCTGCAATTGAATCAGCGCGCCCCATGTCGGCAGCAATACCACCGCGCCGGTGACAGCCATTATCAACGGCGTTTGTGCGCGCCAGCCCTGCGCCAGCCACAGCGGCGCAACGGCCAGCCAAAACAGCAACGCTACGGCGAAAATCGCCTGACTTAGCCACGCCACGCTGTGCTCTGGACGCAGACCGAATTGCCACAACAAGCCGCCTGCGGTCGCGATCACAAAAGCGTACGCCACACGCCCCGATACACGCCACCCGGCCAACGCGCCCCACTCCCAGGCCCCCATGAGCACCAACGGGCCCAAGAACAACGCCCATCCGGCCATCGGCAAGTAAAATAGCGCCGCAGCGAACGCGGGCAGCAGCACTGCCACTGTGCCAATGCGCGTTTTCAGCATGCACTGCCGCCATGAAGCGCTGGCCGACACGCTAACGGCGGTGCGCCCGTATCAGGCTCCCGCAACGCCACGTTGCGGCGCATCAGCCTGAAGTTGCTCGCTGGTGCGGCCATAGCGGCGTTCGCGCTGTTGGTACGACAGAATGGCCGCATCGAGTGCTGCGGTATCAAAATCCGGCCATAGCAAATCGGTGAAATAGAGCTCCGTGTAGGCCAATTGCCAAAGCAGAAAATTGCTCACGCGCTTTTCCCCGCCGGTGCGGATAAAAAGATCCGGCTCCGGCGCGTCGCCCATCGACAAATACGGCGCGAGATCATTCTCGCTGTAGTGACCCACCTTGGCGGGATGCGCCAGCATCATGCGATTCATCGCCTGCAGCATATCCCAGCGGCCACCGTAGTTGGCGGCAACAGTCAACGTAAGCTGTTGATTTTTTGACGTTTTTTCTTCTGACTCACGCACCAACTGCACCAACCGTTCGTCAAAGCGCGAGAGATCGCCGATGATGCGCAAGCGAATATTGTTGCGATGTAATTTGACGACTTCTTCTTCGAGCACGTGCACGAAAAGCTGCATCAGGAATTTGACTTCATCCTTGGGTCGCCGCCAATTCTCACTGCTGAACGCGAACAGCGTCAGGTATTTGACCCCGCGCTCGGCGCAAGCGCGCACGGCCGCTCGCACGGCATCCACGCCACGCTTGTGCCCGGCGACGCGCGGCAAAAAGCGTTTTTTCGCCCAGCGGCCATTTCCATCCATAATGATGGCGATATGACGCGGGATATCCGGCGCGTCCGGTACGATCTGCGTGGAACTGGGCATAGGCGTCACTCGCACTCCCCGGCGGTTAGACCGCCATCAGTTCAGCTTCTTTCGCCTGCAAGGATTTGTCGACTTCACCTATGTGGCGGTCGGTCAGCTTTTGGATGTCGTCCTGCGCGCGGCGCTCTTCGTCTTCAGCGATGGCTTTTTTCTTCAGCAAATCCTTCAACTGCGTGTTGGCGTCACGCCGCACATTACGCACCGCCACCTTCGCGTTCTCACCTTCGCCTTTGACGATTTTGATCAAATCGCGCCGGCGCTCTTCAGTCAGCGACGGCATCGGCACGCGCACAACTTCGCCGGTGGTGCTGGGGTTCAAACCGAGATCGGCGTCACGGATAGCTTTTTCAACCGCGTGTGTCATCTTCTTTTCCCACGGCGTCACGCCGATGGTGCGCGCATCGATCAACGTCACGCTGGCGACACCGGGTATGGCTGTCGGCGTGCCGTAATAATCCACCATCACATGATCGAGAATGCCCGCATGCGCGCGGCCCGTGCGCACTTTCGCTAAATCGACTTTGAGCGAATCGATCGACTTCTTCATTTTTTGTTCGGCGGTTTTCTTGATATCGGCAATCATGATTTCCTCCGCTACGGTTTAAGCCACCACCATGGTGCCTTCATCGGCACCCGTCACCACCCGCTTTAACGCACCCGCCTCAAAAATGCTGAACACATTGATCGGCAGCCGCTGATCGCGGCACAGGGTCAGCGCGGTGGCGTCCATCACCTTCAAATTCTTGATAATAGCCTCATCGAACGTCAATTTCTTGTAGCGTACCGCAGTGGCGTCTTTTTTGGGATCTGCACTGTAGACGCCGTCCACTTTGGTCGCCTTCAACACCAGCTCGGCGTTGATTTCCATGCCGCGCAGCGCCGCCGCGGTATCCGTGGTAAAAAACGGATTACCCGTGCCCGCCGCAAAAATCACAATCTTGCCTTCTTCGAGATAACGCATGGCCTTGCCGCGGATATACGGCTCCACCACGGCTTCGACGTTAAGCGCCGACTGCACGCGACTGATAATATTGGCGCGGCGCATCGCATCCTGCAAGGCCAACGCGTTCATAATCGTTGCCAGCATGCCCATATAGTCGGCCGTGGCGCGATCCATATGCGCCGCCGCCGGTGCCACGCCGCGAAAAATGTTGCCGCCGCCTATCACCACGGCAATCTCGACGCCTAGCTTCGCCACATCGCCGATCTCGCCGACGATGCGCTCAATCACGTTCTGATTGATCCCGTAGTGGTCCTCGCCCATCAACGCTTCGCCGCTCAATTTGACGAGAATGCGTTTGTAAATGGGCTTGTTCGACATGCAAAACTCCGTAAGTAATTGTTTTAAAATATATTTATTCTGGCTTTTTATCGTCGTCTTGCTTCGCGGAGGCAACTGCGGCCGCGACCTCTGCAGCAAAGTCATCCTTCTTCTTCTCCAAGCCTTCGCCCACCCTATACAGCGCGAACGACGCCACACTGGCGTTGCTGGATTTGAGCAACTGCTCCACCGTCTGCTTATCGTTCTTGACGAACGGCTGGCCAAGCAACGTGACTTCTTTGAGAAATTTCTGCACCGAGCCTTCGACCATTTTAGCGACGATATCGGCAGGCTTGCCCGACTCTGCCGCCTTCGCGGTAGCGACATCACGCTCTTTCTGGATTAACGCTGCGGGCACTTGCTCCTTCGACAACGAAACCGGCTTGCTTGCCGCGATGTGCATGGCCAAGTCTTTACCCAGATTTTCGCCGCCGCCGACCACATCAATCACCACGCCGATTTTCGAACCGCCGTGAATGTATGAAGACAATTGCCCCTTGGCATCCACGCGCACAAAACGCCGCAGACTGACGTTTTCGCCCAGCTTGCCCACCAGCGCCTTGCGGGTTTCTTCCACCGACGTGCCGTTTAAGTCGAGCGCCGACAACGCCGCCAAATCCGCTGGATTTTTGCCGGCCACCAAGCCCGCTACCGCACCGGAGAACGCCAGAAAATCCGTGTTCTTCGCCACGAAATCGGTTTCGCAATTGATTTCCAGCATGACGCCCAGCTTGCCGCTGGCCTCAATGTGTATCGCCACCACACCCTCAGCGGCCACGCGCGATGCGGCCTTGCTCGCCTTGTTACCCAGCTTCACACGCAAGATTTCTTCGGCCTTACCCATGTCGCCGACGGCTTCAGTCAACGCCTTTTTGCATTCCATCATCGGCGCGTCAGTCTTCTCGCGCAACTCTTTCACCATGCTTGCGGTAATTTCCGCCATAATTTTCTCCGCTACTTCGAACGCTATTCGATCAACACAAATCGATCATCGGTTAAAAAAAAGGGGCGCTCAACGCCCCTTGTCATAGGCGGTAATGCGTTACTTGGCCGCGTTATTTTCATCGACCTCGATGAATTCCTCGCCACCTGCCGGTGCCACGATTTCCTGCAGGCTGTCGTTGCGGCCTTCGAGAATCGCATCGGCCATGCCGCGTGCGTACAAACGAATCGCGCGACTGGAGTCGTCGTTGCCCGGAATCACATAATCCACACCTTCAGGTGTGTGATTGGTATCGACCACGCCGATCACCGGTATGCCCAACTTGTTGGCCTCGGCCACAGCATTTTTCTGATAGCCGACGTCGATCACGAACATCGCATCGGGCAAGCCGTCCATGTCTTTGATACCGCCCAAGCTGCGCTCGAGCTTGGCCAGTTCACGCTGGAACAACAGGCCTTCTTTTTTGATGAGTTTTTCGACCGAACCGTCGGCCACAATCGCCTGCATGTCTTTGAGGCGCTTGATCGACTGCTTGACCGTTTTGTAATTGGTCAACATGCCGCCCAACCAACGGTCGTCCACAAACGGCGTAGCACAACGGATGGCTTCTTCACGAATGATTTCGCGCGCCTGACGCTTGGTGGCCACGAACATAATGCTGCCGCGATTGGCGGTCAACTGGCGGGTAAACTTGATTGCCGCCTGATACATCTCGAGCGTTTTTTCGAGATTGACGATATGTATCTTGTTGCGATGGCCAAAAATATACGGGGCCATACGCGGGTTCCAGAACCGGGTTTGGTGTCCGAAGTGGACGCCGCATTCCAGCATTTCACGCATAGTGACTGACATGACACTGCTCCTGTTTGGGTTGAGCCTCCATTCGCCATATCCCGAAATGCTGCCGAGACACCCAATTTAACGGTGCGAATGTGGGGTTTTTACTGCTTTATAGCGGGCAACGGTTCCCGGCGATTACCGACAAAGCCGCATCCAGCTAACTCGTTATTTTAACATGAAAAATACCAGAATCTCAAGTCGAAGTTTGCGCGCACACAAGCGGCCTTGGGTAAAAATAATCATTTTAAAACAATGTGTTAGGAAAAGTAGCCACTCCCCTTGCGGTCATATGATTTTAAATAGCTTTTAACGTCGCCACGCGCGCACCCCATCGGTGATGAGGTTTAAAGGATTGCCACGCAGGCACACCACAAGGATGCGGCCTCAAACTAACTCCGGAGAAGATTTGACATCCCACCGACTGAGTTAAAACAACTGCGCCCGCCCGATACGATGGCTAAGGGTGACTGTTAAAAATTCAATAAAAACATATGGTTACGAACAGGTTCTAACCGCTATAATCCCACTATGATTCGCTGGCTTCGCCCGCCAAACGCTGTGCGCGGTGATTCGTCCCTGCTGAACCCTTTAACCCTTTAACCCTTTAACCCTTTGACCCTTACCGCGCCGACGTACGCTCAAAGCATGCCCATAGACCTCAAATCCCCGCAAGACATCGAAAAAATGCGCGTCGCCGGCCAGCTCGCGGCTGAAGTGCTGGATTTCATCGCCCCCTACATCACCGCCGGACGCACCACCAGCGAAGTCGATCAGCTTTGCCACGACTACATGGTCAACGTGCAAAAAACGATTCCGGCACCGCTGAATTACTGTCCGCCCGGCTACACGCCTTACCCCAAGTCGATTTGCACTTCCGTCAACCATGTGATTTGCCATGGCATTCCGGGCGAGAAAAAATTGAAGAACGGCGATGTGGTCAACGTCGATATCACCGTCATCAAAGACGGCTGGCACGGTGATACCAGCCGTATGTTTTACGTCGGCATGCCCTCCATTCAGGCCAAACGCCTTTGTGAAATCACCTACGAATGCATGTGGCGCGGCATCCGCAAAGTCGCGCCCGGCGCGCGCCTCGGCGACGTGGGCCATGCCATACAAAGCTACGCCGAAAGCAACGGCTACAGCGTGGTGCGCGAATTCTGCGGCCACGGCATCGGCAAAAAATTCCACGAAGACCCGCAAGTCGTTCACTACGGACGCCCCGGTACCGGTGTGCCGCTTTCTGCCGGCATGACTTTCACCGTTGAGCCGATGATTAATGCTGGCAAGCCAGACATCCGCGGCCTAGCTGACGGCTGGACCATCGTCACCAAAGACCACAGCCTGTCTGCGCAGTGGGAACACACCGTACTCGTCACCGAAACCGGCTTTGAAGTACTGACGGTATCGCCCGGCATGCCCGCCGCGCCGGCCGTCTGACCGCAATGCCTGCTGCGCGGCCAGCATCATCGCAAGACCCTGTGCCGCAAGCTGAGCGTTTCAAGCAGGCGCTCGAAGCGGGCCGCGTCGCGCTGCGGGCCGCGTTCGAGACCAAACCCTCTGCGCCCGATTTACTGCGCAAGCACTGCGCGCTGGTCGATCAACTGCTGCGCGATATTTGGCAGGTGCACGAACTGCCGCCCGAGCTAGCGCTCGTCGCCGTAGGCGGCTATGCCCGCGGTCAACTGTTTCCGTACTCCGATATTGATCTGCTGATTTTGCTCGACAAACCCGCCGACGAAGCCTTGCAGGAAAAGCTGCAAGCCCTGGTCGGCCTGTGGTGGGACGCCGGCCTCGATACCGGTCACAGCGTGCGCACCATCGACGAATGCGTGGACATGGCGCGCCAAGATATTACTGCGCAAACCAATATGCTCGAATCGCGCTGGCTGGCGGGCAATCGCAAGGCGTACAAACAATTCGTAGCGGCGACGACCGAAGCGCTGGAGCCGATGGCCTTCATGCAGGGCAAGCGCTTGGAGCAAATCCAGCGTCACGCGCGTTACGGCGAAACCAATCTTGAGCCCAACGTGAAAGAAAGCTTGGGCGGACTGCGCGATTTGCACCATATCTTGTGGATTTCGCGTGCCACCGGCTTCGGCAAAAGCTGGAAGGATCTCGTGCGCCGCGGCATGATTACCGATGCCGAAGCCCGCGACACGCAGCGCCACGAACGCTTTTTACACCTGCTGCGCATACGCTTGCATTACCTCGCCCGGCGGCGTGAAGACCGGCTGATATTCGATTGGCAAAACGCGCTGGCCGGGCAATTCGGATTCGCCAACCGCGCGGGCCGGCTGGCCAGCGAGCAACTGATGCAACGCTATTACCAAAGCGCCAAAGCTGTGGCGCAAATCGACAACATCGTGCTGCAAAACCTGCGCGCGCGGCTGCTGGGCGTGCGCCACATCAAAATTCAGCCGCTCAACGAGCGCTTCGGCATGCGCAGCGAAACGCTCTCCATGCGCGGTGACGACATTTACGAAAAGCACCCAGAGGCGATTCTCGAAACCTTTTTGTTATTGCAAAAACACCATGAAATCAAAGGGTTAGGAGCAAATACCCTACGCGGATTGTGGCGCGCCCGCAAACGCATGGGGCCAGCCTACCGGCGCAACCCGGTGCATCGCGAACAATTTCTCGACATCCTGCGCAGCCCCACGCGCGTGATGCGCGAACTGCGCCGCATGAACCAGTTAGGCATTCTTGGCAGCTACCTGCCCGCCTTCGGCAAAATCGTCGGCCAGATGCAGCACGACCTGTATCACGTTTACACGGTCGATGAACACATCCTGCGCGTGATCCGCAACCTGCGGCGCTTTGCCGTACCGGAACTTGCCCATGAATTCCCCTTGTGCAGCCGCCTGCTGTCAGAATTTGACCGGCCCGAAGTGCTGTACCTGGCAGGCCTTTTTCACGACATTGCCAAAGGCCGTGGTGGCGATCACTCCACACTTGGCAAGGCCGATGCCGAAAAATTCTGCAAAGCGCACGGCTTGTCCGATGATGACTGCACGCTGGTGGTGTGGCTGGTCGAGCAGCATCTGATGATGTCGAGCACTGCGCAGAAGCAGGATTTGTCGGACCCTGAGGTCATTCAGGCTTTTGCCGCTAAAGTCATCACCCAACGGCGTCTGATCGCGCTGTATTTGGTGACAGTCGCCGATATACGCGGTACGAGTCCCAAAGTATGGAACGCGTGGAAAGGCAAGCTGCTGGAAGACCTGTTTCTCATCACCCAGCGCCAACTCAGCGGCAACGCGCCCACGGTAGAAAACAGCCAGCGCGCGCGACAAGACGAAGCCCGCACCAGTTTGCGCCTCTATGCCATCGACGACAGCGCCATTGATAAATTCTGGTGCAAGCTCGACACCGCCTATTTTTTGCGCCACGACCCGCAAGAAATCGCCTGGCACACCCGCACGCTCTACTACCGCCCTCAGCCGCCCGCGCCGGTAATCAAGGCACGCCCGTCACGGGCCGGCGAAGGTTTGCAAGTCATGGTGTATGTGCAGGATCAAGAAGAACTCTTTGCGCGTATTTGCGGATTTTTCGAAAGCATCCGCTACAACATCCACGAAGCGCGCATCTACACCGCGCACTACGGCTACGCGCTCGACACCTTTCAGGTGCAGGACGCCGGCAATGACCGCGTGGATTACCGCGCGCTCACCGCCTATATCGAGCATGAATTGGGCGAGCGCCTGCGCCTCAAAATACCGCTGCCGCCGCTGACCAAACCACGGCTGTCGCGGCAGTTAAAACATTTTCCCATCTCGCCCGAAGTCACCATTCAGAAAGATGATCGCGGCGTGTACCAAGTGCTGTCGATCATTGCCGGTGACCGCCCCGGCCTGCTGTCGCGCATCGCACGCGTGTTTCTCGCTTACGGCATCGATCTGCACACCGCCAAAATCAATACGCTCGGTTCGCGTGCGGAAGATACGTTCTTGATTACGGGCGCGGCGCTCGACGATCCGAAGCAAGTGGTACGGATGGAAAATGATTTGATTGAGACGCTTAAAATCTGAATAAAATCAAATACTTACATTTGGTTAACGCCATCGTATTACAGGACTAGCGTGGCACTAATCGTCAGCCATGTCTTCGTCGGGAAACAACTCGGCCGTAAAGCCGAAATTGCGCAAATCACGAATGCGCATCGGATACAAAATCCCCTCCAGGTGGTCACACTCATGCTGCACCACGCGCGCATGAAAATCGCTCACCGTGCGGTCGATTTTCTTGCCTTTCTCATCCAAGCCCTGATAGCGCAGATTCAGATAGCGCGACACCAACCCCCGCATGCCGGGCACGGACAGGCAGCCTTCCCAGCCCTCCTCCTTCGCGTTATTCACCGGCGTTAATTTTGGGTTAATGAGAATGGTGAACGGCACCGCCTCGGCATCCGGGTAACGCGGGTTGCGCTCAATGCCGAAAATCACCACCTGCAAATTGACGCCGATTTGCGGCGCAGCCAAACCCGCGCCATTGAGCGACGCCATGGTGTCGCGCATATCGCGTATGAGTGCGTTGAGCTCGTCCGTGCGAAATTTTTTGACGGGCTTCGACGGCTCAAGCAGCCTTGGATCGCCCATGCGTAACACCGGCTTGATGGCCATTCTTATTGATCCTCCTGGTTGCGCTCGTTGACCCATGCTGTCAACACCTTCACCACCTGAGCCATGGCCCCGCGCGCTAGGGCTTCGGCGGCGGGCAAGTCAATAGCCTGCGCACTCGCGCCCGTACCGGCAGCGGCGTTCACTACCAATGCCAAGGCAGCGTAAGCTAATCCCAGTTCACACGCGAGCGCGGCCTCGGGCATTCCCGTCATGCCAACCATATGCGCACCGTCCCTTGCGAGGCGCTGGATTTCAGCGGCAGTTTCCAGTCGCGGGCCTTGAGTTGTGGCGTATGTACCACCGTCGCGCACCGGCACGCCCGCGTGCACTGCTGCGCGTAGCAAGCGCTGGCGCAGCGCGTCGTCGTAGGGCTGGGTGAAATCGATATGCCGCACGATCGCCGCGTTGACACCCGCCGCGCCGTCAAAAAACGTCGAAGCGCGGCCCCAGGTGTAATCAATAATTTGATCGGGCACCGCCAGCGCGCCTGCGGAATAGCCCTCAGCGATGCCGCCCACCGTAGCCACCGCGATGATGTCAGTTACACCGCTGGCGTGTAAGGCCCACACATTCGCGCGGTAATTGATCGCGTGCGGCGGCAGATGGTGGTTTGCGCCATGCCGCGCCAGAAACACGACTTCGCACCCGTTCAGCTTGCCGCAAAGCAACGGGCCCGACGGCTGGCCGTAGGGCGTCTCAACCACCGTGCGGCGGGCGTCCTGCAACGCGGCCAAACGATCTAGGCTGCTGCCGCCAATAATCGCGAACCGTGGCGGCTTCGCATCACGCAGCGCGTGATTAAGCGATTGGGCAACACGCGTCACCGCCGCCCCGGCGTCTGCCGCAGAGCAAACCAGTTCGGCAGTGCGCAACAGTTCATGCGCAGATTTACCGGCGACAGTCAATTAAAAACTCAATAAAATCAATTAGTTATAATTCAATCAGTTGAATAAACGCCTGCTCATCCAGCACTGGCACCCCTAGCGCCTGAGCCTTGTCGAGCTTGCTGCCGGCCTCGGCACCCGCCACCACGTAGTGGGTTTTTTTCGACACACTACCGGTGACATGACCACCGGCGGCTTCGATACGCGCCTTGGCTTCGTCGCGCGTCATGGTGGGCAACGTCCCGGTGAGCACGAACGTTTTGCCCAGCCACTTGCCGGGCGCCGTACCCGCTGGTGCCGCCATCGCTGGCGCTTCCGGCTGCACGCCTGCCGCAAGCAATTGCTCGATCACCTCGCGATTGTGCGCCTGCGCCAAAAAATTCGCCGCGCTCAACATGATCTCCGGCCCCACGCCCTGCAGCACCGGGTCGAGCAACGCGTCACCTTTGCGGCCTCGACGTGCGTTTTCTTTTTGCACCTGCTCTTTTTGTGCAATCAGCGACTGCCAGTCGGCGACCATCAACGCTTCCACGCTGCCGAAATGCGCAGCCAGCAGCTTGGCGATTTCTTCGCCGACGTGGTGGATGCCCAGCGCAAAAATAAAACGACCCAGCGTCGTGCGGCGACTGTGCTCAATGGCAGCCAACAGATTGTTCGCCGATTTCTCGGCCATGCGCGCCAGATTGGCGAGTGCTGTCAGCCCCAGTTTGTACAAATCCGCGGGCGTATGCACGATGGCATGATCAACCAGTTGATCGACTATTTTTTCGCCTAAGCCTTCGATATCCATGGCGCGGCGCGACGCAAAATGCAGCAGCGCCTGCTTGCGTTGCGCCGGGCAATACAGACCGCCCACACAGCGGTACGCCGCTTCACTTTCCTCGCGCTCAACGCCCGAACCGCACACGGGGCATTGCGTGGGCATGTGAAATTCTTGCGTGTGCTCAGGCCGCCGTTCAAGCATCACCCGCGCGACTTCAGGAATCACATCGCCGGCGCGCCGCACCACCACGGTGTCACCGGCTCGCACATCCTTCGCTCGCACCTGGTCAAGATTGTGCAGCGTGGCATTGGTCACTGTGACACCGCCCACAAACACCGGCTGCAGACGCGCCACCGGCGTCAGCGTGCCGGTGCGCCCCACCTGGATATCGATACTGTCGACGATGCTCAGTGCTTCTTCAGCGGGGAACTTGTGCGCCACGGCAAAGCGCGGCGCACGCGACACGAAACCCAGTTGTTCTTGCGCGGCGAGACTGTTGACCTTGTAAACGACACCGTCGATATCGTAGTCCAGTTGAGTGCGATGTTCACCCACGCGCCGGTAGTAGTTGAGCAAGCCCTCAACCCCGCGCACCACTGCGCGCTCACGATTCACCGGAAACCGCAGCGCCTGCAAATAATCGAGCATGGCGCTGTGCGTCGCGGGACGCGGCACGCCTTCCAGCAACCCCACCCCATAGGCGAAAAACGTCAGCGGCCGCGCGGCTGTCATGCGTGGATCGAGTTGTCGCAACGACCCAGCCGCCGCGTTACGTGGATTCACCAGCAGCTTCTCACCAGCGGCTTTTTGTTGCGCGTTGTAGGTGTCAAAATCGTTGCGCCGCATCATCACCTCGCCGCGCACATCCAGCCGCGCCGGCATCACCGCCTCGGGCGACACGCTCAGACGCAAAGGAATAGCGCGTATGGTACGCAGATTGGCGGTGACGTCCTCACCGGTTGCGCCATCACCCCGTGTGGCACCGCGCACGAATACACCGTTTTCGTAGGTCAGGCTGATGGCCAAGCCGTCGAGCTTCAATTCCGCTGCGTATTCAATGAGATCGCTATGCAAAGCCTCGCGCACCCGGCGGTCAAAGGCCTCGACTTCCGCAGTCTCAAACGCGTTATTGAGCGACAGCATCGGCACAGCGTGTCGTACTTCGTCGAACATCGCCAACGGCGCACCCCCTACCCGCTGTGTCGGCGAATCCACCGTCAGCAACGCAGGAAATTGCGCTTCCAGCGTTTGCAATTCACGAAACAGCCGGTCGTATTCGGCATCCGGCACGCGGGGTGCATCGAGCACGTAGTAGCTGTGATTGTGCGCTTCGAGCACCTCGCGCAGAACATGCACCTCGGCCTGCGCCCGCGTCTGTGCTGTCTCGCTGTTCTCCGGCGCCACCGCAGCCGCCATCAGGAAAAGAGACGCAACGCCCGCGGGCTGCCTGGCGCGATACCGCGCGTGTTCATGGCTGCGTGAACGTCTTGCAACTGTTGGCGGATTTTTTCCATGCTCGCGGTGGTCAGCGTGGCGCGGTTGTCGTCCACCAAACGGCCTTTCAGCGTCACCGAAAGACTGCGGCCCACTTCGAACATGCGCTGCAATGCGAGATCGGCATCCGCCACGCGCGGCACATCGAGCAACAAGGTAATGCCGTGCGTGCTCATGCCGCTCACCGCTTCCGGCAGGAACGGTACCGCTTCCTGATTGGCGATGGTCAGCAGCGTGTTTTCGTTGCCGTCTTCAAGATGAAACACGCCATCGGGTTCTAGCTTGAAGCCCTCGGATTCCACCAGCGCACGCACGCGCGCACCGCTGAAACCTTCGGCTTCGGGGGTGATGACGTTAATGCCAATCGCCACATCCACATCAACGCAAAAAGCATCCAGCGCGCGCGCTTCCGCCAGCACTTTTTCCGTATCGGGTAGTTGCAGCAACGCCGAAAAGCGCGTGGCCAGCATATTGAGTCCGTCGCCAAAAGCGCCCAGTTGCACGGCACTGAGCGGCCCGCCGCGATTGGCCATTTGCAGGGCCAGCCGCAGGCGCGTGTATTGTCCGGTCACCGCGCGGTTGATTTCTTCCCAGCGCCCGCTACCGGTGTTGTAACCCGCCGCACGCCAACTGCGCCCGCAGGCTGCTACACCCGACAGCACTTCTGCGACCTGCGCCGACGTGAGCGGCGTGTCGCTGCTCAAGGTGCCCACGCAGTCGATGGTTTCATCAATATTTGCCACGCTGGGCGGCGCTGCCGGTGTATCAACAGGCTGCGCCGATGCCCGCGCGCCCGCCGGTGCGGTATCCATTTGCGGCTCGATACGCGCCTCGCCGGACGACTCAGTACGCGCACCCTCGCCCAGCAGTGCATCTTTGTGGGGTTCGCCAAAGGCCTCTGTCAGACGGCGCTGCAAACGGCGCTGCTGCAAATGGTTGTACACCAGCACGCTAACAATCACGAGCGCGCCGATGGCCAACAGGCTGATCTGAAAATCACTCATGAACGCATCGCCGCTGGTTTACGCGGCCTCCGTCAACTTCATCGCCTCTTCGATATC
Source organism: Burkholderiales bacterium (assembly GCA_043743335.1). Lineage (GTDB taxonomy): Bacteria > Pseudomonadota > Gammaproteobacteria > Burkholderiales > SG8-41 > UBA5216. Next base: position 46,854 of record JAYTWR010000024.1, read on the forward strand.
CACCGCCACCACGCGGGAAATGCCCGGCTCCTGCATGGTGATGCCCAGCAACTGGTTGGCCATTTCCATGGTAATTTTGTTGTGGCTGATGAAGAGGAATTGCGAATTGTCGGACATTTTTTTCACCAGATCGCAGAAGCGTTCAGTGTTGCTGTCGTCCAGGGGGGCGTCCACCTCGTCCAGCAGGCAAAACGGCGCAGGATTCAGCCGGAACATGGCAAACACGAGCGATAGCGCCGTCAGCGCTTTTTCGCCGCCTGACAGCAAGTGGATCGACGCGTTTTTCTTGCCGGGGGGTTGCGCGGTGACATGCACGCCGCAATCGAGAATCTCTTCGCCGGTCAGCGTCAATTTGGCCTGGCCACCGCCGAACAACGCCGGGAACATTTCACTGAAATGGCGGTTTACTTCGTCGAACGTCGCCTGCAGTTTCTCGCGCGTATCGCGGTCAATGCGGCGTATGGCGTCTTCCAGCGTGGCCATGGCCTCGTTCAAATCTTTGGATTGCGCATCAAGGTAATCGCGCCGTTCCGATGCCGCTTTCAGCTCCTCAAGCGCTGCCAGATTGACCGCCCCCAGCGCGCGGATTTCCTCGTTGAGGCGATTGATTTCGCTTTGCAGCGCATTCGAGCGCGTGCCTTTTTCCAGCAAATCCGCCAGCGCCGTTTCGTCTGCGCCCGCTTCGAGCAACTGCTGCGCGTATTGCTCTTCGGTGAGACGCGCTTCCTGCTCTTTCAGGCGCACCTCGGCGATGCGCTCGCGCAGCGGGCCGAGTTTTTCCTCCGACGCCACCCGCTCCTGCTCGACGCCGCGCAACTGCGTGTCCATGCCTTCCAGCGCATCGCGCGCCACGGCCAGCGCCTGCTCGCGTGTCACGCGGGTTTCCAGCATGCCTTGCAACTGCTCATGCCACGGGGTTTCGTCGTAGCCTTGGAGATCGTGTTCCGACTCGCTGATGTTGGATTCCAGCGCCGAAACCGATGTGCTCAGGCGCTGGATGGAATTATCTATCTCATTGATTTTATTGAGAATTGTTTTTTGCGCGAACAGCGATTCCTGATGCGCCCGGCGTGCGTGTTCGGCGGCTTCACGCTGCGCGTTGAGCGCGGCTTCGGCGTTACGATAGTCCTCGGTTGAACGCTCAATTTGCTCTGTGTATGACGCGCGCTCGTTGTGTAACTGCGCCATGGCTGCTTCCGCCGACTGGCGATTTTGCGTTTCGGTCAACACCAAGGCTGCAATTTCCGCCCATTCAGCGGCGATTTGCGTGCCGCGCTGGGTAGCGCGTTGCGCCTGCTCCGACAAGCGCACGGCCTCAACCTGCGCCGCATGAAACTCGTTTTGCGCGGTATTCACGCCATGACGCAGCTCGGCGATTTCTGCGCGACCTTGCGCCACAGCCTCCTTGGCCGCAGCGAGCGTTTGCGACAAGCGTTCGGCGGCGCCGCTCGCGTGGTGCAATTCATCCTGCAATTTTTCGATTTCGCGCTGACGCGACAACACGCCATGAAGCTCGCTGTCCGGCGCATGAAAACTCACGCTGTGCCGCGTAAAAATATAACCGTTCGCCGACACCAGCAGGGCGCCCGGCGGCAACTCGCCGCGTCGCGCCATACCCGTCGCGGTGTCGGGCACGGTGTACACGGCGTGCAGCCAATCACCCACCACCGCAGCCAGACGCGCGTCACGGCAAGTCACATGGCGTTGCAGCGGCTCCAGACCCGTGGCCGCCAACGTCGCAGCGCCGGGCGACTGGCGTGCATCGACCAGCGTCAACTTGCCCGGCGGCGCTTGCGTCAGCCAATCCGACAGGCTGTCGGTGTGATCGAGCGTGATACCGTTCAAACGCTCGCGCAGTACCGCCTCAAGCGCATCTTCCCACCCCGGCGCGATTTCGATACCTTGCCAAAAGCGTGCCGCTTTTTCCAGGTGCCGCGCGGCGAGCCAGCTCTCCATCTCAGCGCCGTTTGCGCCTTTGGCCAGCCTAGCCTGCAATTGCGACAAGGCGTTGCTGCGCGCCTCGATGTCCGAGCGCGCACGAGCCGCCGCATCCCGTTCCGTCTGACGGCTGCTAACGGCCTGTTCCAGCGCAGGTATTTGCGCTTCGCCCGTCGCTAGGCGCGAACGCCATTCCGCCAACTGCTGCTCGCACTGCAGGGTGCGCTCCGCCCATTGCTCAAGCGCTGCTGTGTCGGTCGCCGGCAACGCCGTGCGCTCATCGCTCAAACGCGTGTGGCGCTGCGCAAATTGATCCAGCAGACGCGCGGCATGGCCACTTTGTGTTTGTTCCACCTGCAGGCGCTGCTGCACTTGAGACAGGTTGCGCTGCACGGCTTCACGCCGGTGGTAGCTGGCGCGATGGGCTTCTTCTGCCAGCGGCAGCTTTTGCCCCTGTGTCTGCGCTTCGGCTTCGCCGGATTGCACCTGTGCATCGGCCTGGGTGCGGGCCTCGCGCGATTCGTCCAAGGCCCGTTGCGCATCCAGCAACTGGGATTGATGGTCGTCGCGCTGCGAGCGCAGCGTGGCGATATGGTGCTCGATGCGCGCGCGGTTATCGCGCACATGGGTGATTTGCTGTTCCAGCCGCGCCACTTCGGCGTTGGCCTCATACAGCGCGCCTTGGCACGCGTGCAGCGCATCACCGGCTTTGTAATGCCCGCTGCGCAGTTCTTCAAGCCGTTTTTCGGCCTCGCGCAAGCGCGCGGTTTCAGCTTCGAGCTCAATGCCGCTGCGTTCGATGTCGCGCGTGTGGCGCGCACGGGCGGAAATCGCTTCTTTTTTGCGCGTAAACCACAATAAATTTTGCGAGGTGACCAGCTCGTTTTGCAATTCGTGATAGCGGGTCGCCACCTCGGCCTGCTGGTGCAAATGTTCCAGTTGCTTGGTGAGTTCCTGGCGGATATCGTCCACACGCAGCAGGTTCTCACGCGTATCGCGCAGGCGGGCTTCGGTTTCCTTGCGGCGCTCACGGTATTTCGACACACCGGCGGCTTCTTCGAGAAACACGCGCAGCTCTTCAGGCTTGGCCTCGATCACACGCGAAATCATGCCCTGCTCAATAATCGCGTAGGCACGCGCGCCCAAGCCCGTGCCGAGAAAAATATCCGCGATGTCACGCCGGCGCACCACGATATTGTTGATGTAATAGGTAGAATCGCCCTCACGCTCCAACACGCGCTTGACGGAAATTTCAGCATACGTCGACCACTGCCCGGCCGCTTTACCGAGGCTATTGTCAAACAGCAGTTCCACACTGGCACGATTGACCGGTTTGCGATTGCCGGAGCCGTTGAACAGCACGTCCTGCATGGTCGCGCCGCGCAAGTGGCGCGCCGAGGTTTCGCCCAGCACCCAGCGCACGGCGTCGATCACGTTCGATTTTCCGCAGCCGTTGGGGCCGACGATGCCCACCAACTGGCCCGGCACCGAAATTTGCGTGGGGTCTACAAACGATTTAAAGCCGGCAAGATTGATGTGAGTGAGGCGCAATTTTTTACTTAGATGAATGACCGGGATCGCAGCGGAACAGCTACCGGGATTGATTCGGCGGAAATGCGGTGAAACAGCGAACGAGCGTTATAATTCGGGGCACAAATTCAGCGCGTCATTCTAACTGATTTACCCCTTTCCGATAATGCCAATCCGCCCGCCCGTTCGCCTGCCACCTCGCCAACCTGCGCAGAGTAGCCTGCGCGCCCTGCCCTCTCGGCGGCTCGAAACTTTTGCCAATCCGGCACCGCGCAGCGATTACCGAATTCACATGGAAATTCCTGAATTTACATGCCTTTGTCCCAAAACCGGGCAGCCGGATTTTGCGACTTTAGTGCTCGATTATGTGCCCGAAAAATGCTGTGTCGAGCTGAAAAGTCTCAAGTTGTACCTGTGGTCATTTCGCAACGAAGGCGCTTTTCACGAGGCTGTGACCAACGACATTCTGCATGACTTGGTAAAAGCATTAGCACCACGCTTCATGCGGCTGACGGCGCACTTTTATGTGCGCGGCGGTATTTTCACCACAGTGGTGGCACAGCATGTCGCGCGCGGCTGGAACGTGGCCCGACTGCCGGCCATGGCTTCGGCTGCGCCGGGCGCACCCGCAGCCAATATCCGCTAGTCAAAAAAAGCGCTTTATTATCCATTACTTACCGTCACTTCTTACCCTCGCATCCGGGCACCGGTTCTTGCTGGGGCAACGCGGCGTCACCTGAAAGTCTTCGTTGAATCCCGATCTGGAAAAACTACAGAGCTATCCGTTTCAAAAGCTCAGCACACTGCTGGAAGGCGCCAAGCCCAATCCCGATCTCGCACCGATCTCGCTCTACATCGGCGAACCCAAGCACCCCACGCCGGATTTCATTAAGCAATCACTGATCGACAATCTTGCGGGCTTGGCCAGTTACCCTGCCACCGCGGGCTTACCGGAACTGCGTAACGCCATCGCGCGCTGGATGAAAGGCCGTTACCACGTCGAGATTGATCCGCAAACGCAGGTCATCCCGGTCAACGGCAGCCGCGAAGCGCTGTTTGCCTTTGCGCAGGCTGTCATCGATCCGCGCAAACCCGACCCCGTGGTGATCTGCCCCAATCCGTTTTACCAAATTTATGAAGGCGCGGCGCTGCTGAGCCGCGCTACGCCGTATTTTCTGAACAGCGTGGCGGAACACCGTTATGCGGCGAATTTCAGTGATTTGCCGGAGTCCGTGTGGCAACGCACACAGCTCATTTTTACCTGCTCACCCGGCAACCCCACCGGCGCCGTGATGCCGCTGGCGCAGTGGAAGACGCTGTTTGAACTGTCGGACCAGTACGGCTTCATCATCGCCTCGGACGAATGTTATTCCGAGATTTACTTTCACGAAGGCCAGCCGCCGCTCGGCGCGCTGGACGCCGCACGTCAACTGGGCCGCCCTGATTTCAAACGGCTGGTGATGTTTTCGAGCCTGTCCAAGCGCTCCAATGTGCCGGGCATGCGCTCGGGCTTCGTGGCCGGCGATGCAGACATTATTCGCCAATACCTGCTGTATCGCACCTATCACGGCTGCGCCATGAGCGAACCGGTGCAAGTCGCCAGCACGACCGCTTGGGGCGACGAGAAACACGTGATCGAAAACCGTCGCTTGTATCGCGAAAAATTCGCGCTCGCCCTGTCGATTTTGCAGCCGGTGTGCGATGTCACGCTGCCGGACGCGGCGTTTTATCTGTGGCTGCCAACGGCCATCAGCGATACGGCGTTTGCGCGGCGGCTATATATCGATAAAAATGTGACCGTGCTGCCGGGCAGCTTTCTCGGGCGTCAGGCGCAGGGCGTTAATCCCGGCGCCAACCGCGTGCGCGTGGCGCTGGTGTCGTCCACCGACGAGTGCGCCGAAAGCGCCCGCCGCATTCGCGACTTTATATTAAATTTGTGATATAAAACAATTACTTACACTACATTTAGCCTATATTTTTTCTACAGGAATCCGTGCCATGTCAAACACCGCCAATCTGCAAACCGCCATCGAACAAGCGTGGGAAGACCGCGCCAATCTTTCGCCCGCCAACGCCAATAAAATCGTACGCGATGCCGTCAATGACACCATCGCCCAGCTCGACAGCGGCAAGCTGCGCGTCGCCGAAAAAGTCAACGGCGATTGGGTCATTCATCAATGGGCGAAAAAAGCCGTGCTGTTGTCGTTCCGTCTGCAGGATAACGCCGTGTTGAACGACGGTTACTCGCACTACTTTGACAAAGTGCATTCCAAATTCCACGGTTTTTCTGCCGCCGATTTCCAGCAAGGCGGCTACCGTGTGGTGCCGCCAGCCGCTGCGCGTAAAGGCTGTTATATCGCCAAGAACGTGATTCTCATGCCCTCATTCGTCAACATCGGCGCCTACGTCGATGAAGGCACGATGGTGGATACCTGGGCCACGGTCGGTTCCTGCGCGCAAATCGGCAAGAACGTGCATCTCTCAGGCGGCGTGGGTATCGGCGGCGTGCTTGAACCCTTGCAAGCCAATCCGACCATCATCGAAGACAACTGCTTCATCGGCGCACGCTCGGAAGTGGTAGAAGGCGTGATTGTCGAAACCGGCTCGGTGCTGTCGATGGGCGTGTTCATCGGCCAAAGTACCAAGATTTACAACCGTGAAACCGGACAAGTCTTGTACGGGCGCGTGCCGGCGGGCTCCGTGGTGGTGCCGGGTTCGATGCCTTCGCCTGACGGCAAGTGCAACCTATACTGCGCGGTGATCGTGAAGCAGGTCGATGCGCAGACCCGTGCCAAAACCAGCATTAACGATTTGCTGCGGGCGGATTAAACCCGTCAGCCGCACCCCATAAAAGCCAGCAGCGCGCCGCGTCACTCACCGGGAGACTCCACCATGTTTGTTACTCCGCTCTTCAAGCTGATGGCCGACAAGCAGGCATCGGATATGTTTTTCACCGCCGGCGCGCCGATACAAATCAAGATCAACGGCGTGGTCATGCCGATTAACGATCAGCGTCTGGCGCCGGATCAAGTACACGCGATGTGCTATGAGTTGATGAACCCGACGCAAACCAAGGAATTCAACGAAAAGAAAGAAATGAATTTCGCGCGGCGCGGCGAACCCGGCCCGGACGGCACCGCCGGCAACTACCGGATCAATATTTTTCAGCAGCGCAACACCGTGAGCATGGTGATCCGCTATATCAAGCCCGATGTGCCCGCCTTCGAGACGCTGGGGCTGCCTGACGTGTTGAAAGAAGTAATCATGGAAAAGCTCGGCCTGATCCTGATCGTCGGTTCTACCGGGTCGGGCAAATCCACCACCATGGCGTCGATGATCGACTACCGCAACGCCACGCGCTCCGGCCACATCTTGACCATCGAAGACCCTGTGGAATTCGCCTTCCGGCACAAAAAATCCATCGTCAATCAGCGCGAAGTACGCGTAGACACCCACTCGTACGAAGCCGCGCTAATCAGCGCCATGCGTGAAGCGCCCGACCTGTTGATGATCGGCGAAGTGCGCGACCGCGACACCCTGCAAAGCGCACTGTTGTTCGCGCAAACCGGCCACCTGTGCATGACCACCCTGCACGCCAACAACAGTTACAACGCGCTAAACCGGATTATCAACTTCTTCCCGCGCGACATGCGTGATGCAGTGCTGGCGGATTTGTCTATCGGCGTACGTTGCGTGATTTCGCAGCGCCTCGTGCGCACGGGCGATGGCCGGCGCGTGCCCGCAGTCGAGATCATGCTCAACACCAAACTCATTCAGGAACTCATCGCCAAAGGCGATCTGGGCTCGATCAAAGAGGCGATGGAGCAAAGCATGTCTGCCGGCTCACAAACTTTTGAGCAGGCGCTGTTCAAACTCTACAGGGCCGGCACCATCACGCTCGATGAAGCGCTGTCCAATGCCGACTCGGCCACCAATCTGCGCTGGCTCATCGACAACGCCATGACCACCAGAGACCCCAAGCCCGCAGCCGGCTCCGCTGCACCGGCCAAAGCCGCGACGCCAGCGCCCAAGTCGCCAGAAGACCTGTCCAACTTTAAGCTCAATCTCGACGCGCTGAATTAAGGCATGGCAACCATCGGCGCGCTGGTCAATCGCGGCGTGCGGCTATTCACGCAGGCAAACGTTGTCTTTGGTCATGGCACCACCAACGCACGCGACGAGGCGATTTATCTCACGCTGCACACCCTAAAATTGCCGCTTGACGTACTGCCTGCCCAGCGCGGCGTCAGTGACGCGGACGCAGCCCGCGTGCTCGCGCTGTTCGAGCGTCGCATCCGCGAGCGCAAACCCGCCGCGTATCTCACCCAAGAGGCTTGGCTCGGCAAGCAACGCTTTTATGTAGACGAACGCGTCATCGTGCCGCGCTCGTATATCGCAGAACTGTTGTTTGACACGGAATCCACCTTGCTGCCCGCCACCGGCAGCGTGCACCGTGCGCTGGATCTGTGCACCGGCTCCGGCTGCCTAGCGATTTTGCTCGCCAAGCGCTATCGCCGCGCCCAAGTAGACGCCACAGATTTATCCGCTGACGCGCTCGCGGTAGCCGCCATCAACGTCAAAAAGCACCGCTTACAGAAGCGATGTAACTTATTGATTTCAAACTACTTTTCAAAATTAAAACCACAGCGCTACGACTTCATTGTCAGCAACCCGCCGTACGTGCGCAATGCCGTCATGCGCACCCTACCGCGCGAATACCAAACAGAACCCGCTATGGCGCTGGCTGCCGGCAGCGACGGGCTGGACGCCTTGCGCGTCATCCTCGCCCAAGCCGCGCGCCACTTAAATGCCTACGGTGTACTGCTTGTCGAATGCGGCCACGCGCGCGCGCGGGTCAAGCGCACCTGGCCGCGGCTGCCTTTTATGTGGGCGGAAACCTCAGGCGGCGACGACTGCGTGTTTACTTTGACGCGCGAAGCATTATTGAGCGCGTTATGACGGCCGGCGCGCGGGCGCTCGCGCAGACGATCGCGGGGACTTCCGCGCACCGCCCGCGTGCTTGCGTACCGGCGCGCCGCCGTCTTTGTCGCTGGCCGTCGGCGGCGGCGGCACCGATTTCTCCAGCCACTTCGTCAAATCCCGCACCTCGGCCGGTTCCAACTCTTCGATTTGCCCGCGCTTCAAACGCGGCGGCATTTGAAGCGGACCAAAGCGCACGCGCATCAGCCGGCTCACGGTAAAACCCACCGCCTCAAACAGGCGTCGCACGATACGATTACGGCCCTCCATCATGACCAAACGGTACCAGTGGTTGGAGCCTTCGCCGCCTTCGTCAATCAATGACACGCAGCGCGCGTCGCCGTCATCGAGCGTGACGCCTTCCAGCAGCATTTTGCCTTGCTCGTCAGACAGTTTGCCGAAAATGCGCGCCGCGTACTCGCGCTCCACTTCAAAACGCGGGTGCATCATGCTGTTGGCGAGCGCGCCCGAGGTGGTAAATATCAGCAAGCCGCTGGTGCTGACATCCAGCCGCCCGATGGATATCCAGCGTGCCCCGCGCAGACGCGGCAAGCGGCTAAACACAGTTTCGCGGCCTTGCGGATCTTCGCGCGACACAATTTCGCCTTCGGGCTTGTGATACATCAACACACGCGCTTGCGCTTCGGCACTGGCAAGGCGCACGTCGCGGCCATCGGCCTGCAAACGGTCAGCAGGCATGACGCGCGTGCCGATACCGGCCACTTTGCCGTTGACGGTGATACGGCCTGCCTCGATCCAGGTTTCCATCATGCGCCGCGAACCCAAGCCAGCTTGCGCCAGCACTTTTTGCAACTTTTGGCTTTCGGCTGGTGGCTCGTCGCGCGAACCACGCGGGCCGCGCGGATTGAGTGCATTGCGCTCGGGGGCGTCTTCGTTTGCCCGTTTCACCGCGGGATGGCGCGATGGCACCCGTCCCGGCGGCGGTGGACGCCGCGGTGGCGCAGGACGGCGCGGCGGTTCAGACGGCACGGCGTTCAATCACGGCTTGTGCCAGCGTGCCGGTATCCACGTGATCCAGCTCACCCCCCACCGGCAAGCCGCGTGCGATGCGTGTGACCTTGATGCCGCGTGCGGCGAGCAGTTCCCCGATGTAATGCGCGGTGGCTTCACCTTCAGCGGTAAAGTTGGTTGCCAGCACCACTTCGGCAACCACGCCATCTGCGGCGCGCTTTAACAAGCGATCCATATGAATTTCCTTGGGGCCCACGCCATCCAGCGGGGAAAGCACACCGGCCAGCACGAAGTACAGGCCGTTAAAACTTTGCGTTTGCTCAATCATCAATAAATCGGCGGGCGACTCCACCACACACAGCAGACGCGCATCGCGACGCGCGGAAGCACACAAATCGCAAAGCGCCTCTTCCGCAAACGAATTGCATTTCTCGCAGTGCCGAATGCGATCCAGCGCCATGCGCAGCGCACCGGACAATCGCGCAGCGCCGGGCTGATCACGCTGCAACAGATAATACGCCATGCGCTGGGCAGAGCGTGGCCCCACGCCGGGCAGGCAACGCAGCGCGGTCATCAACTCTTCGAGGGTGGAAGGCGGCTTCATGAAATCACGCCAGCCAAGCCCTGCTGACTGAGCAGACTGAGCGGACTTACGCTCAAAACGGCAGCTTAAAGCCCGGCGGCAGCGGCATACCGGCAGTCATGCCGGACATTTTTTCCTGCTTGGTGGCCTCTGCGCGGCGCACAGCGTCGTTCATGGCGGCCGCGATCAAATCTTCGAGCATTTCTTTGTCGTCTTTACCGTCTTTCAGCAGGCTCTCATCAAGGGCCACTCGGCGCACGCCGAAATGGCAATTCATGGTGATCTTCACCAAGCCGGCGCCGGATTGGCCCTCGACTTCGATCGTACCGAGTTGCGCCTGCATTTTCTGCATGTTGTCTTGCATTTGCTGGGCTTGTTTCATCAGCCCCGCGAGTTGGCCCTTCATCATATACCGTAACTCCTTGATTTATTTGTGTTTTTATGAAACGGGTTTAATCGATGCTTCTTTCACCCGCGCGCCAAACGACGTTTTCAGCTCGCGCACAAAGGGGTCGCCTTCAATCTCCTGCACGGCTTGCGCCTGGCGTTCCTGCTGCTCACGATTGGCGATCGCCACCGGCGAATTGATTGCACCTTGTGCGACCACGAGATTGACTTTGAACGCCGCGCCATAGCGCTGCTGCAACCCCGCTTTTAGCTTGGCTTGATGCGCCCCAGCGAGCAGATGCTCCTGCGCTTTGGGCAAGCTCAAATCGATTTGCGACACATCGAGCCGCGTCATTGCGCAGTGCTGCGCCAGTTGTTTGGTCAGCCCGACAATGCCGATTTGCAGCACTAACTCGTCCCACGTGACATCAACATCGGTACTGACAGGCGCAGGCACGGGCGCGGCAGCACTGGATACTGCATTCTGCACAGGACTCGGCCCGCTCCCCGCCCCAACAGCCGTTGCTACAGCGCCGGGCCGTGTGGCAGGCGTCGCCGCTGGTTGCGCACGCGGGGGGGCTGCGCTACGTGCAGGCGCTGGAGCCACATCGCCCGGCGCAAACGCCAGCATGCGCAGCAGCGTCATGGTGAAACCCGCGTACTCGTCCGGTGCCAAGCCAATATCGCTGCGGCCTTGCGCTACGATTTGATAATAGAGTTGAATGTCATCCGCGCCGAATTGCGTACACAGCGCCAGCACGGCCTCACGGTCGGGATCATCCTCCGCCACCGTCGCCGGAATTTGCCGTGCCAGCGCCAGGCGATGCAAGAGGCTGCCCAAATCCAGCAACGCCGCTTCAAACGACAGGCTGCGCGCGGCCATTTCATCGGCCTTTTGCATCATCGCCGTGCCGTCACCACGCGCCAGTGCGCCGAGAATCTCAAACAAATGCTGTTGATCCACCGCGCCCAACATGGCGCGGGTAGACGCTTCATCGACTGTACCGCCGCCGTGCGCAATGGCTTGATCCAGCAACGACAGCGAATCGCGCAAGCTGCCCTGCGCCGCCCGGGCGATCAGCGCCAGTGCTGGCGGCTCAAACGCCACTTGCTCGGCTTGCAGCACATGACTCAAACGTCCGGCGATTTGCTGCTGCGGAATTTGCTTTAAGTTAAATTGCAGGCAACGCGACAACACGGTGACCGGAATTTTTTGCGGATCGGTGGTGGCAAGGATGAACTTGACGTGCGCCGGCGGCTCTTCCAGCGTTTTCAACATCGCGTTGAACGCGTTGCGCGACAACATATGCACTTCGTCGATGATATAAACCTTGAAGCGCCCGCTGGACGGCGCATACATCGCGTTCTCCAGCAGCTCGCGCATATTATCGACTTGCGTGTTCGACGCGGCGTCCAACTCGACCAAATCAATAAAGCGACCTGCGTCAATTTCGGTGCAGGCGCTGCATTGGCCGCAGGGCGTATCGGTAACGCCGGTTTCGCAATTCAGCGCCTTGGCGATAATGCGCGCCAGCGTGGTTTTTCCCACGCCGCGCGTGCCGGTGAACAAATAGGCGTGATGCAGGCGCTGCTGCTGGAGCGCGTTACTCAACGCGCGGACAACATGCTCTTGCCCGACGAGTTCAGCAAACGATTTAGGGCGCCACTTGCGGGCGAGAACCTGGGTCACAGCGACGCGATTAACCGCAAAGAGTGAACAAAAGCAAAATGGGGTGGCGAGCCTGACCCCCGGCACTTACAGAGAATAGCTTTGGCTGCTTCCTTCCGGACCTGACCAGGTTCACTACCATGCAATGCGGGGAGGCCCGCCATAAACCTAATGGTACTCTATTTATGCCGACCCGTTTCAGACAGATTGCAGACAGATTGCCGATGCAACATTAGATTGCACAGACAATATTATTGTAACTAATTGATTTTAAACAGTTTTTAAGAAGCTATTCGCACTCACGTCGCCGGCAGCAGCTTAGCCGGATCCACCGGCTTGCCCTGCCGCCGGATTTCAAAGTGCAGCTTCACTTGATCGGCATCCGAATTGCCCATTTCCGCGATGCGCTGGCCCTTGCGCACGGTTTGGCCTTCTTTTACCAACAAATTGTCGTTGTGCGCATACACACTGAGATAGTTGCTGTTGTGGCGTATCACCACCAGCTTGCCGAGGCCGCGTATGCCCGTGCCGCTGAATATCACCCGTCCCGCCGCGCTGGCGTTGACGGCTTGCCCGCGTTTACCGGCAATCACAATGCCTTTGTTCGAGCCGTCATTAAAATGGGCGATCACCTTGCCTTCAGTGGGCCACGACCAATCTACCTCGCCATCGGCGCGTGCTACCTCGGGTTTGGCCTCAGGCTTCACCTCAGGCCTCACCTCAGGCTTCGCTTCCGGCTTGGCCTCGGGTGCCGCAGCCACGGGCCCCGGCTTCAGCATCTGCGCGTAGGCCTGATCGCTATAGGGCACACGCTGCCCCAGCGGCTGCGTTTTCATGTTCGGGTCTGCCGACGACGGGCTTTCCACCGGCTTGGCGGCGACCGCTGGCGCGGCAGACGCAGGCGTTGCAGCTACACCGCGCGGCGGTGTCAGCCGCAATTGCTGTCCCACGCGAATCGTTGCCGGGTCGTCGATATTGTTCCACGCCGCCACATCGCGCAGCGCCACGCCATTGGCTTTGGCAATGCTAAACAGCGTGTCGCCCTGTTTGACCGTGTAGAGCGGCGCGCCATCAGCCGCCCCCAAGGGCGTGACGACCACACCCGCGTCGGGCTGGGCCGCAGGGGCAGGGGCAGGAGCGGGCACCGCAACTTTGGCTTGCGCTGGCGGCTTGGGCGCAGGTGCGGATGAGCCGCGCTCCGACACCGGCGCGGGCGCTGTGGATGCGCAGCCAGCAAGCATCACGCTCGCCAAGGCTAATACGCCACCTATCGCACCCACACGTTTCAACAAATTGTTCATCGTCATTGCAAAATAAATCCAAGCCGGAAATACGAATCACGTCACGTCACATCACATCACGTCACTGTGCTGCATCCATCAGCCGGTGCCCGGCAGCAGCGGCACAAATTTAACAGGATCCATGCGCTTTTCGGTGTAGCTTGTCGCGGTGCGTTCCACGACCCACAAATGCTGTTCGTCACCCTTCGCCATCGGAAAAATCATTTTACCACCCACCGCCAACTGCTCCAGCAAGGCCTTGGGCACATGCGTTGCGGCGGCAGTCATCACAATCACATCAAACGGCGCTTCGTGCGGCAGGCCTGCATGCCCGTCGCCGTAACGCACGCGGGCATTGGACACGCGCGCCGCCAGCAAGTTCTTGCGCGCTTTAGCCGCCAGTTGCGGCACCCGCTCAATGGTGTGCACAATTTTCGCCAGCCGCGCCAGCACCGCGCACTGATAGCCGCAGCCGGTGCCGATTTCCAGCACTTTGTTCAGATCGCCGCCAGCGCGCGCCAATTCGGTCATGCGCGCCACAGTGTGCGGGTTGGAGATGGTTTGACCAAAACCAATCGGCAACGACACATCGTCGTAGGCGCGGTCTTCCATCGCCTCTTCGAGAAACAAATGGCGCGGCACTTCGCCCATCACCGACAGCACGATTTCGTCGCGTATGCCATTCTGGCGCAGCCGCTCGACCATGCGCATGCGCGTACGCTGCGAAGTCATGCCGATACCGCTGTGGCTGCGCGCCATGTTCATTTGAGCCACTCGCCCACACGCGCCATTTGGTTAAAGCGCGTCAAATCCATTTGCAACGGGGTCACCGATACCTGGCGGTTGGCCACAGCAAAAAAATCCGTGCCCTCGCCCGCATCCGCCGCGGCACCCGCTGCACCCACCCAGTAAATGAGATCGCCACGCGGATTCGCGGTTTTCACCACCGGTTCAGCCTTGTGACGCTTGCCGAGCCGGGTGACCACCGTGCCTTTCAGGTCACTGTAAGACACGTCCGGCACGTTGACGTTAAGCAGCATCGGCGCGCCCAGCGGATCACTTACATAGCGCTCAACCAGCTCGCACGCCACGCGTGCAGCCGTGGCAAAATTATCGCGCCCGGCGTTCGCCAGTGACACTGCTATCGACGGAATGCCCAGCAAAAAGCCTTCGGTCGCCGCCGCCACCGTGCCGGAGTAAATCGTGTCATCGCCCATATTCGTGCCGTGATTAACACCCGACACCACAAAATCCGGCAGGTGATCGAGCAAACCGGTCACCGCCAGGTGCACGCAATCGGTAGGCGTGCCGTTCACGTAACGAAAGCCGTTAGCGGCGGTTTTTACCGACAGCGGACGATCCAGCGTGAGCGAATTGCTGGCACCGCTGCGATCGCGCTCCGGCGCAACAACGGTCACGGTGCCCAGCGCAGCCAGCGCCTGCGCCAGCGCTGCGATGCCCGGCGCAAAATAGCCGTCATCGTTACTCAGCAGTATGCGCATGGACAGAAATCAAGAGAAGATAGCGGCTTCATTGTTCGCGCAGATTATAACAGTGTTACGATGCCGGCCAGTCACAATCCCCGTCACAAAACCGGAGCAGTTTCACCCATGAGCGGCCCTCTCGTTGGCGTCAGAATTATCGACTTGACCTCGGTCATTTTGGGCCCCTACGCCACGCAAATACTCGCCGACTACGGCGCCGATGTGATCAAGGTTGAAGCGCCCGAAGGCGACAACACGCGCTACATCAACGCCCATCGCAATGCAGGCATGGGGGCTAATTTTCTACACTTGAATCGCAACAAGCGCAGCATTGTGCTGAACCTCAAACACGCTCAGGGACGCGAGGCCTTGCTGCGCCTAGCCAAAACCGCTGATGTGCTGGCCTACAACGTGCGTCCGGCCGCCATGGCGCGTCTGAAGTTGGCGTATGAGGATGTCTGCAAGGTCAACCCACGCATCATCTACGCAGGCGCGACGGGCTTCAAACAAAGCGGCCCGTACGCCGCCAAAGCCGCCTACGATGACATTATTCAAGGCATGGTGGCTATCCCCACACTGATGACACAGGCGGGCGCTGACCGGCCACGCTTCACCCCTTCGACCCTGACTGATCGCATCACCGGGTTGAATACGGTACATGCCGTGCTTGCCGCGCTGTTCCACCGCGAACGCACCGGCGAAGGGCAAGCCGTGGAAATCCCCATGTTTGAAGGCGTCACACAATTTATTTTGAGTGACCACATGGGCGGGCGCACGTTCGAGCCGCCCATCGCGCCCATGGGTTACCCGCGCCTGCTCACACCACACCGCAATCCGTACAAAACCAGCGATGGTTATGTGTGCCTGCTGATTTACAACGACAAACAATGGCGTGCATTTTACAAACTGCTGGGGCGCAGCGAAGCCGAGTTTGAACAAGACGAACGCGTCAACTCGCACAGCAACCGCGCCAAACATTTTGATGCACTCTATGCGTGGGTGGCGCAGCAAATCGTCACGCGCACCTCCGCTGAATGGCTGGCGACTTTGACCCAAGCCGACATCCCCGCGATGCCGCTCTACACGCTGGATGATTTGCTCGACGACCCGCACCACGCGGCCAATGAATTTTTCAAATTGCGTGAACACCCCAGCGAAGGCCTCATCCGCGAAATGGATATCCCCACCACCTGGTCAAAATCGCAACCTGAGTTGCGCTTGCACGCGCCGCGTTTGGGTGAGCATAGTGCGGCGGTGTTGCGTGAGGCGGGGTATAGTGATAGCGACATTGCGGGGTTGAAAAACGCTGGCGTCACCAATCAATAATAAATACGTATATCTATTCAGTGCATGCGTAACATCAAAATCTTCCCTCACCCCCGCCCCTCTGCTGCGCTTCAAGTGTGCCCTTGTCCCAGAGGGCGAGGGGAGCAAACCGTACTCGCAATCACGACACCATTTGAGGTTAGCGCGGGC
>JAYTWR010000025.1:0-61335 GCA_043743335.1 Burkholderiales bacterium
GCCATCCCTTTCTGACTTTGGCCTATTGCGTATTGCCGGATCACCTGCACACCGTGTGGGAACTGCCTGAAGGCGATGCCGATTTCGGATTGCGCTGGCGGGTCATCAAGCGTTTGTTTTCGAGTGGGCTGGCACCCGCCGCCGCTCGGTCAGCGAGCAAGATCATCAAACGCGAAAAAGGACTATGGCAGCGGCGGTTCTGGGAACATCAAATTCGCGACGATACCGATTTGCAGCGTCATGTGGATTACATCCATTTCAACCCCGTGAAACAGGAACATGCCAGAGTTGCCCGAGAATGGCCGTATTCATCGTTTCATGTTTACGTGGAACGCGAGTGGTTACCGCGAGATTGGGTTTTGGGTGCTTTGAAAGCGATGCCGGTGAATGGGGGAAGCGTGTTTGATTCGGCGCGCGTGGGCACGCTGCGCTTTGCCCACCCTCGCTTCATCACCGCGCCACAACACGCGCAAAGGATGGGCGCGCGCGCTTTGACCCAATCCAAGGCCCGGCCCGGATCGAACTTTATGTCCCGCAGGGACGGCATCCCTTGGGATAGCAGCACCTGCAGCAGCGCAATCAAAGTCTTGCAATTCGGATGCAGAAAGCCGAAGTTGCGAGCGCGCCGAAAGCCCTTCACCGCCATTCAAAGCAACACCCGTTGCAGCACCAGCCACAGAAACTGCATGCCGTTCACAACGCAGCAACTCTTGTTGCGCACCGCGCAACACGCTATTATTCACGCATGATTACATCGTTTCGCCACAAAGGCCTGCGAAAATACTTTGAGTCAGGCAGCTTGGCTGGAATCCAACCTGCTCACGCGAATCGTCTCAAAATGCAGTTGGCGGCTCTCGATACCGCGCAAACTATCGAGGACATGGACATTCCCGGCTTTCGGCTTCACCCGCTAAAGGGAAGTGATCGCGGACGCTGGTCAATATGGGTAAATGGCAATTGGCGCGTCACGTTCGAGTTTGAGAACGGCAACGCATTTGTTTTGGATTACGAGGATTATCACTAATGGCTATGCACAATCCGCCTCACCCCGGCGCATTTATTCAAGAAGTTTACCTTGCGCCGAACGAAATCAGTTGCAGGGAGCTCGCCCGCAAATTGGGCGTTGCTGCCTCGACGCTTAATCGCGTTTTGAACGAAACCAGCGGTGTAAGTCCTGAAATGGCTCTTCGTCTTTCCAAGGCATTGGGACGCTCCTCCGAAAGCTGGTTGACGATGCAAGACAATTACGACCTGTGGCAAGCGAAGCAGACTGTGGACCTGAAAAAAATCCATAAGATTGAGTTTAAATATGCCTAACCCAAAGTGGCATCGGACGCGCAAACAGCCGCGCCCCGGTGAACTGAAACGTTAGCCCGCCCGCAAATATGCGCCATTAAACGTAGCCCTCGTAAATTTGCAGCGTCATGTGGATTACATCCATTTCAATCCCGTGAAACAGGGACATGCCAGAGTTGCCCGAGAATGGCCGTATTCATCGTTTCATGTTTACGTGGAACGCGAGTGGTTACCGCGCGATTGGGTTTTGCGTGCTTTGAAAACGCTGCCGGTGGATGGGGTGAGCGTGTTTGATTCGGCGCGTGGGCACGCTGCGCTTTGCCCACCCTCGCTGCATCGGGCTTGACAAGCATAACGGTATCTACTTTCCAGCCTCCCGCTTGAGCAGATCGCGCTTACGCTCAACGCCCCACCGGTAGCCCGCCAACCCGCCATCACTGCGCACCACGCGGTGGCACGGTATCGCCACCGCCAACGCGTTGGCAGCACAGGCGCTGGCCACCGCCCGCACGGCTTTGGATGCATTGATGCGTTTAGCGATCTCCGTGTACGTCGCGGTCGAACCCACGGGGATTTTTTGTAACGCCTGCCACACGCGCTGCTGGAACGCGGTACCGCGCACATCCAGCGGCAAATCAAAACCTTTCGACGGCGTTTCTACGCAACGCACCACTTTTGCCACGGTACGCGCGAATTTGCGGTCGCCGGCGCTCAATCGCGCGCGCGGAAATCGTTGCTGCAGGTCGCGCGCCAGCGTCGATGCGTCATCGCCCATCAAGATGGCGCACACGCCCTTGTCGGTGGCCGCCACCAGCACCCTGCCCAACGTGCTTTGCCGAACCGCGAAACGGATATCGGTGTCCGCGCCGCCTGTGCGATATACCGAAGGCGTCATGCCCAGCAGCGCGCGGGATTGCGCATAGAAGCGCCCGTTCGAGTTGTAGCCCGCGTCAACAATGGCCGTGGTGACTTTGCTGCCGCGCGCGAGTTCGTTGCGCACGCGCCTCGCACGTTGCGCCGCCGCGTAGGCCTTCGGCGTCACACCAAGGGCCGCTTTGAACACGCGATGAAAATGAAACGCGCTCAATCCGACATACCGCGCCAACCCGGCAAGACTGGGCACGCCCTCGCCTCCTGCCGCCTCAATCAGGCGGCAGACCTTGGCCACAGCCGCCACTTGCTGCACGGCCAGCGGCGGCTGATCGGGTTTGCAGCGCTTGCACGGGCGAAAGCCGGCGCGCTCGGCCTCGGCGCACGTTTTGTGAAAGCGCACGTTCTCAGGCCGGGCCAAGCGCGATGCGCAGGATGGCTGGCAATACACGCCCGTGGTTTTGACTGAGTAATAAAATGTGCCGTCGGCTTGGGTGTCGCGTCGCATGACGGCGAACCAGCGCGGATCGCGTAGCGTGGCGGCTGTGGCAGGCTGGTCCGAAAACGGCTTCATGAGGGTTCCTTCACGCAACGTGGAGACAGCCCCACTGTAGCGATTGCCGTCGCGCCGCACACTCCCGTTCTTGCTTTCGAATCCGCGCACCGCCATGTCGTCTCAATATTCACATAAGTAATTGATTTTAAATGACTATTTATGTTCCCTACCAGCCTGCTGAAAGGGGGCTGGGGCTTCGACAGGCGCAGCCCGAACGGCGAATAAATGCTCAATCTCGTTACATCCGCGCCGCCGGATCCTGCCGGTAAAACAACGCGAGTTGTGCGTAGACATCGGGGTATTCGCCGCGCACGGCCAGGGGTATTTCAAAAAACGCCTCGCTGATGACGGCAAAGAATTCGCCCGGGTTTTCAGCGGCGTATTCGTCGATCACCGTATCTTCCCAGTCGTCTACACGTTTGCAGAAATGTTCGTAGGCCTTGCCGAACGCCGCAGACCATTGCGCGCGACTCATGTCTTTGTGCAGCGGCGGAAAGCCATTGGCGTCGCCGTTGAGCATGTCGATCTGATGGGCAAACTCGTGAATCACCACGTTGTAGCCCTCGGCATGGCCAGCCTGCCGCACGTCAGCCCACGACAGCACCACCGTGCCGTGCGCCCACGATTCGCCGCTCATGTGTTCTTCAACCACGTGCACCACGCCCGCTTCATCAACCTCTTGGCGGCGCGCGACAAACTCACCGGGATACAACACCACTTCGGTCCAGCTTTTATACCAGTCGAGATCAAGGTTCAAAATCAGCATGCACGCTTGTAGCGCAATCGCCAGCCGTGCACCGTCGTCGATGTGGAGATTGCCTGCGCCGTGAATAGGCTTTTCCGCGAGGAACAGGATCACCCATTGCCTGAGGCGCGCGCGCTCATCGACATTCAGTGCGCGGGTGAAGTTGTAGTCTTCCAGCGCGCGAGCCCATTCGGCTTCGTCGAGCCGCGCTTCGCGCAACGTGCGTTCGCGGCGGCGCTTCTTGAAAAAATTCCACATCATCAATTAGTTAAAAACCAGTCGCCCATCGAGCCTGTCGATTCTGCGCTTAGGCGTCTTTACCGGCCTCTTTACCGGCCTCTTTGCTGGCATCTCGGCCTTCCACCACTTTGAGCAACGGCACAGGCTGATCCTCAAGATCCACACCCTCGATTTGCGCAAAGCGCTGCGAGATTTTTTTGCTGCTGATCTGCACTTGCTGGGCGTCTTCGTGCGCCTGCCGCACGTGATCGGCGAGCTTGCGCATGCGGTCGTCAAAGCGTGAGAAATCGACACCGAGTTTGCCCAGCTCGTCTTTGATGACGTGAATTTGATTGCGTGTTTCCACGTCTTTCAGCACCGCGCGAGCCGTGTTCAACACCGCCATCAAGGTTGTGGGCGATACGATCCACACATGCTTGTTGTTGGCGTATTCGACGACCTCGGCGTGGTGCGCGTGAATTTCCGCAAACACGGCTTCGGCGGGGATGAACATCACGGCACCATCCGCCGTCTCGCCGGCGATAATGTATTTGCCGCTGATCGCATCCACATGGCGCTTCACGTCGGCCTTGAACTGCTTTTGTGCCAGCGTGTAATCCACTTCGTTGGTGGCCGGATCAAACATACGATGATAATTTTCCAGCGGAAACTTTGAATCGACCGCCACCAAGCCCGTGGGCGGCGGCAGTCGCAAAACGCAATCGGCGCGTGTGCCGTTCGACAGCGTGCATTGCATTTCAAACGCATGGGTCGGCAGCACGTTACGTACCAGTGCTTCGAGTTGCACTTCACCAAATGCGCCGCGTGCTCGCTTGTCTCCGAGCAACTCCTGCAAGCTCAAAACGCTGCCGGTCAACCCGTCGATTTTCTTTTGCGCTTCATCAATGGTCGCCAGCCGCGCCATCACATTGACGAAGGTATCGTTGGTTTTCTTGAAGCCTTCGTCGAGGCGTTCGCTGACTTTGCCGGAAATTTGATCGAGTCGCTCGTCAATTTTGGCATTCAGCGAGCGCGTGGTTTCCACCAACCGGTCGTTCACCGCGGCACTGTGCTGCGCCATGTTTTGCACCAGCGCCAATTGCAGTGCTTGCAGGGTATCGCGCGTTTGCGTGAGCTCGGCACCTACCGCGCCGCGCAAGCGCTCGCTGCTGCCAGTGACTTGTTCGCCGAGCCTATCGCCCTGCTGCGTGAGGCCACTGTGTAGATCAACCAGCATGGCGCGATGCTTGGTTTCAAGGCCGCTGTCGAGCTGCGCAGATAATGCGGCTACCGCCCGCGTTTGCGTTTGCGTTTGCGTTTGCATCTGCATCTGCAAGCGCAGAAACAGCAAAACCACGAGCGCCAGCACCAGCACGCTGGCAATCAGCAAAGCAATCAACATCCACTCAGTCATGAACGCAGTATACCGTCGCTGGGGTTATGCCGGCTTACGCCAGCTCGCGCAGCACGCGCATCGGCGGCGTAGCCATCACATGCCGCGTGCCGAAGTAACCCGCAGCGGCAATACCTACGCTGCCGCACACCACGCCCGCCAGCCACGCCAGCGGACTGAAGTTATAACCTAACCCCAGCACCTTGACCGCCAGCACATAACCTAACCCGCTCGCCCCCGCTGCTGCAATCAACCCGGCCAGCGCGCCGATCACGGCAAACTCGGCCAGATGCGCACGCGTCAACTGCGCGCGGCTGGCGCCCAGTGTGCGCATGATGGCGGCCTGCTGAATGCGCTCATCCTGCGTGCCGGCAATCGCCGCGTAAAACACCACCAGCCCAGCCAATAGCGTGAACAAAAATACAAACTGCACCGCGCGCGACACTTGCGTCATCATTTTTTGCACTTGCGCCATCACCTGCTCCACATCGATCACCAGCAGGTTGGGAAAGGTTTTGACCAGCGCGTTCAGTAATTCACTGTTGCGCGGCGGCACATAAAAACTCGTGACATAGCTCACCGGCTGGCCTTCCAGCAAGCCCGGCGGTGAGATCATGAAAAAGTTGACGTTGAAGCTATCCCAATTGACCTTGCGCAAACTGGTCACCGTGGCACTGACCGGCGTGCCAGCAATATCAAACGTCACTTGATCCCCGAGCTTCACGCCCAAGCGCAGCGCGATACCGTCTTCCATTGAAAACTGGTCGCGCGGCGAGCCGCTGGGCGGCCACCAAGCGCCAGCGAGAATCAGATTGTCTTTGGGCGGAGCCGCCGCCCACGACAAATTGAATTCGCGCTCGATTTGGCGCTTGGCGCGCTCGTCCGCATAATCGGCGGCGCTCACACTGCGGTCATTAATTTTGACCATGCGCCCACGTATCATCGGGTACATCACCGGTTCGGTGATCTTACGTTCGGCGAAAAACTGCTTGAGCGGTGCCACTTGATCCGCTTGGATGTTGACCAAAAACCGGTTCGGCGCGTCGGCCGGCAAACTGGCCTGCCAGGCATTGAGCAAATCGTTGCGTATTAACGTGAGCGTCAGCAACGCCATCAAGCCCAGCCCCAGTGCGATCACCTGCACCACGGTACCCAGCGGTCGCCGCGACAGATTGGCCACACCAAAACGCCAACTGATGCCGCCATGGCGCAATCCGGCAACGACTTTGAGCAGCAGCCAAGCCAGCAAGCCCGCGACCACCATCGCCCCGGTAAAACCGGCGACGACATACAGGCCGAGACGCGTGTCATCGGCCTTCCAGAAAATCATGCCCGCAATCACCGCGTAACCCAGCACATAGCCTGCGACACCACGCCCGCCCGGCGTGCCCAAATCGCGACGCAGCACGCGCATGGTGGGCACGCGCCCCAAGGCAATGATCGGCGGCAGGGCAAAACTGAGCAGCAGCGCCAGGCCGATCACCAGCCCTTGCAGCAGCGGCCTCAAACTGGCCCGCGGCAAATCCACCGCCACCATGCTGCCGAGCCAGTACGCTAGCGCCTGTTGCGCCAGCGCGCCGATCACACAGCCGGCCACGCTGGCCGCCAATCCCAGCACCGTGAAATGCACAAAATACATGCGCATCAGCCGCCCCTGACTTGCCCCCAGGCAGCGCAACATTGCGCAGGCATCCAAATGTCGCTGCAAAAACCGCCGCGCCGCCAGCGCGATGGCCATCGCTGCCAACAACACACTGACCAGTGCGGCAATATTGAGAAATTTTTCCGCACGCTCCAGCGCAGAACGTATTTCCGGACGCGCATCGCGTATGCCTTCGATGCGCTGCCCCGGCTGCAGACGTTCGCTCAGCCAATCGCGATACTCGTCCACCGCTTCGGCACCGCCCGCGATTTGCAAGCGGTAACGAATGCGGCTGCCCGTTTGCACCAGCCCGGTGGCCGCGAGATCCACTTCGTTCATCATCACACGTGGGCCAGCGTTAATGAAGCCAATCGCGGCGTCGGGCTCCTGCACCATCACGGACACCATCGTTAAGCTATTGTTTCCAATAGCTATTTTCCCACCTACTGCTGCATCCAACTGCAACAAAATGCGTTCGTCTACCCACACCGTACCGGGTGCCGGGATGCCCGGTGCGCGCCGGTCTTCGCCATACAGCTTGTCAGCAATACGCACCTCGCCGCGCAGCGGATAGCCCGCCGCCACCACTTTGATATCGGCCAACACATTTTTTTCACCGCTCACCGCCATGCTGGGAAAGCGCAGCATTTGCGTCACGTTCAGTTGGCGACGCCGCGCCTCGCTGATCATTTCGCTAGGCAAGGCGCGGTCGTTGGATATCACCAAATCTGCGCCCAGCAACTGGTTAGCCTGCCGGTTTAGCGCAAGCTGCACGCGATCCGTGAAAAATCCCACCGTGGTCACACCTGCCACCGCAATGACAACGGCAGCAGCAATCAAGGTCAGCTCACCCGCGCGAAAATCACGCAGCAGCAGCCGCAGCGCCATGCGCCACTCGTTGATGAATGCCAGCAGCGTCATGGTTGCAGTTGGCCGCCCGCCAAGCGGATCACACGCCCGCAGCGCGCCGACAGCGTTTCGTCGTGCGTCACCAGCACCAACGTGGTGGCGTGTTCACGGTTGAGTTCAAACATCAAATCAATCACTTGTGCAGCCGTGGCGGCGTCGAGATTGCCCGTGGGCTCATCGGCCAGCACCAGCGCGGGTGAGGTCACAAACGCGCGCGCAATCGCCACGCGCTGCTGTTCTCCGCCCGACAACTGCTTGGGGTAATGATGCAGCCGCTCGCCCAGCCCCACGCGCTTGAGCAGCGCGGCGGCTTTGTCACGCCCGCCTTCCGCACCCGCCAGCTCCAGCGGTACCATCACATTTTCCAACGCAGTCATCGACGCCAGTAATTGAAACGACTGAAACACAAAGCCCATCATGCGCCCACGCAGCGCTGCGCGGCCATCTTCATCCAGCGCGAACACATCCTGCCCGCCGATGCGCACCTGGCCCACGCTCGGTGTATCCAGCCCCGCCATCAGCGCGAGCAGCGTGGATTTGCCGGAGCCGGAAACGCCCACCACCGCCACTGCCTCGCCCGCTGCGACGTTGAAACTCACGCCGCTCAAAATGGTCAATGGAGCGCCGCCGGTGGTAACCTCTTTTCCCAAGCGTGAGACGTCAATGACAGGAGTGTCGGGCATGATGCGGGGTGTTTTCTTGTGGGTGATATTGATCTTGTGTGCGCCAACTGCTTGGGCTGCTGCTGCACCGGGCATGACTGATGCAACACAAAAGCCGCGCACCGTTCTGGTTTATGGCGACAGCCTGTCCGCCGGTTATGGTCTGCCGCAAGACAAAGCTTGGGTCACGCTGCTGGCGGCCCGCATCAAGCAGCAACGCCTTGATTATACGGTAGCCAATGCCAGCATCTCCGGCGAAACCGCGCTCGGCGGACTGAAACGCATCGACGCTGCGCTCAAGCAGCACCAGCCCGCCGTGGTGGTGCTGGCCTTGGGGGCCAACGACGGCTTGCGTGGGCAAAGCGTGGCGGCGCTGCGGAGTAATCTTGAAGCCATCGTCGAAGCCTGTCGCCAAGCGAAATCCCAAGTGGTGTTAATCGGCATGCGTTTGCCACCCAACTACGGCAGCGACTATGCCGGCAAGTTCCACACAGCTTTCAGTGACATCGCAAAGCGTCACCAATTGCCGCTGGTACCCTTCCTGCTAGATGGCTTTGGTGAAAACCCGGAATGGTTTCAAGCGGATGGCATTCATCCTGCCGTGCGCGCGCAGCCGGTAATGCTGGATACGGTTTGGAAGACGCTTCAGCCAGTGTTGCAGAGTGACAATAAAAAACCATTTAAAATCAATTAGTTACATATTTATCGCCAGCTATTCCCCTGCACCACGGCAGTCTACCGCGCCGCGTCACTCGCAACCGCTTGCGGCTGCGCCGTGGCAACAGTACCGCCGAAATCCCGATCCAGCTTTAACACCGGCACTACAGCAGCATCCACTGCAACACCTTGCCGCATCGGCCACGATTGTTGGGGCACCAGTTGCGCGGCATACCAGCTAGCGCCCGCTATCACCGCAATCAACACACCGGCCAAGGCATAACGCCAGCTGCCTTGTCCTTGTGTTCGCCCAGAGCCCGCTGCCAGACGCGCTGTGCGCAGCGAGCTGTGTTCAGCTTCTGCCGCCTCACGCAGGCCCGCGATGTTGCCGGTCTGCGACGCACGTGTCTCGCGTTGCGCCATCTGCGCCTGCAATTGCTGCTCTTTGGCCAAGCGGCGCGCCGCAGTGAGCTGCAGACGTTCTTCCAGCGCAGCGCGCTTCAAGGTGTCGCGCATGGCCTCTCTTTCTTCACGCTCGCGCGCCTGCAGCGCTTGTTCTGCGGCGGCTTCTGCTGTGACGCGCTCCTGCGTAAGCCGCGCTAACTCATGCTCCGCAGCGGCGCGTTGCGTCGCCACGGCCAGCGCGGCTTCCTCGCTGTCACGCGCGGCTTGCGCCTTTTCCAGCGCGGCCGCCTCGTCGCGTTCACGCTCAGTCGCCCACTGCGCGGCAGCCTGCTCGGATGCCAACCGCTCTGCCGCGAGACGTTGCGCTTCGGCAGCGGCAGTGGCGTGCGCTAGTGCCATGCGTTGCGCCTGTGCCATGTGTTGCTCGTGTGCGCGGGCCGCGTTCAGGGCTTGCGCCTCTTGCCCTGCCAGCGTTTGCGCTGCCGCACCCAGCGCGGCTTCGGCATCCGCACGTTCTTGGGCTAATGCCGCGAGCCGCCGCTCGGTTTCAATTTTGCCGTTGTTCTCGGATAGCGCGACGGCTAATACGGCTTCGCGCTCGCGCACCGCTGCCATTTCCGCCTGCTCCGCTTCGAGCTGAGCCTCAACCGCAGCACGTGACGCTTGCGCTTCAGCGGCCCGCAACCGCGCCACATTGGCGGCTTCGATTTCGTGACGCTTGCGCACTTGCGTCTGGCGCAAGGCCGCCACCGCTTGGGCGCGCTGCGCTGCCACCGCTTGTGAGGCCTGCCGCTCCGTCGCGATGCGCGCCGTCGCTTCCGCACTCAACTGCGTTTCGAGACTATCGCGCTCCTCCGCAGCGACCTGCGCGGATTGTGCAGCTTGCAACGCGGCGCTAGCCACGGCATGCAAAGCCTGCTCGGCGGCCAATTTCTCCTGTAGCGCATGACTTGCGGCTTGAGCTTCGGCAGCGTGTTGCAATGCCGCTTTTTCCGCCTCAAGCTCGCTTTGCTGGCGCGCTTGCGCCTGTTGTGCAGCAGCGTCGTCGAGCTCACGCTGTGCGACCGCCGCTTGTGCAGCCTGACGTTCCGTCGCCATGCGCGCCCGCGCTTCCACGTGTAGGCGCGCCGCTATCGATTCGCGTTCACGTGCGGCAATCTGCGCGGCATTGGATGCCGCCAACGCGCCCTCAGCCGCGACTCGCATCGCTTGCTCCGCAGCGAGTTTTTCTTCCAACGCGTGGCGCGCAGCCTCAGTTTGCGCCGTATGCTGCGACGCCGCTTTTTCGGCCGCAATCTCGCTTTGCTTGCGCGTTTGCGCCTGTTGCGTAGCGACTTCATCCAGCTCACGTTGCGTAGCGGCTGCTTTTGCCGCCTGGCTTTCAGCCGCCATGCGCAATTCCGCTTCGGCGTGCAAGCGCGCCTCTACCGATTCGCGTTCACGCGCGGCAATCTGCGCGGCATTGGAAGCCGCCAGCGCTGCCTCTGCGGCCACGCGCAGGCCTTGCTCTGCCGCGAGTTTCGCTTCGAGCGCGCCGCGCGCAGCCTCCGCTTCCGTGGCGTTTTCCAACGCCGCTTTCTTGGCCGCAGTCTCGCTTTGCTCACGCGTCCGCGCCTGTTGCATAGCGGCTTCATCCAGCTCACGCTGCCTGGCTGCGGCTGTGGCGGCTTGGCTTTCCATCGCCATGCGGGCATCCGCTTCGACACGCACGCGGGCATCGAGAGATTCACGTTCACGCGCGGCAATCTGCGCTGCGTTGGAAGCGGCCAGCGCTGCCTCTGCGGCCACGCGCAGGCCTTGCTCTGCCGCGAGTTTTTCTTCCAGCGCCCGGCGTGCAGCCTCAGATTCCGCAGCATGCTGCAACGCCGCTTGTTCGACCGCAATCTCGCTTTGCTCACGCGCTTGCGCCTGTTGCGTAGCGGCTTCATCCAGCGCACGTTGTGTGGCTTCGGCTGTGGCGGCTTGGCTTTCCATCGCCATGCGGGCTTCCGCTTCGACGCGCACGCGAGCATCGAGAGATTCACGTTCACGCGCGGCTACTTGTGCGGCTTCGGCCACTTGCAACGCCATGGCTGACGCCGCATGCAATGCTTGCTCCGCTGCCAGCTTTTCTTGCAATGCGCGCTGGGCGGCTTGCATCTGCGCCTCATGTTGACGGGCGGCTGCAACAGCTTCAAGCGCATTCCGTTCGCGCGCCCGTAGCTGCAGCGTGGCAGACGCTTCCAGTTGGCGTTGCACGGCAGCCGCCTCTGTGGCTTGACGTTCTTCTGCAATTCGCGCTTCGGCTTCGGCATTCAAACGTGCTTCTGCAGACTCGCGTTCACGCGCAGCCGCTTGTGCGGCTTGTGCCGCTGCCAACGCCGCGGCTGCGGCCACAGCCAGTGCCTCTTCTGCATGCCGCTTGACTTCCAGCGCACTAGTTGCGGCCTCATCTTCAGCAGCGCGCTGTCGCGTCGCGTGCGCCAGTGCGGTCTCGTGTGTCGCGCGCGCTTGCGCCTGTTGCGCAGCCGCCTCTTCGAGTCGGCGCTGAGCCGCTAGCGCGTTCGCGGCCTCAAGTTCAGCCGCTTCGCGTGCTTGGCATTCGGCGCTTAACTTCGCCTCCAGCGTCTCGCGTTCACGGGCCGCAAGCTGCGCAGACACTGCCGCCTGCAACGCCGCAGCAGCCGTCGCACGCAGCGCCTGCTCGGCGTCCAAGCTGGCTTGCAATTCAATCGCAACTTGTGTGTCAGCCAAAGTCCGTGCTTGCGCGCTTTCAAGCGCCTCACGCTCGGCTTGCAGGCGCTTTTCTGTGGCACGCCGAACCGCGAGTTCTTTGGTCTCGCGCTGGCGCGCCTGCTCGGCCACCGCATCGTCCAGCGCCTTGGCGTCGCGGGCACGCTTGTCGGCCTCGCGCTCGACAGTAAAGCGCGCCTCGATCTCTCGCGTTAATTGAAATTCCAGCGACTCACGTTCACGCACCGCCGCAAGCGCAGCCTCGGACGCCTGTAAAGCAGCAACTTCCGCTTCACGATGCCGCGCTTCCGCCGCGAGCTTGGCCTGCAGTTCGTTCACTGCCTGCGATTCAGCCATGGCCCGCGCTTCTGCGGCACGCTTAACCTCAGCCGCTGCCTGGGTATGCGCCTCAGCCACCTGCCGCAATTCCACTTCTTTGGCCGCGCGTAAGCGCTCTGCTTCCGCCGCGGCGTTTTCTGTTTGCCGTTGCGCCTCGGCGGCTTGCTGTGCGACGTTTTCAGCTTCGATGCGCGCCGCAGCAACCTGAATCAGGCTGTTGTCGTGCCCCATACGCTCAGCCGCAGCAGCAGCGGCGCTACGCGCGGCTGCTGTCGCTTCGTCCGCAGCATGCTGTGCTGCGGCCTCTTGCTCGATACGCGCCTGCAGTGCCTCCGCAGCGCGGGCCTCGGCCTCGGACTGCGCCTGCGCCGTGCGCTGCGCCTCTCGCTGCGCTTGCTCGCGTGCTTGCGCCGCTTGCCGCGCCTCGAGCTCAACCTGCGCGCGTTGATCGGCGGCCTGCTGTGCCGCTGCGTTCAGTGCGCGTTGCTCTTCCGCAAGCTGCGCCGCTTTGCGTTCGGCTGCCAGACGGGCGGTGGCCTCAGCACGCAACTGGTTTTCGAAGGTCTCGCGCTCACAGGCAGCGGCAATCGCCGCCTCGGCCGCCTGCGCCGCGACGCTGGCAGCGCGATGCAGGGTTTCTTCTGCCGCGATACGGGCCTGCAGAGCCGCGTTTGCCTGCGCTTCAGTCTCCTGCCGCGCCTGAGCTGCGGCTTGCGCCTCCAACTGCCGTCGCGAGTTTTCCCCAGCAGCCTCAAGCGCTTGCGCCTCGGCTGCTGCACGCTCTGCGGCTGCCTGCGCCACGGCGATATCAAGCGTCAATTGCGCAGCGCGTAGCCTAGCG
Source organism: Burkholderiales bacterium (assembly GCA_043743335.1). Classification (GTDB taxonomy): domain Bacteria; phylum Pseudomonadota; class Gammaproteobacteria; order Burkholderiales; family SG8-41; genus UBA5216. The sequence goes on from JAYTWR010000025.1 coordinate 13,247, forward strand.
ACTTCCTGTTCTGCGGCTAACCGTACATTAGCGGCATTACGCTGCTCTTGTTCAAGCGTCTCGCGTTGGCGTGCTGCGGCGTGTTCGGCCTCGGCCTCGGCTTGTGCGGCGTGCAGCGCCTGCGCCTCCGCCTGGTCTGTCGCGATGCGCGCGCGCAGCACTTCTGTGGCACGGTTCTCTGCCTGCGTACGCTCTTCCGCCGCGTGCGCCGCTTGCAGTGCCGCCTGCGCACGTGCTTCTGCTGCGCGCTGCGCAGTGAGTTCTTTCTTCTCTCGCTGGCGCGCCAATTTGGTGGCGGCGTCATCGAGTGCGCGTTGCTCTTTGGCCAGCCGTTCCTTGTTGCGCTCGTCTGTCAGCAACGCTTCTATTTCAGTCGCTAAGCGCGTTTCGAGCGCTTCGCGCGCCTGCGCTACCGCATGCGCGTCTTCCGTGCTGCGCAACACTTCTGCACTGGTATTGCGATGCAGTTCTTCGGCCTGCAAGCGTGCCTGCAATTGCGCGACAGCCCGGCGTTCCACTTCGGCGCGCTCCACAGCCATGCGCGAGGCCTCCGCCGCTGCCGCAGTCCGTGCTTCGATGGCGACGCGTTCAGCCTGCTCGCTTAACTCGCGCTCGCGCGCCACCTTCAATGCTTCGGCTTCACGCTGCGCGAGGGCGAGTGCGGTATCGCGCGCGTCGGTTTGCGCACGCGCGCGTTCTTGCGCGGCGACCGCGAGCCGACGCTCGGCGTCAATTTGCGTAGCCAGGCCCTCCAACACTTTCTGGCGAGTAGCTTCCGCATCACGCGCGGCCGTGGATTCTGCCGCGAGCTTGGCCTCGACGGCTAGCGCGGCTTCGTGGGCAGCGGCGATGCGCGCCTGCGCCGCTTGTAGCGCCTGCGCTTCCAACTGCGCACGTTCCTGCGCCTTGAGTATGGCCTCGGCGTCGAGCGCGCGGCGCTCTTCTGCGAGCTTGGCAGCCTGTTCTTCCATGGCCACGCGCATGCGGGCAACTGCTACGGCGCGCTTCTCCGCTTCAATTCGTTCTTGCGTCTGGCTGATCCTGACGCTGTCGGCCTCGACCCGCGCTCGCGCACGCTTGCCACTTTGAATATCCTTGCTGATGCTGTCTTGCAGGGCGTCCAGCGCCGCTGCCTGCGCGTCTGCCGATGCGGCTAACAGGGATTCCTGGCCACGGGTAATCACGTCGCTGACAAGGGTGGCATCTTCAGGCTCCGACGCACCATCGGACAGGGCGCGACGTGCGCGCTCGGCCTGCCGCAGGTTATCGATGAGTTTGCTCAAAGCGACTGTCGGTTAGACATGCGATGCCTCGCCCGGCCTGTTCATCATGCGCCCTTTGTCGGATGATAAAAACTCAATCGATACCGCTCCAGTCTCAAGAGCGAAAAATACCGTAAAAACAATCCCCTATCAAGACTTTCTCATTCAAATTATAGGATTTGCCTACACCGGTTTGCAGGGATCAGACGGTTCAGGAATTACCGTCAGGGAACCGCCCTTGAAGCGGAGCACCAGCGCACAAAAAGCGCCGCCGGCGACCCGCAGTGCTCATGTCGGTTACAGCCGCTGCGAGCGCCGCAAAAACAAAATCGCGCTGGGCGAACCATGCGCGACTTCTGTTTGGCGAAAACCTAACTAATTGATTTTATTGACTTTTTTATCTTCCCTTAAAAACCGGTTTGCGCTTTTCCATGAAGGCGGTTTGACCTTCTTTGTAGTCTTCGCTGGTGAAGCAGTCGTTGACCATTTTGTCGCACAAGGCGAGATCACGCTGACTGTCGTCTTTTGCGTATTCGAGCAACGAGCGCTTGATCGCGGCCAGCGTCAAGGGCGCGTTGCGCCCGATGGCGTCGGCGTATTCGCGCACGGTTTTTTCGAGTTCTGCAACCGGCACCACGCGATTGACCAAACCCATGGTCAACGCTTCCTGTGCATTGAACTGGCGTGCGGTGAAGAAAATTTCTGCCGTAAACTGCGGCCCTACCAAATCCGTCAAACGCTTCACGCCCGGGTAACGGTAGCCCAAGCCCAGCTTGCCGGCGGGCACGCCGAATTTGGCGTCATCGGACACAATGCGTATATCGCAGTTGGTGGCGGTCGCGGCCCCGCCGCCGATGCAGTAGCCGCGCACCATGGCAATGGTGGGCTTGGGGCAATTTCGAATAGCCTCGGAAGCCCTGTCGGAAGTCGCGTTGTACTCCGCCACGCCCTCGGCGCTGGAACGACGCTCTTTAAATTGGGAAATATCCGCACCCGACACAAAGGCTTTTTCGCCTGCGCCTTTGAGAATCACCACACGCACGTCCGGATCTTTGTTGAAGGCGTCAAACGCCAGCGGCACCGATTGCCACATTTCCATCGAGACAGCGTTATGCTTATCGGGATTGTTGAACACAATCCAGCCAATGTGGCCTTCTTTAATCGCCAGCAGTTTGTCGGTAAGGGTTGGAATGGCTGCGCCGGGTTGGTTCATGTTTTACCTTTGCGGGTTGCGGAGTTGTGGCGTTGTGAAGCGCGTCGCGCGTTGCGATGGGCGCGCTCTGTGAATGGAATCGCTGAGTGCCGCTCTGGGTAGATATCTCAGTGCGTTTTGTTGGCCAAATGCGCCGGCACCGGGAACGACACAACCTCGATGCCCTCATCTCGCAGGGACTCGACGTCACGCGCCGTAGCGGTGCCGCGTATGTGACGTTCCGGCGCTTCGTTGTAATAAATTTTGCGCGCTTCTTCCGGGAACTTGTTGCCCACATCTTCGGTGGACTTGACGATGTGCTCGATGATCTTCGCGACGATTTCCGGTGGCACGTTGGCATACTGCTGAGGCACGTTGGCCGTGGAAGGCTTTTGCCCGTCGTGTAATGCGTGCGCTTCGTGTGAAGCACGAAACTTTTTTTCTGCAGCTCCCGTGTTGACATACGAAGCACTGGGGCGGCGCACCACAGTGCCACTGCCGCACGTCGGGCAACTCAGCAGCTTGCCTGACAGTTGCGTATCGAAATCGCCAGCCGAGCCGAACCAACCCTCAAATCGGTGGTTGTGCTCGCATTCCAAATCGTAAACAATCATGAGCCGTCCAAAAAGGCAGGCTGCCGAGAACGGAGGCGCAACCTGGAAAATTCGTAAGTACTTGTTTTATATGAAAAAAATAAAGCTCTAGTCAATGCGAGCGCTGACTGAAATGGCCGTTGCGCCGATCACTGGTATGCGAACTTTAGCGGAAGGTATTATAGCAGCGCGATACACTCCGCTGCCTCGACATGCCGTCTTGCCTGCGCGTGCGGCGCATGCAAGCATGCGTTAATCAGACTTCAAAACTCGCGCCCTCGAGCCCGGTGAGTACCTTAAATTGGGGCTTGGCTTTTTGGATCGCGTCATCAAATATTTGATCCAGAAAAACATCGCTGTGCGCGGGATCATGATGAAACGGCACGAGATTGCGCACTTCAGCCAGTTGTGCGAACGCCAGCGATTGCTCGATGGCGCTATGCCCCCACCCACGACGAGCATTGTATTCGTCGTTGGTGTATTGACTGTCGTGAATCAGCAAATCGGCGTTTTCAGCCAGCATGGCACCGGATGTCCACGCGCGTGGCAACACTGGAAAACGCAAAACGCCGAGCGCTGGCTCATGATCAGGCAGATAGGTCAGCACCTTGCCTTTCGGAGAAACAATACGATAGCCAACGGTGGGGCCGGGATGGCAAACCGATGCGGTAGAGACGCGAAACTCGCCAATATCCACGTCTACGCAAGGCACTTCGTGAAACGTGACTTTGCAAGCCAAATCCGACAAACGCACCGGAAACAGCGGCGGCGACAGGTAGCGCTTAAGCCGTGCAGACAGATTTTGCGTTGTACTGGCCGGCCCCCACAAGTGGACTTCTGCATCGGGATTATGCAACGGACCGAAAAACCCCAGTCCCTGTATGTGGTCCATGTGCAAGTGCGTGAGCAGTATGTCAATGCGCTTCAGCCCGCGCGGCAACGCTGCACTGAGCGGACGTATGCCGGTACCGGCATCGAGCACCAAAGCAGTACCTTCGTCGCCGATGACATCCACACAAGAGGTATTGCCGCCATAACGCACGGTGTCAGGCCCGGGCGACGCCAGGGAACCCCGAGTACCGCGCAGCGTTACGCGCACGTCACACTTCCCAAAAAATGGTCATGGCACCCTCGAAGCTGCCATGTTGACCGATAAGCGGGAAGGCAGTGAAAGAAATATTGCGCCAAGCATCGTCACGACAACGCATCCAGACGATCTGCGATACCGCGCGCTGCTCTTTATACGCGACCACCAAGGGCCAAGCCTCAACTGGCACCGGCTTGCGGTCGAGATCTTCAATGGCAAAGAAACTCGTCCAGACTGCTTCCTTCATATCGCCAGTTTCGTCAAAGCGTTCATTGATGACATGCTCGGCTTGCTCGTTGTAATACACCAGCGTGCCTTCGGCGTTTACGATCCCCACAGGCATGGCCAAGCAACTCGCCAATTGGCGCGCCAAGATGAGTTCTATGGAATTTTGGGCTGAAATGACACCACCTCCTTGACACTTTTCGCTCACGACCAGACACGCGACCCGCAGAAAAAACGCGTAATTAAGCAGGCTTTACACCGTCGCCCCTTAGAATTTTAGTATATTCTAGGTAAATTTGGTGGACTATCAGCTTGATTTTGTGGAATAAATCACACTATCCTGGGATCATTGGATTATTCATTATCATAGACTCTACCGCGCGGCCATTCACCGCCGGACTATGACCCAAATCACAGGAAAGCAGTGTGCGAAATCGTCGTGCGGTAATGTCTGTCGGACTGTTATGTGCGTTAACAGCCTGCTCTACCGGGCGGATGGCGGAGTTCGCCTACGATGCCCAATCCGGACGCAGGGCATTACGCGAATATTCAAAGTTTTATGATGCAGGCGATTGGCTGGACGAAGGCAAATTGGGCCTGCAGATCGCCATCATTCACGAAAAGAAAGTTGTGCCAGTGCTGTATGACCTGCAAAAAGGCCTAGATGCAGTCGGCGTACCCGGTGCGCTGGGTAAGGACGATCAGATTGCAAGCGGGGTAATCACCTTTTATCTCATGAACCTTGAGTTACAGAATCGATCTCTGCGCCTGCTCCGAGTGACGAGCGGTACGCGCGAATTAACGCTAAATGGGGCGAAAAATATCGTTGCTGGTGCCCGTTCGCAAACCCGTATTGATTTGGGTTTAGTGCCCATTTTGAACTACGGCACGGAAGTACAGCTCGACGTGGAATACGAACTGAATGGCGTGACCAACGCCAAGACCTTGGTCCTGAAACGCCGAACCGACAGGGAAATGGAGCAATATTTTTCGCGTAGCGGACGCCCGCCCTACCCGTGGTACCAAGCGCCGCACTATCCGTTTCGACCGCCGCTATTTCAATCCAAGCTATAGTGGATCGCGGCCAAGAACCCGCGATTACGATGCTGAAATAAATTTTTCGGGATTGATGCGTATCGCCGCGCCAGTCGGGCAAGCGCGCACGCAGGCTGGGCCACCTGACAGGTCTTTGCACATATCGCACTTCACGGCTTTTTTGCCGACTTCCGCGTTGTGATAGTGTTCTTCGCGCCCAGGCTCGGTGGTAAATCCTGTCATTAACCAAGCCAGCAGACTCGGTGGCCGGCGCTTCGGATTGACTTGGGCCATTTGAATCACGCCATAAGGGCAATTGCGTTGGCAATTGCCACAGCCGATGCAACTGTTGCTGATAAACACTTCTCCACTGGGATTGCGGTGTATCGCATCCGGCGGGCAGTCCTTCATGCAGTGAGGGTTTTCGCAATGTCGGCACGAAGTGGGGATATGTATATTCGCGTACGTCGGCCCGGCCTGACGATCCAGGCGGGACGTGCCATCGTGTACATCGGCACAGGCCTTTTCGCAGTTGTCGCAGCGCACGCACAGACTTTCATCGATCAGCAGAACGTCCGTACTTTCACCGAGCCCCTGCCCCATGAGGAAGTTGATCAAGCCACCCGAACCACTATCGGGCTCCGCTTCGCGCTGAGCGCTACTCGACATGCGTTTTCGAACCAGCGCTTGGATATCGTTACGCAAAGCCGGATTTCGGTTAATCACGTCGTTGAAGGACTTGGCCGACAACACGACCGTTTCACAATTCACAGCAGCCCGCACGGTTGCTGTGCGCTTGTCATTCGATGACAGCAACGCCATCTCGCCTATATAGTTACCCGCGGCGACATAGGCCATCACGACTTCTTTCGCGCCTACTGTCCGCGAGACGGTTACCGAACCACGGCGAATCAAATGTAATCCGTCTGCTGCATCGCCCTCCTTGAACAGCATCTGACCGGCGGGGAAGTTCTTGACGGTGGCACCCTTGAGCATTTCCACAACGTCCTCTTCCGAAACGAAAGGCGCGATGTGTACGCGCACCGCCCGCCGCAACGAGGTTTCGTCAATTTGGCGTCGCACCGACTCAATACTGGCGATCAATTTGAGCATAGATCGGCGCGGGGTCTCAATCAAGACGCAGTTATCCCCTGCCTGTATCGTGCTAGAGCGACGGCGTCCGGACAGTAAGCCCAGTTCCCCGAAAAACTGCCCGCGCCCCAGCGCAATGGTCTTTTGCTTGCCACTCTCGTCGGGCACCTCGATGGTAACCTCACCTTCGACGATAGAATAAAACGAGTTGCTGTAGTCGTCTTTCCGGAAAACGACCTCGCGGCGTTTGGGCACGTGCACTTCGCTGTCCAGCATGAATTCGCGCAACTGCAGCGTGGTCAAGTCCGCGAACAAAGGCACGTTTGACTGCACGATGGCCAGCGCTTCTGTCACATTCTTCGCCTGCTTGAATTTGACAAACTTGGCCTTTAGTAACGATTCATCGGCGGGCTCTACCGGGTTGCCCAAGATGTATTCAACCACCTCGTAACCCTGGTTCATGGCCTGCTTGATCAACGGATAACCGCCCAGCGCACCAATAATGTAGAGGCCGGGCACATTGGACTCATACGTTGATGAGACCTGCGGCACTGCTTCCATTGTCTGATTGGGGAACTGAATACCAAAGCTCTCAACCAGTTTGCGCGCCGGTATTGCTCCCAGCCGTGCAATCACCCGATCACAGGGGATTTTTTCGACACCCTGAGGTGTCTGGGCAGTGAAGAACAAAGGCTTGTTCTCGCCCGCAACCGCTTCCACACTCAGCGCGGAGGTGCTGAAACGGCATTCCATCTTGCCATCATTGATGGCTGCAGTAACCAAATCAATATTACCCTGCTTGACACGTGGAAATTCATCCACCCGATTGATCAGAATCACACGGTTATTTTCTGTAAGCGCCAATGCGTTCTCTATCCCGGCGTCGCCAGCCCCCACCACCACAATCACTTCGCCGTTGTACTCGTCCGGGTCATCCAACTGATACTGCACGCGCTCGAGGTCTTCACCGGCAACGCCGAGCTTGCGAATATTTCCCTGCAGGCCGATGCAAAGAACAACATTCTCTGCCTTGACCGTATTGCCTGCAGCCGTTTTGATTTCAAAGGCACCCTTGCTGCCGGATATGGCGGTCACCGCCGAACGGTACTGAACGTTGACTTTGTATTTGGCCAAGTCTTCATCCCACTTGCCCAAAATGGTTTCACGTTTTCCCGCAGCAAACACTACCGGGCTACGCAATGGCAATATGCCCGGCTCAGCCATGACATGCTTGCCCTTCTGATAGCGAAAAATGGTGTGCGACGCGTGCTCTTCCGCTTCTAGCAGTACGTGTGGGATGTTCAACTCAGCCGCATGCGCGGCACACGACAAACCGCTCGGCCCCGATCCAACAATGGCAATGCCCACGCTATCGCTCATTTGCCCGCTCCTGATTCGAGTTGTGTTTTAAGGTCGCGCAGAATCTTGGTAAACGCCGCAGGCTGATATTTTTCATCATGCGCCACCGCGCCAAGCAAGCGTTTGACGGTTGGCTGCAAAGACTGGGACCTCAGCATATTCTGACGCCCCATGAGATCACCAATGCTTTGCACGGCCATAACCGCTTGCTCAGCGCCCTGATAATCAGCATATTGTCCGGCAAGGCCGTCGTCAATCAACCCCAGCATCACCGCCCTGAGATCCTCGCCGGAAAATTTGTGCGCGGAAATTTTCGGAATCATCGCTGTTATCAATTGCTCGACAGTTCGCGCTTGCGCTAAGGCATCGCTCCCACCCGCGACGGCTTTGTGCAACTGCGTCACCTGGTGCGAAAACGCAGCAGCTTCAGACGGTGCCACACGGCGCGCGATTTGGCGCAACATAAGCAAATTGGCATCATTCAACCTCACGAAGCCCGGCCCCACGCCGACCCGTGCCGCCGTATTGCGTTTATCCCCCATGGGGTGATGACAGGAATGGCAATCAAACAGTACGAGCTCCGGAAACAACCCATCGCGCCCACGTGGGCCTTGCAGCAAGGCCAGCAATTCCTGTGCAGCAACTGCTTGACCAATGGCCCAAGCCCGAACTTCGTTCCAGCTCCCTTTACGGCGCTGCCAATCCGCGTCAATTCTGAAATGCGCCGGGCCAATTTGCGTAAACGTATCCAACTCAAAACTCATGCGCGGGTGCCCGGCTGCCATGATTTTGTGCGTGACAAATTTGTCCTTGGTCCCAAGATGACACGATAAGCACAATCGCGCTCGCGCCACATCGTTTTCCGTCGGATACATACCGCGTGCGACATTGGCCGCATGCGTGGCACCGGGTTCAACGTGGCTTCCGACCCAGCGTTCTGCTGGGCCATGGCAGGCCTCGCAGGCGATGCCGTCAGCGATCTGAAATCCTTGGGTGCGCTGCGCAACTTTTGGATTGTGTGTATGACAATCTAAGCACACATCGCTCTTGTGCGCCGGCTCCGGCAATGCCAGTTTCTTGGCGATCTCTTTCGAGCGCTCGTTTAACAGCACCGCGTAGGCTCGCGCGTGTTTGTCCGTGCGCGACCAAGTGACATATTCGTTTTGAAAAACGTTGGAGTCCTTCCAGGTTTCAATCGCTCCATGGCAAAGGCTGCTGGCACAACTGCCGACGCCGAGCGTCTTGTCATTCGAGTAGTGAGGCAGCACGCTTGCCGCTTGGACGCCTGTGGTCAACATCAGAACGAAAGTCACCGTACCAATAAGCAGGCTATACATTGCAATCATGGCTTCACCTGAGATACAGGGTTATCTCGTACGGTCCATGGGGTACCGTCCGGCTTAAGGTACATTTTTCGCTGCTCTTCGAGATTGAATGGCCTTGAGCCGATACGGCCAAACACTGCCACCTGCCCGCCCGTTTCGTCCACGGCACGATCACGCTCAAGCGCCCGCGATACCGATAACGCCGGCGTTTTGGTTTTTCGCCAAGCGACAACCTGCGGTTTGGGATCGGGACTAAATCCGTAGAATTTGGGCTGCGTATCCGGCGCAGTCAGTTGGATAACCTTGAGGCCGTTACGTCCGTCTGCTACATAGGCAAACGCCGATGCATTGGTCGAAGCAACGGTCACGTCACGCGTATCGTTAAGTGTACCATCGGCAGAATACTTCATATAAACAAAGGGTTGCTCGGGCTTCTCGATATCGACAATAACCAACCCCTCCTTGCCTGCGGCGACATAAGCAAAGGTACGCGCAAGATGGATCCGGTGAGCGTCCGACAATGGTATGAATGCAGATTCGACCAACTTCGCGCGCTCGGGTATCGTGACATTAATCATGCGCAGTCCACTGTCGTCTGTTACAGCCAAGTAGCGAAACTGCAGTGCAGTCGAGCGTGCGCCCTTGAGTGGAACAACTGCGGCGACCTTGGGCTTAAGTGGATCCATCAAATTGACAATCACCACGCCCACCGTCGAAGTGATATAGGCATAGGAGCCGCCCAAAGTAATGTGCTGTGCACCCTTCAATATTCCATCGCCATCCCACGTTAAGGCTCGCTTGAGAAAATTATTGCGTGGATCACCATCTTGAAGGGTGTTCACGTCCACCAGTATCATCCCCTCTTCGGCATCAGTAATCACGGCGTAGTTGTAAATGGGATGAAACGGCTGCTCTTGATTATCAACCCGCATTTTCTTGCCTTGGTTCTTCAACGGGGCAACCGGCTGCGTGGTCGGTAATGCGACGCACGTCGCGTTTTTACTGGGTATGTGCGTGTTATGGCCCAGCTTGGAAAACGGCGCAGTGACAATACGCTGCGAAATGCCCTTGTTGGCAATGGAAGCAACATCGTATACCCGCATACCGGCGGCACCTTCTGAAACATAGAGGTACTCTCCGCGCAACTGCAAGCACGAGGCACGACCCGCTGTCGCATGATCATGCGCCTCTTTTAACTTACGGCCTGCCTTGAGGTGAGCGGCATACCAGTCCGGATATGCATACCGGTGAAGATAGCTGCCGATCACTGCCTGCGGCTCCTCCCACTCGGTAACCTGCACAGCTTCAATATGCTTTTCTTCGCCGACCCAAGCGTTGTAGCCAAGCAAGCCTATATAGCCGGTTCCATGCAATAACAACTGTCCCATAATGGCATTGTTGTCGTTGTCGGACGAAAGATGGCAGTCGGTGCAGGTTTTCGTCTCTGTTTTACGCTCGGTATGGGGATAGTGCGGCGCAAACGCCTGACTTGAAAAGCCGCTTGCCGCCGTTGGCGCTTGCTGTATATAGATTTTTTCTCGATTTGAATTCGTGGACGACAACACCAACGCCGACGAAGAGCGGATGGGCGTAATTTTGCTGTTCTTCACCGGGCCGTGGCGGCCAAGATGGAACATATCATCGCGCACTACTTGCGGATTGTACGTCGCGTAATTCCGTGACGGCCCGCCTTCATAGTGATGGCGATCCGTTTTTTCGTTGGCCTCGATAGGTAGATGACATCCGCTGCAACTGGTGGTCCATGAGGTATGGCAGGTCTGGCAGGTCATCTTGTCATCCCCGTGCGCCCGCTTGTCTTCCGGTACCCCCAGCCCCCAGCGCTGGGCATAGTTATCAAAATCCCCTTTGGCGACCAATTTGGCGCGCGCCGATTTAGCGTTGTAGCCGGGGTGCTTTGGATTGACAGAGTCCTTTACCAGCGACATTTCCCATTCCTTGTCGGGAAACATCACAGAGCGTTGAAACAACTTGCCGTCCTTCCATTCAAACCGTTTGCGACCGTCTGGCGTACGCATAAGGCCCATATCCGTGCCACCGGGACGTGCAGCCGGCCCTGATGTATATAGCGTCGGATAGCGACTGGCGGTGCCATGGCAATCCGAGCACTCTATCTCAATGGCTGCAGCCACTTCGCCGTAGATGTGACCATTGCCATGGGAATCTTGGGCAAAGTGACAATCAGCGCAATGCATTCCCACATCTAGATGGATGGAAGTCAGGTGGACCGCTTTTTTGGGATTCTTAGGATTAAATTTATCCGGATCGTCGTCCGCAACAGGGCGGCCATCCTTGTCTAACAAAGTGCCTTTCCGGTCTCTTTTGAAAATCGCCCGGAAATTCCATCCATGCCCATGGTAGTCGGCGAACTGCGTATCCTTCAAACCGGGATTAAGCTTGGAGACTTCCTTCAGAAAGTCAGGATCGCCCCACTTGCCGCGCACCGCTGCGCCCTCGGGATTGCGCTCAAGAATCTTGCGCCGCTCGTCGTCCGTTGGATAACGTTGTTTGGCTGGCCACATCGACGGCGCGTCGGACTCATAATCCCACATGGTAAAGCCGTAAAAACTATTCACGAAAATATTCGGCTGGTGCATATGGCAAATCATGCACTGCGATGATGGAATCGCGCGCGTAAATTCGTGCTTAAGGGGGTGTCCAGGCTTGTCTCTTGGAATGGTCGGATCGGCGGTTATCGTCTTTCCATCGTTCCCATACTTGGCGTACACCCCGGATCGCGCGGGATCTCGATCATTGGCGTAAATGACGTGGCAACCTGCGCACCCTGACGACCGATAATCCCCCGGCTGATCGTTAGTGCCGAGAAACCACATCACCGGATCGTTCAAGCGGGTTTTTGTAATGTTGATGACTGGAACTGCGATACGTCCACCGGTGCCGGGGCCGCGATTGGATTGCTTGATGTCTGGTCGCCCCGGTTCATCCAGCACTTGCAATTTCCCCGCGCTGTTGGGAATAGCGACTTCCGGGAATTGACTACTGATGACGCGACCGCCGCGTTCAAATACGCGGAAAATATCACCGGGCGGCACGGTTTCCCACGCGGGCAGCGGAAAGAGCTGCGCGAGGACGCCTTTTTGCGTGAGCCAGTCGTCAGGAACTACGGGGTTCTTGATGCTCGCCGGTTCGCCCGTGCGCGTATAGGCCTCTCCCAAAACGCCACGCTTGTCATCTAATATCCCGTTGTTATACGAGGCGCCATTCCACAACATCGCGCCCGTCGCCATCAAGCTGCGTTCTGCCGCCTGAATCACAGGTAAATGGCACGCCCCGCACGCCTCCCGCGCCACGCGGTAGTCGGAGGGATTGATAAATCGCACAAAGGCCGGGCTTTCGCGATTGAGGAGCGTATAAGTGCCTTCAGGATTTCCCGAAGCGGGCGTTTTCCACTCCATGGGATAACGCGGCAAAACGTGGGCCTTGCTCATGGCCCCAAGGTAGTCCTTACCGGCCTGCTCGTCTTTGCTGCCGTATTCCGATCCCGCCACCTTTTCAATAGCCGCATTGCCGCCATGGCAATCCGTGCATCCCAGCACCACAGCGGGATTGGCATGCATAGTATGCCGATCAGACGCCGTATGGCATGTGACGCATCCAGAAGATTTCTTGTCGGCCTCTACCTGAGCCTGTTTTTCAGGCGCTGGCGGGCTGGCAGCAGGCTCCGGCCCGATGGGCGCAGATGGCGAATTCGCCAAGCTGACTATCGAGGCGGCAAACAACAACAAAATGACGGCCAGGATTCTCATCAGAAAGTCAGCAGCATGTTAACCAACGCGGAATACTGAGTGGAATCCACCCCGTTCCCGTATATTTCACGCAATCCTTTTGCAGGGAATAAAGCGCCAATGGAGGCATTGATAACCACGTTCTGCGTGAAGTACGGCCGATATTGCACGCCAGCCGAGACATCCAAGCCTATCTTGGTGCTGCTCAATCGCTGGTTCCGCAGCACCGACAAAGAAGACAGGTTGTCAAACTCAAGGTAATTGGCGTTGCTGATCACGCGCAAGCCTGGCTTGACATCAAAGTCAGCGCCCAAACCCAACAGACGCAAGCCAGGATTTGTGAAATTCGATTGCCCAAATTCACGCGAGGAGCGTAGCGACGGCAATACCCCGTTACGCATGGACAACGCGACACCGCCACCACCAATTAAGGGTACTGCTTGCCGAATCCAGTAGCTGGTATCTGCTCCGGCAAACTGGGGATTCTCAAGCACGGCATCGAAGCCTTGCGCCTTGCCGTCATAGGGATCTTTATCGCCGGACGCATACAGTCCGCTTGCACGAACGCGAATCCAGTCAAAATCCCGTGAGACTTCCAGTGCGCCAAATGTAGCGCCGATTCTTTCCCGACGGCCCGAAAACATTCCGCGATCGTCACGCCCCGTGGCATAGTAGCCCGATACAGAAACGTTCCATTTCCCGAAGTGGCCGTCTCCGCTATACCCCAAGTACGTCACATCGTAATTGTGCGATCTGCCCGTACCAAACACGGCCGGGCGCTCAAGAAAACCGTTGCCATTGTAAAAGTCCGCGCGATTGCCTTCACGGTTTCGATTGTGAAGAATCAACCCCTGAGACGTGTAGCCAAGAATATTGAATGAATCTTGCCGATACAAATTAAAAACAAAAATATCGTCCGCACGAAAACGTTTGCTGACATCGTTCAAGCCACTGTTGGTATCTTTATCCAGACGCCGGAACCAAGCTGCGTTGTACTGCCACTGATTGTTATCGCGTATGCCGAACAAGCGCACGCCAAATGGCTGGTCGAGAAACAAAAATCCGCGAAAATCCGCCGTAAACGGCTGAATGCCCACGCGCACACTATCAAAATCGTAGCGTGTGGATACATCACGTAAGTGTTTGTCTACAAAGAGTTCTTGAATACCAACGAAATTGTCATTGCGATCCGGGCCGTTAGCCGGATTGATATTGACTGCGCGCACTTCCTGCGTCACCGTGCGATTGAAGTTAAACACCGGCACAAAACGATATTCATAATCCGGCGGGCGGAACGTGGTATCGCCTTTGATCAACGCCAGACTGATGATGCCTGTTTCTGCCAGCGTCGACTGCCGACCGCGTCCAAAGGTAAAGTTCGAGCCCGGATTCAGCGTCGACTGCGCCCCGGTTGGTGTCGGCAAGCGCCGCGCTTCATACAAAGTATCGGAGATGGCGGACAGATTGAAAAACCAGTCTTTGCCCAGCTCTTTCTCCAACACGGGCAAATCACCCTTGAGCACGTTCGGGTTGTAAGGGTCAATCAGCTTGTAGGGTAACAAACCCAGTGCCTGTACCAAACGCCAGCGATCGCGTATGGGGATTTCCTCGCTGCGATACAGCGGAGAAGGCGGCTCTACGCGCGATGTATCAATCAGCGGAAACCGTGGCTCGATGCTGTTACCTTGCGGTCGCTGCCGCTCCAGACGATCCTCAGTTTTCTCGGCTGACTTGCCAGACGACAGCGATTGCGTTGCCCGCGGATCAGCCGGTGCAGCGCCAGCAATACGCCGATCTGCAGGAAACGGTCGTACAGCCATCGATGCGCCTGTACTCACATCAGCGTTTAACACCCAACCTTCGCCACCAGAAGCCCGCTTGATACGATACCAGTCGCCGGTTCTCAAATCGGCTTCAATTTCGATACCCTGCTCCAGTCGGCCGATCACCAAGGCATTGACACTGGGTTTGTCGTAAATCGCAACGACCGGCACCTCAACTTGCAACAGGAAGCGCGTTTCAATAGCGCTCGAAAAAGCAGGGGCGAACTTCGCCGTCCATGCATCCAGCAAATAACGCTCTGTCGGTCGAGCGAGTTGTGCGGCACCGCTCTCTGGAGAGGGTGTTTGGGCGTACCCCAAGCCCGTAAACGCGACAGACACAGCGATAGCTGCCGCCCTCCGCAAAACGCGCCGATTCACCTGCCTGACTCTAGAAACCATTGCACACATTTGTTGCAGTAGTATCCAGAAACGGCGCGACCGGGCAGCTAACGTAGCGCAGTTGTCCGCCCGGCACCGTAATCACGTCCGCCCGCTGCGCAGGGGGTGCATTCGCTACGCCGGTGCCCAAGACGATGCCCGCATTGGCCAAGCCCAGAAACGCAATCATGTCGTCCTGATCGATACCGTCACCTGAAATGCCGATGGCCCCCACAAGTTGGGCACCACGGTAAATCGGCACGCTGCCCGGGAAAATCTGTATGCCGTTAGCCACTGCGGGAATTGCGTTGCACGGCCCGGTGTTAGCTCCCGCCAAAATATTGCTGACAACTTTGGCCTGCACCAAGTCCAGCTGCAGTCCGTCAGTGAAGGGGCTCCATTGGGCGAACGGCCTAGACAATGGGCCCGGACCGGCACCATTGATTCCGTCGGGCAAGAACGGACGAGCCAGATTGCCCACTGCGCGGTTACTGTATGCAACGCCGTTGGTCAGCGCACCACCGATCAACCCTTGCATGTTAGTCACGTAGCCACTAATAGGCGCGCCAAGCGCGTTCAACCTTGTCGCGCTGTCAGGTCTCGAAAATAACAATGCGCTACGTGCTTTCTGCACAGCAACATCGGTGCCGAACACAGGAGCATCGGGCGTGCGAATCACACCAAGAATCGCCGCATTGGTATCAACCACTGAAATCGTCACTTGCGCCGGCGTACCGAGCGGCTGACGTATTTGTGCGCGAGCGCGATTGGCAATTTTTATCGCTTCGGCCAATATGCGCGTCACTTCAGCCGCCGTAAGCAAACCATCAGTACCAGCCGCAGGGGGGTAGCGGTTTACGCCAGCACCGTTATCCAGCACGTAGGCATTTAGCCCGGTAAATGCCAGCGTCGTGGTGTCAAGCCGAAATCCTGATGCCGCCGTACTAAAGGCCACGCCCGCAGTAACCGCTGCGACTGGTTTATACGCCGCGACTGTGAGTAACGCCCCGCCAGCCGGCAGCGCTGGCGCAGTCGCCGGATTCGATGCCAAGACCTCGGAATCCACAAAACGAAATGTTCGCCCGTCAGCCGTAATGCGGTCCGCGCGACGATTTGCCGGGGCGGCAAACCCGGTGCTGCCGGCAACGGCGATTACCTCATCCAAATCTTGATCGACATCGCGAATATTGAGATCCAAACCGTATATGCCATCCGCAATCACACCAATGCCGCCAACCACAATGCCGTTCTTGTACAACGGCAATCCGCCCGGATCCGCCGCAAGCCCGAGCGGCGAAGGCTTGGGACCCGCAGATGTGCCGCCTAGGGTAACCACATCAGAACAAGACAGCGACGAAAACTGAACGCCAAACAGCGGCCCGCCGGGAGACCCGATTTCGCTAGGATTAAAATTTTCCTGCACAATCTGGCTAGCCGTCCGGGTCGAAAACGCATTGCCTTCGGACGACAAGTAAGCGCCCGTGATCGCTTTGCTAATGGCCGCGTATTCTGATGGCACAATATTGACCCCTTCGAGCCCGCCCGTCACACCACGACCGCTGGTAATTGTAAATGTGGCGGCTGCCCCTGCCATCTTGAATACAGCCAATACATTACCGGGTCTGTCCACCACAGCAATCGTCGCCGGTGAGCCGCGGGCCTGAGCTTCCAGAACTGCCTGACTTAATATTTGATTGACCTCAGCCACCGTCAACGCAGTGGGTGTGGCTGCGGCACAACCGCCGCTACAACTAGCTGTGGTCGCAGACACCGCCGCAGCAGCAGCTACAGTAGGTCCGCCATCTCCCCCTGCCCCACCGCCGCAGCCTGCAAGAGCAACTAGGGCTATCAGCACCACGAACCACCTCATTTTTTGCCTCCGGGCTGCTTCTGGCCTTGGATCGCTATATGCCAAAAATCCGCACCCTCATGAAATTTGTGGCACATCCCACAGTCGGAAGTTACTTTCCCGCTAACTGGCGTTGCGCCGACATGGCATTCCTGACACCGGGTCACACTGGGCATGGATATCTGCTCCGATGACTTTGATTGCGACATGTCATGGCAGCTCGAGCAGCGCTCAGTTTTATGTTTCGCGTGGGTAAACAGCGCTTGCGGCATCCAGACTTTTGCCAAGCGCACCGGTGCCACACGCCAACCCGCAGCACCACCAGTGCGGGTGACTTCGTGGCAGGTCGAACAAACCTTGCGCGTATCAAAAAGCTCACGCAGCACGGCGTTTGCTTTTTGATCGGCAATTTGCAACGACTGCAACCGTTCGGGAAATGCGAGTTCGGCACCCGGACGAATGCGCGGCAAGTCAGCCGGCGGACTCACATCTGCGGGCACGTCGCCGAGGACTAGCCGGGCATAGAATTCCCGCAACATGGTTCCGACGGCTGCCGCATCACTGTGCACCACTTGCCGGCTCGTCACTTTAGGCTCAAAGGCCAGTGAATGGCATCGTTGACAATGCCGCTCCATCGACACCGGAGCAATCAAGCGCCCCCCCTCGTTGGGCTCGTGACAATCCGTGCAGCCCAGCACCGTCGGCCTGCCGCTGGCATCGCGCATGCCAGCCGGATCCATGCGAGAGTCAGGATCCCGAATACCCTGCGGATCCAAATGCAATTTGTGATCGAACTTCAAGTTCGACCGCTCAACCAATTCCGGCGTCGGCGGCTTGCTTAAACGCACTCTTTGCGGCGCGGCGTCGGGTTTATTGGCGTCCAATAGTGAAACCCTGAACTCTGGATGTCCCGATGCGAAATCCGTAACTTTTCCGGACTTTGCTTTCGCTGCGACACTGGTTACATCGCGATGGCAGTCAGCGCACTGCTCTTGCGAACGCGGTGCCATTTGGACACCCTTGTGATCCCGATGACACTCCGCACAACGCGTATCGCGAAACGAATGACCTTTCGCCCCCGTTAAATCAGCGGCAGGCACATGCTCCTTAATCGTTTTGTGGCAACTCAGGCACGACTTATCCTGAACCTGCACGAATGGCATCTCATGGCACGTACGGCAGTCCTCCCCGAAATTTTGGTGACTGCGCGACACGGGCCCGGGGTTCAACGTCGGCAACATCTTGGTCGACACCCCGCGCACCATGTGCTCCTGCATATCTGGCATGGCTGCGACGGATTGCTTTGCAGGATAGCCCAAAAAATCCTGCGATAATGGGGCCAACAAACACAGCAGAAGCGTGCCGAAAAATCCAATATAAGAAAGCCCACGCTTGGATAAGCGCGGTGGCCGCAGGACAAAACGGCGACCATCGCCACCGAAAGAAGCCAACGGCACGACCAATGTCACCACCAGCGCTAAGGCAATACCTTGCGGCGGGGCTTCAACCTCCAACAGATAAGGGCCCAGCTCAACCTTGTCGCCAACCATTAACATGGCGCTTTCCACCGTGCGCCCGTTGACAATCAGACGTCCGGGTTCCGCCTCCAGCGCCGCTCCGGCATCCGAGACCGTAATATGAGCATGCCGAAGCGAAACGCGCGGATCGGGCAAGTGAATCTGGCACTGCGAGCCACGACCCACATTAATCGACGGCCCTTCAATGCGCCGCTGATCGCGCTGTGGCAGACCGCGCCGGTTAACGCTCACATAGCTGATTTGGATATCCATATCGAACCAAGCGTCCCGCTACCAGAAGTAAAACACCGAAATGATGTGCGCCGCCAACGCTGCCAACAACGAAAACGATAATGGCACATGAAAATATAACCAGATTTGCATCAGCGCGCGCAACCGCAAATCCTGCCGTACGCGATCGGTAATGGTGCTGATGCGGGTCATTTCAGCAATCAACTGCTCCTGCACTATCACTTGGTCGCCGGTAAATTTTTCCCCCATTTTCAACAACTTGTCGCGCGCCACCCGCATCGGATGGTTGCGATCCATACCGGAAAGCTGGCGCCACAAACTACCGCCCAAGGCACTTTTCCGAGCTGAACGGTCGATGGCATTCAACAACAACGTGTTAACTTCGTCTGGCAAGTCTAGGGCGATACGCTTACATTTACGCTCCATGTCGGCCACTTTCAGCAGCATGGTCTCCAGCGTTTCCCCCGCCAGATTGGTGGTCATATTTTCGGGGTAGCGCAAATAGGCAAACACACCAAAACAGCCACTGGCGATCACCGCGATCATCAGCACATAAGCTAACGTGTGTATGTTCCAGCCAAATTCAAACGCGCAATGGAGCGTCGCCAGAATAATCAGGCTGACACCCAAATAAACGTGGGCGGAAGTCCAGCCCTGCACGCTACCCACACTGGAAGCGTAGCTGCGTTTACGTATGCCCAACAGCATGAGCCACAGTATCAGCAAGGCCGCAATAGTTCCCAACGTGTAGCCTAACCACGTACCCCCGTATGGCTTAGGATATACCATCGGGAAATTGAAATATTGCGTCAGCGGTTCGTACCAGCCATACGCAACAATCGCTGCGATACAAAGCAAAAGCGCAATCTTGAGATAGCGACTTTGCTTGAATTCGAGTATGGAATGGTGTTGGCGAATCATCGAAATCGTTGAACTAATACTTGAACTGTTGCTACCTGCCTAATCGTTTAACCCTATAGCCAGAAACAGCCGGAAACACGCCACCCGTAGCCGATTTCAACCCCTAAATCGTGAGGTTAAATATTATCACAAGACAGTCAAAAAAACGGCATATTTCAACTCACAACTTGGAACGCTTCCCCCGCCGGAGCCGCAGGCAAAAAAAGGGTACTCGAGCCATCAGATGCGCAAATACAAGAAATTTTAGAATCTCGCCATAAAAATCGATCGCCCGCACACTCACTGCCATATTGTGTGACGCACGCGTACAACCGGATAACATGTGAACGCAGGATATCGTCGCCCACACGCCACATCCCAATCGCGATATTATCCGGAACACGCACTTCGTTTCATTCATCCAGAGAGGATCACCATGAAAGCGCAACAGATACTGAAACTCCCCTCGATGCCGGCCGCAAGCCCCAGCTATCCGATGGGGCCGTACCGGTTCATTAATCGTGAATTCATGATCGTGACCTACGAAACGGACCGGGATTTGCTGCGCGAGGCCGTCCCCGAACCGCTCGAGCCCAATCCGGAAAATCACGTGCTGTATGAGTGGATACGCATGCCCGACAGTTCCGGTTTTGGCGACTACACCGAAAGCGGCATCGTCATCCCGTGTTTTTACAAAGGTGAGCCGATCAACTTCACCGCGCAAATGTATCTGGATGACGAGCCACCTATTTCTGCCGGGCGCGAAATCTGGGGTTTCCCCAAAAAATACGCCCATCCGAAGCTAGAAGTTTGCTCAGATACCCTCACGGGTACCCTGCACTATGCCGGCCAGTTAGTCGCCATGGGAACCATGGCCTACAAGCACCAAGTTGCACCGGGCGGCGTCGAAGCGCAGGCTAAAGGCATGACGCGCACGTCGTGCAATCTCAAAATCATTCCCGATGTCGACGGCAGCCCCAAGATTTGTCAGTTGGTCGCCTACAATCTGACTGATATCACCGTCAAAGGCGTGTGGCTCTCGCCCGCACGCCTGCACTTGATTCCGCATGTCAATGCGCCCGCTGCGGATCTGCCCATCAAGCGCATTGTTGGCGGCAAACATTTCATTAGCGACCTCACCCTGCCACATGGTCGGGTGCTATTCGACTACCTCAAAGACGCTTGATTCGACGGAGAAATCAGATCATGAAAAAAAGTGATGTCAAAGCGCTGGCCTCCATGCCGCTGCAAAGCCCCACCTTTCCGCGCGGCCCCTACCGTTTCTTCAACCGCGAATATTTGGTCATTAACTACAAAACCGATGCCGCCTTGATTCGCGAGGCGCTACCCGAGCCGCTCGAGCCCGGAGGCGATTCCGTAGCGGTGCAATGGCTGAATTTGCCCGACGGCGAAGGTTTCGGTGCCTATTCGGCTGCGGCGCAAATCATCCCCTGCACCTTCAAAGGTGAGGCTTGCAATTTCGTCAGCCAGATGTATGTTGATAATACTCCGCCGCTCGCTGGCGGACGTGAAATCTGGGGTTATCCGATGAAGTTCGGCAAAGCGGTGCTGTCCGTCAATGCCGACACACTCACCGGAACGCTGCACTACGCCACGCAATCCATCGCCGTTGGCACCATGGTTTACAAGCATGATGCCTTCCGTAAAGATTACAGCACAGAACGCGAGGCGCTGGCGCGTACTCAAATTACGCTAAAGCTGATCCCGGATATCGACGGCACCCCGGCCATTGCGCAACTGGTCGCCATCAAGTTCGAAGACATCGTGGTGCACGGCGCATGGACGGGACGCGCCCGGCTTGAACTGGTGCCATCCGTCAACTGTCCGCTGGCCGACCTGCCGGTGCATGAAGTCACCGGCGGCTTGCACATGGTCACAGACATGACCCTGCCTTACGGCAAAGTCGTGCACGACTATCTGGCGAAATAAACACTGGTTACTGTGCACCAAACAAACGCGGCGAATCTGATCGATTCGCCGCGTTTTTATTTGCTACAAGGGTATCTTGCTTACAAGAATTCTTTTTTCAAATCCACCGTAGAGCGCACACCCAAGTGCACGAAATTATGTGCCAGCCACTCTGCCGCCAGCGCACGACCACGGTCTCTCAACATGGTTAAAAACTTCCATTCGCTGTTCATCTTGCTGGCAGACGACAAATCGGACATCGCCACGTCGGCACGCACCGAATGTATCAGCACGGGTTTCAGTTTATCCTTGTGTTCATCTTTGATCCAGCCGGAATCCAGCAGGTGCTGCACGAAATAGACCGCACGTAATTCTTTGATCAAAACAGAATTAAAGGTGATTTCATTCAATCGATTGGCAATATCGCCTGCAGTCTTGGGGGGGCCTGGCCGTTCTATCGGATTGATGTGAAGAATAACCACATCTCGCGATTCCGTATTTGAAAACAAGGGGTAAAGCACGGGATTACCCATGTAGCCGCCATCCCAGTAATGCTCGCCATCGATTTCGACAGCCTGAAACACTTGCGGCAAACAGGCCGACGCAAGAACCACATCTGCGGTGACCTCCGCCGTGTGAAACACTCTGGCCTTACCGCTACGCACGTTAGTGGCGCAAATAAACAACTTGGTCAACTGACTTTGCTCGAGCTCGGCAAAATCCACTTGCTGCTCCAGCACCTTGCGCAGCGGGTTGTAATTCGACGGATTCAACTGGTACGGCGAAAACCCGCTCATCATCGCCTTCATCATGCCAGCCAAGGGGTTTTCTTTGACATGCCCGGTATCGATATCCCAAGGCATTTTGGGCATCTTGAAACGTTGCCCCTCGTCCGAAATGGCTTTCCAGAAATCATGTAGCGCCTGACGGGCACCGTCATTGCCTTTCAGCGCGCCGTAAGCGTAGACCACCGCATTCATTGAGCCCGCACTGGTACCGGAAATACCTTCGATCTCAATGCGCCCATCCTCAAGGATTTTATCCAAGACGCCCCAGCCAAAAGCGCCGTGCGCTCCCCCACCCTGAAGCGCCAGATTGATTCTCTTCGTTGCTGTGTCGGCAGGTGCCGCTGACTTCGAACTGGATTTTTGCGCCATGGATAAACCTTTTGTGAAATCAACACGCCATCAATCAGTGTGCCGTCCAGCCGCCTTCGACTGAGATATTGGTGCCGGTAATCGAAGCCGCAGCATCCGAGCACAGGAACACCGCAGTGCCCGCAACCTGCTCCACCGTCACAAACTGCTTGGTGGGTTGCGCTGCCAGTAGCACATCGCGCTTGACCTGTTCTTCAGTAATGCCGCGCGCTTTGGCGGTATCAGGAATCTGCTTTTCCACCAGCGGCGTCAACACGTAGCCAGGGCAAATCGCATTGACCGTAACGCCCTGTTCAGCGACTTCCAGCGCGATGGTTTTGGTGAAACCCATGATGCCGTGCTTCGACGCCACATAAGCGGATTTAAACGGTGACGCTACCAGCGCATGCGCCGAAGCCACATTGATAATGCGACCCCATTTTTTTGCTTTCATGTAAGGCACTGCCGCGCGCGTGGTGTGAAACGCGGACGAGAGATTGATTGCGATAATGGCATCCCATTTCGCCAGAGGAAACTCCTCAACCGGCGACACATGCTGAATGCCCGCGTTGTTCACCAAAATATCTACGCCACCCAGCTCGCTGGCCGCTTTGCGCATCATGGCTTCGATTTGATCGGGCTTACTCATGTCGGCACCGTCATACAACACCTTAACGCCAAACTTGGATGCCAAGCCAGCACGGATTTTTTCGATTTCCGCCGCATCGCCAAAACCGTTCAGCATGAGATTAACGCCTTCCTTCGCGAACCCTTCTGCAATCCCCAAGCCAATGCCGCTGGTGGAGCCAGTGACTACTGCGTTTTTTCCCTTAAGCACGATGCGCTCTCCAATTGTTAAAGTTCAAGAATCAAAAAATTTTGCTGATCCGGACCGCTTCGTCGCGCGCCCCGACCCACAGTCGCCCGATATTATTTCTTGCCGGAGCCTTTTGAAGAACCCGCCGCCTTCAAATTCGCGCCCGCAATACTGGCCATCTGGCTCGCCACTGCCGACATATTATCGAATGCCTTGTTGGTGGTTTCAATCACGTCTTTCATGGCGTTGGCCATCACGTCGCTGCCGTCTAAGGCCGCAGATTTGCGCTGCTCAATCGAGGCTGCCGCCGTCTTGGCAAGCTGGCTGTAATTAGCCTGCATCACCCCCGACACCTCTTTTTGCATGCCGTTTACCAGATCGTAGACACTGCGCCAGTATTCCATCATCTGTTCTGGCTTTGCCAGTTGCGGGCTAACGCGCGACAAATCACTGATATCCTTGGTCGACGCCAACGCGCTGGCACTGGCTGCGGTGTTATTGAGCAAACCCTTGGCCGCCGCCATATTCAACTCTGCCAGCCGCTGCATGCCTTCAAACGACGTGCGCATAATGGCCACCAGCACTTCGGAGCTGGCCTTCTGCGCGACAAACATTTGTTCGAACTTGGGATTGGACATCACTCACTCCTTTGCAAGGTCACGATAAGAACCTCAGCGGGAACCGGTTAACCGTAATCCGGCTATGCACCACTGGAAAGAGATATTCTATAACACTTAGGTAACATAATTTACTTTAATTCCGGCAATTTGCAGCCTAAGCTGCCGTGGTGCATCTTTTTCCAAAAGCCACTGCTATTTGGACTCCTACAGAGGCTAGTTCTGCACAACGCCACAAGATGATGCTAGCGCGTCGCAGGGGCCGGCGTCGCAATCACCGGAGCCGTCACCACACCGGCCGCAGCGCCGCGCGGACGGACATCACCGGCCGCCACCTGCGAGCGCGCCGCCAAACCCAGCTCCACCGTGCGCGCGCCCTGCGACAGTCCTTGCGTCAGCACCACGTGCCGCCGATGAATTTCCGTCAACGTCACCCCGTCCCGCACGCGTGCGCCCACCCGCACCCGTACCGGCGGCGCGCCCTCCACGCTGAATAGCGCGACCCCCGCACCGCGCCGATCACTCACAATGCCCAGCAGTTGCACGCCCTCCATCTCACTCTCGCGCAGGCCTGCAGTGGGCGCTGGTGCCGCCGCGCCGAACAGGCGCGTCACCGCATCGCGGCTAGCTGCCGTTTCAGGCACAGCCAATGCCCTGCTCGCCGTAACCGCTTTCGAATATTCAGGAACCCCGAGGCTGGAAGCGCTCAAGTGCATGACCCAAATTACCGCGCTGGTCACCGCAGCGGCAACGGCCAGCGCGCCAACCACTACCAGTGCGCCACTGCCACGCGATTCAGCCCCTGCCACCGAAATGCGTAATGTGTTCATGCGCCCAGTATAGAACGCCAGCCGGATTGTTTGAATCTGTTTGCGTCAATTGACGCGATAACGTAAACGTTACTGAAGAAAAAATTGTATAACTGATTGTTTTTAAAACATTATTTAAAATTCCCCTGCACGGCGATCATACCCCTCGTGCGCCATGAGTCCACCGCCCGACGCAGCATCGCAGCATAATTTCAGCGAGGCGAAGGGCTACAATAGCGGCGACTATTCACCACGCAATAACCACGCACCCGAACCGGCGCGTTTCACCCAAGCTTACCCATGACAACCTGCACAATCAACACAGCCCGCAGCACGAAAACCCGAGGCTTTACCCTAATCGAACTCATGGTCGTGCTGGTCATCCTCGGCGTGCTGGCGGCGCTAGTGGTGCCCAGCATCGTCGGGCGCACCGACGACGCGCGCATAACCGCAGCGCGCACTGACATCGCCGCCCTCATGCAGGCGCTCAAACTCTACCGGCTCGACAACGGCCATTACCCCGCCGCCACGCAGGGCTTGGCGGCGCTGACGCAAAAGCCCACCACCGCGCCGACGCCCAGCAACTGGAAACGCTACATCGAAAAGTTGCCCAACGACCCGTGGGGCCGCCCCTACGGCTATGCTCAGCCCGGCGTCAAAGGCGAAGTCGATGTATTCAGCTACGGCGCGGACAGCAAGCCTGGCGGTGAAGGTGCCGACGCGGATATCGGCTCTTGGCAGTAGCTGCAATGAGCGGCGATTTCACTGAGAACGCCATATATAATTACTCAATGAAATCAATTACTTACAATAATGGCTTCACACTGATCGAACTCATGTTGGTGCTGGTGGTGCTGGGTATTGCAGCATCCCTGATCACCCTGAGTTTTTCTGCCACACGCGGACACGCACTCGAAAGCGCAGCAGAAAACCTCTCATCCACACTGGAAGAAGCGCGCTGGCATGCCCTCTCAACGGGCCGGCGCATCGCTTGGGAAGCCCCGGCTGGCGCGGCGCCCGCGCAACCCCAGTGGTACGAGCAATCGCCTGCCGGCGTGTGGCAAGCGCGCGCCACGCCGCTCGCCACCCTGACCAAAGGCGCTGCCCTAGATGGCATCACCGTCACCGTCGCCCAACCGCGTCCTGCGCCCGATGCACCGGCCCGCCTCGTGCTGGGTCCCGAACCGGTCGGCGCTGCCGCCTGCGTCATACTGGCGCTCGACGGCCAGACCCTCACGATAGTCAGCGATGGCGTCGCACCCTTTTCAGTGCACCGCGATGCCCGCTGCTGATTCAGCGATCGATGCGGCAAGCGATGGACGCAACGCAGCGGGTTTCACGCTGATCGAAGTGCTGGTGGCGCTCGCCATCGTCGCCGTCGCGCTGGCGGGCGGCCTGCGGGCGCTGGCGCAAATGACCCACAGCGCCGAACGCCTGCCACAAGTCGTGGCCGCGCAGGCGTGCATCGACAACGCGCTCGCGGCAATCCGGCTCAGCCGCATACGCCCGCCGCCCGGCGAACAGCGCAGCACCTGCACCCAAGGCCGCCACACCTTCGCCGTGGTGCTGCACGTGCTGGCGACACCCAATCCTGCCTTAATGCGCATCGAAAGCCGCGCACTCGATGCCGACGGCCACGCCACTGCACAAGTCGTCAGCTTGGCGGGGGATAACTCGTGAAACGCCTGCGCACGCGCGGCTTTACCCTCATCGAAGTCCTCGTTGCGTTGGCGTTGTTCAGCGTCATGAGCCTGCTGGCATGGCGCGGGCTGGATGCGGTGCTGCAAAGCCGCGCCGCCGTCGAAGCACCAGGCCGCGCCGCCCTCGAACTCGCCGCCGCCTGGACGCAACTTGAAGCCGACCTGCAAGCTGCCCGCGTCGCCAGCGTTGTCGTGCCCGCTGCCGGTAGCACAGCCACGATCGCACCGGCACCCTACATCACCGCCAGCGCGCGCCAACTCGCCCTGCTGCGCGCGCCCGCGCACTGCGCTGGTTGCTGGCAAGGCGTTGTCTACGACGTCACGGCGGGCGCGGCGGGCGCGGAAGGCAGCGGCGTATTGCGACGGCGCACCACAGCCGTCTACACCGAAGCCAACCCCGCACAAGCCGCCGTCGAAGCGCTGGCTGGTGCGTCAGCATCCGCAGAAAACCCTGCAACCGGTGCAACCAGCCACGTACTACTGCGCAATACCGGCACGATGCGCATCGCGGCATGGCGACAGTCGTCCGAGGGCTTGGGCGGCTGGGTCGCGCTGGGCTCCGCCATCGATAACCCCTTCCCGCCCGCCACTACGCCACCTGCCGCGCGTCAAACCACCCCCCCCGCCGCTGTCAAAGTGGAGTGGCAGTTAGGCGCACCATGGGACGGCTGGGTGTCGAAAGTGGTGGTGTTGGAAAATCGCTGGTAGCATGCGACGCTTATTCATAAAAATCATTTAAAATCAATTAGTTATAATATAATGGCACACCACTTTCGTTCGTCACCATGACGCGATTTGTAGACTTTAAACGCCCCGCATGCCACCCCTATCTCTGACGCCCCTGCTTGCAGCGCTGCTGTTCACCGCCAGCGGTGCGCACGCGCAGGCCGATTACCCCGCGCGGCCCATACGCCTGCTGGTGCCGTTTCCGCCCGGTGGCTTGGGGGACGTGGTGGCGCGTCTGGTGGCGCAAAAAATCGGCGAGACCCTGCGGCAAACCATCGTCGTAGACAATCGCGGCGGCAGTGGTGGTGCCATTGCTGCGGAAACCGCCGTGCGCGCGCTGCCCGACGGTTACACGCTAATTATGGTCACCGCCAGCTACACCGCCAATGTGGCCCTGCACAAGCCACCGTATCACCCGGTAGACGACATTACAGCCGTGTCGCTGGTCGGCGAAGGCGGCAACATCGCGACAGTGCTGCCCAGCGGCCCAGTCACCACCCTAAAGGAATTGATCGCCTACGACAAAGCGAATCCGGGCAAGCTCTATTACGGCTCCAGCGGCACCGGCAGCAGCACGCATCTCGCGACGGAGTTGCTGCAACAAATGGCCGGCACACGCATGACGCATGTGCCGTACAAGGGCACGATCCCAGCGTTGAACGACGTGTTCGGCGGGCAGATTCATTTCATTATCGGCTCACTGCCGGCGTTGATTCCGCAGATCAAAGCCAATCGGCTGCGTGGCATCGGCGTCACCACGGCCAAGCGTTCGAGCGCTTTGCCGGAAGTGCCGGCCATTACCGAAATCATCCCCGGCTACGAAGCGGTGAACTGGGGTGCGCTGTGGGGCCCGAAAGGCCTGCCCGCACAGGTGGTGACGCTCTGGAACCGTGAAATCAACCGCATTCTGCTGCTGCCGGACGTGAAAGAACGCCTTGCGGCCAGCGGCCTAGAACCCGCCGGTGGCACGCCGGAGCGGCTGCGTGAGATCATCCAACGCGATGTGGCCAAGTGGCAGGGCGTAGTTAAGGCAGCGCGAATTTAGCGGGTAAACCAAGTCCCTGCTGATTTCTATGCGCCCGCCACGAAAGTTCATCCGCACTTGCGTTTAAACAATGCAACAATACCCTTTAAAATCAATTAGTTACGCTAAACCTTGAGTTCTGGTGAAGGATCTTCTTCCAACAGTGCCAGCAGCGTTTTGGATTTGAACTCGCGGTGGTAGAGGATGTAAATCACGCCGAAGGTGGCAAACACCATCAACCACGGATGCAGTAACCACGTCATCGCCGCCAGCGCAAAATAATACGAGCGCAGGCCGTGGTTAAAGTTGGATCCTGCGTACGACGTAATGCGCGCAATGCGATTGATCTGCGGGGCTAACTGCTCCGGATCGCCCGCCGGGGTTTTGGGCGTGGCCGCCATCAGAATGCCGCAAAAATTCAGTTGCCGGATCGCCCACGAGAACTTGAAAAACGCGGTAACGAAAATCATCACGATCAGCAGTAGCTTGATCTCCAGCAAGCGCGCCGACGCCTTGACGGTAAACGGCAGGCCGGATACCACGTCCTGCGCCTGCGGCACATACCCCATCGCCGCCACCAGCGCGCCCAATATCAACATAGTGGTGGAGGCAAAAAACTGCGAACTGCGCGTAATGTTGCGCATCACGTTCACATCCATCATACGATTGTCGCGCCCAACCATTTGCACCATCCACTGCCGGCGAAAGCGATCCATGCTGGTATGCAGGCTCGCCGTGCGCGCGCCTTGCCAAGCGGCAAAATAAACGTAACCCGCCCAGCCGCTGCCGAATAGCAACACGGCGGCGAGATCAATCCACGTCAGCTCGAACGCACTTAAAAATGCCCAGTTTCCCATGGGCGCATTGTAATTCATTCAAGGACGCGGCTCGCGTACACTCGCATACAATCACCGCTCTCAATCGCCGCACCACACCTTCAGGAACGCCGCCCATGCAAGCCCCCGCCCTCCCCCTGCTGCTAGCCATGCAGGATCTGCAGGAAAGCATGAACCAAAAGATTGACACCGACTGGCTCGCCAAGCGCCACGCCTACTTGCGCGCCGTGCTGGTGGAAGCCACCGAGGCGCTCGAACACTACGGCTGGAAGTGGTGGAAAAAACAGTCGCCGGACATGCCGCAACTGCGTATCGAACTCATCGACATCTGGCACTTTGTGCTATCGGAATATCTGCTGCGCGCCAACGGCGACAAAGCGGCGGCGGCCAACACCATGCGTGCCGATTGGACGGCGGGCGCGATACTCGAGTTCGACGGCCGGCGCTACGACACCGCCACGCTGGATCTGCGCGAACAACTGGAACTGCTGGCAGCGCTGGCCGCCGTGCGACGATTGCATCTGCCGCTGCTCGCGCTGCTGTTCGCCGCCTGCGGCCTTACGCCGGACGCGCTTTATCGCGAATACGTTTCCAAGAACGTGCTCAATCATTTTCGCCAGGATCGTGGCTACAAAACCGGCGCTTACAAAAAAACATGGGACGGTGCCGAAGACAATGTACACATGGCGTCACTGCTGGAATCTATGAGCGATGCCGGTGAAAAATTGCCCGACACGCTGTATCGTGCGCTGGCCGGGCGCTACGACGCGTTGCACGCCGCCGGTAAATTGTCCTGACGAACCGCCTTATTCGCTGGGGTTGATGAGCGAGAAGGATGTAGTCACGTTCAGGCTCATACCTCGTTTGAAAAATACTGCGCGTGAAACGGGCTACCCCCGAGTGTATGCGCAAGCCCGTACGATGTACCTTGAAACGACTGCGGCCACCCTAGGGTGGCCGCAATGTAGGTATTCATAATTGCCGATCTGCGGCTTACCCGACCTGCCCTTCCATCAACAGCTTCACCACTTCCGGCGTAATCGCCTTCGCGCGCTCGTCGAGCTGCTCCGGCGTGAGATTGGCGATGGGGTGCGGCATTTCCAAAAAGCGGAAACCTTCCAGACCCCAAGTGCGCGCCATTGCAGCGCCGGTGGCACGGAACACGTGCGTGATAATTGACGCGGAGGGAATGCCTTGCTGTTCAAATACGATGCTGTCGAGCACACTGCCCGAGCTGCATGACCCTCAATCTCCGACGCCGGCAACGATCACATCCACGTTGCCTTTGTATTCCTCAATAATTTCGGAGTGCGGCGCGGCACCGGAGCTTTTTTTGCGGCGAATGATGCGCGATTTTGCGCCGTGCTCTTTTTCGAGGATGTCCGCGATGCGTATCAGCAACTGATCGGAATTGTGCTTGGTATTGTCGATCAGCCCCACGCGCAGGCCGTTGAGAGACTTGGGCCGCGGCGCGTAGTTGATGCGCCGGCCTGAAATCTCAGTGGTTGGATCCAGCAACTGCACAGTCATGATGTCAGTCTCCTATGGTCAATCAATCGTTAGTCAATCTAAAACCCTTGCCACACTTGAACACAAATCTTCCCGCCAAACTACTGGATTACTTGATTTCCCGCGTCACGCTTTGTGAACCGTTTTTGCCGCCCCAGCCGGGGATGTACGACGATTGCACGCCGGCAATACCGCCGGCGGCGATCACCAGAAAATCCTGCGGCGTTTCAACCAGATCAATCATATCTTTTTCATCTTCCGGCACCACAGCGCCCGGCGCAATGTTGATGCGCTTCATGTCCGCGAGCGAACATTTGGAGTTTTCAAAGCAATAATTTTGCACCTGCTCGCGCGTCCAGCCGGCTTTTTTCATGGTGAGCTGATGCTCGCCGGGGAACACCATCGCGTACTGCGGCTTGCGGTTGGTGCCCGCTGAAACGCGCATATTGGCGCACATGGTCGTCAAGATGCCTTGCGGATCAGCACTCAATTGGTTGGAAATCTGATGCGGTGCCAGCGCAGCAAAAACCGTCACCGCGTTCTGGTCTTTGTGAAAACCGCGCGTGGTGTGAAACGGTGGCCACGGGCTGCTGGCAGTTTCGTTCTCAGCAATGCAAAAACTGTATTTGCCGCCGTGGCCCATGCTGCTGCGATCCAGCTCGCCCGGCAGCGTGCCGATGACGTTACGCATCACCAGCCGCACCGCGCGACCGATGGTCGCGTTCGCACGCCAGCCCGGCCCAAACAGATTATCGCCGGAGTTCATGTCGAGCTTGGCCGCAATCGGGCCGTTCACCAGCATGAACACTGCCGAACCGCCCGTACTGGTGGCAGGGCCGTGATAACCGTATTTTGGATCGGCCAAAGCCTCAATCGCTGCCGCAACCACCGGCATGTATTCGGCTTTGCAACCGGCCATTACTGCGTTGATTGCCACTTTTTCCGCTGTCACCTTGGTTTGGCGGTTTTCAATGAACGCCAGTTGGTGATCCGGCGCGAGTTTCGCGGCCTCCAACATCGCGGAAACCCGATCCGCCGTCGGCGGCACCACCGGCAACCCGTCCGTCCAGCCGTTGGTATAACAAAGGTCTATCGCGCCGCCCAAATCCTGCGCCGTGTGCCGCCGTGCCTTGAGTTCCATCGCCCCATTCTCCTGAGTTGCCGTTGAATCCGCAGTTTACACAACTATAAGCCCAAGCCCAACTTCATTGCCGCAGCGACGACCGGTTTGGCCCAATCGGGTGCCTGGGGCAAATCACCGGGATTGAGAATTTCATCGTCCACCATGTGCAATACCAACTGCGGCACCGGTATTTTGCCAGCGGCAGGGTCAGCCTCGGCGCTGTTGTCATAGACCCGCAACGCAGTCAGCTTGGGCAACAGGGAAATCAAATTCATGCGGCTGTGTTCAAAGCGGCGGCGGATGGCGGCTTCGGGAATATCATGCCCGCCGCGTTGCACCCGCGCCCTGACGCGTGCGAGATGCAGCGCCGGCGTCGCCAACCCCGCATACCACAAGTGAATTTCAATGCCAGCATCGGCAGCCGCAGCCAGTGTGCGCGGAATACTGCTCGCGCCCAAGGTGGTTTCAAACGCGAAATCAAGACGCTGCGCGATGGCACTGGTGAGATGGTCAAAACCGCGCTGCCAAGCTGCACCATTGGCGTCGGTTTGACTCAAGCCGGGGCGGTTCATGCGTAAACGCCGCGCGGCCTCATCAGGGTTGTAATAGTCCGCGCCCATCGCGCGAAACGCCGCACCGGCAATGCTGCTTTTACCCGCGCCGTTCACACCCGCCAGCACATAAATGCGCGCGCGGGGCTTGGCCGCCACGCCGGTTTAGCCCTGCGCGGGCTTGAATGCCAATCTGGCTGCACGCTGCGCAGTCTTACCCAACTGCGCGGGCGTGGCGTTGAACGCGGCCGCCATGCCAGCCCGAGCCTTGGGTGTCTGCATGCTCGACAACAAGGTGTCGTATTCCGCACGCAGCTCGTGCAACACCGGCGTGCGGTCTTTAATCAGCGCCACGAATTCCTCATATGAAATCAACACCGCCTTGGGCGTATCGTGCCGCGTAATCGCCACTGCACCGCCGCGCAGCGCCTGCTCCAGCACCACACCAAATTCGTTTTTCACGCGCGTGGCAGGCACCAGTGGCACATCCACGAAATCACCCCGGCTGTTGCGAAACGTCAGCGCGGCGGGCGTGGCGGCAGTGGCAATGGCAATGGCAATGGCGTCGGTCGTTGCGGTTAGTGTCATGGGCGATCTCAGCATAGATAGTCATTTTGTTTAATTTAGCTATTTTAGACTTATTGGGCGCTTTAATCCAGCCCTGCCCTGTGTAAGTTGGGCAAATGCTACGCCATCCGTCCGCTAAGCACGTAATTCACCGGCGCGCTCGCCGTGGAGAACAAAAATGGCGATCAGCCACTCTAAGCTAATCCCATAAATTCATTTAAAAACAACTACTTACCATCTAAGACGTAAGCTTAACCCCCGCCTCCTTAAGCACCCGGCTCCAGCGCGCCGTTTCCTGTCTGAGAAACGCCCCAAAAGCCTCCGGCGAAGAAGGCGCAGGTTCCGCACCCACGCCGATGAGGCGCTCGCGTATGTCGGGCATGGTGAGCAGCCGGGTGAATGCCTGATTGAGCCTTGCGGCTAACGCCTGTGGGGTGTTCGGCGGCGCGAGCATGCCGTACCAACCCAGCAGTTCGTAGCCCGGCAGGGTGTCGTGGATGGTGGGTAGGTTGGGGGCCAGTGCCGTGGGCGCGCGCGTGGAAACACCCAGCGCGCGCACTTTTTGCCCGCTCAACAGCGACATCGTGGGTGCAGCAACGCACGAGCTGTGCATTTGCCCGGCGATCAAATCCGTCATCGCGGCCATGCTGCCTTTGTAAGGCACGTGTACCAGTTTCACGCCGGCCATTGATCCGAAGAGTTCCATACAAAGATGCGCCGACGAGCCGGTGCCGGCAGAGCCGTACATCACAAAGCCGGGCTTGGCTTTGGCCAGCGCAATGAATTCGGCGATGTTTTTGACGTTGAGCGCCGCACTGGCCGCAATGACGAACGGCGTCGAAGCCACCATGCCGATGGGCACGTAATCTTTCGACAAATGAAAGCGGTCATACAACGTCGTGCCAATCAGTTGCGTGAGGGTGACGATCCACAGCGTGTAGCCGTCGGGATTGGCGCGCGACACCAGTTCCGCCGAGATCAAGCCAGTGGCACCGGGGCGATTGTCGACAATAATCTGCTGGCCGAGCATTTCCGTGAGCCGTGGCGCGATGACGCGCGCGACTACGTCGGAACCGGACGCAACGGCGGTGGAAGTGACAATCCGCACCGGACGCGACGGATAGGCCCCGGCTGCGCCGGGAGACGCCGCATAGGTCGCACCCACCACCGAACCAAACATCACCACGCCTGCGAGCATTCGTTTCATCATTGCGGATACTTGGCAGCATGCGAAACCGCGCCCTGCGCCATCGTGCGGGCCGCAGAAGCGCAGTCGTATAGTATTTCTAAGTAATTGAATTTATTCATTTTTTTCAAGGCTTAGTACGCTTGCCGTGCGGCGCATAACGCCTGCCGCCAAGGATAGCTATGCCACCTGCGCGGCTTGGCCCGCACGCGGGCTGCGACCAATAGCCGCATTCACTCGCGGCATCACCTCGGTTGCCATCAACGCCATCGAACGATTCGCGAGCTTCGGATCAACCCAATCCATGCCGGCGTACACCAGTTCACCAAAATCGCCGACTTGTTCCCTTAATTTCAAAATCTGATCAACCACGCTGTTCACCGTGCCGTAGATCACCAGATTGTCGAGCACGCGGTCTTCAGTGATGGCGCTGTCCGGCTCTGAAGGGTCGTTCTTGAAAATCACCTGACGCTTGGCCTTCATCATTTTGTAGGTGAGTTGTTTCCAGTAATACCGATACGGGCTGCGCGGGTCGTCGCGTCCGTAGCGCCTGGCTGTGGCTTCGTCGTCCGCCACAAAAATCGTGCGCGCGATGCGCCAGTCGGCCGGATCGGCCTTTTGCCCCACCTTGGCCTTGCCTTCGGCGTAGTTGGCCCAGTGGCTGGGCAACCATTTGGGAAACAAAAAATTGGCCGACAGCGGATGAAAATCGCGCTGCCCCATGATGGTCACGCCCTTGGAAAACGGTGCGACCACGGTGCCCACAATTTCAGGCCGCGGCTGTTGATACGGTTTGTAAAGATGCCCGCGCCCAATGTTGGCGTCACTCGTTTTCGCCACCGACACCTTGAAGCGGTTGTCGGGCAAATCAATGTCGTACGGCGGATCACGCTGCCAGATTTCCAGAATCACGTCGATGCACTCGGCGAACATTTTGTTGCGATCCTGATCCAGATTGCCCAGCGCCTCGGCATCACACGGCAACGCCCCCGCGCTGATACCAAAAATAAACCGCCCCTTGGCCAAGTGATCGAACATCGCCGCGTGCGAGGCAAAAATCACCGGATGCTGCTGTGACAGATTACACGTGCCGGTGCCGAGCTTGATGGTCTTGGTGTTGCCAATCAGCGTGGCGAGAAACAGCAGACTGCTGGTGACATTCTCGGTTTTTTCAGTGAGATGCTCACCGACGAACGCATCGTAAAACCCCAGCTTGTCGGCAAAGATAATCGCCTCGCGATCTTCCGCCAGCGTTTCCGTGCAACTGCGCTCTTCCGGGTGCATCGGCATGGTGAAATAACCCAGTCTCATGATAGCTCCTGTCAGTTTGAATCGTTATGACTTGCGTAGCCGCGTCGCATCCGCGTCAGCGGGAATGCGTGTAATTTCCACCAGAAAATCAATCATCACCCGCAGCTTGCGCGGCACATGCCGCGTGGGTGGATACACCACGCTGATCGGCTGGCCTTCCACCGCATAAGGCTTGAGCACTTCAATCAAAGCACCTGCGGCGAGATCATGGCGCAGCGTCCACCAGTTTGAATGCACCACGCCCAAGCCCAACAACCCCGCCTCGCGCACGGCATCGCCGCCCGTCAGCACCAGCGGTCCGCGCACCGCCACATCCACGCGCTTGCCCTTAACGTGGTAGGGCCACACCGGAAACAGCGCACTGGCAATGCAACAATGTTTGATCAAATCGTCGGGCGTTTCTGGCGTGCCGTATTTGCTGAAATACGCGGGCGACGCTGCCGTCACCCGCGGCCCGCGATTCAACACGCGCGTGATGTACCGCGGGTGATTGATGACACCCACTTGCACCGCGAGATCGAGCCCGCGCTCGATCAAATCCACCTGCCGGTCGTCGAGACTCACATTGAGCACAATGTCCGGATAGCGCTGCGTGAATTCCGCCACATGCGGCAAAAACGACAGCCGCCCAAACAACGCCGGAAACGACAGCTTGAGTTGGCCCTTGGGCGCTTCACCTGCGCTTTTGAGCGAGGCTTCGGCGTCCTCGATATCGTTAAGAATTTCCACGCAACGCGCGAGGTAATCACGGCCATCGTCGTTTAAAGCGAGTTTGCGCGTGGAACGCACCAACAATTGAATACCCAAGTCTTCTTCCAGCCGTGCCACCGCTTTGGCCACAGCGGAAACGGATACGCCCAATTGCGTGGCAGCCGAGGTAAAGCTGCCGCTCTCGGCGACCTTTACAAAAGCCTGCATGCCCAATAGTTTATTCACGGCAAGCGGAATTCAGCGCAAGTTGAAAAAAGCATTTTACGATTTTGCCTCGCGTATTGCAGCCCAAATTTTGGCGGGCGTGAGCGGCATGTTCAAATACCCAACGTCCAGAGTGCCCTCAGTGCCCGCAGTGCCCGCAGTGCCCGCAGTGCCCACAGCCCGCAACGCATCCAACACGGCATTGGTCAGTGCCGGCAAAGCCCCCGTGCAACCCGCCTCGCCCATGCCTTTGACTCCGAGCGGGCTGACGCGCGACGGTGTAGGACGGTGGTTCAAACAGGGGAGCATTCATAGGGCGACTCGTGCAGACTCGTGGCACGTCGTGGTAAGCCGTGGTAAGTCGTGGCGCGGCTATTTTAGACTGCGGCCCGCAAGCAACCGCGCGAAGTATAATCGCGACCACGCGCTGCAAGCAGTCGGCAACAAGACAGTTCAGGGGACAGGAGACAGGAGACAATCCACATGATTTACACCAAGAGTAGCGTAGACGCGCTGGCCAAGCTGGAAGTGATTCATTCCCCTGGCACGGGCATTCAACACTGGGGCACCGAATTTTTTGGGCCGCGCTCGTCAACCACGGTCGCGCCCGGCCCGCAGGCCACCATGAGCGAATTGAGTCCCGGCGAATCGCTGGTGCCGCATTTTCACTGTGTCACCCAGTTCCAGTTGTTCGCCGGCGGTTCCGGCACCATCGGTAAAGCCAATCAACCGTTGCAACCGCTGGTGGTGCAATACAAAGATCACCACACCGCCTACGGCCCGGTGGTGGCAGGCCCGCAGGGGCTGACCTTTATGGCGTTGCGCATCAAGACCGGCAACTCTGCCCCGGTGTATCTCGATCGCCCCGGCTATCGCGAGCAATTAAAGCCCAGCAAGCGCCGCAACTGGATAGCGCAGCCGGTGGTGCTGTCCACCGCACCGGTGCTGCAATTCCGCAAAGCGGCGGCGTGGGATTCATTGTTCGACCTCGCAAAAACTGACGACGAAATGTCAGCCCACGTGCTCCGGCTGGGTGCAGACATGAAAGCGCTGGGGCCCGATCCCCAAAAGGGGGGCGGCTATTACGTGTTTGTGGCCAACGGTAGCCTGTTGAAAGACGGCCAAGACCTGCCGCTATGGTCTATGGTGGTGGTGGAATCCAGCGAAGCCGGCTTTGAAATCTGCGCTGGCAAAAAGGGCTTAGAAGCGCTAATTCTGCAATACCCCATCGAAGCGGCGTACTGAGCAGCCAGTGCACTGTAATTTTGGGGTCGCAGGCAACCGTTTATTCTAGAAACGGCGGTTGACCGCTTTTCCCAGGACTAAGTTACGGATGGTATTTGACAATTTCTGCCTGCTCGGTGTCACCATTTTGATGAGCACGCTAAGGGGCTGATCGCACAGTTTTGGCCGCGCAGCGCAGCGCTACGCTACCGCAGCAGCCCAATCGACTGGAGCCGCGACGCGCCAAAAAATATCCTTTAAAATCAATTAGTTATAAATTAGCTTTTAGTATTACTTTGGGGGCTTGAAGTTTCATAAGCCGCCCCAAAGTAGGTTGGATTCATCGGAGACACCCGCAATGTCCGAAGCACCGCAAAACATCGACCCCGCCGTGGCCCCAGAACCTGCGCCCGCAGCACCTGTCGCCGCACCACCTGTCGCCACACCACCCGAGCCCGCGCCTCCCACGCTGGAAGAGCAACTTGAAACCGCGCACGCCACTATTCAAGAGCATCGTGACGCATTTTTGCGCGCGAAGGCCGAAACCGAAAACGTGCGCAAGCGCGGCCAAGCCGACGTCGCCGCTGCGCACAAGTACGCGGTGGAAAATTTCGCCACGGAACTGCTCGCGGTAAAAGACAGCCTAGAGGCGGCGCTAGTGACGGAAAACGCGTCTGCTGAAAATTTCAAAAGCGGCGTTGAACTCACACTGAAGCAGTTGCAGGCCGCCTTCGACAAATTCAATCTGGCCGAGGAAAACCCCGCCAGTCAGAAGTTTGATCCGCACAAGCATCAGGCCATCACCATGGTCGAGTCGGACGCCGAACCCAACACCGTGGTCAATGTGCTGCAAAAAGGCTACAAGCTGAACGATCGCGTGATCCGCCCCGCGCTGGTGACCGTTGCCAAGGCCAAAGCCGCGCCGACAGCATAGTGGTTGAAACCACGCACGCAATCCCCATATTAGATACATCGAAACCCTGCATACTGAGGCAATAACATGAGCAAAATCATAGGCATAGACTTAGGCACCACCAACTCCTGCGTGTCGGTGA
The DNA here is from genome assembly GCA_043743335.1 of Burkholderiales bacterium. GTDB lineage: Bacteria > Pseudomonadota > Gammaproteobacteria > Burkholderiales > SG8-41 > UBA5216. The sequence continues at coordinate 51,935 of JAYTWR010000025.1, forward strand.
TGGAAAACGGCGTACCCAAAGTCATTGAAAACTCCGAAGGCGCACGCACCACGCCCTCCATCGTGGCGTACATGGAAGATGGCGAAGTGCTTGTCGGCGCGCCGGGCAAGCGTCAGGCGGTCACCAACCCGCGTAACACGCTGTACGCGGTGAAGCGCCTGATCGGCCGCCGCTTTGAAGAAAAAGAGGTACAAAAAGACCTCGATCTCATGCCTTATAAAATCGTCAAGGCCACCAACGGCGATGCGTGGGTAGAAATACGCGGCAAGCAAATCGCGGCGCAGGAAGTCTCGGCTCAAGTGCTGATCAAAATGAAAAAGACCGCCGAGGATTACCTTGGCGAGCCGGTCACCGAAGCGGTCATCACCGTGCCGGCGTATTTCAACGATTCGCAGCGCCAAGCCACCAAAGACGCCGGTCGCATTGCGGGCCTTGATGTGAAGCGTATTATCAACGAGCCGACAGCGGCGGCACTTGCCTTCGGCATGGACAAGAAAAAAGGCGACCGCAAGATTGCGGTGTATGACCTTGGCGGCGGCACGTTCGACGTGTCCATTATCGAAATCGCCGAGATCGACGGCGAGCACCAGTTTGAAGTGCTCTCCACCAATGGCGACACTTTCCTCGGCGGCGAAGATTTCGACCAGCGCCTGATGGATTACCTGTGCGACGAATTCAAAAAAGAATCCGGCGTCGATCTGCGCAAAGACATGCTCGCGCTGCAGCGCCTGAAAGACGCTGCTGAAAAGGCGAAGATCGAACTCTCCAGCTCGCAACAAACCGAGGTGAATCTGCCGTACATCACGGCCGACCAAACCGGGCCCAAGCACTTGGCCGTCAAAGTGACCCGCGCGAAATTTGAATCGCTGGTGGAAGAGCTGATCGAGCGCACCATCAAGCCCTGCGAAATCGCCATCAAGGATGCGGGCATCAAACTGTCGGATATCGAGGACGTCATCCTCGTCGGCGGCCAAACCCGCATGCCCAAAGTACAAGAAAAAGTCAAAGAAGTCTTCGGCAAAGAGCCGCGCAAAGACGTCAATCCTGACGAAGCCGTCGCCGTGGGTGCGGGCATACAGGCTGGCGTGCTGAAGGGCGATGTAAAAGACGTGTTGCTGCTCGATGTCACGCCGCTGTCGCTGGGCATCGAAACGTTGGGTAGCGTGATGACCAAGCTCATCCAGAAAAACACCACGATTCCGACCAAGGCCAATCAGGTGTTCTCAACCGCAGAAGACAACCAGACTGCGGTCACCATCCACGTGCTGCAAGGCGAGCGTGATGTGGCCAAAGCCAACAAATCGCTGGGGCAGTTTAACCTCACCGATATACCGCCCTCGCCGCGCGGCATGCCGCAAATTGAAGTGACGTTCGATATCGACGCCAACGGTATTTTGCATGTGTCGGCCAAAGACAAAGCCACCGGCAAAGAAAACAAAATCAAAATCCAAGCCAGCTCCGGTTTGAGCGAAGAAGAAATTCAGCGCATGGTGAAAGACGCCGAAGCCAACGCCGAAGAAGACAAAAAGGCGATTGCGCTGGTTACGGCGCGCAACCATTGCGACGGGCTGGTACACTCCGTGAAGAAGATGCAAAAAGATCACGGCGAGCAATTGTCGGCAGACGAAAAAGCCGCCATCGAAAAAGCCTTGAAAGAAGCCGAAGACGCGCTGAAAACCGACGACAAAGATACCATCGAAGCCAAATCCAAAGCGCTGGCAGAAGCGTCGCACAAACTGGCCGAGAAAATGTACGCCCAAGAACAGGCTGCGCAGCAGGCGGCAGCGGGTGCCGCCGGTGCCGGGGCCGGGCCGAGCGCAGATGCCGGCAATGCCAAAGCCGAATCCGCCAAGAAAGACGACGGCAATGTAGTGGATGCCGAATACACCGAGGTGAAAGACAAGAAATAGGATTGTGAATTGAGGCTTAAGGACTGAGGGGCGGCGGTCGCGCCGCCCCTCAGTCCTCATTGCTGCGCGCACGCGATCCTCGATGCTGAATCCGCGATCCTGAAAAGAAAATGGCCCAGAAAAAAGACTACTACGAAGTGCTCGGCGTCAATCGCGACGCGTCAGACGACGATTTAAAAAAGTCGTACCGCAAGCTCGCGATGAAGTGGCACCCGGATCGCAATCCGGACAATCCCAAGGCCGAGGACTACTTCAAGGAAGCCAAGGAAGCCTACGAAATCCTGTCCGACAGCAACAAACGTGCGGCCTATGACCAATACGGTCACGCCGGCGTGGATGCGTCAGCGGGGGCTGGGGCTGGGGCTGGCTACGGCAATTTCTCCGATGCGTTCGGCGATATTTTTGGCGACATCTTCGGCGGCGGACGGCAGCGCTCCAGCGTCTATCGTGGCGCAGATTTACGCTACAACCTCGAAGTCTCGCTCGAAGAAGCCGCGCGCGGCACCGAAACGCGCATTCGCATTCCGGCGCTCGAAGAATGCAATTTCTGCAAAGGCTCCGGTGCCAAAACGGGTACCCACCCCACTACCTGCGCGTCGTGCAAGGGCCAGGGCCAGGTGCGCATCCAGCAGGGCTTTTTCTCGATACAGCAAACCTGCCCCAAGTGCCACGGCTCCGGCAAAACCATTGCCACCCCCTGCAATGCGTGCACCGGCACCGGCAAGATCAAGCAGCACAAAACGCTGGCGGTCAAAATCCCCGCAGGCGTGGACGAAGGAGATCGCATACGCCTGTCCGGCGAGGGCGAACCCGGTGCCAACGGCGGCCCTTCCGGCGATTTGTATGTGGTCATGCATATTAAGCCGCACACCGTATTCCAACGCGAACAAAATGATTTGCACTGCGAAATGCCGGTGAGCTTTACCACCGCAGCGCTGGGCGGCGACATAGAAATACCCACGCTCGACGGCTACGCCAAAATCAAAATTCCTTCCGAGACGCAATCGGGCAAAATTTTCCGCTTGCGCGGCAAAGGCATCAAAGGCGTACGCTCGGCCACCCACGGCGATCTCATGTGCCACGTGGTAGTGGAAACACCGGTGAATCTCACCGCGCGTCAGCGCGAATTGCTACAAGAGATGGAAGCCATCGATCAGCGCAGCGCCGGCCAACACAACCCGCGCGCCAAAGGCTGGATGGACAAGGTTAAAACGTTTTTTGGAACGTAGCCGTTGCCGGAGGCAGAAGTCCGCAAGGCATGAGATTCAGCAACCGTATCTTGCGACAGGGTACGCGAACGAAGTTCACGTATAATCTCCCGTCCTCCATGCAGCTTCATTAGCAGCCACTCGCAGCCCTTCCGCCGGCGATGCTTGACACGCCGACTGCATCCTCTCACATGACCACCTTCACCTGGATACTCGCGGCGACCATCGCCGGCGGCATCGTTTCCGTATTGGGCGCATGGCTGATCGCGGCACGCGCCAGTGCGGCCCACGTGCCTATCCTGATTAGCTACGCCGTGGGCGCGCTACTGGGCGCGGTGTTTCTTGAACTACTGCCGCACGCCTTCAACCGATCGGACAATCTGCAAACCACGGCAGCTACCATCCTGGGCGGGCTGTTGCTGTTTTTCATCCTTGAAAAGCTCGTGCTGTGGCGGCACTGCCATATCGAAGAATGCGAAGCCCACGACCCGCACGCGCTCACCGCTCCGCCTGTGCAAAATCACGCTCACCACCATCAGCACGACAACGGCCGCAGCGGCATGATGATCCTCATCGGTGACACATTTCACAACTTCGTCGACGGCATTTTGATCGCCGCGGCTTTTCTCGCTGACACGCAGTTGGGCATCGTCACTGCAGTGGCCATCGTCGCGCACGAAGTACCGCAGGAAGTCGGCGACTTTTTGATTTTGCTGCACTCCGGCTACACCAAATCACAGGCCTTTGCCTTAAATCTGCTGTCCAGCGCCGCCATGGTGGTGGGCGGCCTGCTCGGCTACTACGCACTGCAAACCATGGAGCAATGGGTTGGCACACTCATCAGCCTGGCCACCGCCAGCATGCTATACGTCGCCGTGGCGGACTTGATCCCCGGCTTGCATCGCCGGCCCGAAATTCGCGCCACCATCCAGCAAGTCTCACTAATCGCGCTGGGCATCGCCACCATCTGGCTGGTTGGCGAAGTTGCTCACGGCGGCTGAGCAGCGCGCAACACCCAGTGCGATGACCGTCAAGCCTCGTGTAAAATGAGGCTAACAACAACCGCCCGCCGGGCGAGGCCACAGCCGAATGTCCGAATCCGACCACGCCGCACCGAAAATGCCCACGGCCCAGTTCGCTGAAATGGTCGCCGAAGCGTTGAGCGATATTCAACAGCACATCCTCGCGAACGCCACCCAGTCGTTGAATCAGGGGCCGGGGCAAATCGACGCCAACGTCGTGCTGCGGCAACTGGCGCAAGACTACGCGCGTGACCCCCAGCGCTGGCAGCAATTGCAGCAAACGTGGTACCAGCAGCAGTGGGCGTTGTGGACGTCGACCGCCGCAGCGGCTACTGCACCCGGCGTCCCGCAACCGCCATCCATCCACGACCGGCGCTTTCGCGGATCAGAGTGGCACGAGCCGTATTTTCGCTGGCTGTCGCAGTCTTACCTGATTACCTCGCAGTGGCTCGATGCCGTCGCTGGCGGCGTTGAACTCGAAGCACACGAAAAAAGGCGCGCCGAATTTCTGGTACACCAGTGGATCGATGCCGCCTCGCCTGCCAACTTTGTGTGGAGCAATCCGGAAGCCCTCAAACTCGCCGCCGCCACCCAGGGCGAGAGCCTCGCGCAAGGCCTGCAAAATTTGCGCGCCGACTTGCCCAAGGGCATGGTGTCGATGACCGATGACAGCGCCTTCGAAATCGGCGTCAACATCGCCACCACGCCCGGCGCGGTGGTGTTTGAGAACGACGTGCTGCAACTGATTCAGTACCGGCCGATCACGGAAACCGTCCACGCCTATCCGCTGTTGATGGTGCCGCCCTGCATCAACAAATACTATATTCTTGATTTACAGGCAGACAATTCCCTCGCGCGCTACGCCGTCGAGCAAGGCCACACCACCTTCATGGTGTCATGGCGCAACATCCCGCCCGAGCTCGGCACGCTGACTTGGGACGATTACGTGGCAAGCCTGATTGCTGCTATCGAGGCCATGCGCGACATTTGCGGGGTGAAAAAAGTCAACGGGCTGGCGTTTTGCGTCGGCGGCACTTTGCTCGCGTGCGCACTGGCCGTACTCAAGCGCAAACGCCAAAACCCGGCGGCGAGTGTGGCCCTGCTCGCGACCATGCTCGATTTCTGCGACACCGGCGAGCTGTCGGTGTTTATCGACGAAGCCTACGTCGAGCGCCGCGAGCGAGAATTCGCCGACGGCGGCATTCTCGAAGGCCGCGAACTCGCGGTGACGTTCGCCATGTTGCGACCCAATGATTTGATCTGGAATTATGTCGTCAACAATTACCTTAAAGGCAAAACACCACCCGCCTTCGATTTGCTCTATTGGAACTGCGACAGCACCAACCTGCCCGGTGCCATGTATGCCTGGTACATACGCCACACCTACCTAGAAAACAGCCTGCGCCTGCCCGGCAAAGTGAAAGTGTGCGGCACGCCGCTGGATTTGTCGAAGCTTGATTTGCCCATCTATCTGCTCGCCACGCGCGAGGATCACATCGTGCCGTGGAAAACCGCTTACGCCGGCACGCAGTTACTGAATCGCAACAAAAGCAATCTGACTTTCGTGCTATCGGCCAGCGGCCATATTGCGGGCATCGTCAACCCCGCGTCACGCGACCGCCGCAACTACTGGCTCAACGAACACATCGGCCCCGATGCCGAAGCATGGCTGGCTGGCGCTACATCAGTGCAAGGCAGTTGGTGGAAGCACTGGAGCGCTTGGGCTGCACCACACGGCGGCGGCCCAGTGCCGGCACGGACCCAGTTGGGCAGCAAGGCCTACCCCGTGATTGAAGCGGCACCAGGACGTTACGTGCACGCCAAAGCACCGCCTGCGGCAGCAGTGCAACCCTAGCAATTAATTATGTAAGTAATTGATTTAAAACATATTTTTATTAACCCCTTGGAGAACAAAATGACACAACGCATGGCTATCGTCACCGGCGGCATGGGCGGCTTGGGTGAAGCAATCTGCATCAAGCTGGCTCGCATGGGCTACAAGGTTGTCACCACTTGCTCGCCCGGCAACACCAAGCGCGACGCGTGGGTCGCTGACATGAAAAAACAGGGCTTCGAATTCAAAGCATACGAAATTGATGTCGCGGATTTTGCGGCTTGCCAATCCGGTGTGTCCAAGATTCAGTCCGAATGCGGCCCGATTGATGTGCTGGTCAATAACGCCGGCATCACACGCGACACCACCTTCCGCAAAATGGACAAAGAGTCTTGGGACATGGTGATGCATACCAACCTCGATTCTGTGTTCAACATGACCAAGCCGGTGATCGACAGCATGGCCGAGCGCGGCTGGGGGCGTGTGATCAATGTGTCGTCGGTCAATGGCCAGAAAGGCGCATTCGGACAGACCAATTACTCGGCGGCCAAGGCTGGCATGCACGGCTTCACCAAAGCAGCCGCGCTGGAATACGCGCGTAAAGGCGTTACCGTGAACACCATTTCGCCCGGCTACATCGGCACCAAAATGGTCATGGCCATTCCGAAAGAAGTGCTCGACAGCAAAATCATTCCGCAAATTCCGCTCGGCCGTTTAGGCAAGCCAGAGGAAGTCGCTGGTTTGGTGGCCTATCTGTGTTCGGAAGAAGCCGCGTTTGTCACCGGGGCGAATATCGCCATTAACGGCGGTCAGCACATGCAGTAAACGGCTGTAGCGCCGACCGGCGTGCTGCTGGGCAACACGCCATAAATTATTGATTACTAAAGCATTTATCCCAGACGTGCATTGCCTCGCAGCATGATTTCTGAAATAATGCGCCGTCTCACTTGCCGGGGTTGGTCATGGCTCAAAAAACGCGCTTAATCAAAAAATATCCGAACCGCCGTCTGTATGACACCGAAACCAGCACTTACATTACGCTGAGCGATGTCAAAAAACTGGTGCTCGATAACACCGTGTTCCGCGTCGAAGACGCCAAAACCAAAGAAGATCTCACGCGCAGCATTTTGCTGCAAATCATTCTCGAAGAAGAAACTGCCGGTGCGCCGATGTTTTCGAGCGACATGCTGTCGCAAATCATCCGCTTTTACGGCAACGCCATGCAGGGCATGATGGGTACCTTCCTTGAAAAAAACGTGCATACCTTTATGGATATTCAAAAGCGCATGCAAGACCAATCCAGCCAGATCTACGGCACCAACCCCATGCTCAACACTGAGGCTTGGAACGAATTCATTAAAATGCAAGGGCCAGCGATTCAGGGCCTGATGGGCCGCTATCTCGAACAAAGCGCCAATGCCTTTGTTGACATGCAAAAGCAGATGCAAAGTCAAACGCGCAATATGTTCGGCGGCTTTCCGTTTCCCGGCTTTAGCGGCGCGGGCGGCGCTGTGCCCGGCAAAGACGGCGGCGAGAACAAAAGCTAAGCGTCGCGCACGTTCATCGACGTTCGTTTGCGAACCACCTAAATGCCTGCGAAAAAAGTGGGATTCGTTTCGCTCGGCTGCCCCAAAGCGCTGGTCGACTCCGAACGCATCCTCACGCAGCTACGTGCCGAAGGCTACCTGATTTCGCCGTCGTACAACGACGCCGATCTGGTGGTGGTTAACACCTGCGGGTTTATTGATTCCGCCGTTGAAGAATCCCTCGACGCCATTGGCGAAGCACTGGCCGAAAACGGCAAAGTTATTGTTACCGGCTGTCTCGGCGCAAAGGGCGATATCGTCAAACAAACGCACCCTAAAGTGCTCGCCGTCACCGGCCCGCATGCCACTGATGAAGTCATGCGCGCCGTGCACAAGCACTTGCCGCACAAGCACAACCCACACGTCGATCTGGTTCCCCCGCAAGGCATCAAGCTCACGCCCAAGCACTACGCGTATCTCAAAATCGCTGAAGGCTGCAATCACCGCTGCACCTTTTGCATTATCCCTTCAATGCGCGGCGATCTGGTCAGTCGCCCCATCGGCGATGTGATGCAGGAAGCCGAAAATCTCGTCAAAGCCGGTGTGAAAGAGTTGCTGGTCATCTCGCAAGATACCAGCGCCTACGGCGTCGACATCAAATACCGCACCGGCTTCTGGGGCGGCAAGCCGATCAAAACGCGCATGACCGCGCTGGCGCAGGCGCTGGGCGAGATGGGGGTCTGGATACGGCTGCACTATGTGTACCCGTATCCCCACGTCGATGAAGTCATCCCCTTGATGGCCGAGGGCAAAATCCTGCCGTACCTCGACGTGCCGTTTCAGCACGCCAGCCCGCGCATCCTGAAGCTGATGAAGCGCCCCGCTAACACTGAAAACACGCTGGCGCGCATCAAAGCCTGGCGCGCCATCTGCCCCGAACTCACCATCCGTAGCACCTTCATCGCGGGCTTTCCCGGTGAAACAGAAGCCGAATTTTCCGAGCTGCTCGCGTTCCTAGAAGAAGCGCAACTCGATCGTGTCGGCTGCTTTGCCTACTCGCCGGTCGAAGGCGCGACGGCCAACGCCCTGCCCGATCCCGTGCCGAATGAGGTGCGTGAAGAGCGCCGCGCACGCTTCATGAAAACGCAGGAAAAAATTTCCACGGCGCGCCTGAAACAAAAAGTCGGCAAAACGCTCACCGTGCTGATCGACGAAGTGAACGGCAAACAAGCCACCGGTCGTAGCAGTGCCGACGCCCCCGAAATCGACGGCAAAGTCATTATTAACGGTGCTGGCACCACTGCGCTCAAGCCGGGCACATGGGTGCAAGCGCAGATCACTCGTTCCGGCGCGCACGACCTTCACGGAAAACTTGTTTAAATTCAATTAGTTACAATGATAAAACAGCTACTGGACTGGGCCAAGCTGCTCAAACGCGAGGCTGTCACGCTGTGGTTTTGCACCAAGCATGCGCAAACACCGCTGATCGCCAAAATATGCGCCTGGCTGATCGTCGCGTATGCCTTCAGCCCGATTGATCTCATCCCCGATTTCATCCCTATCCTCGGCTATGTCGACGAAGCGATATTGCTGCCCATTGGCATCTGGTTCACGCTGAAACTCATTCCACCGCCGGTGGTCGACGCCTCACGCGTGCAAGCTGAGCAATGGATCGCCGACAAACGCGCCAAGCCACGCAACTGGTTCGGCGCAGCCTTCATCATCGCGCTGTGGATCGCTGGTGCCTATCTCTGCTGGCGCTGGTTTATCGCGTAATGCATTCGCTCACCCGATCAACGGGACATCGGTCACGATCAGTCAAATTTCTTCGATTTTGACCCTGCATTTTGTTTGTCGGCGGCGGCGCGTTTTCGCATCGTTTCGCCTTCGATGTGGATTTT
>JAYTWR010000026.1:0-11535 GCA_043743335.1 Burkholderiales bacterium
GCCATCCCTTTCTGACTTTGGCCTATTGCGTATTGCCGGATCACCTGCACACCGTGTGGGAACTGCCTGAAGGCGATGCCGATTTCGGATTGCGCTGGCAGCTCATCAAGCGTTTGTTTACCAGCGGGCTGGCGCCCGCCACCGCTCGTTCAGCGAGCAAGATCATCAAACGCGAAAAAGGAATATGGCAGCGGCGGTTCTGGGAACATCAAATTCGCGACGATACCGATTTGCAGCGCCATGTGGATTACATCCATTTCAACCCCGTGAAACATGGGCATGCCAGAGTGGCTCGCGAATGGCCGTATTCATCGTTTCATGTTTACGTGGAACGCGAGTGGTTACCGCGGGATTGGGGTGGATGCTTTGAAGACGATGCCGGTGGATGGGGTGAGCGTGTTTGATTCGGCGCGTGGGCACGCTGCGCTTTGCCCACCCTACGCTCGCTGTTTGCTTCAGTCTCGTAAAGTAAAAATCAATTGGCCCAAGGCTGCATAACGACAATCAATCCACCTTCAACCCCGCCGCCTTGGCCACTGCGCCATACTTTTTAATTTCCGCCTGAATGTACTCGCCATACGCCGCCGGTGTCGGCAGCGTAAACGGAAATATCCCCAGTCCTGCCAGCCGTGCGGTGACATCGGGCAGCGTCATGATGCGATTGATTTCGCCGTGCAGTTTGGCGGCAATGTTTTTCGGCACGCCGCGCGGCGCTTGAAAACCGTACCAGTTGTCCACGGCAAAACCGGGAACGCCGGATTCTGCGACGGTAGGCAAATCCGCAAATTGTTCGACACGATTGGCGAACGTCACCGCCAGCGCGCGGATACGCCCGGTCTTCATACTCGGCAACGCGGTGGAGACGGTGGCAAAAATCAGGTTGATATTACCGCCCACCAAATCAATCATCGCCGGCGCGCCGCCTTTGTAGGGCACGTGCTGCATTTTCACGCCAGCAAGTGTGTTGAAAAGCTCGCCCGCCAGATGATCGGCAAACCCCACGCCCGACGAACCGTAGTTGAGTTTGGCCGGGTTCGCCTTGGCGTGCGCGATTAAATCCTTGACCGATTTCACCGGCAGCGACGGGTGTACCACCAGCACGTTCAGTGCGGACACGGCGCGTGCGATGGGCGTGAAGTCGTTGACCGGATCGTACGACAGCTTGGCATACAGACTCGGATTCACCGCCACCGGCCCGATGGTGCCCAGCACCAGCGTGTAGCCGTCCGGGTTGGCATTTTTGGCGATATCCATGCCGACGATGCCGTTGCCACCGGGGCGATTGTCGACAATCACTTGCTGGCCCCAAGCCTCGGTGAGTTTTTGCCCGATGGCGCGCGACGTAATGTCAGCGCCGCCGCCGGGCACCACCAGCAAAACAATGCGTATCGGGCGCGCAGGGTAGGTCTCGGCAGCGAACGCAGGTGCAGCGAACGCTGCGGTCAGACCAAGGGCGATGGCTGTCGCGAAAGGTTTGGATTTCATTTTCATGATAGGCCGGTTTCAGGCGCTATGCGCCGATGGATGGAGATCATTCTCGATTAACTTGCGCGTTTCGGCGAGCTTGGTGGAAATGCGAAACACGTTGATCAACACATACACCGCAAGCCAAAACAACACCAGCCACAGCGGCCCCACCGGCGGCATGGCGTTATCAATCAGCCCAGTGGCAAACGATACATGGCCCACCACTTCCAATGTCGTCATCGTGCTGCTCCCCCGGCTATGCGCTACGCTTCTGCGGCGATGCGCATAAAATGCTGCGCACGAATACATCGTAACTAATTGATTTTAAACAGTTTTTAATCAACGCGTGCGCCCGAGGCCTTAATGACCTTCGCCCACTTGACAGTTTCAGCCGCCATGAACGCCGCAAACTGCTGTGGCGTGCCGCCGATGGGTTCTGCGCCCACTTCCGCAAAGCGTTTTTTGATGTCGTCGCTTTGCAGAATTTTCATCGACTCGCGGCTTAAGCGGTCCATCACCGACTGCGGTGTGCCTGCTGGCACGAGCACCCCAAACCACGTGTGCGCTTCGTAGCCCGGCACGGTTTCGGCGATGGTGGGCACTTCGGGAATTTGCTGCACGCGCTTGGCGGTAGACACGCCGAGTATTTTGACGCGCCCCGCTTTATACGGCTGAATCGCCGTGGTGAGATCGTTGAACACCAGCGGAATGTTTCCGCCCATCACGTCAATGGTTGCCGGATTCAGCCCCTTGTACGGCACGTGCTGAAGGTTGGTGCCCGTCATGGTTTTGAACAGCTCGCCGGCCAGATGCGTGCCGCCGCCGTTGCCCGACGAGCCATACGACAATTGGCCCGGATTCTTTTTCGCCAACACCACCAAGTCTTTCACGTTCAATACCGGCAGCGACGGATGCGCGTTAATCACCAGCGGAATAATCGACGCCTGCGTGATCGGCGCGAAATCTTTCACCGGATCAAACGCCAGCTTGCGATACAAACTCGCGTTAATGCTGTGTGTGCTGATCGCACCCATCAGCAGCGTGTAGCCGTCGGCAGGCGCCTTGGCGGCCAACTCTGCACCCACATTGCCGCCCGCGCCCGCGCGATTGTCCACCACCACCGGCTGGCCCAGCGCCTCGGTCAGCCGCCCCGACATCGAACGCGCCATCAAGTCGGTGGGCCCGCCCGGCGGATACGGCACGATGAAACGAATCGAGCGCGCAGGCCACGCATCGGCGGCGTTGGCTGGTTGCGGCACATTGCATGTGATCGTCAACAACCCACCGGCGGCACAACCCAATCGGCGTGCGCTTACAGCATTCATCCAACGACGGCTCAGCATGGCATTACTCCATTCCCACGAAACCAATATACGCGCCGAAGGTATCCGGCGGCGTCATCAGCATGGCCTGCTCGCCGGTGTTGCGCACGCCGCGCGCGGGCGGCGGCAGGCCGTGTTCCTGCATCCAGCGCGCTGCGGTGCCCATGCTGGCAGTACGGTACAAAGCCTGAAACGGGCCGGGGCCGCGGCGTGCTAGCGCATCCGCCGCCGGACCGGGCGCATAGGGCTGCACAATGCCCAGCCCGTTGGGGCCGATCTGAAACACCCTCATGTTCGACATGATGACCGTACCCTGCACCATCTTCGGTAACGGCATACCCAGCACTTGTGCGTAGACCGCAGCGGTCGCCTCGGCGTTGTCGGACACGATGTAGGTGCGCTCTAGCGTATAAACCCCGTTCGGGTGTTTGCCTGTCACTGGCACTTGCTGGCGACGTTCCGCCATCGGCGTGACGTGCTGGATAAAAAATATCGGCAGCGCGTTGTTCGGCCCCAGCACCGCGGATTTCCAGCGCAGCGCTTGCCCCGCCGGGGTGCGTCGGCTGCCGTCGGTGACATCGCTCACATCGACACCGCGCCCACGCATGGCCACCACATCCGCAGCGAGATCGTCGCTTTGCAGCACGATATAGCGAATGCCGCCGCCCGCCGCGATAAAGTCGGTCAGCCCGGTATTCCACGCGCCCGGCTTGCCCGACGCCGCATACTCCGCCGGATCACGCACCGCCAGCAGCTCGATATAGTCTTCGTCATTCAACGCAATGGCGTTGTGCGTGCCCTTGCCCGGATGATCGCCGCCTGGGTGAACGTTAAAACCCATCTTCGCGTACTGCGCAGTCGCCTGCGTGAGATCGGGCACACAAATCATGACGTGATCAATGCGGGTAAACATCGGTATTCCTCGTGAATTTGCACATACGCTGTGGTAGACGACGCTTGCAATGGTTCGCAAGCATCAACTTTTTTGGGGGCGCGCAAAGTATGGAACAGCGAGCCTTGGAGCGTCAAGGCGCAGCGGCTGTGACGCTACATCACATGCGCCCCACAGACCGGTAACGTTAGATGCTACGGTTGTACTGTCGCGCTTCGTAATTGTTGAGCTTCGCCGTAGCACCCTTCGCGTGATGGGCGTAGGCAAGGCCATTTCACGATTTCAACACTACCAAAGCATCCGCCGCCACCACGCCCTTACCCACCGCCCGCACCAGCACCGGGTTGATGTCCATTTCGGCAACGCGCTCACGCGTGAGCCACGCCATGTCCGACACGGCCACCAGCAAGTCTGCCAGCGCATCGACATCACGCGCAGGCTGGCCGCGCACGCCGTCGAATAATTTTGCGCCGCGAATCTCGCGGATCATCGACTGCGCCTCGATCTTGTCGAACGGTGCCACGCGGTAGGTGACGTCGTGTATGGTTTCGGCAAGTATGCCGCCCAAGCCAAACGCCACCACCGGGCCGAAGCACACATCGTTGACTACGCCGACGATGGTTTCAATGCCATCGGTGACCATTTCTGCCACCAGCGTGCCGGCGATGTGGGCGTTGGGTGCTGCGCGTTTGGCGTTGGCCAGCACTTCTGCGATGGCGGTTTCCAGCGCCGCTTTGTCTTGCACATTCAAACGCACGCCGCCGATATCAGACTTGTGCGCGATGTCGCGCGAGACAATTTTTACCGCCACTGGAAACTTCACGTCCGCCGGCACAGGCGCGCCCGGTGCCAGCAGCGCGTCTTGCGTCACCGGCACGCCAAAGGCGCGCAGCAGGTTTTTACTTTCTTGTTCATCCAGCGTTACCGCGCCTGTAGGCAACGGCGGCAGCGCGCGCGGCTTGGGTTCCGGCGGATTCGCGTAGCGTTCGCGATGTTTCAAGGCCTCGGTGTAGTCGGCGAGCTTGCCCATGGCGTACGCCACGCGACGCGGCGAAGGCTGCATGGGGATGCCTTCGGCTTCGATCATGTCGTAGGCTTCCGGCCCCGATTCATACGGCACTGAGCAAAACAGCATAATCGGCTTGGCAGATTTTTTCATGGCCTTGGCCACGCCATCCACGCCGTTGAACATGGTGCGGCCCGTGGTGGTCGCCAACAACATGCCGACCATGTGTACGTCCGGGTCAGCCAGTACAGCGTCGAGCGCACGCTCGTACTTAGGCGCGTTTTTGTCGCTGATAAAACCGGCGGCGTAATCCACCGGGTTTTCCAGCGAGGCCACGCTCGGCAAGTTCTCGCGCAGCACAGACATGGTTTTGTCCGACAGCGGCGTGAGCTGGAGATTCACTTCATCAGCCGCATCGGAAAACCCCACGGCGGAACCGCCCGAGCCGCCCATGACCACCACGTTGCGTCCGTGCGCCAACCGCCCCGCTGCGAAGCACTGCGCGTAGTCGCCGGCCTCGTGCGTATCCTGCACCTCGATCACGCCGCATTGCTTTAACGCGGCGCGAAACACATCGTAGCTGCTAGTCAGGTTGGCGGTGTGCGAGGCAGCCGCGCGCCGCCCCTGTTGCGTGTTGCCGGATTTCAACACAATCACCGGCTTGCCCGCCGCCATCGCACGCCGCGCTGCGGCCATTAACCCGCGACCGTCAGTGACGCCTTCGAGATACGCAAGGATGACTTTGGTTTCAGGGTCATCCACAAACGCGTTGATTAACTCCGGCGCCTTGATATCGCTTTCGTTGCCGCTCGCCACCACGTAACGAAAGCCCACGCGCGCCGCTGCGGTTTGTATCACTACGCTGTTGCCGAAGCCGCCACTTTGAATCACCGCCGACACCGGGCCCGGCTTCAAGTTGGGCGGTTTGGTAATGCTGCCGAAGCCCGCGAAAACCTGATCGTGAATATTGACCAAGCCCAAACAGTTCGGCCCGATGATGCGCACGCCGCCTTTCTTGGCGGCGGCGAGCATGGCAACTTCAATTGCCATGCCTTCGGCACCCACCTCACGAAAGCCGCCGCCCAGCACGATGGCAAACGGTATGCCCTTGGCACCGCATTGCTCGATGATGCCCGGCACATGCTTCGCCGGAATCGCCACCACCACCACATCGCAGGGCTGATCGATATCCGTCACGCTGCGATAACAACGCAGCCCGCTCAGGGTGTCGTAATTGGGATTTACCGGGAAAATACCGCCGCTGTATTGGTGGCGCGTAATGGCATCCAGCGCCTGACCGCCGGCGCGGATGGTGTCTTCGGTAGCGCCGACGATGGCGACGCCACGGGGATTCAACAGTCTTGAAAAATCACTCATGATTTGCGTTTCACGAAATTTTTATGGAAGGGGCGTCAAGTGCGGCGTGATCGACATAGGCGTGGTCGGCCCTGCACCTAGCGTGTAGCCGTCGGCGGTCGAATTCGCCAACACACCGAAACCAATCGCGCCCGATGCGCCGTCGCGATTCACCACCACGAACTGCTGATTCAGTGGCGGCTGAATGGTGTTAATCAAATTGCGCGCCATCACGTCCACCGCGCCGCCCGGCGGATAGGCAATGATCACTTGCAGCAGACGCACAGGGTAGGCTTGCGCGGCCTGTGCCTGAGCGACGGCGCCCCACAGCAGCATTAACCTGCACAATGTTCGCATCGGCATCTCTATTAAAAAATTAAAAATCAAGTAACTGTTCAGCTTCGTCGTAGGATGCCGGTGAGCATAGCGAACCGCATCGTTCGCGTGACGCGCTTACGCAAGGCCATATCACGATGTAAGCACCACGACTGATGCGGTTCCTTCGTCACCGACATCCTACGGTTAAGCTCAATAGTTACAAATTCAAATAGTTATATTATTCCACCCTGATACCCGCAGCGCGAATCACCTTACCCCACTTGCTGATTTCGCCCGCTAGGTATTTACGCAAATCCTCGGCGGAGCCCCCCAGCGGCTCGGCACCTTGCGCGATCAATCGATCACGCATGTCGGGTTCTTTCATGATGGCAACCAGCGCGGTATTCAGCTTATCGACAACCGATTGCGGCGTTTTGCCGGTGGAGAAAATACCGAACCAACCGACGGCGTGAAACCCCGGCACGCCGGTTTCCGCCAGCGTGGGCAATTCCGGAAACAACGCTGAGCGCTTTACGCTGGTGACGCCGATCGCGCGCAACGTGTTGCTGCGAATGTACGGCGTGAGTATCAACACGTTGTCGAACGCCACATGCAGCCGCCCGCCCAGCAAATCAGGCATCAACTGCCCGGTGCCTTTGTACGGCACGTAAGTCATGTCGAAACCAGCCGTGCGCTTGAGCAACTCGCCAGCCAAGCGTTGCAGCGAACCGGGCGTGGAGCCCGCGTAGTTGAGTTTGCCCGGATTGGCTTTGCCGTAGCTCACCAAATCCCCCACCGTCTTGATCGGCAGCGACGGCTGCACCACGAGCACATACGGCGAGGTGGCAATCAGGCACACTGGGGCAAGGTCTTTTTCGATATCAAACGGCAGCTTGGTAAAGAGGCTGCTGATGGTGCCGAACGAGCCGCTGGCCATCAGCAGTGTGTGCCCGTCGGGCTGGGCCTTCGCCACGATGTCGCTACCGATAATGCTGCTGCCGCCGGGCCGGTTATCCACCACCACCTGCTGGCCGATGCGCTCACCCAGTTTGGCGGCAACCAGACGCGCCATGATGTCGGTGCTGCCGCCTGCCGCCACCGCCACCACCATGCGCACGGGGCGCTGGGGATAATTTTGCGCGTACGCTGGCAGCGGCACCACGGCGCACATCAGCGCTACAACGCTAATCCGCACTCTTGATCCCCGCATCTTTCACCAGCTTGGCGAATTTAGCGTGTTCGGTTTTTAAATACGCGCCGAATTCAGCCGCTGTGCCGCCCACGATGCTGTAGGCCTCGATGCGCGCGGATTCTTTCATCTCCGGTGTTTTCAAGATAGCCGCCAGCTCGCGATTCAGTCGCTCGACCACCGCCACCGGCGTGCGTGCGGGCACGCCGATGCCGTTCCAAGTTTGATTTTCATAGCCGGGCACGGTTTCTGCGATGGTGGGCAAGTCGGGAAGATGTTCAAAACGCGTCTTGCCGGTGGTCGCCAGCGCACGCACACGACCGCTTTTCACAAACGGCAGCGTACTCGACGACACATTGAACGACACCTGCACATGGCCGCCCGCAAGATCGGTCAACACGCCCACTGCGCCTTTGTGCGGCACATGCGTCATGCTGACCCCGGTCATCAGGCAGAACAGCGCGCCTGAGGTGTGGCCGAAACCGCCGATGCCAGCAGACGCGTAATTAAGCTGATCGGGCTTTTGTCGCGCCAGCGCAATCAAGTCTTTCACCGATTGTGCAAGCACGCCCGGATGCACCGCTAGGATGGCCGGCACCGACGACACCTGTATTACCGGCGCGATGTCGTTGCGCAAATCGTACGGCAACTTGTAGAGATACGCATTCACCACCCATGGCCCCACCGGCGCAATCAGCAGCGTGTAGCCGTCGGCGGGCGCGCGCGCGACGATGCCCACACCGATACTGCCGTTCGCCCCCGGCCGGTTGTCGATTACCACCGGCTGGCTAAACCGCGCGCGCAGGTGCTCAGCCAACGCGCGGCCCTGCAAATCGGGCGTGCCGCCGGTGAAATACGGCACGATCACGCGCAGCGGTCTTGAGGGGTAATCGCTTTGCGCCTGCGCAGGGCTTGGCACCAGCAGCGCGCTCACAGATAATATGTAACTAATTGATTTTAAACATAATTTCATTTAAGTTCACACCTAACGCTTACTTATACGCTTACTCATGGATTTCCCAACAATCTCCACGTTCGACAAGCCCGGCTTCAACTCGCCGCGCTCAATGCGTCGGCACAGTTCGACTATCGCATCGTTGGCGGGCGTAGGAATATTTTTCTCACGGCCCTTGCGTGCGATGTGTCCGTTCAGGTGTTCGGCTTCCGTGCGGCGGCCCTTGAGAAAATCCTGCAACACCACACCGCGCGACGTGCGCGAGCCTTTTTTGCCCATGTGCCCGATGATGGTGTGCAGCAACTTGTCGATAATTTTTTCTTCAGGCCCGAGGAATTCTTCGGGGCTTAACCCAAAAATGGCCTCGATCTGGTAACCGTGCGCCGCGCCCACCTGCATGGTCTCACGTGCCAGTTGCGCACACAGCGCCACCACTTCCGGTACCTCCACCCCCTGCCATGACGCCACGCCAAACGCCCCGAACGGCGCGAGAATCATTGAGCTGTTGACGAGCTTGGTCCACTTTGCGCCCTCGATGTTGTCGGTAATGCCGATCTTGGCCGAGTGCTTCAACAACCGTTCAAGCTCAGTGAGTCGCGGCGTCACACCGCCGCCAAATTCGCCAATGCCGATCCATGTGTGCGCCTGATCCGTATTGCGCTGCACCTTGCCCGGCGTAAACACCTCGGCCGACAACTCCAGCACACAACCCACCACGCGCGGCTTACCGATGATGTCGATAATGTCTGCGTTGTTCATGCCGTTTTGTGTGCCAACGAACAGCCCGTCTTCTTTCAGATACGGCTTGATGAATTCACACAGCCAGCGCGTGTCGTGCGATTTTGCTGCCAGCAGCACGATGTCGAACTGCCGCTTCAGCGACGACAATTCGCACAGGTGATAGGCCTGCACTTTGGTTTTTAATTCGGAATCCGGCATGGTCACATGCAGACCATTGGCCTTCATAGCCTCTACATGCGCGGGCCACTGATCGACCAGCGACACGTTATAGCCCGCGTGGGATAAGTCCGCGCCGATGCTGCTGCCGATGGCCCCGGTGCTTAATACGGCGATTTGCTTTTCCATGCTTTCTCCCGATTGAAGGTGAGCATCATGCCATACCAGCAGCCCACTTGCGCCGAAGGCGATGCGCACTTCCGTAAGGCGCCCGTGCCCCAGCCTAAACGTCAGCGTGGTCGAGTCGAATTCGGCACCCGTGACCGTGGTGCCGCAAATTTCAGTCGCCGGGTTCGCCGGTGTCACACGCTAGAAAACGAACGGACAATACGAAATGAAACTTGATTTTGCCGAATACCAAAACAATGATGCGCATGGTCAGGATTCCGTTCGCACGCATCAGTGCGACAACGCACTCCTTGTGGCTATTGCGGATGGTATTAGCGGCAGTGAGGAAGCCAAAAAAGCATCTCAGGCAACAGTTGATGCAGCCGTAGATGCGTTTAAGCTGTGCTATAGGTTTAGTGAAGCAGGTGATCCCTTCACCGCATTTAATGATTTTTTTAGAACGTTTGAAGAATTTGTGCGAGAGGGTCTTACAAAAGAAAAGGGTGATGCCAAGACAACTGGAACACTCATTGTGTTTGAGGAAATGAATAGGAATAGATCGAATCAAATAGTCGCGAAATACTGTGCTTATGGCGATAGTCCGATTTACGTGGCATACCCCCAGGTAATAACGGACGATTACCCAGGAAGTTTCCTGTTTCTGCAGGTTCACGGCAAACCGCTGGTAACACAGGGGGCGAAGGTATATTCGTTTGTCGATGTAGGCAACCGGGAAATTGTAGGTCGACGGGAAGTAGGCACTTTCAACCTCGAAGAGGATGATATCTGCATAGTTATGACAGATGGCATTCCAGCACGCGATTACATCTATCGTGACATAGGAAAACCCGAAGGAAACCATCGATTTCTAAACGCCGTACGTAATGAGGGCGGGAACGCGGCTGTCGCGCTTCTTGGACAGTGGATTAAAGAAGAAGATGCGCTCAGCGACGACGCTACGCTTGTTGTAGTGACGTTGAACAATAAAAGCATTCCTGTTAGCGCTGCATAAATATTGTGGGAGGCACGTTATGCCGCCTTGCCCCCCCCAGTATCGGCGTAGTTTGAAAGTCCGTTAGCTTGGTAACTGCCATGGCCATGGTTTTGTCGGCCAAATGCGAGGAGAAAATATTTCGGAATTCGTGGAATGCTATGCCACGTTGCCTCGCAGCGGTATCACCTTTGCCCCCGGCTGCGTTCCGAGTTAAAACCGAAAGGGGCCGGCGTCGAATTAACCGGTAATCAGCGGAAGCGTCTGAGTAAATCGAACTAAAAAGAAGCGCTTCATGCCCGCTGCTGCGGGCGTAGTCAAATTAGCCGCAGCGCTGCTTCATGGCCGCCGCTCATCTTGGCTACGATTCAACGCCCTCGTGACTGAAATATGGTATCTATTTGATTTTAATGAGTATTTAATTCAATACGTAATCAACGAACCACTCGCTGCGATGGCTGCGCCGCTGTCCGTAGCGGGCGGAGGCGACAGGATCATCGCGCATTGCTGCGCATCCAGCAGGTGCCACGCGCCGGGCGCGAGATCGTCGGGCAAGGTTAGGCTGCCAATCGCTACGCGGCGCAACGCGGTGACGTGATTTTTCACCGCAGCGAACATGCGGCGCACTTGGTGATAGCGGCCCTCAGTCAGTGTGATCGCGGCCTCGTGCAGCGACAGGGGGGTCAGCAGCGCCGGTAGGAGCGGTTTTTCTTCACCCTGCAGCATCAGCGTGCCGGCGGCGAACAGCGCCGCCTCGTCGCCTTGCAGCGGGCGCTCAAGCGTTGCCACGTAGCGTTTGGCGATATGCCGCCGTGGCGAAATGATTTTATGCAGCAACGCGCCGTCATCGGTGAGCAGCAGTAGACCGGCGGTGTCTTTGTCGAGCCGGCCTGCGGCGGATATCGCTGGATCGCGCCGCCGCCAGCGCTCGGGCAGCAAGTCGTAGACTAATGGCGTGTTTTCCTTGTGCGAAC